>NZ_FULE01000065.1 GCF_900163965.1 Vibrio ruber DSM 16370
CCGCTAGCCAAAAGTAATATGGCATTCAAACGGCGATAATGGTCTTTATCCTTTGTCTTGTGCATTTTTTTGATAATTCGGCGTCGCTCTGCACGGTCAGGTAATGTTAGAATCATGGCTCTCGGTAGTGGTTGTTGATTTGTGGGTTTGGCGACTAATCAGATCGCACAAACGCTACCGAGTTCCTTTCTTTTTTATTCTCCGGTGATCTACATTTAGGAACAGTTATTTAGTCTACCTCGTGAAAAGATTTGAACACCTTTCCAAGACGCAGCATAATCTAAAAATGCGATTGCTCTTGCGGCATCAACCTGATTACCTCCAAAACAAACGCTATACGTTGTCTTTCCATCAACACTTGTTTCTGCAAACTTTTCTGCACCTCGGGCGATGTTCAGTGCCAAAGGGAAGTTTTTCGAATTACTTTTAGAAAACACTATAACCAACAAGGAAGAAAACGACTCTGAAAAAGGATCTATTTGTTGGTTTTTAGTCAACGAATTATCACTAGACATGTTCAAATTTCCTCGTAAAACATAACGCCGTGCTTGGGGCAGACCGAAACGCAGCGTAGGTTTGTCCCTAGCTGCGCCTTGTTATGCCTTGCCTATACCTAACCACGATTTGAGCTTTGAACCCCATTTTTTCTCGTAGAATGGCTTAGTTTGATTTATAAAGTACTGGCTAAGACCTGAATCATCTCCCTTGACCCTGTAGAGATCAACAGGTTCTCCTTCAGGGGTGGTATCGCCAGCTACGTTGCCAGCCTCCCTCATAACCTTTTCAATATCACCATCTGCCTCAATGCCAACTATTAGGTGTGGTTTCTCATCAACAGATGTGTCATGCATTAGTGCCAGATAAGCTTTTTTAACATTGCCATGCTTTGCCAATAGCTGGGTAAGTGAGTCAATCATTTTTGATGGGTAATTAGAAGGCTGCCCCAGAAGCACCTTAGTTTCTCTCTCTACCACTCTCCGGGATGGTGCCTGACTGATACCTATAGATAACAAATGTGCAATTTCTTCAGGAAAAAACTCTTTACCATAGTCTGATTTGGGGTTAAGAAATAGCGTAGCCCCTTGCGTCATTTCAAATAAAGAACGTGCTGGCAGAGCCAAATATGATTCTTCGCTATCGATTGATTTTTGCAACACTCCCAGCGAGGAAAAGAATGGAATGACAGGTGATCCATCTGCCTTTTGCCAATGCTGTATTTTAATTTTACTACCAGCTTCGAGATTCACTTCTCCGTCCGCGCTTGGCACTCCAGTTGTACCAAGCAAAAATACCTGTGAGCTTAGCAGGACTTCACAAAATTGTGGTCGATGGGCTGGCTCGTCAGCAGCCAACCTTAAAATCTCTTCTAGTTTATTTTCTTCGGCTATTTCCATAACTCTTCCTTTAGGCATATAACGCTAAGCTAAGTGGTGGCTGCAAACACCACCCCCCCCCCAATAACCACCGTAAACACATTAGCCAATTTGAATCAAAACCGCTATGGGTTTGCAGTCCGACTTAAGCGCCTTGTATGGCTCTGGTGAAAAAATTAAGGTTTCCAGAATTCCAACGCACCTTCTGGTAGTTGTGAGAGTAACCTATCAAAAGCTTCTTCATTCACATGACGCCTCAACGCTTGCGCTATATCGCGAATCGCATTTTCTGTTGAAAAATTATGTTCTGCTCGTAATAGTTTCACTTCCTCTGTCATTTTCTCACGAGATTCAAAAGCTTCTTTTTTCTCATAAACATCCCAGTCGGTAACGAATAAGGCTTTGAGACATGTTGGAAGGACATTAGCAAAAGCAATTGCTTCTTGTATGGATATTCTTCGGCGGAACACTTGAAATACACTTTGCGTCATAGTGTATGTTACATGAGTACTCCATAGTCCTGATGTATCTCTTGCATCAACAAGGTATTCATAAAATTTTGCTGAAGCTTGTTCATATTCAAGTGGCACTGTCATGATTAATTCTCCCGTAGCCAAAGATGCTAGCCTAACGCCGCGTTAAGGGGCGTGAATAGCCACCAACTCAGTAGACACTCGTTAACCTTTTTTCATATCGCTTTTCATACCCTACAGGCGACAACTGATTATTGGAACCATGTCTACGTTTGACGTTGTAAAACATCTCAATGTATTCGAAGATATCCATACGAGCTTCATCCCGCGTGATGTAGACCTTCCGTTTTATTCTTTCTCTTTTTAGTCGTTGGACAAAACTCTCTGCAACAGCATTGTCATGGCAGTTGCCCCGACGACTCATGCTTGATTCTAGTTCATGTTGTAGTGGTCAAGTCAACACGGAATAGGGCAAGCGTTCGTTATCAGGTCTACTCCATTTCACAAGAAACAATAGTTCAATACCAAAGCCGACCAGAATAGGCCAATTCCATAAAAGCTGTGAGCCAATAAACTGAGCCCTCTGGCTTTCCATGGTGAGGGCGTTTTATTTGCTGCAATCCCAAAACCAAGGCAAGGTTGGATGATACAGAAAGGGAAAATCAGAGTAACGATACCGGTTATCAAAGCTGGAAGAATATGCGGGTCAATTAGCCATACTTCGCCCAATAGTAATACATGAACGAGGGCGAAAACGATACCTATCAAATAATGTAGGGCCCAACCCAAAATTTTTTCTCCTTGTATAGGTGTTGTGTCCATTATTGTATGATGAATCAACTGCCCTCTTGGAATTAAACTTACCCACCGTGCTACAAGTGCATAATCGAGAGACTGAATTCCTAATACTCGTTTTTGAAAACAAGCCCATGTATCCATAATCAGAGTGGCACCAATACCAATCAGAATTGTTTGTAGCCAGGCCATTGTATCCATTCGATATTCCTCATTGTATTTCATCAAAAATTTGATAGATTGGCACGCATGATACAACTTGAAGTTGACTTTAAGTCAATGGTGGATTTTATGGATATTGCGACCGTGTCTAGTGAGTCTGGGTTAAAACCTTCAACACTGAGATATTATGAAAAACTCGGGCTTATTCGTTCTATTGGTAGAAAAGGGCTGCGACGGCAATACGCGCCAAATGTATTGAACAAATTGAATATTATCTCTTTAGGGCGTTTGGCTGGATTGTCACTCAGTGAAATCTCAACGATGTTTAATGAAAACGATGAATTGGCTATTGACCGAGCTTTGCTTACTCAAAAAACGATAGAGATTGATGCGCAAATTAAACGGCTAAAAGCGGTACGAGATAGCCTAAATCATGTAGCAACTTGCCCTCAACCATCTCACTTAGAGTGCCCGTCATTCCAAAAAATGATGCAATCAGTTAAGCACTATATGTCTTAGGAGCCGTATAGAAAGCCCTTATTCTCCAGTCGTTAAGGCCATCAACACGCCGATCAGCTTCTGTAACACAAGCTTCCAGCATAGCTTTCTAGATACGGTTTAAACTCGTTATCGGTGGAACCAAAGCCTTATTGACTTGAGTGTTTTTAATCTTTCTACATCAGAAAGTTGTTCTATTCCATTCATTCTATGTGAACCTATTTAGGCGGTTAACATCTCAATAAGCCGCCGAAAGAAGCAAATCGCATAAGGCCGGATTCATTGGTTTGTTAAATGCCGTAGTCGCGCTCTACCTTCGATATACGGGTTTTGAATGATGAATACCATTTGTCATGGCCAAGCCTTTGGGCTTCTTGGTGCTCTGCATTTGCCTTCCACTGCCTGATAGACTCAAGGTCAGACCAATATGAAACAGTAATTCCAACATCTTCTCGTGCCGACTCCACGCCCAAAAAACCCGGTTGTTTTGCTGCGAGTTCAACCATTCGATCTGCCATTTGGCCGTAACCGTTATCACCTTCAGTGCGGTGAGATGTAAAAATTACCGCATAGTATGGCGGCTTCGGGGTGTTAGCAATGAGGGACATTATTACTCCTTTAGGTATTTAACGCGCCAGCCAATAATTTTCTCGAAACGGGCTGTTGAAAACAAGTTATTCAGAGAATATTAAGTCCAGAAATCTCTTTAACATCAAAAAGTATTTTTTTGTTTTATCTCTGGAGATTCGGCTTCCTTTCACTAAAATATCAACTAGTTGAGCCTTATCATTTAAAAGCGCAGCCCTTCTCTCTTTTATTGGTCGGCGCATGTCCGGCAAACACTCTGCCAGTACTTTTTTCGTTGTACCGTCACCAAGCCCCACGTTGATAGCTCAACTCTCAGAGTCCTTTACCAATAGAAAAACCACTACGCTTCCAGCTTCCGCAGACAAACTGCTCCCGCCAGCATTTTTAGTTTTTCCACTTCACCTTGCAGATACGCCAACTCTTCTTCGGTGATTTCATAATGCATTGAGTAACGGGCGTCGATATAAGCGCGTTGCAGGCGGCGAAAGCTGCGGCGGTGGAATTTGTCATCCATCGGGAAAATATCGGCAAAGGCATGGTCTTGCTCTGCGCAGTATTTTTTCAGCTTTTCGATATTATGGGTTTTGGGCAGGTAGTTGGTCAGAACCAGCAAAGTGCAGGCGAAAAATCGCTCCGTGGCTTGGTGAAGATTGAAAGCCGCTTCATTGAGCCATTTTTTCTCAGATAAAGAGCATTCATAAAAATAGATATATCGTTGTGCACTCGTAAACCAATGATCAAAATGCCCCTGTGCAATGTCACGGCGTTCTTCATCGGTCAGATCTCCCGGCTCGGCCAGTTCCTTCGGGGTAGCTGCAAAGATTTCGATGCCTTCTTCACGGATATCCTTAAAAAAATAGTGACCTTGTCTGAGCTGTTCATTCACTTCTGCCAAGGTATGCACAATCAAGCCCAGCGGTGCACTTGTGACTTTGCGGTCGATCTGCTCTTCCGCCCGACGCCAGACCAGATCTTCTTCCACCAGTGAGGATTGATTAACGATCACCAGAATATCGTAATCACTGACATAGCCGTTGGGAATATCCCTCACCCAACCGCCTTTGGCATGGCTACCGAACAGAATGATTTTCAGGATCCGAAACTCGGCTTTACTCCCCTGCTTACCGACGATGTATTCTTCCAGCGTATCGCGCAAAATGGTGGAAATCAGCGCCAACTCATGCTGTTTACGTTCGGGCAGATGATCGAGTGAAGTCTTCATATCTGAATGATTTACATCGGTTAATGAACAATGCCCCCAGTGTGGCGAGCTGCCGTGCAAAAGTCTATGGGTTTTCATCGGGTTAAATCCATATCGCTGCCTTTTCCCGAGTCACTTCACATCACTTTATTTCTTATGCTGCAATGTTGACGGGCTGGTGCGAGTGGGGCGTCAGAATGGAAAAGGTCTCAATCTCGACTCAAACTTATTTTTGGACAATTTCTATTTAGCAGAGCAAGGTGGTTCCCAATCTTCGGATAACTTCTCGTATCCCAAAGAGTCAAAGACCAACGTTGTCAGCGGTAGTCAATTTGCAAGAAAATGGACAAATATATTCTAGAGCTTCTACTTGATTTAGTAAGACGTAATTAATTTTAGTATGAAAAACTCCTTATTCCTTAAGCTAGTTTTCATACCATTGCATTTCCTTTTATTTTTTAATTCGGCTAACACTAAATAAAATGGCTAAAAATACTGCACCAAAAGCGAACCACAACCCTAGATGTACTGCATTCCTAGAAGAGGACGCAAGAGAGCCTGAGTGAGATAACATGATGCCAACAATCGCAGTGCCAAGACATTGACCAAATGTTCTCATCATCGCCAGTACTCCCGAGGCATAGCTACTATAGTTGGTCTCCACATTTGCCATCATTTCGCGATTATTAGGGCTTTGAAATAAACCAAAACCAATACCACAAACTAAACTTCTCCAGGCAATATCTAAAACTGACGGCGTTTGTGAGAAACTAATTAATAGCAGCAATCCAATACCAAAGACGACAAGGCCAAGCGTTGAAATCATAGCCGGATTTTTCTTGTCAGCCAGCTTTCCTGCATGTGGTGCCACCAAAACAATACCTACTGGCCATGGGATAAAAAGTAGAGCGGATGTTAGTGGACTATAGCCATAAACACTTTCATATAAAAATGGCAGTACAATAAACGTCATACCTTGAGCAATAAACGACATGAAAGATGTCATCGCTGATAAAGAAAAACGTTGATTTGAGAATATTTCTAGCGGCAATAAAGGCGCTATGGTTATACGCTGACGATAGACGAATGCTATTCCACTCAGAAGCGCGGTTACCAAGAACAAAAGTGCCTGTTGTTCGTTATAATCGATTGCATGTCTAGAAAATGAGTTAGCGAAAAAAATAGTGCTACCCAACATAATTACAGAAAACAAGGCGCCTAGTTTATCTAGGGGACGCGTATCAAGCCCGATTGGTTTAGGGAGAAATCGTTTCGAAAAAAATACCGCTACAATACCTAATGGGATGTTAATTATAAAAAGCCACGGCCAGCTTAACGTTACCAACAAAGCACCGCTGATTAGTGGGGCTACTGCGGTACATGTAGCAATTATTAATGCGTTAATTCCTAATACCCTTCCGAGCAATCTGCTAGGAAAGACCATTCTAAGGAGTGCCGGAGCAATACTGAGCGTTGCAGCACCACCAATCCCTTGAATAAAACGCATAACAACCAACTCTGATAATGTCGATGATAGAGCGCAGCCTACAGAAGAAACAGTGAAAACAATCAATCCACCAATAAACTGTTTACGGAAACCGACACGTGTCGCCAGTGCCGAAAAAATAGCCAGAGACATAGCAACAGCAAGCAAGTAAGCATTTGCAACCCAAACTACTTCTGAAGCACTAACACCTAATGATGTTGATATCTTGGGTAATGCTATATTTATCATCGAACCATCAAAGACATTCATCGTCGTCGTGATCATTACAGCTAACATCGCAAATAATCGTTCTTTACCGGACAATCCGTCATCGCCAGTTTGACTCATAAATAGTGCCATATATTTCCACCTCTTTTCATTGAAGGATTTAAGTCTAAACTGCTATCATACAAGGCGGAAGACGCACCAAATTCATTATATAGTTGCACCAAACGCCATATCTTTAAGCGCTACAAAATGCTGGAGAAAGACCGATGACCAATCCCGATATGAACTTGCTGGCTGCTTTAGACGTTTTACTTGCCGAGAAAACTATTACAGGGGCTGCTAATCAGTTATCTTTAAGTAAGTCAGCGATGAGCCGGACGTTGTCTCGTTTACGTATGATAACTGGCGATCAATTGCTGGTTCGTGCCGGTCGAAAAATGGTATTAACCCCTTATGCGGAATCCATTAAAGAGCGTACAAGGTATACGGTTTTTGAAGCATTAAATATTCTTCAACCAAATATTCAGCCAGTAAATTTACCCACCCTTGAACGTACTTTTACCATTCGAGCCAATGATGGATTTATAGAAACGTTTGCATCAAAACTTATTACGCACTTTACGAAGCATTCGCCGAAAGTCCGTTTACGATTTATGCCTAAACAGGAAAAAAGTCCTGACCCCCTTAGAGATGGGAAGGTTGATTTAGAAATTGGTGTACTTAAAAACATGGGACCTGAAATCCGTATCAAAGCCTTATTTTATGATAACTTCGTTAGTGTCGTCAGAAAAGGACACCCACTTGATCAGTGTAAAAAGGTAACGGCTCAACAATATTGTCTATTTAGTCATATTATCGCCTCCCGAAGAGGGGATTTTTCAGGACCTGTTGATGAAGAACTCAAAGAACAAGGATTAGCTCGACATATTGTTGCAACGGTACCCAGTTTTCCTGCTGCACTTGAGGTAGCCAAGCATTCAGATTTAATCGCATTAGTGCCATCATCATTTTTGCTGAATGAACCATTAAGTTCAAGCAACGCTAGCTTATGGGCATTTGAACTGCCAGTTCACACTAACAAAATTACAATTTCTATGATGTGGCACCCTCGTCTCCAATCAGATTCCTCTCACATATGGCTTAGAGAACAAATAGAAAAAGTCTGTCATGAAGTAATGCAAGAGCGTCGATTTTAAACGAATGAATTAAGGTCAAAATACATAACGTAACTTTTAAATTGCTAGATGGATTACCTAAATTAAGTCAAAGCAGTACTTATAGAAATGTTATTCGCTCCTTCCGACGGTAAAAAATATCCATGATGTATACCACCAAACTGTTCAACGAGCGGAATCCACATACGGGCATATTGTTCAAATTCGGGGATTTTCTTTGGGTCAATAATGTATCTAACGTAGCAGCAATTTGTAAGAAATGTGAACGGTTCTTGTCCTCTGGGTGTACCTTGACCAAACCATCGATCTTTCTCAGGTAAAGAGGCTGGTGCGAGTGAGGCGTCAGAATAGCAAAGGCCGCAGACGAATATCTGCGGCCTTGAATAGCGCGAGAAGTATCAGATTGAAATGCCTCCTCGCGAATGTGTTACCTCAGTATGGACAACAAATATTTCGCCCACGCTGATGATGGCCTATGGCGCGACGGCTTTACCGCTGTATGGGTCGATCCGGCCGGGGCATAACCCTTTCGCTTTCAAATTACGGGCAATTTGTGCAATGGCGTTGTTGGTGTTTCTGTAGCCATCGTGCATTAAAATCACTTGTCCGTTTTGTAGTCGGTTGGCGGCATTGACAATCGCGCTGGTGCTGGCATTGTTCCAGTCTTGAGAATCCACATCCCAGGTAATCACGCGCATTCCAAGATTTTGTGCTGCCTGCTGGATGGTTGAGTTCACCTCACCATATGGCGGACGGTACAAAGTCGGTGCCGGTGCGCCGGCATTTTGGATGGCCTGATTGGTTCGGCTTAGCTCGTTGATGATTTGCTGATAGCTGAAACGAGTCATGTGGGGATGGGTATAGCTGTGATTTTGTGGCTCACCCACCTCTTTCATGCGAGAGATCAGCGACGGATTATTACTGGCGCGCTGCCCCCAGACAAACCATGTGACCGGTTTAAGATTATTTTGCTTCAGCAGGTTGACCAGTGTACTGGTATTGCTGGTCGGGCCGTCATCAAAAGTAATACCGACATAACCATTACACACAGCATTATTACCCCCGTTTCCGTTCCCGCCGTTGCCAGAGCAGTTGCCGCTAAAGCAAGCATCGGTATTCCCAAAGCCAATTACACCGTTACAGTCCATATTGCCAGAGTATGAACCACCACCACACTTACCATTGTCATAGGTAGAGGTGTTGTACTCCATATCTGTAGCCTTGCGGGTTTCACCGTTGACATAGACCCAGTCTAATACAACATCACGACCACTGGTGTCGTTGTCATATTGAACTTGGATATCGCCAGCCGCTCTGCCGCGGTAGGTATATTCCTGAAAACTGTTGCTGAGGTTCCAGTCGGCAACCGCAGTCCCGTTAATCAGTAGGTTGATGTGCTCTTGGCCGCTGATACCCATTGCGCGAACCACAATGTCAGTACTGCTCGGGCCGACACTGCCACCGCCATTGTCACCGCCACTGCTACCCAGCGTGATATTCGAGCTACCACTGCTTTGGTAGCCTTCGGTAGCCATCACCATGTAATTGAAGGTTCCGAGGTTTAACCCCTTGCTGGCCCAGGCGTCAAAGTGATTGCCGGTAGTAATCGTACCGCCAGTGCGTTTTTGCTGACGCACACTCCAGTATTGATAGAATGTAGATTTATTCCCCTCAATCGAAGGTTTGTCTACCCGCAGGGTGCGATAAATATCGTAGGTGCCGCCGTCGGTATTCACGGTGCCGTAATAGGTTCCATTTGTACCGGGTCGATAGCTGCCCCAGTTATCGATGATGTAATACTCAACCAGCGGATTGGTTGTCCAGCCGTACAGCGCCAGATAGCCGTTACCGGAAGGGTTAAAGGTACCTGAATAATTCACGGTGCGTCGTCCGCCCGGGTTCCAGCCTTTACCGCCGACCCAGTTGCCGGTATTGTGCCATTGCGAGCTGTAATTACCGCCATCTCCCAGAGTCATAGAGACGGTGCCCGGGGCATCAGTCCAGAACGAATAGTAGTAACCATTATGGATGCCTGTTTCGTTCGAGGTAAGGGTTTTTGCTTCACTGACAGTTGCTGACAAAGCGGCCGCAGTGACGGTCAGAATTGTCAAAAATTTTTTTGCACGACTGGCAGAGGTTTTCGTTATGGCCATTATAATTCTCCAGTTTGGCCTCTCAACCAATACCACTTACAGAGGTTGGGCCGTTAAGTACAATTTGCTGTTTAAGTACAATTTGTTTTCTTGCAAGCAAACTTTTGTTTGACTTAACACACGACTTTTATTGTTAAAAGAGTTAAGTGACCAATATTGTAGAAGTCACATTCAGAATGGACAATACAAATATTACCGAAGGTGAACACACTTAAAATAAAAAGTAATTTGATAATGTGTTTATCAAAAAAAATAACAACAAATGTTATACAAATAATTATTCGTGAGAAAAGTCCAATATTTAATAAAATTTATTGTTATATTTAATAAGAATATATACTTCAAATACTTAAAAACAAACACATACTAAATCCAATATTATCACATTTAAAATTCAGAGTTAAATATAAAATTTACAAAAGAAAATATTCTATTTAAATCCTTATTTTTATTATGTCATGATGTAAAAAATTCTGGTTCCCGTAGTCATAATTACATATTAAAACTTATTCATTTTCAGTTAAATATTCCCGTTATTCAAACTTGACCGAATTTCAGCATGACATATTTAACTCGCTTTTTCTTCGACAGTATGACGGCCACCAGAAGTGAACCGGATAACCGCTAAAGACGCGCGGCTAACCACAACATTACCAATATCAAAGTTGTTACAGTGACTCCGACGGTAAACTGGGAACCGAGCTGAAATAAAACAGGTCATCTAGAACATCAGGGGGGCAGGCAGATAAACAAACATAAAAAAAGCCAATCACAAGGTCGTGATTGGCTATCAATATGAACAAATTTGGTTCACTAACAACGTCAGTTGGCTAGGTGATCCTTCGGCTTAAAAAGGATCACTTTTATTAATGCACTATACATGCCAACTTTTTACACAAATATAATGAATTGTTTTTATTGGATATTTTTTATTAAGAAATCAATTTATAGCATATTGACTCATAATAAATTCTCAAAATGGGAATTTTTTAGCAATTTGCGAAAAATATCCCCCTGAAAGCATAATCAAGACAATCACTGGCTCTATTTGTGTGGTTATCCGATGACTCGTATATCCGTCTGGGTGCCAACATCACTTCGCGGTGAAACAGAGAGGTTAGACGGGGGAACAAAATGTAAACAATTATGATTAAATGTAAATGATTCTGATTGTGTGTCCTTGCAGGGTTCGGTCTATAATGATGAGTAATGGTTAAATTTTAACCGTCATACGGTAGTAAAGTCATTCTGACAATAGGATATAAGGGGTTAGCGATGAGTAATCATGTATGGGGATTATTACACCACCCGGAACGCGAATGGCGTGAAATTAATGCTGAACACACAACGCTCAGTCACCTCTATCTACACCATGTACTATGGATGGCAGCGATTCCGGTGATCTGTTCATTCATCGGAACAACGCAAGTTGGGTGGACATTTGGTGGTGAAGAGACCTACAAAGTTTCTCTGATGAATGGACTGGCACTCGGTGTGGCATTTTATGCCTTAATTTTGCTCGCCGTCGGTCTTGTCGGTAGCCTGATCTACTGGCTCGCCCGCAAGATTCCTAACCGTCCGACACAACGTGAATGTACTATTTTTGCCGGATACACTGCCACACCGATGTTCCTGAGTGGTATTTTTGCCATTTATCCGGTGTTTTGGCTGTGCCTGCTCGCCATGATCGGTGGCGTGATCTATACCGCTTATCTGCTGTATAAAGGAACGCCCAGCTTTTTGGGTATCAGCAATAAACAAGGTTTTATTCTCTCGGGAACAACGCTCGGTGTCGGTGTGTTGATTCTGGAAGCATTACTGGCCGTGGTGGTACTCCTGTGGAGTATGGGATCTGAACATAGTGTTGTTTGGCAGTTCTTCTAACCACAGTTCTTTTAACCATATCGCAAAATTCAACGCGGCCTGATGAGTATATTGCTGTTCATCAGGTCGTGTGATTCAAGACACCTCGCTCAGTGAAGGTGAGCGATTTGCCAGTTTCTTGCGATATTGAATCGGCGACATATTGGCGTGCAACCGAAAAAACCGTGAAAATACCGCCTGCGAAGAGAAGTAAACTAACTCGCTAATTTCTTTGATGCTTTTCTGGGTTTCAACCAGCAATTCACAGGCTTTTTTCAACCGCACTCGGTTCAGTACATCCGTAAAAGACTGATTATCTTGCCGTAGTTTATTGTTCAGTGTCCAACGGCTCATTTTTAAATGGCTGCACACATACTGGAGCACTGAATGTTCGTTTTCGATATTTTGCTGCAATAACAACGATTCAATCAGCTCTTCCACCGTCGCAGCGAATGTTTGCTGTTGATCGATTTGACGACATAACGCCTCTAAATGTAATTTTTGTAGCTGATTGAGTTGTGGGTTGCAGTTGTGATTGGATTCTTGCAGAGCCGGGCTTTCGATAATTAAATAATTCTCACACTGATGCAATAAACACTGTGTTTCCAGACAATCATTGACGATATTCCTTGAGAGTGACCCCACATGCGTCAGGCTGGCCTGTACCGACATCTTCGGTAAATAAACTTTGAGCAGCTCCCGGCAGATAATAAAGTTCCCCAATGCACTGGTTGATAATTCTTCGGGGCCGTCATCGATATATGTCAGTTTGAGCCGGTTTCCCTCAACTTTCAGGTCACAGCGGTCACAATTCCCAATCAGCATCCGGTAGCGAATAAAACTCTCTACCGCCTGAACCGCTGAGGATTGATTCATACATAAACCAATCAGCTCGGGAAATGAGTTAAATAACGACTGAATCGACGACGATTCGTAGATATAACGATTATATTTCATCGTTTCGAGCATAAACTGGTAATGGGTGCGTTCGGCAAGTCTGCCATTGGGTCGATTCAATTCATACTCACTGATACCACAGCGTTTTAAAATCGTTTGAATATCAATATTGTGCAGCGACAACTGTTGAATCATATTGCGAGCTAATACATTCGAGACACTTTTCTCATATCTGCTATTCATCATTGCTCTTTCTCTGAAATTCTGAAAAAAAATCACTTGTCCGAATCAGCCCGACCATCCAATTCCCTGACATATCAAAGGCATAACGCCTGATGAATCCCGCCTGCCAATACGGCTAACATACTGCTAAAGCGCGCATATAAACACGAGTCCGGTGTCAATTTAACAAAGATCCCGGCGCAGAAAAGGCACCGATTGACGATAAAGTGATACAACACGAAAGCAAAACATAAATGTGCAATATAAATCATAATGTACATCACCACTAATAACTCTATTGTTATTATCAATGGCTTTCTTACTTATATGACATGGCTTCTTCTATCCGCGATTCAGGCGGTTCAGCACCATATTCAACGCATAAAAAAAGGCGGGCTAAGCCCGCCAAAGGATGAATGAAGCGTTTTATTCCGCCACAGTTACAAATGAAGCTGCCGTCACACCTTCCTCTAAAGCCAGTGCGCCCGGAGTGGTGTTTTCAACCACAATTTCTTTGCGCACCACAAATTCAACCGGTGTAACCGACCGAATATCGGATGACTGACTGACATAGACCTGATAAGTGCCCGGCTCAACAATCCATTGATCTTTAGCAGGATCGAAACTCGCCAACGTTTGAGGTGAGATTTCCAGCATCATCCGTTGTGATCTTCCGGGTGCCAGTTCTCTTGTTTTCGCAAATGCTTTCAGTTCAATGTTGGGTTTTTTCAGTTTCACTTCCGGTGCCGCAACATAGACCTGAACCACCTCTTTACCGGCCACATCACCTGTATTTGCCACGACGGTTTTGAGCAACACCCCTTTTCTCGGATGGCGATGATTCAACCCATTCATAAGCACTTTTGTCCGTGATATATCAAATGATGTGTATGACAATCCGTAACCGAACGGATAAGCGACTTCTTTGTTAAATGTCTGGTAATAACGATATCCGACATAGATATCTTCATTGTAATACTGGTGATCCAATGCACCGTCGTGATTTTCATCAACACCGGGGAAGGTGGTCGAAGACGGGACATCCGCATAAGACAGTGGAATAGTTTGCGCTAATTTACCGCTCGGGTTGGCCTTACCGGAAATAATATCGGCAATGGCGTCACCGGACTCTTGCCCCGGCATATAAGCCAGTACAATCCCGTCGACTTGATCTTGCCATTCGCTCATATCAATCACACCAGCAATATTCAAAATCACCACGACTTTTTTACCCTGCGCATGGAAAGCGTTGGATACTGAGGAAATCAGCCCCAGCTCAGTCTCAGACAGTAAGTAGTCTCCCCGCCCGGCTTTTCGATCCGCCGCTTCACCGGCCACACGTCCGAGGGTGATGACGGCAACATCGCTATTTTGTGCAGCACCGTTGATTTGTGCGCCCAAATCCGTCACTGAAGGCTCAGTACAACTGACGATTTTCGATACGCCCAGACCACCGGTCGTGATCACTTTATTGGCTTCAAAATAATCGCTGTAGAAAGACGCCAGCGACTCATTCACCGGAAACTGTTTCGCAAGTCCGTCGATGATGGTCGTCACATGATCGGGATGGACATCACCGCTGCCGGTTCCGCCTTTCAAAGTATTAATCTGGGTGATACCAAACGAAGCAATGGATTGTGACGTCGCAAGCGGCAGCGCTGAATTCTGATTTTTCAGCAAAATAATCCCTTCATCCGCCACCTGTTTTGCCAAAGTTGCATGGGCTTTCAGATCAGGGTTATTCGAGATAGGATAATTTTTTGCAGACGGTGTTTTTAAAGCCTGAGCGACGATATGGCGGACATTTCGATCAAGCGTGGCTTTGGTCAGCTCACCATTTTTATACCCCTCAACCACATATTTTCCCCAATCACCTAAACCGGGAACGACCAGGTTTTCACCACCGGGCTGAATGACATCAACACCGGCGTTGAGGAGATCGATCGGGTTGTAGCCGGCGAACCAGTCACTCATCGCTAACCCATTGAATCCCCATTCATTACGCAGAATATCCGTCATCAGATCAGCACGTTCACCACTATTGGTGCCGTTGACCTGATTGTACGATGACATAATGCCCCACGGGTGAGATTCCTTCACCGCATATTCGAAACCACGCAGGTAGATCTCCCGCAGCGCGCGCGGCGTAACCACCGCATTGATAAAGAAGCGATTCGTTTCTGAGTTATTGGCGACAAAATGTTTAATCGTTGTTGCCAGACCTTTGCTTTGCACCCCCTGCACCATCGCGGAGGCAATCATCCCACTGACCAGCGGATCTTCTGAATAATATTCGAAATTACGCCCATTGAGCGGGTTGCGCTGAATATTCATCCCGGGAGCTAACCAGAAATCGACACCGTATTCTTTCCCTTCATTGGCGACCGCTTCACCGACTTCATGAACTAAATCGGGATTCCATGTCGATGCTATCAGGGCACCACTCGGAAATGCGGTAGCATAGTAGGTTTGACTATCTCCCTCGCGCGTTGGATCGATCCGGATACCGGCCGGACCATCAGCAAGTTTCAGTGCCGGAACGTCTAAACGACGTTTGGGAGCATAAACCCCGTGGATATATCCGGCCACGCCATTGACTGATGCTTTTAAATTAATCACGGTATCTTTATCAGGGTCCATCCCCGCACCGACTAACATTTTCAGCTTTTCTTCATCGGTCATTCTGGCAACAATCGCTTTTGCCAAAACGTCATACATTTTACTATTATTATGCCAATCTGCCTGAACTTGTTCTGATTTTAATGATTCACTGTTTGCTGATGCCTGAACCGAATCGGTTTGTGCCATAGCATTAACCGAATATAGTCCATAGCTGACAAACAGTGTTGATGAAATAATTGTCGTCAGTATTTTTTTCTTCATTTTAAATTCCATACTCTAAAGTTATTCCTTTCAGATATCTGTCGTTCCCAATGTTCTTGGATGCAGGATTTATCATACCTCTAAGCCTTAACACACCAGCATACATTAGGGTAGAGACTGGATTCCCTATGGGTTATATGATGTTCAACGCTATATTAATTGATTTTAATAACTGATGTTTTTGCTTATCGGTGATTTTTTTTGCACAGGAGAGAATTAGTGAAAAGTGTGATTATTATCAGAGTCGCAAAGCGTGAAATTAACACATAACAGTGAATTATAATTATCTGATTTATTCTATCGTTGAACATTGATACTTATTAAAACACTCTTATCATTATAATAATAAAAATATCATTATTTTGAATTTAATATCAATATAGAAATTGCAATAACACGAATATACTGAATCAACAACAACCGAGCCTTACGCTATTCATTATCTTTGTTTGTTCGATTCAAACCTGAGATCATCCTGACTCACTAGGGGCTGTTGATCAAAAATTCAATTATGAATAAGATGTCATATCAATCACATAGTTCAATTTTCTGCTCTACCACCCATATGATTCTCGTGGTGAAATAAGCCACATATTTACCCGGTTCTATTTGCTTAACACTCTTTAATATTGCTGTTTTTCGTGATCAAACACACTGTTTAATCCAGCTTGATTCATATTTTGCATACAATGATTGACATAGTACAGATGCCTTGTGTTTTATAGTATGTTTCAGCAATGTTGCACATTGCATTGCAGATGAAATCTGCCCACGCCAGATTTCACTTAACCCACAAAACCATAAAATACAAAAGGAATTTGTATGTCACGATTGAGATTACGCCCGCTGGCTGTAGCGTTTGCGGCTTCACTTATTTATGTCAGCACGCCGACATTTGCAGATGCCACCTCAGCAGCCCCCAAAGTGTTACGTTTTTCTGAAGACGGTACTCCGACAAACTTTGATTCAGTTCAGTCCGGGACGACCTACAGCAATACCATTGTCACCGCGGTATACGACACCTTGTACGAATATAAATATCTGAAGAACCCGTATGAATTAAAACCTAATCTCGCGACCGCAATGCCCGAGGTCTCCGATGATGGGCTGACATATACCATTCATATCAAACAGGGCGTTCATTTTGTCGATGATCCGGCATTTCCCGATGGCAAAGGCAGAGAAGTCACGGCTGACGATTTTATCTATTCAATGAAGCGTCACTTTGATCCGACCAACCGTTCACAAGGCGCTTGGTTGTGGACGAATAAAATTGCGGGTATAGAAGCATGGAAAGAAGCCGGTGCGGATTATAGTAAACCGCTTGAAGGTCTGAGTGCCCCGGATAAGTACACGATTAAAATCAAGCTGGAACAACCTTATCCGCAACTGGTTTATACTTTGGCAATGGGTTATTCCGCGCTCGTCCCGCATGAAGCCGTCGAAAAGTATGGCCGTGAATTTGCTACCCATCCGGTCGGCAGCGGCCCGTTCAAACTGATTTCACACAATTCAACTAAAACCGTACTGGAGAGAAATCCAAACTACCGCCATGAAGTCTTCCATCTTGCCGAAGCAGGTTACGATCCGAAAGTCCACGGTGAAACGGGCGTTGCAGCGCTGGACGGGAAAACACTCCCACGCGTTGATCGCGTCGAAGTCAACTGGGTCAAACAACAGTCTGCACGGTGGAATTCATTCAGCAAAGGTAATGAAATCGTCAATACCACCTTGCAAAATGAACAGCTCGATACCGTGTTGGCATCTAAACATCCGGTTACACTCAAACCGGAATATGCCGCAAAATATAACTTCCGTGCTCAGCGTGAAGCCGGCATGGTGTATAACGTCTTCAACTTTGATGATGAATATTTTGGTCACTCGGATGATCCGAAAACCAATGCACAAAATAAAGCGCTGCGGTGTGCCATCATCAAGTCGTTTGACTGGCCGCAGCGTGTTTCACGCTTTTATTTAGGGCTCGGTGAAGCGTATCCGGGTTTCATTGTTCCCGGAACCGATGCGTTTGATCCGAATCTGGACAAAAGTTCTATTACGCAGGATATTGCCGGGGCGAAGAAACTGCTGAAAGAAAACGGCTGGAACGCGCGTAATTTACCGGTGCTTTACTATCCGGCAACCTCCACCGTTCGCTATAAACAGTTCTTCGAACAGTTCCGGGGCAATTTGATGAAAATCGGCTATCCGAAGAATAAGATCAAATTTAAACCCTATGCTACCTTCGGTGACTTCAACCGGGATATCAAGAACAGCCGTACTCAGATGATTCCGATGGGCTGGGGGCTGGACTATCCCGATGCAGAAAACACCCTGCAACTCTTCTACGGACCAAACCGCTCTCCCGGTTCGAACAGTGCAAACTACAATAACCCGCAATACAACGCGTTATTTGAGAAAGCGGCGGTCATGCAACCGGGGCCAGAACGGACAGCTATCTACCATCAGCTCAACCAAATCTTAATCGATGACTGTGTGGGCATCGGCAGCTTCTCCCGTACCCGGGTTCGTCTATGGCACAAAGATGTCACGATGTGGCCACAACGGGAAATCCTCGGTAACTACCTCAAATATATTGATATTCAGTAGAGGGGTCACACATGGATACGCTCCGTTATTGTCTGCGTAAACTGATTTATAGTCTGCCGCTGCTCTTTGGCGTCACTTTAATCAGTTTTGTGCTGATGGTCTATTTCGGCCCGGATAAAACCTATGATCTGTTAGGGCGGAATCCGACGGTTGAAGAAATCAACGCGATTCGCCATGAACTTGGCTATGATCAACCGTTTTGGATTCGTTATCTGCACTACCTCCAGCAAGTGATCACGTTTAATTTTGGTTATTCCGACTCCAGTGGTGAGTCGGTAACCACGATTCTCGAACGGACGATTCCGATCTCATTACTGTTGGCATTACCGGGATTTATTTTAGGCCATTTGATCAGTATTGCGCTGGGGCTGTTCGCAGCGCATCACCGCGGCCGTTGGGCAGATAAATTAGTGATGTCTTCTTCGGTGATCGGGATGAGCATTTCTTACCTTATTATCATCATCGTGATGCAATTAATTTTCTGCTCCAGTTACGGGCTCAATTTGTTTCCGGTCTACGGCTGGGAAGTTAATTCCCTGAGTAGCTATTTATACTATGTAACGGTGCCGACACTGTGCTCTATTTTTGTATCCGTGGGCTACAGCACTCGGTTTTACCGTGCCCTTTTTGTCGAAGAGATGACCCGGGATCATATCCGTACCGTCAGAGCATTTGGTCATTCCCATTTGCAAGTGTTATTCAAACACGTGTTGAAGAATGCCCTGATTCCGATTATGACACGGATTGTGTTTTCCATTCCGTTCGTCATGATCGGTGGTTCTTTACTTCTGGAAAGTTACTTTGGGATTCCCGGTGTTGGTTTGATTACCTACAACGCGATCACGACTGGTGATCTGCCAGTGCTCAAAGCGGTTATCGTCCTCCTGACTCTGGTGTTTATCGTCATTGTCAGTACGGTTGATATTCTTTACAAACTCGTTGATCCACGGATCTCACTCAAATAAGGGCATCCGATGACTGAAACGATTCATACAATGACGCAAGACTCATCGCAGAAACGAGAGTCACTATGGTCCAAAGGCATTCAGAAATTTCGCAAAGATCGCATCGGGATGATCAGCTTATCGATTGTACTGATTTACTTTGTTATTGCGATTCTGGTCTGGCTCGGTCTGATAGCCCAACAATGGGATGTGCTGCAAACATCCGGACACAGCGGGCCGAGTGCCGAACACTGGTTCGGCACCACCATCAATGGACAAGATATTTTTCAACGCGCAATTTACAGCACCAAAACAGCGTTTGAAGTCGGGTTGGTTGTTGCGGTACTCGCGACCACAATCGGGGCGTTGACTGGCTCTCTGATGGGCTACTATGCCGGATCAATCCTTGATGAGTTCATTCTGTGGGTGATGAACTGTATTGACTGTATTCCTTATTTTTTACTGGTGGCCGCGATTGCCGTCGCAATGGCGGGCAACCCTTATGCGATGCATACCGCGATGACACTCGCATTCTGGACCGGTACCGCGCGAGTGATTCGCGGAGAAGTGATCAAACTGAAAAATATGGAATTCACCGAGGCAGCCCACGCACTCGGGGTACCAACTTACCGGATTATCTTCCGCCATTTAATGCCCAATACCAGCCATATTCTTTTGGTTGAAATGACCATACTGTTTATAACCGCCATCAAGAGTGAAGTGATTCTGAGTTTCCTCGGGCTGGGTGTCAAAGAAAGTATCAGTTGGGGGCTGATGATCGCTGAAGCGAGCACCGAGGTCACTTCAGGGCACTTCTGCAACTTTTTTGCCGCCTCCGGGATGCTGTTTGTGCTGGTACTGGCATTCAATTTATTTTCAGATTCACTTCAGGATGCATTAGATCCAAGGAAGGTGTCATGAACGCAATAGACAATACGGTGACAGAGCCATTACTCAAAGTCGATGGCCTGACGGTTGATTTTCAGACCGATAAAGGCGTTGCCCGGGCAATTAACGGGATCAGTTTTGAGGTGATGCCCGGTGAAAGCGTGGCCATTGTCGGTGAATCCGGCTGCGGAAAATCCGTCAGTTCACTGGCGATCATGGGGCTGATCCCAAGTCCGCCGGGTAACATTGTCTCCGGCAGTATCCGTTTTCAGGGACAAGAGCTGGTTGGTATGGACGAAAAATCCTACCGACGATTGCGGGGCAACGATATTTCAATGATTTTTCAGGAACCGATGACTGCCCTGAACCCGGTGCTGAGAATCGAAACTCAAATGGTGGATGTGATTCGCAACCACCAACAGATCTCTCGCAAACAAGCTGCCATTCGGGCAACAGAAATGCTGCGGATGGTTGGAATTCCGTCACCGGAAAGACGCATACGCGAGTATCCCCATCAGCTTTCCGGCGGGATGCGGCAACGGGTCATGATTGCTATGGCGCTCTCCTGTCGCCCCGCATTGTTATTGGCTGATGAACCCACTACCGCACTCGATGTGACCATTCAGGCACAGGTGATGTATGAGATCAAACAGCTAAAACAATCATTGAATATGGCCGTCGTGTTGGTGACGCACGATTTAGGTGTTGTGGCTGAATCCTGTCAGCGTGTCGTAGTGATGTACTGTGGCGAAGTGGTGGAACAAGGCTCAGTTGATGACATTTTTAGTCACCCGAAACACCCATATACCCAAGGGTTACTTCAATCGATCCCGGTCGTTCGGCAGCAGAAAATTGCCCGTCTGCCAACCATTGAAGGCATGGTTCCGGACTTATTCCATCTACCGACAGGGTGCCGTTTTGCCGACCGCTGTCACCGTGTCACGCAGACATGCCGCCAAAACACACCGATCCTGACCGGGCCACCGGAACACCAAGCGGCATGTTTTCACATATCGGAGGCATCCCGATGAGCGATATTTTATTAGAAGTCAAAGGATTAAAAAAACATTTCTATGCCGGAAAGTCGTTATTCAAACGCGCCCGCTCGGTTTGTAAAGCCGTCGATAATGTGAGTTTTAAAATTCATCAGGGCAAAACCCTCGGGTTAGTCGGAGAGTCCGGATGTGGTAAATCAACCTTGGGTCGCTGTATCTTGCGCCTGATTGAACCCTCGGCCGGAGAAATCACCATCTCGGGACAAGATATAACCCGAATGGATGCCCGGACACTCAAAGCCATGCGAAAAGAGATGCAGATGATTTTTCAGGACCCATTTGCCTCTCTGAGCCCCCGGATGACCATTCATGATATTCTTCGCGAACCGCTGGATATTCATAACATCGGCACCATTGCACAGCGTGAAGAAAAGATTGCCGAAGTAATGCATACCGTCGGGCTTCGTCCTCAGGCACTCAATCGTTATCCGCATGAATTTTCCGGCGGACAACGCCAGCGTGTCGGCATCGCCCGGGCACTTGTTTTAGAGCCGAAACTGATTATCGCCGATGAACCAGTCTCTGCACTGGATGTGTCGGTGCAGGCGCAAGTTCTCAACTTAATTGCCGAACTTCAGGAAAGCAGAGGCATCTCGTTCCTGTTTATTGCCCATGATCTGGCGGTTGTACAACATACTTGTGATGAAGTCGGGGTCATGTATTTGGGTAAAATTGTTGAGCGGGCGCCGGCAGAAGTGCTCTATCGTCAGCCGAAGCATCCCTACACACAAGCGCTGTTGTCCGCGATCCCGGTACCGGATCCGACCCACAATACCGAACATGTCCCACTCATCGGTGATATTCCCTCACCGCTAAATCCACCGAGTGGTTGTGCATTCCATCCGCGCTGTCAGTACGCGACAGAACGATGCTCGCGGGAAGCACCGACACTAACACAAACGCAAGATGAACACTGGATTGCGTGTCACCTCCACCCCGCGAGTTGATACCATTCCGGTACAACGTCCTGCCGACTGCACTCTAACACACTGCCATACTCACTGCTTACCCGAATGTGAGTATGGCTTCTCCTCTCACATCATATAGCCCGATCACACTCTGCGCATAACAAAACCGCCGGTTAATTTTGACACAAAAAACACACAATCAACGACAATTGATAACATTTCATAATGATTACAATTAGTTAGGAGAAAAGTCCTTTCATTAATGGAAAAGACGTCTATAGTATATTTTAAAAGATGATGAATATTGATTCATCAAAAATGCCTTATGATAAAAATATAAATAATACATCTATAAATAAAAGTGAAAATAAAATCAAAACTTTTCCACTATTGATATATTTATGTTATTTTAAATTGTCACAAAACTATTAATTAGCTCTCAAGCCATACTCTATCTAACTTCAAGAAAAATATAGTTTTTCTCTACTCAACTATTCAATCGATTACATCTGCCGACATGTAAATTTTTATAAACATGGCTTAAAAAAATTTTTTCTGAAACTCTAGACGAATTTAAAAATGTTCAGCATTGTTATTATGCGTTTTATCGCATGGGCGATCGCAATAGGGTTAATTTTTGATATTTCGGAAATTAATTAATTAAAAACAAATCTCTAGGACTGAGAAATGAATAAAATTCAACGTCACATTCATTGGGTATTCGCCGCAAGTCTGACTGCGGCATTACCGGTCTCCGCTGCAGAAATGGTCACAATGCAGGATAGCTCACAACTTGATCAAGTTCTGAACACGCAAGCTCGTAGCGTTGCCCCTCTCGAAACAGGCTTCAAAGAAGTCAAACAAGTCACATTGCCAAATGGTAAAGTGAAAGTTCGTTATCAACAGACTTACATGGGTATCCCTGTTTATGATACGTCAGTCGCTGCAACCGTAACAAAAGGTGCCGTCTCAGGTACAACTGACGTTTATGGTGTAGTTGCTGAAGGTATTGCAGATGATATTTCAATCGCATCACCGTCGATTGAACTCAAAGAAGCGATTTCAATTGCAAAAGCTTATTATCAACAACAAGCTGTCAGTGTTAATAATACTGAATTTGAAAATGAAAAAGCTGAATTGATGGTACGGCTTGACGAAAACAATCACGCACAACTCGTTTACCAAGTTGACTTCTTCGTTGCTGATGATCACCCTGCACGCCCATTCTTCTTCGTCGACGCAATCAACGGTGATGTCATCAAGACTTGGGAAGGTTTGAACCATGTCGAAGCTCGAGGCACAGGCCCTGGCGGAAACCGCAAAACCGGTCAATATAACTACGGATCAGATTTTCCTGGGTTTATCATCAATAAATCTGGCTCAACCTGTACCATGAATAACAGTGTTGTTAAGACAGTAAACCTCAATGGACAAAAGTCTGGCAGCACGCCTTACAGCTACAGATGTGCAACATCATCGAACTACAACGATTATAAAGCGATCAACGGTGCATACTCACCCTTGAACGATGCTCACTACTTCGGCAAAGTTGTTTTCGATATGTATCAGGACTGGCTGAACACTGCACCGCTGACTTTCCAGCTCACCATGCGCGTTCACTATAGCACAAACTATGAAAACGCATTCTGGAATGGCTCCAGTATGACTTTTGGTGACGGTGCTACACAGTTCTATCCGTTGGTTGACCTGAACGTCAGTGCTCACGAAGTCAGCCATGGCTTTACTGAACAGAACTCCGGTCTGGTTTATGAAGGCATGTCTGGTGGTATTAACGAAGCGTTCTCTGATATTGCCGGAGAAGCGGCTGAATACTTTATGAAAGGCAGTGTTGACTGGCAAATCGGTGCAGCCATTACTAAAGGTTCCGGTGCACTGCGTTATTTTGACCGACCTTCCCGTGATGGCCGTTCAATCGACAGCGCTTCTGAATACTACAATGGCCTGAATGTTCACTACTCAAGTGGTGTTTTCAACCGTGCTTATTATCTTTTATCCAACAAGTCTGGCTGGAATGCACGTAAAGGCTTCGAAGTATTTGCGGTTGCAAACCAACTGTACTGGACGCCGACAGCAACATTTGATCAAGCCGCTTGCGGTGTCTTCAAAGCAGCGAAAGATCTCGGCTACAGCACTTCAGATGTCACCAGCGCATTCAACGCCGTTGAGGTTAATGCTTCATGTAGCTCTGCCCCATCAACTGGTAATGTGCTGAAGAAAGGTCAGTCTGTCACTTTATCTGGCAACCGTAGTTCACAGACTTACTACTCCTTTAAGGGCGATGGTTCAAATATGACCGTTCAAATCTCAGGTGGTAGTGGTGATGTGGATCTCTATGTAAAAGCTGGAGCCCGCCCATCAACAAGCTCATATGATTGTCGTCCGTACAAAAGTGGTAGCAATGAGTCATGCTCAATCAGCTCTCGCAGCGGCTCAACTTACCATATCATGCTGAATGGCTACACTGCATACTCTGGTGTTACTCTGAGTTTGAGATAAAACTGGATTAGATATCGGATTCGATATTTAACTGAAGTTAAAAGCGCATGGAGAATTCTTCATGCGCTTTCTTATCACTGCCCCATCACTCAGATCATCTATCGATATTTGTGACGAAGTTTTAAATTTTGTCACCAATGAAGTGTGACACAACAGCGATCCGCGTTAAATAGCTAGGTTCCCTGTTAGGCGGTATTGAACAGTGATATCCAGTGACTCATTGAGAGGTAATTTATGGCGTTTTCTGCACCGGAAAGAGAAGTCCTTTTGTCAGTGAAAGGCGTTGGTCCGACTGTTATAAAGCGGTTCGAAGAAATTGGAATCGATACCCTTGCCGATTTGGCGACATACGAAGCGGATGAAATCGCGGAAAGAGTCGCAGCCATGCTGCAAACGACTTGCTGGAAAAACAGCCCACAAGCGAAGGCTGCAATTCAAGCGGCTATCCAACGGGCAAAAGCAGGGTTGTGATTCAGGCTTCCTAACCATTACAAAATACTGTATATTTAAACAGTTCATGCATAAGTAAATCACAAGGAGATGACATGGGCAGTCAACAGGGTTATATCGAAATCAATGGCACTTCTCTCTATTACGAATTTTCAGGCAACCCGAATGGTGAACCATTAGTGATGTTACATGGTGGTCTTGGTTCCCAACACGATCTGTTACCCCTCCACCCATATCTTGCGCCGGACTATCACTTGATCAGCATCGACTTTCGGGGTCATGGCAAGTCTCTTCTCGGTGATCTGCCGCTCAGTTACTTACAATACCAGCAAGACATTCAATACGTCCTCAACTCTCTCGGGATTGAACGCTATTCAATTTTTGGTTTTAGTGACGGTGGGATTGTCGGTTATCGAATCGCGGCACAGGCACCGGAAAAAGTCTCATGCCTGATGACCTTAGGCGCTCATTGGCGGTTAGCACCAGACGATCCATCCATTAGTATATTCAACGGACTGACAGCAGATTTTTGGGCACAACGGTTCGCTGACGATGTGGCGGCTTACCATGCATCAAATCCGGAGCCAGATTTCCCGAAACTCGTTGATGCCGTAAAAAACGTATGGCTTGATACCACAACATCCGGCTATCCGTTTGAACTGGTGAAACAAATTCGTTGCCCGACATTGTTCATGCGTGGTGACAATGATTTCTTATTTTCACTTGATGAAGCCGTTTCATTAAAATCGCAAATGGCAGAAGCAGCATTTGCCAATATTCCCATGACGGCTCATGCCGCCCATCAAGAATCCCCCGAGTTGGTTGGAAACATGTTACACCGCTTTTTATCGCAACATAAATCCGATCCTACTCATGCAACATCCATCTGAATCACGGAATAATTTTTCATCAAAATCAAAATATTGAGATAAAATCCAATCAATGGGACCTGATTCCCAATTGCTCATCACCGGTGATAGTATGTGACCACGCTCTCCAAACGGGCCCGTACTCTTCAGCTTGAAAGGAATCAAAATATGAGTCATCCAAACGTTGCAATCATTACCGGTGGTAGCCGGGGCATTGGTGCTTGTAGTGGTCAACTAAAATTGGCCACGGTTTTAGAGTTTTTCCAATATAGTCGTTCAGACTCATTGGGTGTCAGCCCACCATTATATTGATGGGGCCTAAGTTGGCTGTAATAACCTGTGATGTAACGAGTTATATGCTGTCTTGCTTCGCTAAAACTCCTATAACCCGACACCGGTATCCATTCTGTCTTTAGACTTCTGAAGAACCGCTCCATCGGGCTATTGTCCCAACA
>NZ_FULE01000067.1 GCF_900163965.1 Vibrio ruber DSM 16370
ATCAACTCAGTTTTACCAGTTGTTCCATGGCAATCACTCAGTTTTTTGCAACTTTACCGCTGACAAGTCCAGGTAATATCCCAAAACATTATGAATCCTTATTGGAACAAATGAGCTACTTTAAGCTTCCACCAAGGCGGGAAGACAGAACTTACCCAAGGTGGGTAAAGCCAAAACCCAGAAAGTATCCACATAAAAAGAACAATGCCAGTCAGCTTAACTGACTGGCATTACCCCGATCAGGGAGGCTTTCAAAAATAGTAACAAAGGAGAACCATAAGAGGAGGTAAGTGTCTTTGCTTACCCCAATGCAGCGTTGACAAGACTGTGTTACGGAATGACCCCGAACGCTCATGATGTTCCCTCTGAGACAAATTGCTCGGCATTATACGCTTAACTTGATTGAGTGCAAGCGATTACATCGTGTCTGTAAAGAATATATTTCAGTCACTATGAATCGGTGAGGTTAAGCGCCGAGTGTTGCAACCATCACAGCTTTGATCGTGTGCATTCTGTTTTCTGCTTCATCAAATACAATTGAATAATCAGACTCGAAAACTTCTTCTGTCACTTCCAGCCCTTGCATCCCATATTTCTCAGCGATTTCTTTACCGACCACGGTTTCATCATTGTGAAATGCCGGGAGACAATGCATAAATTTAACATGTGGATTGCCAGTTAGCTGAATGGTTTGCATATTGATTTGGTAAGGGGTCATCAATGCGACGCGTTCATCCCAAGCTTCAGGTGCTTCCCCCATCGATACCCACACATCGGTATAGAGAAAATCACACCCTTTGACACCGGCGGCTACATCTTCGGTTAATGTAATGGTTGCTCCGGTTGTTTTGGCAATTTCTTGACAGGTTTTGACGAGCGACTCTTCCGGCCAGAATGATTTAGGTGCTACGAGACGAATATCCATCCCCATTTTAGCTGCACCTACCATCAGTGAATTGCCCATGTTATTACGCGCATCGCCCAGATAGGCAAAGGAGATCTCATAGAGATGTTTGCCACGGCTATGCTCTTGCATGGTGAGGAAGTCAGCCAGAATTTGCGTCGGGTGGAATTCATCGGTCAATCCATTCCAGACGGGGACACCAGCATAAGTTCCCAACTCTTCAACGATAGCCTGACCATAACCACGGTATTGAATACCATCATACATGCGACCGAGAACCCTGGCAGTATCTTTCATCGACTCTTTATGACCGATCTGTGAGCCGGATGGACCAATATAAGAGATCTGTGCACCCTGATCATATGCGGCCACTTCAAACGAACAGCGGGTTCTGGTGGATGATTTTTCAAAAATCAGTGCAATATTTTTGCCCAGCAGCTTTTTCTGTTCAGTGCCGGTATATTTAGCTTTTTTTAAATCTGCTGCCAGATCCAGCAAAAATTGAATCTCGGTTGGCGTAAAATCGAGAAGTTTGAGAAAATTGCGGTTGCGTAAATTAAAAGCCATACTTCAGTCCTGCAAAAGATCACCACGAATGTGGTTAGTAAACCATAGAACCCCCCATTGTGTGAATAAATAGTTTAAAAAAATGGCAAATTATTCATCCTGAACCGCATTTTTGGCTTTTTTAGTGCATATTTTACTATAAATCCAGCCTTAGTTGTTGCCGAGAGGCTGTTGCTTGATTGTGGTGTATCGGTGGCAGGAGAGGGGGAGTCTTTTGCCCATGATTAACGTAACACCTTTCTGTCCCCGATTGACTTTATCGAGCATCAGATCGCTATGAATCGGATAAATTTATGTTACGCACACGCTCTATATGTATGGTTAAAAAGGCTTTTTCATCATAAGTTAGAGTATAACTATGTTTTTTATTTAAATAAGTTTCAATTTTATTCACTGTATTCCAAGATAAGCTTAATCGTTGGTCAATGTCATCATATAAAGATACCTGATCATGATTAACTAGATTCTTATTAGAAAGGCGTTGAGCGAAAGACTTTAAATGTGTCAGTAGGCGTTGATAATTGATATCTTGAACATTCCAATTAATATTTAAATCGTATTTTATAATACTTAATATATCTTTCACTATTTCAGTCTTTTGTATAACATTTTTCATGTTATTTTCACCAGCAGCATTGACAAGATGAAGCGCAATAAAAGCGGCCTCATCTGTTGGTATGTCAAGTTCTAATGTCTTGTTAATCAATGCTAAAGCTTTTTCTCCGACTGAATATGCTAAAGGATAGAATTGCTTAATTTCCCAATAGAATTGATTACGGATAGCCATCCCTTTTCTGTAACGTAACACAGCAAAATTAATATGGTCACAAAGAGATAAAAATAATGTATCTTGAAGCTCTATCTGTAAACTCTCACGTGCCATTTTGACCACTTGATCAGTCAGAGTAAGGTAGATGGGAGGCATCTCTGATAAAATATCAGCAAAGAAATCATGAATACCCCCCTGAGATTTTAAAAAATGGCTTTCAATATCAGACTCTTGGATGATGTCGCCTTTCTTTTTTCCCCATCCGATACCATTACCTAATGCAACAGATTCATTGCCATTATCTGTAATGACTAGCACTGCATTGTTATTTAAAACTCGGTCAATTTTCATCATCTCACCTAAAAAATTCAACAATAACCATCTGTCCATACGATTATTGTTGATTTTACTTACCTAACATTCATTAAGGTTCATTATTGATCGTATTGTCAAGAAGCATGAGGTGTTAAAGTTGATGTTTCTGGCTCTTGAACAGTGCCAATGTTAGTAATTACAAACGGTGTTACAACTTGGTAACCTGCATTGACTATCGAATCTTTATCAAATTCAATTAACAATTGCCCCTCTACAACACGATCACCTTCTTTGACATGCATCGTAAAATATTTGCCTTGTAACTGTATGGTATCAATGCCGACGTGAATCAAAATTTCTGCGCCAGTATCTGAGAGTAATCCAATGGCATGGCCGCTATTATAAGTATGAGCAATTATTCCACTTGTTGGTGCATACACACGTCCTTCTGCCGGTATGATTGCAATGCCATCGCCGACAGCTCCGGATGAAAATACTTTATCATCAACACTTTCCAGTGCAATAACCTCACCTTTAATCGGAAGACTCATCATTTTATCGGCAACGAGTATCTTGTCTCCGACGACTTTCGGTAACTCATTTTTCGCAAGATTAGTCGGTGCAGACCCCTCGGGTTGTTCTTTAGCTGTATTCTGAAAACCAACAATCAAGGTCAGTATAAAACTGACAACAAAAGCGATGAGGCAGCCTAAAATAAATCCAGTGAAGCCCGGACCGTAAAAAATAGGTACTGTTAATAAGCTGGTCATTCCCATAGAAATCGCAGAACTTTGAGCATAGCCGACGATGGCACCACCACAACCTGCTGCAATGACTGCACATATGAATGGTTTTTTCAGCTTCAGCGTTACGCCATAGACTCCGGGCTCGGTAATACCAAATAATGAAGTAATAAAGGCAGCCCCTGCTAAGGCTTTCATTTTTTCATCTTTAGTACGCACCATAACAGCTAACAAGGCACCTGATTGTGAAAATACAGCCGGTCCGGTCGCAGCTTTAAGGTAACTTCGACCAAGAATCGATAAATCGTTGATGAAAAGTGTAACAAAGCCCCAATGAATGCCAAAAATAACAAAGATTTGCCAGAATGCTGCGAATAGTGCACCTGCAATGATTGGGTTAAATTTATATATGGTAACAAAGATATCAGCTACAGCTGTGCTGACAGTTACACTGACTGGGCCAATACACATTAAAGCCAGTGGTACCATGATTGTAACTAACAAAAATGGTGTCACTATATTGCGAATACTATCATGGAATAAATCTTTTAAGTTCTTCTCTAAATAGCTGGTCACCCAGATGCAAAGAATGATTGGAAGCACTGAGCCTGTATATTTCATTAAAATAACAGGGATACCAAAAAATGCCACATCTTGACCGCTCTCATAGAGAGCCTGAATCGTTGGATAGATCATCGCCCCTGCAATAGAAACAGAAACAAAAGTATTGGCACCAAATTTTCTTGAGGAGGTGATTGCTAATAAAACTGGTAAAAAATAAAAAATACTATCAGATGCAGCAGAGAGTATAATATATTCATTTTGTGTACGAGATAGTAGATCCAGTGCCGTCAGAATAGAAAGAACGCCTTTCAGTACACCTGATGCTGCCATGGCACCCAATAATGGTGTAAAAATGGATGAAACAATATCAACTAGCTTTTCTAGTATGTTTCCTGTTGTATCATCATTTGTATTTGTTTTTTTATTTTCGCTCAGGATTGATGAAATAGAACCAAATTCCATATAGACATCTGAAACTCGATTGCCAATAACGACTTGAATTTGTCCAGCAGAGTCAATTGCTGTGATAACGCCGTCGATTTCATTGAGTGCGTTCATGTTTACTTTATTTATATCTACAATTTTAAAACGTAAACGTGTCGCGCAATGAACTAACGAAGCTACATTACTTTCACCACCAACTTCTTGCAAAATGTTGGCAGCTAGCTCTTTAGTGTTCATAAAAATTCCTCTTGATAATAAGGTGCTGAACAAATTGATATATTAAATTCATAAATCTACGAGGGATCGTGTGGCTATGAATTCGATCTAATAGAGCCACAACATTCAATCCCGGTAATTCAAATAATTAGAAAGTTTAAATTTATCTTGTTATATATGCCCTGGATGTCAGGGCATATATCAATTATGTATTGCTATTTTTGACGGCATAAAATGTTTATAAATATTCCCCATTACTTGAGATAACTTTTTTATACCAATAAAAACTGTCTTTGCGTCTACGAATTAAAGTCCCATTTCCTTGATCATCACGATCAACATGAATAAAACCATACCGTTTCTCCATCTGCGCTGTACCGGCACTAACCAGATCGATTGGCCCCCAGCTGGTATAACCCAAAAGCTGAACACCATCTTTTATCGCTTCTTTCACCTGGATAAGATGTTGACGTAAATAGTCAATCCGGTAGTCATCATGGATACTGCCATCTTCTTCAACGACATCTCGTGCACCAAATCCATTCTCTACAATGAAAAGTGGTTTTTGGTAACGATCATACAAATCATTGAGTAAATAACGTAAACCTTCTGGATCAATTTGCCAGCCCCATTCTGATGCTTTTAAGTGCGGGTTGGGAATGAGCCGGATAATATTACCTCGAGAGCCCTCATATTTTTCAGGTTCCCAAGTAGAGCAGCCACTCATGTAATAACTGAAAGAAACAAAGTCAACAGTATTCATTAAATCTGCATAATCACTTTCAGTGATATCAAGATGAATATTATTTTCACTGAAATATCGTTGTATCCATGCCGGATAATCACCACGAACCTGAACGTCACCAAAGAATAACCATTCTCGGTTTTTCTTTTGCATCTCTAACATATCTTTAGGGTGGCATGTCATGGGGTAACGAAGTGCTCCTAATAGCATATTGCCAATTGACGCATCAGGAATGATATCGTGACAAGCTTTTACTGCTCGGGCGCTTGCGACTAACTGATGATGAATTGCCTGATAAATCTGTTGTTCATCAGGGTTACCTTCAAGCCCGACACCTGTGAAAGGAGAGTGAAGAGACATATTAATTTCATTAAAAGTCAGCCAGTACTTCACTTGATTTTTATAGCGATTAAATACCGTTACAGCATATTTTTCAAAATGATCTATCGTTTCTCGATTAATCCATCCACCTAATTTTTTTACCAGACCATATGGCATTTCATAGTGAGATAATGTAATTAAAGGCTGGATATTGTATTTAGCCATCTCGGCAAATAATTGCTCATAAAATGCTAACCCAGCTTCACATGGTTCAGCCTCATCCCCATTGGGATATATTCTTGACCAGGCAATTGATGTCCGTAATACCTTAAAACCCATTTCCGCAAAAAGTTTGATATCTTCCGGGTACTGATGATAAAAATCGATAGCAATATCTTTAATGCACTCTACGTCAGTATCTCTCTGCGTTACCGCACCATGAATACCATTCAGTTGCATATCTGAAGTTGAGACGCCTTTCCCGTTAATGTTCCATGCGCCTTCTACTTGATTCGCGGCTACCGCTCCGCCCCATAAAAAGTCTTCTGGAAAGCCTTTCATCTCGATCTCCCGATTCACTATTCTGTCTTAATTTTTTAAATCCAAAAAAAAACCTGAGATAAACATAGTATTTAACTACGCTTATCTCAGGTTTCGCCCAAAAAGAGGTAACGCCCTTTCCTTTACGTAAACAATAAACAAATCAATAGAACAAAAAAACTGATATGGCATGATTATGTGATAACTATCACAGGGAATAATTAGAGTTTAGGCCTGACTCAACGCAATGGAAGAGGCTCACAATCAAATAAATGGTTGTGAGCCGTTCATATTAAAATTTAGAAGTAGGTTTCTGTGAATTCAGCCAGTGAGCTTCTTTCCACTTCATCAAAAATGAGAATAGACCCTTTTTCATAATTTTTGTAAACATTGACCGCTGCAGATAATCCACTGGATGCGGCACTCACGAATTTATCGTCGATCTGACTTAAGTTACCAAGTAAGATTGTTCTGCAGTTTTTTCCGCCTCTGCTCAGCATCCCTTTAACCTGCGCACGGGTCATATTCTGTGCTTCATCAATGATTAACACGGCATCGTCGAGAGAGCGCCCTCTAAAGTAAGCCATACTTGTAAATTCAATATTGGCGCGTTCGATAATGTGCTCTACTGTTTCGTGAACATTACAATCTTCACCTTCGCCTGAATGCATGGATACGAGGGCATCGGTGATACCGACCATCAGCGGGAGTGATTTTTCTTTTAAATCACCGGGTAAAAAGCCCGGGTCATCATCCATAAAGTCCCGGCTTCTGACGACGACAATTTTTTTATATTGTTTGGTCTCGATTACCTGATGTAATGCAGCGGCTACGGCTAAGAATGTTTTTCCTGAACCGGCGGGGCCAAGCATAATATTGAGATCATAGCTCGGGTCGGTTAATTGATTTAATGCAATTGCCTGTCTCTGATTTTTAGGGCTGATTCCCCATACTTTTCCCAGCTTTTTCGGTAAAAGTTTGGTGATGACATGTGTCGGGGTGACTTGTGTAACCACCCCAATATGATGTTCATCATCAAACCAGTACATATTTTTTTGGACTTCTTCACTAAATAAATGACGATCGAACTGATAATGATCTCCGGAGAGTTTGAAATCTTTATCTGTTTCGATCCGGTTAAATAAGTCACCCTCGAAATATTGCACTCCGGAATAAAGTAAATCGATATCTGTAATTTGGTTATCAATCGGCACATCTTCAGAAAATACGCCAATCGTTCGGGCTTTCAGGCGCATATTAATATCGCGACTGACTAATGAAACTTCTCTGCCTAATTTTTTCTGTAACTGGAATGCAAAGTTAATAATATGATTATCTGCATCACTGCCAATACCATGACGAAGAGACTCTTCAACTTCAATATTGGTATCTACAGCAATAAATAATTTGCCTCTTTTACCGGTTTCACTGGATGGGAGCTCAATACCTGCTTGTAATTCTTCTGCATTATGACCATTGACCAAATCTTCAAGCATGCGGATACAGACACGTGCATCAGCGCTGACCGATTTTTCCCTGCGCTCTTTTAAATTGTCTAACTCTTCCAGTACCGTCAGACAAATATAAACATCATCTTGATATGCGAGTAAACTTTTAGGATCGTGGACTAACGCTGAAGTATCTAAAACCCGGGGAGTGTTGGTTTTTGCTATCATAATATGTTTCCTACATATAATGGAAAGACCGATGTTTCTGCCATCATGATCGATTCAATGATTTAATCTCTGCTGGTCGAGAATAAGCATTGAGTGTTTAACAACTGTATCGTTCGCATGTGTTGTCTGTTGGGGCTCCGATAGTTCAAAGCACGGATTGTGGCTCGGCAATGCCTTGCGGTATCTCGTGGATTGTGGTGAATTCGGGGGCTTTTTTCGGGGACGGTCATCGGGATGACTAAATCATGTTGCTGGAAAGGGGAAATGGTTAGAGGTTCATGGCGGAATATATCGGTATCCGAGACAAATTGTTTCCGGTCAGTATCGCCCATAAGCGTCTCCTTGCCGTCAAGCGGCTTACTGAGAAGAGATCGTTTGCCAGCATTGTCGGGAGTCATACCAGATTGGGTTTGTATGTCTCCGCGACGTACTGCAAACCTTTCAACAAACCTGTTTAACAAACTCAGTTACTGAAAACCGATTTGTTACTACTTTGTTATTTGCTGAGAGCGCTATACCAATTTCATGACCTGATGAAGGGGCTTTCCATTGGGTTGCTCAGCATCAAATTCTGAAAGTCGTGATTCCTTGTATACCGAATGGTGTAAGTATAGCAATCAATTAGTTTACAAATGACATCATTTTTTTACATTTTTATGTCAGGGCACAACTCAGTGGATTTCACGTGACCTGTATCACAGCATCAAGTAAGATGAGCGCCCATTTTCTGCACCTGACTGGAATCATAGTCATAATGATACGGGTTAGTAAGTGGCAGATTTTTAGTGATACTTTGATCAAAAATGAGGTGGTTGATTCATGGCTTTTGCGTTGGGGCAACGTTGGATAAGTGATACCGAAAGCGATTTAGGATTAGGAACTGTGGTGGCATTAGATGACAGAACCGTCACATTAATGTTTGCTGCATCAGAAGAGAATCGTGTTTATGCACGCCACGATGCACCGGTCACCCGAGTTATTTTTCATGCCGGTGATACAGTCGATTGCCAAGAAGGATGGACGCTCCTGATTGAAGAGGTGAGCGAAGAAGGTGGGGTACTCACTTATATCGGTACGCGTCAGGATACGCAGGAACCGCATGTTGAGCTGCGAGAAATATTTTTAAGTCACCAAATCCGCTTTAATAAACCTCAAGATAAGCTGTTTGCCGGTCAAATTGATCGGATGGACAATTTCGCCCTGCGTTACCGCGCATTACTCAATCAGCATCAACAGCATAAAAGTCCGATGCGTGGCCTGTGTGGCGGCCGTGTCGGTTTGATTGCTCACCAACTTTACATTGCCTATGAAGTCGGGCGGCGTCATGCCCCTCGCGTACTTCTGGCGGATGAAGTCGGCCTGGGGAAAACCATTGAAGCGGGGATGATCATTCATCAACAAGTATTGGCGGGGCGGGCAGAAAGAATTCTGGTCGTAGTCCCTGAAACGCTCCAATATCAGTGGCTGGTTGAAATGATGCGTCGCTTCAACCTGCATTTCTCTATTTTTGATGAAGAACGCTGTATCGAGTCTCAGAGTGAGGGTGACAATCCGTTTGAGACGCAACAGTATGTGCTCTGTTCTCTCGATTTCCTGCGTCAGTATCCTCATCGTTTCAGTCAGGCGAAAGCCGCTAACTGGGATTTGATGGTCGTCGATGAAGCGCACCATCTGGCGTGGGAGGTTGATCAGCCGAGCCTTGAATATCAGATTGTTGAGGCATTGGCACAACAGATTTCCGGTGTGCTGTTGTTGACGGCAACACCGGAACAGCTTGGCCGGGAAAGTCATTTTGCCCGGTTACGTTTGTTAGACCCTGATCGCTTTTATGACTTTGAAACATTTATTCAAGAAGAAGCTTCTTATGAACCGGTGGCTGAAGCTGTGTCTGAATTGGCTGAAGACCGGACGTTATCTGATGAATCGAAAAACCATATTGTCGAGTTGCTTTCTGAGCAGGATGTTGAACCGTTGTTCCGGATTATTGACGGCAATACCAGTGATGAAGATAAGGTCAGTGCGAGAGATGAGTTAATTGGTAATTTGATGGATCGTCATGGCACCGGGCGAGTCCTGTTTCGGAATACGCGAGCATCGATTCAGGGATTTCCACAACGCTATGTCAATCTGATTCCGCTGACTCAGCCTCAAGAGTATATCGACTTTATTGATCAATATATTGCTTCGCTTGACTCAGACCACCGCCTGAAAATCGAAAGCGGGATGTTCCCGGAGAGTGCTTATCATGCTCAGGCGCATAGTTCGCAAGTGTGGTGGATGTTTGATCCGCGTGTGAGCTGGTTGATCGAGAAAGTAAAATCGAAGCGTAGTGATAAAATTTTAGTGATCGCTGCGAAAGCAGAAACGGCGTTGCAGATTGAACAGGCACTACGTGAGCGAGAAGGGATTCGGGCCACGGTTTTCCATGAAGGTATGTCGATCATTGAGCGCGATAAAGCTGCGGCTTATTTTGCTCAGGATGAAGGCGGAGCACAGGTTCTGGTGTGTAGTGAAATTGGTTCTGAAGGCCGAAATTTCCAGTTTGCCAGCCAGCTGGTCATGTTTGATTTACCGATGAACCCTGATCTGTTGGAACAGCGCATCGGACGTCTGGATCGGATTGGTCAAAAGCAGGATGTTGAGATTCATGTTCCTTACTTACAGGGCACATCACAGGAAGTCATTGCCCGTTGGTATCATGAAGGCTTGAATGCTTTTGCTGAAACCTGTCCGACAGGGAATGCGGTATTTGAATCTTGCGCTGAACGTTTGATGGCACTATTGGCTTCATCAGATGAGTATTCACTGGAAGATTTAATCACCGATGCCCGCAAGATGAATCATGACTTGAAAGCTGCGTTGGAACACGGACGGGATCGTTTGCTGGAAATGCACTCTCATGGAGGGGAAAAAGCGGAACAGATTGTCCGTGAAATTGCGGCAAATGACGGTGATACCGAGCTGGTTGCTTTTGCACTGAACCTGTTTGATACCATTGGATTGAATCAGGATGACCGTGGTGAACATACGCTGGTGGTGACACCTTCTGAACATATGATGGTTCCGAGCTATCCGGGATTACCATATGAAGGCGCAACGATTACTTTCGAGCGGGAAACCGCACTCTCCCGCGAAGATATTCATTTTATGACGTGGGAACACCCGATGATTCAGGGCGGAATTGATTTACTCCTGAGTGAGGGCGTCGGGACATCAGCCGTTTCTTTGTTGAAAAATAAAGCTCTGCCGGTCGGAACGATTTTACTTGAGTTAGTCTACGTCGTGGATGCTCAGGCGCCCAAACGCAGTGGTATCGGTCGTTTCTTGCCGAAAACGCCAATCCGTCTGATGTTAGATGCGCAAGGTAACGACTTGTCATCTCAGGTGCCATTCGAAGGATTCAACCGTCAGCTGAGCCCGGTCAATCGCCATTTAGCGAATAAGCTGGTGACCTCCGTTCAACAAGATGTTCACCAACTGATTCAGACCAGTGAAGTTGTGGTGCAGGAGAAGGTGGAGAGTATCCGACAAGCCGCGCAACAGGAGATGGAATCAGTATTAAATCGTGAACTCGAACGCTTACAGGCGCTTAAAGCGGTCAATTCGAATATTCGTGATGAAGAAATTGAGATTCTGGGCAACCAGATTTCAGCGTTGTCGGTACTGATTCAGCAGGCGCAGTATCAGTTGGACTCATTACGCCTCATCGTGGTTTCCCATCAGTAAGTCGTATTCCTCTCGATATGAAAAAGCTCAATATGAAAAAGCTCAATATGAATAAAGCCATCAGTCATGATGGCTTTATTCATATTCAGGGGTGGTAAGTCAGTGCTTACATAAACCATTTCCACCAGAGGAAGAGAGCAAGGAAGCCAAACAGATAAATCAGCCCCGCGATCGACAACCATTTCATTTTAGGGCCGAGTGACAGTGATTCTGGCAACGGTGTTCTGGTGACCAAAATATAGTTGAGCAGCGCAAAAACGGGGGTCGTAACGAAGGCCATGATCATGGCAAAATTCAGCATCGGCAGTAAGGCGGACTTAGCAAAAGCGAGAATACTCAGGGCTGCGACCGAAACAATCAGCATCCAAGGAGACAGATAACGATGTTTTTTCTCATCGGCTTTCTTATCCGCTGTATCTTGTTTTAACAGACGTTGTGATTCTGCAATCACCCGTGAATAGCCGTCGATGACGGTAATCGTACTGCCAAAAATACAGAAGAAAGCGATCACAGCAATCAGGTAGCGAGCCCATTCACCAATAGTTGAGGCGTATAAGTTAACGAGCTGATGCGTAAATCCAATCCCTGATTTGGACAGTTCGGTTCCTGTGCCATGAATCAGTAATGCACCGAGAGCAAGAAAGACGATTGCCAGAATTGCTGTGCCGATATAGCCGACATTAAAATCGAACAGCGCTGATTTCGGCGTGACATCCTGCTGAGTACACTGATTTTTCAACCAAATCGAGGTGAGACTTGAGATTTCAATCGGTGCCGGCATCCATCCCATGGTGACAACCAGAAAGCCAATTGCCGCAAGTGTCCAGGGCGATGGATCGGGTGCGTCGGCAACTGTGGCGACAGGGTGACCAATGGCAATCACAACCGCGGACAGGGTGGCAATGGTGAGAATCGCCATAATGATTTTCGCCAGTGAATCGAGCGCTTTGTAGTGGCCGGCGAATAAAATGATCAAACAGGTGGCGACGACAATGGTTGATAGTGCCAGACTGGATAATTCAAACGGCATGAAATACCCCAACAGGCTGGCACTAAAAAGTGTCAGGGCTGCGGTATTGATTACTGCTGAAATGATACTCAGCAGCATAAAAATCCAAAGATAAGGTTTACCGAGTTGGGCATAGCCATGAACCAGACATTCCCCGGTGCCCATCGTATATTGAACACCTGCCCGGAAAAAAGGGTATTTAAACAGATTCACGAGCAAGATTAAGGCTGCCAGTTGCCAGCCATAGATTGCACCGGCTTTGGTTGAGGCCACTAGATGAGATCCACCGACGGCAGCGGCAGCCATCATAATTCCGGGACCGAGTGACTTGATTGCTCTGGACAATGAAGATCCCTGCAAAGAGGGATAAGCGGCAGCATTTTCCATTCTTGTTCCTTAGTTTGTAGCAATTGTTAGCAGCAATGTTGTGTTGTTTTTGTGTTGTGTATTGACGCTATCGTTCGTGACGGACGACAGACTGATAATGCACGCTGTATTCTGCATGCGTGTCTTTGTTGTTTTGTCAATAACCCCATCAATATCACATTTGTCGTATGTGTCAATTTATATAGACATAAATGTTAAAAAATGGGACAAATCATGTCGTGGTATGATCACTTGATGGGGATTTACCCATCGTGACATCCATAATGAGGCCGTCCAATCCGACTGCATCTTGCGATAGTTTCGGTATATAATGCAGCGCGTTTTTTCTCTAGAGATGCTGATATGGCAATGACATCGTACACGCCTCCGACCACACCGTGGACGGAGGTTATTTATCAAGACGAGCATATTTTGGCGGTCAATAAACCTGCCGGTTTGCTTTCTGTACCCGGTAAAGAGCCGGAACACTACGACAGTATGTGGAGTCGCTTGGTGGATGAGTATCCGGAGATTCAGGTGGTTCACCGTCTGGATATGGCGACGTCCGGGCTGATGTTGTTTGCTAAGAATAAACATGTAGAAAGTGCGTTGAAAAAACAGTTTCAATATCGATTAACACATAAAGTCTATTACGCACGGGTGTGGGGCAATGTCGAGCCTGATGAGGGGGAAGTTGATTTACCGTTGATCTGTGACTGGCCGAATCGCCCCCGGCAGAAGGTCTGTTTTGAAACCGGTAAGCCTTCCCGGACTTTATTTCAGGTGGTTGCCAGAGAGGCGTTGACGACCGTCGTTCGTCTTTTTCCTGTCACTGGGCGTTCTCATCAGTTGCGGGTTCACATGCTTGCGATTGGTCATCCGATCGTCGGTGATGAGTTTTATGCGCCTGAAGCTGCCAGATCATTTGCAGCGCGTCTCCATTTACATTCAGCAGAACTGAGCTTCTATCATCCTAAAAATCATTGGTTACGACGTATATTTGTGCCGTGTGAATTTTATCCGGCAGCAGAAGAGGTTATTTACGAACATTTTGACCCGGAGAGAAAACTACCTGATTATAAGACATTGCCGAGGCCATAGTCGCCTCCTCAACTCAGAATCAGGAGAACAGGATGTCATTACCACAAGTCGTATTTGTCGATCACGCCACCATTCCACCTCATATTCATTTTCCTGAGCTTCCTTTTGAACATCAGTGGGTGAGTTATGATGAAACATCACCGGCACAATTACTGGAAAGAGTGCGGGACGCCGATATTATCATTACCAATAAAGTGGTGCTCAATGCTGAGTTACTCTCTCAGCTTCCCAGGTTACGTTTGATTGCTGTCGCGGCAACCGGGGTGAACAATGTGGATATCGAATATTGCCGTGCACACGACATTGCTGTGACCAATGTACAAGGATATGCGACCCGTTCTGTCCCGGAGCATGTGATCGGGATGATATTCGCACTCCGGCGTCATTTGATGGCCTATCATCATGATATTGCCCGCGGAGAGTGGCAACAGCGACGTCAGTTCTGCTTTTTCACGCATCCGATTGGTGATGTGGCCGGTAGCACACTCGGTATTATCGGTCATGGCACGCTGGGGCAAGCAACCGCTGAACTGGCCCGCGCTGTGGGGATGCAGGTTATCTTTGCCGAGCGTAAAGGCGCTTCTGGTTGCCGGGAGGGATTTTTACCGTTTGAAACGGTATTAGGGCAGGCCGATGTGATTTCACTACACTGTCCTTTAACTGAAGAAACCCGTTATTTGCTCGGTGCGGATGAGCTATCCATGATGAAAGCGAATGCGATTCTGATCAATACCGGTAGAGGTGGTCTGGTGGATGAAGCTGCACTGGTCGATGCTTTGCTGTCAGGTGCTATCGCTGCCGCCGGTGTTGATGTATTTACTCAGGAGCCTGCCGACCAGCACAATCCACTATTGGCAAATATTGATTTACCGAACCTGTTATTAACACCGCATATCGCTTGGGGAAGTGACTCTGCAATTTTGCAACTGGTTCAGCGGTTAGTTGACAATATCGCGGCATTTCATCAAGGGAAACAGCAGAATCGGGTTGTTTAGCCCGTATGAACATCACCTCAACTGAGAAAATTGGGATATTGATGTGCTATTTTTTGGCAAAGCTTCTCACATTCATACGCTCGTCATCCGGATACGTGCAGAATATTCGTATTGTTGATAATATTGCCACTTTATATGATGTGCCCGAATGAGCTCGATAGTCATTCGGGAATATATTAAATGTAACGTCAGGATTGACTCATGAATGAAAATAATACTGTGAATCCTCTCCGTTTTAATGGGCGGACTGGGGAGTTTTTTGGCATTTGGATTGTGAATATTTTGCTTTCCGTAGTGACATTGGGAATCTATTCCGCTTGGGCGAAAGTGAGAACAAAACGCTATTTTTATGGCAACACATATCTCGCGAAAGATAACTTTGAATATCACGGCACGCCGAAACAAATCCTCAAAGGACGAGCTGTGGCCATGTTATGTTTATTAATTTGGGTGATGCTCAGTTCCGTGTCTGAAGTGGCGTCTGGTCTCTTATTAATCTTATTTTATCTGGTGTTGCCTTGGATGGTATGGAGCAATGTTCGCTTTGACGCAGCCATGACCAGTTATCGAAATACTCACTTTGCTTTTGCCGGCTCGCTCAAACAAGCTTATCTCACATTTATGGGGCGCGGTGTTGTTGCAATTCTCGCTTTTCTTCTGGGTATCGGCTGTATTGTAGCGATCACTCGTATGGTCAATAGTGTCTCTGTCATGGGCGTCATGGTGATTGCTTTTATTGCGCTGTGTGCATTTATTCAGGCATGGGTCATGACCGGAGTATGGCATTATTTGATGAATGGATACCGATACGGCAATGCGAGTTTTTCCGCGGTGCTGGCGAGTAAAAAACTCTTTTTCATCAACTTAGGTGCGATTGGTATTTTTATCGGCGGTGCACTGATTCTGTCCGTGTTTATCGGTATTTTCTTTTATTCAGCCGTCATGAATATCATCATGAATATGGAGAATATGATGTATTCCGGTGATAACTCTATGTTCGTCGGCATCATCTTCGGGTATTTGTTATTTATCGTACTGGGGATGATTTCTGCTGCTTATATGAGTGTCCGGATTCGAAACTACGTTTTTTCTCAAACCTCTGTTTCATTGAATGAGCAGTCAATTCAGCTCAATTCCAGCTTCTCCGTGCTGAAGTATGTTGGTTTATTATTGACGAACATGTTGGGCTTAATTTTCACACTAGGGTTAGCGCATCCGTGGGTGAAAGTTCGGATGGCGAAGTATGCCGCTGAACAGACTCAGGTGTTCGGTGATTTAGATATCATCGAAGCAGTGGACCAAGACTCTGATGTGCGTTCTGCATTGGGTGATGAGTTGGTTCAAGCCTTTGATATCAATTTAGGAATTGGATAATGCGAGTCACAGGGGCGGCTTATCCGCCCCGTTTATCACAGCGGTGTACTGCGGACATTGACATCTCCGGGGAACAGATCGAGCTGTATTGTGATAACGAGTTGGTCAGTCAGACTTCATTTGAGCAGCTGACGCTGAGTGATAGTGTCGGCAATCTGCCCGTGCGGGTCTCTTTTCCCGACGGATGGGTTTTTGTCCCCGAACAGAATAAAGATATTGATTGTCTGCTGCAGAAGAAGGGCAGGAAGTCGCTCAGAATCCGCAAGATTGAGTCGAATCTATGGCTGATCTTGGTGAGTATTATTTTCTGTGTGGCGATGTTGTTTGCCGGTTATCGTTATGGGATTCCGTGGTTCAGCCATTATGCAGCCCGAATGTTACCTGAGCGTGTCCCTGCCTTTGTCGGAGAAAAAATCCTTGAGCAGCTGGATGAACAGTTTGAAACGAGTCATATCCCCGCGAAGCAGCAACAAGCAATTCGAGCACGGGTTGATTTACTCCAACAACAGCTCCCGCCGATGCCTTTCCCGGTTAAGATTGAATTTCGTGATAGTGAGATAGCCAACGCATTCGCTTTGCCCGGCGGTACAATCGTACTCCTTGACCCTTTGGTTGAGTTGGCAGAGAGTGATCAGCAACTCGATGGTGTGATTTTACATGAGATGGGGCACGTTTATCATCGTCATATGATGACGCGGTTGGTTGAATCGAGCCTGACAGCAGTAGTCGTTGCTTCGTTGACAGGAGATACCTCGGGAGTTGTTCATCAGATGATCGGTGCCGGTGTCTTTGTCATGAATACTGGCTTATCTCGTGATATGGAGCGTCAGGCCGATCAATTTGCTAAACAGGCAATGTTGAAAATCTATCATACCAGTGAGCCCATGGCAGCGATGTTTGAATTGCTTCGACAGCAGCGTCACATACAACATATGCCGGACTGGTTGAGTTCGCATCCTAATTTCTCTGAACGGATTGAATCGATGCGTCAGCCATAAGGAAGTGACCAATTTTGCTTTCAGCGATGACTTAAGATGACGATTCGTTTCGGGAGATAGAATAAAAAAACAGCGGCATTGCCGCTGTTTTTGTGTCTGGAGTACCGGAGATTACAGTGCTGCAATCGTCGTTTGCTGCTCTTCTAATTTCACCAGTGCTTCCTGATAACCTGCCAGTTTTTCACGTTCTTTGGCAACAACAGCTTCCGGAGCTTTAGCGACAAAACCTTCATTGCCGAGCTTGCCTTCAATCCGTTTGATTTCACCCTGAGTTCTGGTTATCTCTTTAGCGAGACGATCCAACTCTGCGGCTTTATCAATCAAACCGGCCATCGGAATCATGAGTTCAGACTTGCCGACTAACGCAGTTGCACATGCCGGTGTCTCTTCATCTGCTGCCAGGATGCGCACATCTTCCAGTTTTGCCAGAGATGTTAAGACCTGTTGGTTTGCAACCAGACGAGCTGCATCATTTTCATCGGCAGCTTTGAGCATGACAGATAATGGTTTACCCGGATTAATATCGTACTCTGCACGCAGGTTACGAATGCTGGTAATAAAGGCTTTTACCCATTCAATGTCATTCAGCGCTTTTTGGTGGAAGTTTGCTTCATCATATTGTGGCAATGCCTGCAACATGATGGTTTCCCCTTCAATTCCTGCAACAAGAGGTTTGACACTTTTCCAGATGGCTTCAGTAATATAAGGAATCACCGGATGTGCGAGACGCAGTGTTTTTTCCAGCACCGTAATCAGAGTGCGGCGGGTGGCACGTTGCTGATTTTCTGTTCCTTTCCACAAAATGGGTTTCGTCAGTTCCAGATACCAGTCGCAGAATTGGTTCCAAATAAACTCGTACAGTGTATTCGCTGCCATATCGAGGCGGAAGTTATCAATATGGAGATTAAAGTTTTTGGCTGCCAGCTCAAACTGAGACTCGATCCATTGATCGGCCAGCGAGAATTCAAGCTGTGCATCCGGTGCAAATCCGCAATCCTGATCTTCGGTATTCATCAGTACGTAGCGGCTGGCATTCCAGAGTTTGTTACAGAAGTTCCGGTAACCTTCAAGACGCTTCATATCCCAGTTGATATCGCGTCCGGTTGACGCCATGGCTGCCAGCGTGAAACGCAGTGCATCTGTACCGTAAGCCTCGATACCATTTTCGAAAGTCTTGCGGGTATTCTTCTCGATTTTAGCGGCCAGTTGGGGCTGCATCATATTGCCAGTCCGCTTGGTGACCAGTGACTCAAGGTCAATCCCGTCGATCATATCGATAGGATCCAACACATTCCCCTTGGACTTCGACATTTTATCGCCGTTTTCGTCGCGAATCAGGCCGGTAACGTAGACTGTTTTAAACGGAACCTGTGGTTTGCCATTTTCATCTTTGATGAAATGCATCGTCATCATGATCATCCGGGCAACCCAGAAGAAAATAATATCGAAACCAGTCACCAGAACATCTGACGGATGATACATTTTGAGTTCAGGGGTTTGCTCCGGCCATCCCAGCGTCCCGAAGGTCCACAGGGCAGAAGAGAACCACGTATCCAACACGTCTTCATCTTGATGGAGTTCTACATCCGCAGCAAGCGCATGTTTGCTCCGCACTTCTTCTTCATGACGACCAACGTAGACATTTCCCTGATTGTCGTACCATGCCGGAATACGATGTCCCCACCAGAGCTGACGTGAAATACACCAGTCCTGAATATCGCGCATCCAGGAGAAATACATATTTTCGTACTGTTTAGGGACAAACTGAATTTCACCGTCTTCAACCGCTTTGGTGGCAACATCTGCCAGCGGCGCCGTACGAACATACCATTGGTCGGTCAGCATCGGTTCGATGACCACACCACCACGATCGCCATATGGAATCGTCAAATCGTGATCTTTGATCGCTTCAAGTAAACCAAGCGACTCAAATTCAGCCACAATCAGCTTACGGGCTGCAAACCGCTCAACGCCTTGATATTTCTCCGGTAAATCAGATGGATAATCTTCGCTGGCTTCTCCTTTGCTGGTGAAGACTTCAGCAGCCTGACGGATATTGGCATCGAAGGTAAAAATGTTGATCATCGGCAGGTTATGGCGCTTGCCGACTTCATAGTCATTGAAGTCATGCGCGGGCGTGATTTTTACACAGCCGGTTCCTTTTTCCATATCGGCATGTTCATCACCGACAATTGGAATGCGACGATTGACGATTGGCAGCATGATATGTTTGCCGATCAGATCCTGATAACGCGGATCTTCGGGATTGACTGCAACACCGGTATCTCCCAGCATGGTTTCCGGGCGTGTGGTTGCAACCACAATATAGTCATGACCATCTGCTGTTTTCACACCGTCGGCTAACGGATAGCGGAAATGCCACATATGGCCTTTCTTATCTTTGTTTTCAACTTCTAAATCGGAGATAGCCGTATGCAGTTTCGGATCCCAGTTGACCAGACGTTTACCCCGATAGATCAGATCTTCTTCATACAAGCGGATAAAGACTTCCTGAACCGCAGCGTAGAAGCCTTTGTCCATGGTAAAACGCTCACGATCCCAATCAACAGAGGCACCTAAGCGGCGAAGCTGCTGTGTGATGTTTCCACCGGATTCACCTTTCCATTCCCAGATTTTGTCGATGAAGGCATCCCGACCATAGTCGTGTTTGGTTTTTCCTTCTTCGGCGTCGATCTTGCGTTCGACAACCATCTGCGTGGCTATACCGGCATGATCAGTCCCGACTTGCCAGAGGGTATTTTTACCTTTCATACGCTGGCAACGGATCAGTGTATCCATGATGGTATCTTGGAAGGCATGGCCCATATGCAGGCTACCTGTGACGTTCGGTGGCGGAATCATAATGCTATAAGATGCTTTTGATGTGTCACCGTTAGGCTTGAAATAGCCTTGTTTTTCCCAAGTCTGATAGAGAGCTTGTTCAATTGATGTCGGGTTGTATGTCTTTTCCATAGTGCTCTTAGATGGATACTGTCTGAATTAATCGGGATTAAACGTTATGACTGAGGTCTCTGAATGCAGAAAACCTGAGCAATAATGTTTTCAGTTATGGGTAAGCGATTTCAATGGTCTGGAGCTTATACCCGTTTTGACGGTAGATTTTATACCGTTCTCTGGCCAGTTGTCTGGCATTTTTTTCGCAGGGAACGAAGTCTATCACCTCTGTAAAGCGATCCGCAAAGGTTGTCTTGTTTTCTGCCATATTTATGACGATTTGCCGGTTCCGGGACGCAGAGACCTGCGGATAACCAATTTCAATGGGCGTACCATTTTTGGGGCCTTCTCCGACGAGGTTGTGTGCCAGAAAGGTTTCAGCAGGGACTTGCCAGAAAAGCTCCGCAAACAGTTCTGCTTCATCACGGTGATGGCAGTTCAGATAAATTTTTGCTCCTTGTCGGGCAAAATACTGGGCGAGAAACAGCACATATTCCCGAAATCCTTCGGGGTGTGCCTGACGGCTATCGGGTGATATCAGATAAAATGTGGCTGTTTTCATCAGCGTATTGAACCAATATAAAAAATGAAGAGGGGCTGTGCCCCTCTTCTGCTCAGTGAAAATACAGTTACTCTTCGTGCTCGATCAGTCCGCTACGATTGAGTAAAAACTGAACCAGCAGTGGTACAGGGCGTCCGGTTGAACCTTTCAGTGCACCGCTGCGCCATGCTGTTCCGGCAATATCGATATGAGCCCAGTTATACTTCTTGGCAAATTTGGATAAGAAACATCCTGCGGTAATGGCACCGCCCGGACGACCACCGATATTGGCCATATCTGCAAACGGACTTTTCAACTGCTCTTGGTATTCGTCGGTAATCGGCAAGCGCCATGCCCGGTCACTGGATTGCTCCGACGCGTTGATCAACTCATGGGCTAACGGGTTATGATTCGACATCACACCACTGATATGGTGACCCAATGCAATCACGCAGGCACCGGTCAGCGTCGCCACATCAACCACACATTCCGGGTCAAAACGTTCCGCATAGGTCAGTACATCACAGAGCACCAAGCGTCCTTCTGCATCGGTATTCAGCACTTCGACCGTTTGTCCGGACATGGTGGTCAGGATATCTCCGGGGCGATACGCATTACTGCCCGGCATGTTTTCACATCCGGCAAGAATACCTGTCACGTTGAGTGGCAGATTTAACGCAGCAATGGCTTTCATCGTACCGAAAACCGACGCTGCGCCACACATGTCATATTTCATTTCATCCATGGCTTCACCGGGTTTCAATGAAATACCGCCAGAATCAAACGTCAGACCTTTACCGATCAGGACAATCGGTTTGCTTTCCGGATCCGGATGCCCTTTATACTCGATCACCGACATCATCGACTCGTTCTTAGAGCCACGTCCGACGGCAAGGTAGGACGTCATACCGAGTTTTTCCATCTCCTCTTCGCCGATAATTTTCGTAGTGACACTCGGATAATCATCAGCGAGGCGACGCGCCTGAGAAGCCAGATAAGCCGGGTTAGCAATATTAGGTGGCATGTTACCGAGGTCTTTACAGGCATGAATTCCGGAAGAGACCGCTAGGCCATGATTGATCGCTTTCTCACCGAGGCTTAGCTCGCGGCGAGTCGGCACATTGAATACCAGCTTGCGCAGCGGACGGCGCGTTTCAGGTTTGGTACTCTTAAACTGATCAAATGTGTACAGGTTATCTTTGGTTGCTTCGACAGCCTGACGAACCTTCCAGTAGGTATCCCGACTTTTGACATGCAGTTCGGTCAGGAAACATACGGCTTCCATTGAGCCTGTTTCGTTGAGGGTACTAATCGTCTTCTGGATAATTTCCTTGTACTGACGTTCTCCCAATTCTCTTTCTTTCCCGCAGCCAACAAGCAACACGCGTTCGGAAAGAACGCCCGGAACCTGATGCAGCAGAAGCATCTGTCCCGGTTTTCCTTCCAGGTCACCGCGTCGTAGCAATGAACTGATATAGCCATCGCTGATTTTATCAAGCTGTTCAGCAACTGGAGAAAGCCGGCGTGGTTCAAATACTCCGACAACGATACATGCGCTGCGTTGCTTTTCCGGACTGCCGCTTTTTACACTAAACTCCATGCGTACTCCTACATCGTGAAGACAAATAGAACTAAATCGTAGATAATGCACTCTTACTGGCTGAACAACAGCGAAATCCGAATCATTTTTACTCAGCTTCCCGAGAGGCATAAGATTTTAAAAAATACATGTTTCAACGAAAAATTATAGTGATTCGATTAAAAAAACAAGTTTTTCATAGGTAATTTCAGTGTGATTATCGTTAGATATTTGATCCGAGAGACACTAAAAAGCCAGTTGGCGATTTTTTTCATCCTCTTTTTAGTGTTTTTGAGCCAAAAATTTATCCGTGTTCTGGCGGATGCATCCGACGGCGAGATCCCTGCCAGGTTGATCTTTTCGATCGTTGGATTGAATATGCCAGCGATGGGGCAGTTGATGCTGCCACTCAGTTTATATATCGGGATTTTGATTACCTTTGGCCGACTGTATGCGGAAAGTGAAATCACGGTGATGAATGCAACCGGTATCGGTAATAAGTTTCTGGTGCGTGCGGCACTGTATCTGGCGATTATTACTGCCAGTGCGGCTGCCATGAATTCACTCTGGCTGTCTCCGTGGAGTCAAGATCGTGAAGCGCAACTGATGGATCAGCTTGCGGCTGAGAATAGTGTTGATTTACTTCAGGAAGGGCACTTCCAGCGCACACCGGATGGTTCTTCCGTGGTCTTCATTGATGATATTGAAGATAAGAAATTACGCAATGTGTTTGTCGCGCAGCTGACACCAAAAGATTCGATCCTCCCCAGTGTGATTTTTTCTGATTCCGGAAGTGTAAAAGAGCTCAAAGATGGCCGTCAGATCATCAGTTTGAAGCACGGTACGCGGTATGAAGGCGTTCCGACGCAGGTCAGTTATATGGTGACCAAGTTCGATGAGTATGAAGGTTTGATTGGTCAGCGCAAGGTTGAAAGCCGGGGACGTGACTGGGAAGCCATCCCGACGCTGGAACTGCTGAGGAATCCGGATAGTCATGCGCAGGCGGAGTTACAGTGGCGGATTTCTCTGGTGGTTTGTATTCCATTGTTGACCATGCTGGTTGTCCCGCTCTCTGCTGTGAACCCACGGCAAGGACGGTTTGCTAAAATGGGACCCGCTATTTTGGTGTATCTGACTTATTTCTTAGCCATCAGCGCAACGAAATCAGCGATTGAAGATGGTGGGATCCCCCCGGCTGTCGGGATGTGGCCGTTGAATGCCGCATTGTTAATTACCGCTCTATTCATTAATAGCCTAGATAGTGTATTTGTCCGCCGCTTAAAGGATCGGTACAGACAGAGAAAGGTGGCAAGTCGTGTTTAAGATTTTAGATTTATACATCGGCCGAACGATCATTGCGACAACCAGTTTGGTTCTGGTCACTTTTGTCGGCTTATCCGGAATTATCAAGTATGTTGAACAACTGCGAAAAGTGGGGCAGGGAAGCTATGACTTGATTAAGGCGCTGTATTTTGTGGTGTTGAGTATTCCCCGGGATATCGAAATGTTTTTCCCGATGGCGGCTTTGCTGGGGGCTTTGATTGGTCTTGGGATGCTGGCAGCCAGCTCTGAACTTGTGGTGATGCAGGCTTCCGGTTTTTCCAAACTGGATATCGGGCTTTCGGTACTGAAAACGGCAGTGCCATTGATGATTGTGATTACCTTATTGGGACAGTGGGGCGCGCCTCAAGCGCAGAAGATGGCGCGCGATTTACGTGCATTTTCGACATCCGGGGGGCAACTGCTTTCTGTTCGTATGGGGGTTTGGGCCAGAGATACCAATGATTTTATTTTTATTAATAAGGTCAGTGATGACAAGCTGTATGGGTTGAATATCTGGCGTTTTGACGAACACAAGAAGTTGCAGGAAGTCATTTTTGCCACCGAGGCTGATTATGAACAAACTAATCAGCAGTGGGAGATGAAAAACGTGCATATCACCCATATGAGTGATGAAGTCGTTATCTCGAAACAGCAGTTCTCCACTTATCCGTGGCACACTTCACTTGAGCCCAATAAATTGGCGGTTGTCACGGTCAAACCGGAAGAACTTTCCCTCAGTGGCCTGTATGACTACGTCCATTATCTGAAAATATCTGAACAGGATTCATCCCGTTATGAGTTGGCATTATGGCGTAAAGTCACCCAGCCGATTTCGATTGCCGTGATGATGCTGATGGCGCTTTCGTTTATCTTTGGTCCGTTGAGAAGCGTGACAATGGGAGCAAGAATCTTGTCTGGTGTGATTGCCGGTTTTACCTTTTACATCTCCAGTGAGTTTTTTGGCCCGCTGAGTTTGGTATATGGCTTCCATCCGGCGATAGGGGCTGTCGCCCCCAGTATTGTTTTTCTCTCAGTCGCATTGGCGCTGCTACGTCGGAAATTGTAGCCTTTCTGTGGATATGAGAGGGCTACGCCTCTTTTTTGGGGATGACATAGAGATTGGTTTTAGCCCAAATATCATGGAATCCCCGTTTCTGAGGATCGAGCGGAACGGTCAGATTCGAGAGGCCAAATCCCGAAGTAAATAAACGAATCAGTGCTTGGGTGATGGTAATGGGCGTACCATCTGCATTGCTGACCATCAGCCGCCAAGCCTTCATGCCGAGCGTTTGTCCTTTTTGAGTCCAAAACCAAACAAAAAAACCAATCCAAATCATAGCCAGATAAGCGGTAAATACCGAACTCCAGAATGGATGATGTGTTAAGAAACCGCTGACATCCTTGTAGATACCATAATGGAGCAGCCCAACGGCAACCATTGCTTCAAGCATGAGGACAATGACAGTGGCAGCAAGTATTTCCAATACTAAAATCAGACAGGTATCGTAAACAAGTGCACCAATACGTCGGATAAAGCCTGCGGTTTGCAAATGAGGTTGATGTGACATCGGTTATCTATATCTCAGTAAAATAATTATCGAGAGGATAGTCATTATTGCGAGGGTAAAAAAGAGGGCAAATCGAGTAAATTGGCATTTATGGTGAAATAATCAACAATCAATTGAATTTTCGCTTTTTTTCGATTTTTATTATTGCGCTGATTCATTTCTTCCGTATAATTCACCTCACTAAAGGGGTAGCCCCTGATGCCGATGTGGTGAAATTGGTAGACACGACGGATTCAAAATCCGTTGCCTTCGGGCGTGGCGGTTCAAGTCCGCCCATCGGTACCATGATTTAAATGACAAAGCCTCGACGTTCGTCGGGGCTTTGTTGTATCTAAACGCCAATTATTCATCGATACTGTCATCGTCAATTCCATCTCTTATCTGCCAGCGGGTGCCTGCTCGTATCTATCCATCAGTTTCATCTATTGATTCATTTGTTTTTATAAATATAAATTTATTATATGTATGATCAAATAAAGTAAAAAAACACCAGGTCGGATTAAATGAATTGCATATGAGATGATATTCTTATTTTTTATTTTCTCATTATTGGAGGAGAAATGCGCAAGCATTTATCATGGATTTTATTATTACCTAGTGTTTTCAGTGGATATGCGCTGGCTGGTGCTGAAAATGCCCCTTATTTTGACCAGCTACTCTCCGCAGATCATGCACAGCTTAGTCAGAAAGTCGCCCCAATTGAGTCAGCGCAACGGCAAACCTTTGTGCCGATGCAGCTCGACCTTTCTGATCTCGATCTTTCCGATAAAGTGTCGATTCTGCCTCAGGCCGGAAAATTAGAGGGCTTAGCTGAACATGTAGCGAAAACATCTGCGCAAAACCTTATGCTATCTGCGACGGCTGAAGATGGTTCTGATACCGTTACCCCTTTATGTGACACATTAGCTGCAGGAACGTTATATACATTGAGTGGTGTACAAAAAGACGGGGTCTATTGTTATCACTTTGAGGTTAAAAAGCGTTCCAAAATTATGGCGTTGTTAGTCGGTCAGGCTGAAACGACAGATATGAAACTGTCTGTGCTCAGGCATGGTGCGAATGACCAGCTTTTCATTGTCGGTACGTCTGATCACTCCGGCAATGCGGATGAGGTTGTTTCCGCAGTGGTTGAACCGGGGCACTATTACTGGTACATGGAAGCGAAAGCTGCTGAGAATGCCAGCATTCAGTTTGGGGTTTCAATCGATTCAAACATCGATACCTATGAGCCGAATGATACCCCCCAGACTTCAACTCGGTTACCCGAAACTCGTAATATGATTGTAGGGAATATCGATTCAGCATCCGATTTGGATTATTACCTTTATACGGTCGAAAAAGGTAAAAAAATTGATATCGAAGTTGATGATAGTCATTCACCGAAACAATGGCTGTTTAGCTTAAGTGTCTTGAGTGGCTCTGTTGAGCGGGAAGCCAATACCTCTCACTATCTTGTCACAGAAGGGACACAGCTTCTCCTTCAAGTTAAACATAATCCGGAAAAAACAGTTGATGCGAGTAAGCAATATCGTGTGTTGCTCGGTCCGTCAGTGGCATCGATGAAATCATCTTCTGTCCAGGGCGAGCCGGATGTCGTGCGTTTAATGTTAAAAGACACTGCACATTTGCCTAATATACTTCGTCACGGTCCTACAGGACTTTACTTGACCACACAGGTTTATAATAAGCTGACTTGGCAGGTGGTACTGACTGATTCGACAGGACAGCCAGCTGCAAATGCTCCGGTTAATTTCTATTATGATCTCAATGTTTTTAAGTATGACTATCAAAGTGAACAATATTTTTATCCGTTCTATGAACCTACAGTTGTTGGCGCCTATACCAACAATCAAGGGGTTGCGAAAGGAGAGATAATCGTCGGACGAAACAATTGTGAAGTTGAATTTGAAGTGATTCAAGAAGCTTATGTTTATAATCATAAAGTCACCTACCGGACCGGTTTTGATGCTGGAATATGGAGCATTAAGGTACCGGGAACTTCAATTGGTGTCGGTGGTTCTGAAGTCCCAGGTGTGACTCTCGGTCATATTTGTACACAAAAAGTGCTGAACGTAGAAGGATAAACTTAATTTTTTATAGGGGAGCTAAGGCTCCCTTTTCCTATCTATATGGTGTGGCGCATATGCGCCACACCATATTAATCAAATCAGCCACTCATTTATTCCCCTGTTGAACTTTACTTTTTGCTTGATTATTTTTTCAAATTACATCAATTATGTGATTCTGATTCCTTTTAATTATTGAGTTTTTTATCATACAGTAGAGCGTTGTTTTATTGATTCGCTAGTGTTCTGGTCGACGAATACCAGACTGACTTGTGGATCGTATGCACCTGCACACTGTTACATCTACAATGTAAAAGTTATGGATAGTTCTTACAGATTGAGAGTATTAATTCGATTGTGGCAAATATTAAAATTACAGTAGACAGATTACAGCCGGGATTACATATCCGCTTGCCCGTGAAGTGGAATGATCATCCATTTCTGCTCAACAGCTTTAAAATTAAGAACCAAGATCAGATTAATATTATTAAGCATCTTGGTATTCAGCATGTTTATTTGAATCCGGCGCAAAGTGATACACAACCATTACCTTTGCAAGCCTCTGAACCCGATGGGGAGCATCAAATCGATGAGTCCGCGATTGATGATGAGGCGAAAAAACTCTGGGAAGAGAAAGAAAACCGGATTGATAAGCTGAAAGCCTATCGTCGTCGTGTGGTTCGTTGTGAAAAAGAGTTCGAGCGATCTTTGGCGCGGATTCGAAGTGTCATGAATAAAATTCGTAACCGACCTCATGATGCTGTCGATGAAGCATCTCAATTAGTAGCGGATGTTGTGGATGAGTTACTGGCTGAAGAAAGTGTAACGCTCCATCTGATGAATAGTAAAAGTGAGTTTGAAGACATCTATTTTCATTCTCTGAATGTGTCTGTGATTGCGATGATGATTGGCCGGGTCAAAGGATTTGATGCAGAGAAGATCAAAGAGTTAGCTTTTGCTGCGCTGTTTCATGATATTGGCAAGATTAAAGTCCCGGCTGCAATTGTCCGCAAACAAACCCCGCTCACTGAACCGGAGAAAAACTATCTCAAGCAACATACACGTTATGGGATTGATATTGCCAATGGCATAGAAGGGTTTCCTGAGAGTGCCAAACGGGTGATTGGTCAGCATCATGAGCATATGGATGGTTCCGGTTATCCCGAAGGGCTGAAAGGTGATGAGATCGACGAATTAGCACAAATTATTGCTGTTGCCAATGCGTTTGATTCATTGTGCCATGGCAATATTGTCGATGAACAAAAAATTCCTTATGCCGCCTTGTCACATTTGTATAAAAACTGCCGGAATTTATACAACTTTGATAATTTAAGTATTTTAGTCAAGTTTATGGGCGTCTATCCACCGGGAACGGTTGTGCAGTTGTCAAATGAGATGGTCGGATTGGTGATTTCGATTAATTCAAATGATTTACTCTATCCGAGTGTCCTGATTTATGATCCGTCCGTTCCAAGAACCGAAGCACCAATTGTTGATTTGGCAGAAAGAGAGTTAACCATCGTTAATGTTATTCTACCAGCGAAACTACCGGATAAAGTGCGTGAGTATTTGAACCCTCGTTCACGGATTTCGTACTTTTTTGATACTGAAGATCAGTAAGTTTGTTTGAAAAAACAGCAAATCATAAAAAAATCCAAATCATCTCTAAAAAGTGTTTGACTCTAGGATTTATCCCGTTAGAATGGCCGCCACTTCGAACGGAGAACGTTTGGAAGAATCGCTCTTTAACAATATAGACCAATCAATCTGTGTGGGCACTCGTCGATAAATATCCAAAAAGATTTTATCAGTGAATCGAGTGACCAAATCAAGTTGGATACAGGTAACTGTGATTCAATAAGAGCACAGTCAATTCAACATTACTTATGTAATGTCACTTTTTGCGTCTGCTTTTAAGCAGAGACAAAAAGCAGTATTCATTGAGCCGACACATCGTGTCACAAAAACTTTAATTGAAGAGTTTGATCATGGCTCAGATTGAACGCTGGCGGCAGGCCTAACACATGCAAGTCGAGCGGAAACGAGAGAAAGCTTGCTTTCTCGGCGTCGAGCGGCGGACGGGTGAGTAAAGTCTGGGAAATTGCCCTGATGTGGGGGATAACCATTGGAAACGATGGCT
>NZ_FULE01000011.1 GCF_900163965.1 Vibrio ruber DSM 16370
TTTTTCTTGCTTGAGCTGCCTTACCCACTTATCCATTGTCGATTTACCAACACCCATGGCTTTTGCAGCTTCAACAACGGTGTAGTTTTGATCGAGAACAAGTTGCGCTGCTTCGAGTTTGAATTCCGCACTGAAAGTGCGTCTGGTACGCTTGGTCATAGTTTCACCTGTCATGCTATGAGGTGTATTTTAACACCTCTAATCAGGTGGCCAAATTCACCGTACCACTACAGAATGACTTTATCCATTTTTATTTAGATTCCCTATGATTTTCAACTTCGTACATATTATCCGAATTGAATCGATTATAGGGAGAGTTATCATCAAATATATCGTTTTTTCAATGGTCTTAACTTATACCGTGTTATCACTGCCACATGGCATCTACGGCTGATTTGGTGTTACGTTCATTCATAAACTGTGTCAAATCTGGAGACAAAAGCAATCCGGAACATCCCGTCAGACCGATTGTGTAACCAGACACATGCGAAATCCCCAGCTTTCTTATGCTCAAGGTATCCGGCTTGCCTCCCAGTGCCAGCGCAATATCTCCCCCATAAGCATTAGAAAAGTATGATTTTTCCTGAATTGTGTCGCAAAGTGACCCTGCGTATATCGCCACCGCCACCAAAATCGCTCACGATACCGATATCAAATCACAGCTGGCATCACCATGACAAAACCACAAATCATCACAAAAATAGTACCGCTCGACGCGGTAACGGTTTGTTTTGCCCACGGCTCATAGTAGGATAACCGCGATGAAAACAGCACTCGACCATCTCCCGGAGCGGAAGCAACAAGAACTTCACACCATCACCACCGTATTACGCGATACGCTGGATGATTTCTTACGCAACAAAAATGGCAGTAAAGCTGAGTTTCGGATTCTTAAAATTATCCTGTTTGGCAGCCATGCCAAAGGCACCTGGGTCAGTGATCGTCCCAACGGTTATATCAGCGACTACGATATTCTGGTGATCGTCAACCGCTCGGCATTGGTCGAAGAGTACGCGGTGTGGCACAGTGCCGAAGAGCAGATTGCGCGTCGGGTTAACTCCGCCCCGCTCGGCTTGATTGTCCACACACTCAATGAAGTCCATCAGCAGCTTCAGCAAGGTCACTACTTCTTTAAAGATATTCGAGAACAGGGCATTGAACTGTTCAGCGCCGATAAGCGGGAACTGCCCATGCCGGGGAATTTAAGTGAAGCTGAATTTCGAGTGATTGCCGAAACACATTTCAATCATTGGTTTAAAAGTGCAGGAAACTACTACAAACATTATCAATTGAGCCTTGAAGATGATGACATAAATCTTTCTGCATTTATGCTTCACCAAGCAGCCGAACGCTCATTCGCCTGTACCCTATTAGTATGTACCAACTATCTGCCCAAAACACATAATCTCGAAAGCCTACGCTCGATGTGCGCCCAGCAAGATCCGGCCTTTGCCGAACTGTTCCCGATGGAAAACAAGTTCCACCGCCGCAGCTTCCAGCGCCTCAAACGCGCCTACATCGATGCCCGCTATTCCGAACATTACGAAATCACCGCAGAAGAGCTGACGTATTTACAAAGTGAAGTAGATAAATTACGGGAAATGACGGAACGAGTTTGCCGGGGAAGGATTGGAAATGCAGGATAATGGCCAGTCTCTGTGGGGGAATTTTTGAATAAAGATCCCATTACCATTCCCTAAGCAGAAAAAATGCGCTTACTTCAAATAGAACATTTTACTTATAGCGTGATACTATTCCTGCACATTTTCATTGGTTAGGTATAGGTTATTTTATGACATCTAGGCATGTTGCTGGCTTATTTTTTATATTAATTATTATCGCTATATCATTAGCAAATGCATCAGCATATGTAGGCGATATTATTGAACAATTTTTAGAGTTCCTTGGCGGAATTATTACAGTCTTAGTATTAATTGGCCTCTTTGGTATCTGGCGAGACATAAAAGTTTTCAAAGAGAAAGAATTTAAGCTTATTGGAATTTTATATCCTGCATTAATCATATGTGAAACTATCTATCCGGTCATTGAATATTCAGAGCAAAATTTTCCTGAGTATTGGTGGGGTTCTCATTTATTAGAATTTTTATTTTCGCTTTATATTCTCAGTGTCTTTATTAGTAAAAAAAGGAAAGCATAATGCCATCACTTACAGGTCAATTAGCAGAACTAAGAAAGTATGGTGTTATTGGCTCAATGTTATATAAATTATATCAACAGTATGAAGCTAAACAAGATGCTAACGAAACATATAAAGAACTGACTGTTGTATTAGATGGGCTTTGGTCTGAAGGATACAGATTCGAATCAAAAGAAGTTCAAGCAGTTGTTACGTTACTGCGTGAACTTCCAGCCCCCGGAGCAAGAAAAAGAAGCTTTGAGAGAAGATATCTTGTCGATGAATATACTCTAAAACAATTACCACATGACCCCAGAAGAATTTCACCCGGATATTGGCACTAATTAAAAAGCAATATAACAGCCCGCAGATGATGATGTGGGCTTTTTATTATCTACCCCTAAGGGTTTTCTTGTTCATCAAATGTGATCAGATTATTGCGACAGACTATGTAACCAACACTTCTATTAATTCATTTAAATCTTGTTATTTAACGTAAGAAATCAAACCAATAAATAAGATATGAACGTGCTGTATAGGCTAAACCGTATAGTATTATTTTAGGGGATGATTACAAGAAAAACTCAGCCCCATCAATCCATACTTCCGCCCATATGCGCCACCTTCCAAAATTTAACATTTTAACAACAAATAGAATATTTATGTGATTTAAATCACAATAAACAGCAGTGATCTAGATCTATTTTATCCATAGATTATTTTTTGATCTAATTTTTGTCGATCTTGATCACAACAAAGCCGTGTTGAGTGTTTAATAATCAAACCATAACAAAATAAGGAGAATCCTATGAAAATTGGTATCGTGATTAGCGGCGGAGATGGCGCTGGTATCAATAACTTTATCTTTCAGGTGGCTAGACTATCCGGTGCGGATATCACGATTTTTAATGGCGGTATCTACGGGTTGCTCAACGGCAGCAAGATTGATATCAGCTACCGCGATTTGATTGACTACTCGATTTCTTCAATGCCGATTATTTCATCGGGGCGTTCTGAGCGGTATTTAAACCCGAAAGAGTACGAACAGATCGCAACACGTTTAAAGAAGGAAAAGATATCGGTGCTGATTCTGGCCGGTGGTGACGGCTCGATGAAGTTTCTGCATAAACTCAGTGAGTATGGCGTCAACTGTTTCGGCGTCGGGATGACGGTGGATAATGATTTAGCAGGGTCTGAATATACGATTGGATTTTCAACCGCCTGTGAAGAAGTGTTACATGAAGTGACCAAATTAAGAAATACCGGCCGGGCACTGCCGAATCGTGTCTTTCTGGTTGAAGTGCTCGGGGCATATTGTGGTGAATTAACGCTTCAGTCGGCGATAAAATCAAATGCTGATTTTGCCTTGATTCCTGAGTATATGATTCCGATTGAAGAATTAGCCAGCCGGGTAAAAGATAAATTAGCTATTCAAAATAGCGTGATTATTTTATGTGCTGAAAGTTATACCCATGAATATACCCCCGGATTTCAGGGTGCCATTGATACCGTGGCAGAACAGTTGGAACCTTTAATTGGTATCAGAATAAGAAAGACCACATTAGGGTTTGGTTTAAGAAACGGAGACCCGACCACTGAAGAAATTTATCAGGGTACGATTGCTGCCAGTGAAGTCGTACGTTGTATAAAGAGCGGCATGGCGAATAAAGTTATTGTCATTAACGCCAGTAATAAACCGATTCCGGTTGATCTCAATACAATGGAAAACCGGACAATTGATAAGGAAGGCCACTATTTTAAACTTGCCAAACAATTAGAAATTATATGAAAACATAATATAACGTGATGAAAGATAGAACATGAAGAAGGATTAGCTCATGACTTATAACATATGGTGTGTGTGCGGTTGTGGTTTGGGCTCTAGTTTTGCGTTAGAAATGACAGCAAAGCCCATACTCGAAAAACTCGGTATTGATTTTAGTTTAAACCATACCACGGTATCTGAGGTTTTAGCATTAAAACCGGATGCAATTATTACCTCAACTTCATTCTCTGATGCAATAAAAGCAAGTGCCTCTCCCGAGGATGCAGAAAAAATAATTACTATCCAGAAATTTACTGACAGTAATGAAATGGAAGAGAAATTAAATAAGTTCTTTCTTCATAAACAATAATATTTCTCTGTTTATTTTATTTATCTAATCCACAAACATAGCTTAATGAAAAATTAAGCTATGGGTACCCTATTGATTAAAAATGGAGCACATATTATGAGCGCCTTTTTCGAATTTATTGTAAAAGACTTATTAGGCCAGGCATCAATACTCATTGCATTTATTGCCATGATTGGCCTGATATTACAGAAAAAAACCTACGGCAAAATATTTGAAGGCACATTTAAAACTATGCTGGGCTTTTTAGTGATGATGGCCGGTATTAATATTATTGTCGAAACCCTCACCTTTCTTAATCAAATTTTCACCACCGGTTTCGGCATGTCGGGCTATATTACTGATGTCGCCGCGATTGCGGGGGTTGCCAATAAACAATTAGGCAGCGAAGTAGCATTAACCCTCTTGGTGATATTCGCCACTAATATTTTGATCGCCCGCTTCACACCATGGAAATATATATTTCTCACCGGTCAGGCGTTGCTATGGATGAGTACCATTGGTGCCGTCATTGGCTACAAAGCCGGATTAACCGGACTCCCCCTGATCCTGACCGGTGGGATCTTCGGCGGCATCATGGCGGTTGCCATGCCCGCTATCGCGCAGCCTGTGGTACGTCGCATTACCGGCAACGACAGTATCGCACTGGGGCACTTCTGTACCATTGGTTATATGGTTCAGGCCGCGGTCGCCAAAGTGGTCGGCAAAAACTCCAAATCAACCGAAGACATTCAACTGCCGCAAGCCTTCTCTTTTTTAAATGATACCTACCTGTCGATGGCTGTGGTGATGATCCCGATGTATCTCATCCCGGCAATCGCTGCCGGTCCGGAATACATTGCGAAATATTCCAACGGGATGAACTACCTGATGTATGCATTCATGCAGGCAATGGTGTTTGTTGCCGGGGTCTTTGTGCTCTACTCCGGGGTACGTCTGTTACTGCAAGAGTTAGTCCCTGCATTCCAGGGGATTGCCATGCGTTTGGTGCCGAATGCCAAGCCTGCGTTAGATTGTCCGGTGCTGTTCCCTTATGCACCCAATGCCGTGATTCTGGGCTTCCTGTCCACCACCGTGGGTACGGTGATTGGCATGTTGCTGTTCCCGATGTTCGGACTGGCGATGATCCTGCCCGGCTTATTAACCAACTTCTTCGCCGGTGGTACAGCGGGGATTTTCGGCAACGCAATGGGTGGCCGACGCGGTGCCATTATCGGTGGTGTCGTCCACGGCTTATTTATCACCTTCTTACCCGCCATTCTGATCCCACTGCTTGAAACCTATGGTTTTGTCGGTGTGACCTTCAGTGACTCCGATGTAATTTCATCCGGTTTGCTGCTCGGCAACGCCTTCAACGGTGACTGGGGATTTGTGGTGACATTCATCGTCTTCGTTATCGCCATTACCTATTTCGTCAACAAATCGCTCTCTCGCACTGAAGATAAAAAGGATATCGCTAATGAAACTGCTTAATTTCAAACAACTCTTGCCCATTGCACAACAACGTGGTTTTCATGCGGTGGGGTCGTTTAACTTACACTGTCTTGAAATGCTGCCCGCTTATTTCGAAGCAGCGCTCGATACCAATTCACCATTGATGATCCAAATCTCAACGGGGACTGCGGAATATTTAGGCCGTGAGCTATTGGTGAGTTCGATTCAATCCTTGGCGGAAAAACACGATGTCCCCACCTGTTTACATCTGGATCACTGCTCCAATATCGATGACATCAAAAAAGCCATCGACAGTGGGTTCAGCAGTGTGATGTATGATGGTTCACATTTACCGTTAGCGGAAAATATCGCCAACACCAATATTGTTCTTGATTACGCCCGACAGTTTAATGTCACTGTCGAGGCAGAATTAGGCGCCATTGGCGGTGCGGAAGATGGTAAAGCCGTTGCGGAGAGTGACATCGCTTTTACATCGGTAGCAGAGGCAACCCAGTTTGTCCGCGAAGCTGATGTCGATATGCTGGCCGTCAGTATTGGCACGGTGCACGGGTCTTACACCGCCAAAACCAATATTCAGCACCAATTATTGGCAGAAATTCATCAGGCGGTCGACAAGTCACTGGTTCTTCATGGCGGTACCGGTGTCAGTGATGAAGATATGCATTATGTCATCCGCCACGGGATGGACAAAGTCAACGTCGGTACTGAAATGAATGTCCAGTGGGTGAAACACTGTCAGGACACCTTCTCCAGCGGCAAAGTCGATGACTCGGTGCGCAAGTTCTTTATTCCGGCTCGCAAGGCAGTCAGAGCGGTGATTGCGGAGAAGATGCGCCTGTTTCAATAACAGAGACGTAAATAACAGATAGTTCAATCACATCGTTTCAATCTCGATTCAGCGCCCCGCGACAGCGGGGCCATTGAGGAGGCTCATATGCAATTCCTGAAAAAGTTATTCGCTGGCCACAACACCCCGGTTGTCACTGAAAGTGAGGCGGATGCCATTCACCAAGCCATTTTGCAACTGGAACAACAGTATGCCGCAACCCCCGGTGATATAACCCTGCGGCAAAATCTGTTGGTGAAATATACTCAGGCAGCCTCGATTTATGCCCAAGTTCCTGCGTACCAAAATTGTGTCAATGATGTGTTTGATAAAATGAATGCGCTGAGAAATACCGCGCGGAAAAATTTCTGAGAAGGAAACCATATGCTGAAAGCGCTTTTAGTGGAAGCCAATGCGATCCAGTTACAAGTGGATGCAAAAAACTGGCAAGAGGCACTCGATATTGCCGCCCGACCACTGTTGGAGCATCACTTTATCAATCCCTCTTATTTGCATGCGATTAAAACAACCACGGAAGAAACCGGCCCTTATTATGTGTTTGAAGACGAACGGTTTGCACTGCCCCATGCCCGGCCGGAGGACGGCGTCAACCGGCTTGGTTTTAGTTTAGTCACCCTCAAACATCCGATTACCATTCAATCAAGTCCTGAAGTGGATCTGATTATCATGTTATGTGCTTTAGATGGTCACAGCCATATTGAACAAGGACTAAGACCCATTTTTGAACGGCTCAGTGACGCTAGGATCCGGGAGCAATTAAAACAGGCAACGACGAAAGAAGAGGTACTGAATTTATTATGAAAACTGTCATTCTTGTTAACGGAATCCCAGCGTCAGGCAAAAGCACGACGGCAACCAAAATTGCCGATTACTTTACCTGTCCCTATCTGTCGATCGATACCATTAAAGAGCCGTTTATGGGGCTGTATCACGATGTGGATCGCAACCTCAACCGCAAACTCGGTCAGGCCGCTTATCAAGTCATTTGGAACACGATCGCCCAGGCTCCCGACGAATGTGTGTATGTGGTCGATGCCTGGTTTGGGTTCCGCCCCAAAGCCGAGCTGCTCCGGTATGTGGATGAAGCCAATATTGATCATGTGATCGAAGTGTGGAATCAAGTATCGCCGGGAACGGTAGTTGAACGTTACAAACAGCGTTTGCCCTACCGAAAAAAAGGCCATCCCGGAGCTGAGTATCTGCCGGAACTGGAAAGATTAGCCCGACAAGCGCAGCCGATGAACATTGGGGAGCTGATCTGGCTCGATCAGGATGATACGCCGAGTCACGCCAAGCTGTTACCGGAGATTACCGACCGGATAGCAACCCTGTCCCCCGTCAAAAAAACCATCAACTATTAATTCATGAACTATCGTCTAATCCATGAACTATCGTCAAATGCCCTGCCACTGTAGGGCTATCTACACAAACACACCAAAAGTGTTGACAGAACCATCCGGATTTACCGATTGATATAGCTTTGTCGGTATCGGCTCGGAGTACATCCGCTGGCAAACTTAAACCGATTGGAAAAATGCCCCGATGAACTAAAACCACACTGCAAAGCGATGGTGACTAAAGACAGTTCGGTTGTCTTCAGCAGCGTTTTCGCCAGCAGTAAGCGCTGCTGCATCACATATTGATGTGGTGCCAGTCCGACGGATTGTTTAAACATCCGCGCAAAATGATATTCACTTAAATTCGCTACTTCAGCCAAATCAGCAAGTTGGATGTTGGCACTCAAATTTTCCTCAATATAGGCCTTCACCCGGGTAAGCTGGAAAGGCGCAAGTCCACCGGTAACGGCTATCGGCTCCCATTTAAAATGGGTGTAGTGGCGAACTAAATGGGTGAGCAATAGTGTCGTCACGGAGCTCAGGGCTAAGCGATCCGCGGTATCATCCCAGCTCAGATTCAATAAAAATTGCCGGTACAGCGTCGTGACTTGCGGGTCATCAGCAAAGATCCGTTCATCGACACTGAGTCCGTACGGACTCTTGTCCCACACCGATTCCGCAACCTGTTTTAAATGCCGGTCAGTAAAATAAAAATGAACAAATGATAAGGCGCCGCGAATATCCCAGACAGACGAATAATCTTTGGGCATCAGGCACATCCGGTCTGGCTTGCCACCGTTACGCCAGCCGTGCGGTGTTTTCAGGAAAGATTGATAACCATCTTTGACATATAAACTCAAGGTATGATGCTCAGGCGCACTGACATCTACCAGCGCATGTTGATTATACCAGGATGTCACTCCGGTACCGTTGTCCAGCACCGTTGAATCAAGCTGCTGCGCCTTCTGCTGCTGTAAGCATTCAATCATCCGGTACGGCTCAGACATGGTTTATCCTCTCCGGTATATCAACTTTAACCAGAAACCAGTTTATGGCTAATCATGATGGCAAGCAAACCGATCCCGGCCGCCTTTCTCAAAAAACCCGCAAGAATATGTAAATGATCAGCAAGCCCCTGTAATCCCGGTCATGGCAACACGGTTAAAATCACCGTCGTACGATTCAGACGGATAAAACAAAATATGATTAACGGTTCACTCTATCTCATCACTGTCCTCATCTGGGGGACAACCTGGTTTGCGATTGCACTCCAAACGGGCAACGTCCCCGCAATGGTTTCGGTATTCTACCGCTTTGCGATTGCCTCATGTCTGCTCATTGCCATTCTGAAATGGTCAGGCAAACTACAAGCCATCAATCGACGCGATCACCTCTTCTGTCTGCTGCAAGGGGTGTGCGTGTTCTGTCTGAATTTCTTATGCTTTTATTCAGCCAATCACTATATCAACAGCGGCTTAGAATCGGTTTTATTTTCAATGGCGATTGTGTTTAACGCGATCAATGGCGTGATATTTCTCGGTCAGCGCATTACCTACCGGCTCGCCATTGCCAGTCTGATCGGTATTTCAGGGATTGTTTGTCTGTTCTGGGAGAGTGTCTTCGCCAATGATTTTGATACCTCAACCCTATACGGCATCGGCTTGTGCCTGCTGGGAACCTACGGCTTCTCGCTCGGTAATATGATCAGTGCCCGTCATCAAAAAAGAGGCAATGATGTCTTATCCACCAATGCGTATGCAATGCTCTATGGCGCGCTCACCATGCTACTGATCATTGGGGTCACCGATACGCATTTCACCATTGATACCACTGTCAGCTACCTTGGCGCGCTCTTTTATCTGGCGATTTTTGGCACGGTGATTGGCTTTGGCACTTACTTTGCGCTGGTGGGACGTATCGGGACAGGCGCGGCTGCTTATGCGACGATCTTATTTCCGTTAGTGGCGTTATCGATCTCAACGCAGTTTGAAGGTTATGTCTGGACACAAAGCGCGATGGTTGGATTGGTACTGATTCTGACCGGTAATATCGTGATGTTTTTGAAAGTGCCCCCCCCCTGCCGAAGCCACGCTCGAAAGCCATTATCAGTTAATTGGCGCCGGCTTTTGAGCAAGGATCACTCTGCTCACCACAGTAGGCTTTCACTCTTGATGTGATTAATAACTCAAAAATAAAACCCCGTACTGACATATTTGTGATCGAGTACGGGGTTTAATTTGTCACAGATATTGCTATCTAGGGGTGGGTATGTTTATGCTCTTAGTCAGGCATAGTCTTCCAATCATCATATCTGTCAACATAGTCTGGGCGATAGTGAAATGACGGAGACACTGCCAATAAAGATAAGCGCAACCTAGGATTGTTACTGTTCCTATCAGGCAAAACCTAAATAAGTCGGCATCCATTGATGGGTGTTGAGTTGTTTAGGTTTTTTTTATCCACATTTTTGATAACGATAATTCAGAGAGCCATGTCATGAATGACCACACCATCCCTATCAATATTGTTGAACCATCACAGCAGTCGGGGCCTGCGCTGCGCTTACCGAAACTCGGTGATGATGATTACTATGTCTATCACAACATGGTTAAACCGACAGGATCGTTATGTAATCTGGATTGTACGTATTGTTTTTATCTGCATAAAGAACAGCTCTTGAACCAGTCCAAACGTCCAAGAATGGCTCCTGATTTACTGGAACTCCATATCCGCCAGTACATGGAAGCCAATACAGGCCCCAGTGTCGATTTCACCTGGCAAGGGGGAGAGCCGACGCTCGCAGGGCTCGATTTTTATAAAAAAGTCGTCCGCATCCAACAAAAATATAAACGCCCGGATCAAATCGTTTATAACGACTTACAAACTAACGGCTTGCTTTTGGATGATGAATGGTGCCTGTTTTTGAAGGAACATGATTTTCTGGTCGGTCTGTCAATCGATGGTCCGGCAGAATTTCACGACCTTTATCGTTACACCAAAACCAAAATGCCAACCCATGCCAGAGTGATGGAAACCGTCGCACTGCTCCACCAATATGACATCCCGTTTAATGCGCTGTGTGTGGTCAATCGTGACAATGCACAACAGCCGTTGGCTGTCTATCGCTTCCTCCGCGATCAGGTGAAGCCACGTATCATTCAATTTATTCCCGGCATCGAAACCAAAGATTTTGAATCGGTCGCCCCGGGTCAGTGGGATCCGGATAAACTACCAATGCTTTCTTCTCCGGCAGCAAGACCCGGCAATGAAGATTCCGTCGTGACCGACTGGAGCGTTGATCCAATCGATTGGGGTAACTTTCTTTGTACAGTTTGGGATGAATGGTTTCAGCGCGATTTTGGTCAAACCTTTGTCGATCAGTTCGAAAATGTCATTTCAATCATGTTCAATCACGGTCCGCAGAAATGCGTTAATGCGCAAGTTTGTGGTAAGGCTGTTGCGATTGAACACAATGGTGATATCTACTCCTGCGATCACTTTGTCTACCCGGAATATAAACTGGGTAACATTCAACAGGTTCATCAGGGGGATTTAGTATTCTCTGACGCACAGAAAAAATTTGGCTTTGCTAAATTTGAGTCTTTACCGAAACATTGTAACCAATGTTTCTTTCTCAATTTATGTTGGGGAGAGTGCCCGAAAAGCCGCTTCATCCGCACCCCGGACGGTGAGGCGGGGCTTAGCTATCTTTGCTCAGGTCTCAAGCTATTCTATGCCAAAGCGACCAATGCCTATCCCACACTGAAACAACGCCTTAAGTTGTAAGTCTCAACTCTCGGATCGAACCGTCAATAATGTTGCGCCATGTTCTATCGGGTCTCCCTTTTGAACATGGCATATCACTTCACCATACTGCGCTGAATCTCTGATAATCACCACAGTCTCCAAGTCATAACCCATATCAGAAATGATCGTATGATCAAAATGAATGAGCTGCTGCCCACGCTTCACCGGTGTCCCTTTTGGTAAAGCAGCAGAAAAATGCATCCCTTCCAGTTTGGCTGTATCAATACCGATATGAATAAAGACTTCTACACCCCGCTGTGTTTTGATACCAATCGCATGACTGTGGTTAAAATCGGAGACAACTTCCCCATCAGCCGGTGCATACACGATGCCACTATCAGGGATAATTACAATTCCTGCCCCTAAAATCCCCATCGAAAAAATTGAATCTGCCGACTCTTCAAGCGGAAGAATCTCTCCGGATAAAGGTGAAGAAATGATTTCACTGAATACACTTTGAGCCGCTTCACCGGCGACCATTTGTTGCACCTTTCCTTGCCAGCTTGGGTCTCCGGACCAATCTCCGGTATCAGTGGCAAGTGACGGTTTCCTTTCCTGTTTATGCTCTTTCCCAACATCCGCGTTTGGCCGGAGAGAGGCTTTCTGAACCGGCTGGCCGGAAAAATAATAACTCAGATACCCGGCAAATAATGTGGCAATGAGATTGGCTGCTAAAGCAGCATAAACGGTAATATCAATCCCATGTTCAGGAATCATTTGTGTCAGCGTAAACAGGCTCATCACGCCCATAGAATAGACTTTGGCTTGATAAAGCCCCATCAATCCTCCCCCTAAAGCGCCTCCCAGACAACCAAACAGGAAAGGACGTTTTCTTGGCAAGGTAAACCCGTATATTGCAGGTTCCGTTATACCAAACAGCGCAGTCACTGAAGCAGACCCCAATAACCCTCTGCGCTTACGATCTTTTTCACGAAAAAACAGTCCGAGACAAGCTCCCGCCTGCCCGAAGACGGCTGGCATCAATAAAGGCACCAACACATCATAGCCATAAACAGAAATATTATTGATTATCGCAGGCACCAGCCCCCAATGAATCCCAAACACAACCAGAATTTCCCAGATCCCCCCCATCAGTAACCCGGCAATACCCGGCTCAACCTGATAAAGCGTAATAAGCAGCCATGAGATTTTAGAAGCAATCAAAGAAGAGAGCGGCCCGATAAAAATAAAGGTAATCGGGACAGTCACAGCGAGACACAGTGCAGGGATCAACAAATCAGAAAAAGAAAACTTCATAAATTTTGCGAGCAAATACTCTAGCTTCGCATTCACCCAAGTTGCCAGTATTACCGGCAGAACACTCGACGAATAATCAATATAATAAATGGGTAAGCCTAAAAACGTATCACTTCCCTGACTGCTATAAGCCTCTTGCGAGAAAAATAACTCAGCGGTGTTGGCAATATCAGGATGAACCATAGCAGCACCGATAGCCATCCCCACAAACGGACGCCCCTTAAATTTTTTAGCTGCGGTATAACCGAGAAAAACCGGCAGGAAGATGAACGTTGATGTCGATGCCAGATTGAGTAAGCGATATATACCGCTATCAGGAGTAATCCAGCCCAGTGCGGAACATAACATCAACATACCATTGAGGATCCCGGCTCCGGCTAATAATCCGAGTAACGGTGTGAAAATGCTGGTAATGATATCGATAGACTGGTTAAAAAATCCGTGAACGTGTTTCTCTTCCACGTTTTCGCCTAACAATACCATGAGCTCATGATAGATTTGAGCGACATGCCCCCCGACCACAATATGATACTGGCCAAAATTCGTCATCACCGCGACAACTTCCGGCAAATCAAGCAATTTTTCACCTGCGACTTGCTCTTCATTTTTCAACACAAAACGCAAGCGTGTCGTACAATGAACGACGCTTTTGATATTATTCGCACCACCGACAAAGATAAGAATCTGGCTCGCCAGCTCCTGATAATGATCCATTTCACTTTTCTCTGCGATTATGAATGAGCAGCCCGTCTGACCCGTTCGATATGGACAGTCAGAAACATCATCTCTTCCGAAGTCATCACATGCTGATATTTTTTCTCGACGTACTGACCAATTTTCACGGTACAGTCAAACGACTTAGGGTACTTCTCTTTAATAGAGATAAATAAGGAATCGTCATCAGATTCAATAGTTGTTTTATGAATGAGCCGATGGGCAAAAAACTTCAGATGAGTAACTAACCGTTGAAAATCGGGGCTTTTATCATCCAGACTGATTTCCATCTGATACTGGATCATCTGCACAATATCACGAATCAGATTGGTCACACTGATGGTATTGTTCATATCTTCATTAAGCTGCGCATTCACCAAATGTAACGTGATAAAGCCCGCTTCATCTTCACCAAACTGAATCCCCGAAGCCTCCTTCAATAAACGCAATGCTTCAAGGCCGACCCGATATTCCTGCGGATAAAGTTGCCGGATTTCCCATAACATCGCATTTTTGACCTGCTGCCCTTGCATCATTCGCTCCAAAGCAAAAAACAAGTGGTCGGCCAGTGAAATACGCACACTCGGATGCAACTGCCCCGGTAAATCCCGTTCAGCTAAGCTCACAATTGATTCCGTCACAGAAAGCAGTTCTAAAGGGATTTTTTCCAGCAGTTCAAGATAACGGGTATCAACCGCTTTATCGTCGGTCTTGGCCAGTGTAAAGACTTTCTCAATGAGCTGTTGATCAATCGACATTCCTTGCTTCATTTGAAAGCCGATCCCTTTGCCCATCACCACCACTTCGTTCCCATGCTCATCAATAGAAATAATGACATTATTGTTCAGTAATTTTTCAACCTGCATGTTCATCCAAACTCATTTTTTATATAAAAAAACCTGAAGATTTCAAAGCAAAATGCGACTCGCAAATGCTTTGAAATCTCCAGGTTTTGCATGCTTGTGCATTAGCAATCCATGTTCTTTATCAAAATAGCATGTATTTTGAAGCGCTATCAATGAAAGATCATATAACTGTGCAGTCCAGCACAGCATCAATAGCAATTCTCTTGATGACCCATATCAACGTTCTGTCATGCTTATTTGATAGAATTATAACTTGCAACACACCACTGTGCTTATATTCATTCAAGCCGCATCAATCATTACGGATAGATCGATAGTAAAGAGATTACAATGGCAGACAAAAGAGTCAGTTTTTCCGAGAATGACAGTCTCATATCAACTACATCCCCTGACAGTTATATCACCTACTGCAATGAAGATTTTTGCCGCGTTGCCGGTTATCAACCAACAGAACTTCTCGGTAACCCCCATAATGTAATTCGTCATCATGACATGCCGAAAGCAGCTTTTGGCCAAATGTGGGACTATATTCAATCCGGCAACAGCTGGATGGGGCTGGTCAAAAATCAATGTAAAAATTCCGGTCATTATTGGGTCTCAGCTTTTGTTACGCCCATCATGGGAACAAATGGAAAAATCTACGAATATCAATCCGTCAGAACCCAGCCAACCGATGCACAGATTTCAAGGGCAAGCGCACTGTATCATCGTTTAAAAAAAGGCCCTGTCACCATCAGACGTATCCCATGGTTCAATCTGCTACTGGGCGTCACATTGATACAGCTTGCCACTCTGTGCGCATTTGCTTTTTCACTCTTTTCGCTCCCCATTACGCTCGGGATGATGCTCCCATTGTTTCTGCTCCAGATTGCCTGTTCATTGCGGCTGAAACAACGCATGACCACCTTGAATAAACTGGCTCAGGATCATTACAACAACCCCCTCATGGAACAACCATATACAGGCTATTGTGACGATCTCTCTCGCATTGAGCTGGCACTGCTGATGAAGCGTGCAGAGTTAAGAGCCGCAACTGCACGGGCTAAAGAAACATCCGCAACTTTGCTTCAGGCAGCCAATGAAGAAGTTCACAATCGCACTCTCATTGATCAAGAGCTGAACGGACAGGAAACAGCAACCAATGCAATGGCTGTATCTGCTGAAGAAATGCAGGCCTCAATTGATGAAGTCTCCGAGCAGGCAAAACAGAGTGCTGAATTTGCGAACGATGCGCAAAACAAAGCGCAGGAGGGCACCCAAACCATTGACGAAGCCGTCCTCACCGTTCATCTCCTGAGTCAACATTTAACCCATTCAAAAACCGCGCTGGAACAACTTTATCGTGACGTTGACGGAATAGAAACGATTCTGGAAATGATTCAGGGCATCGCTGAACAAACCAACTTATTGGCTCTCAATGCCGCGATTGAAGCGGCAAGAGCCGGTGAACACGGGCGCGGCTTTGCCGTGGTCGCCGATGAAGTACGCGCCTTATCTGGCAAAACCAGTTCCGCTGTCGGAGACATTCGCTCGAGAATTGAAGAGTTGCAAACAACCGTCAATAAAACGGGACAGTTAATGGAAGAAGGGGTCAAAGCTTCAGAGCAAAGTGTCGCCAAATCACAACAAAGTAAGGCATCATTCGCAGCCATTGTGCATGACTTGGTCTCTATCGGCGAGCAAAGTGCATTCACGGCACAAGCCATTACCGAACAAGTGCAAGTGACGAAAGGGATCAACGAACACGTACTGCGGATGAATGATGCCATTCAGTCCACCAAATCACTCTCGTCATCATCGGTTGAGCGCACCAATGCACTTGTAACACGGCTGGAAAGTCTGCAACGGCTGGTCGAGCAATTTAGTCAGTCATAAACATACAACATCCGGACAGCATCAACACGATCCGGATGTATAATCGTTCATCAAGTGACTGAATCAGAAAGTCACTGAATCAAAAAACAAAAAACGGCTTAATCAAGGTTAACTCGGCTAAAGTTCACCTGATGTCCGCCGGTATTTTCAGTGGTACTGGTTGAATAGAACAGCGACACCTGCCCATCGGTATTCAAAAATGCTTCACTTCCTGCTGCCACTTGTACCGTGATATGCTGATGCTTACGCGGGTCAACATAACTCATACCGACTGTCGGAATCTCATTCCCTTCTTTATCACTGGCACTCCCTGCCACTTCAACACGATATGTGGTATTCGGGTCAACAAAATGAACTTGTGCACTCCCCTGACCGGCACCGATATTGTGACGATTGACATCGACCTCAACACTCTCCGGAGCAGGCAGAACACCACAGAATTTCGCGGTGATTTGGGTGATTCTTAACGTCTCACCGGAGAGCGTCCGGCCAAGACCCAGCTCAATTTCTCCGTCGGTCAGCGCATTGAGATACATCGATCTGGTCATGTTCATCCGCACTGATGAACTCCCGGGGAACAAAATACCACCATTATTACTGGAAGAATTGGGCAACACCCCCCACAAATACTGCTTCTTTGTTACCGCTGAAGCGAGTTGTACATTCAGCGTAAAGTCCCGCGGATTCTCAATCTCTGAACTCTCAAACTTAAACACAACATGACGGATACTTCCCCATGACGATGAGTCGTAATTAATGGTCATCGCGGGATTAAAGGTAATCGTTTTCTCAAACCATTGTGAACCGTCAGTATATTCCGGATAGCAGCCCGTCGCAGCCGACACCGAAGCGCCCCACAATGCGGTGACAACAAATGCAACAGCACGCTTTACTTGTTTCTTCATATTCACTCCATATATTGTGTTAAACAAAAGGAGCTCAATAATAAACTAAGTGAATATATAAAAAATCACTTTTAAAACAAACAATTAAAATGTGAAAAATATCTCTGCCGACCGCTATTACTATTTTCGATAAATAGCATTGTCACTTTCTCCGACAAACCGATACACTCTCCCCAAAATCATCTCTCAGAATTTAGCTATGCAAAACCATGACAACCACGCTGATGAAGCGGCAGAAATTGAAATCGAAGCGATTGGCATTGAAGTCAACCATCAGCCCATAGAACTATATAAAGTTCTGAAATTAGCCAATGTGCTCAGCGGTGGCGGAGAAGCCAAATATGCGATTGCTGAAGGATATGTTGTGGTCAATGGTGAGGTCGAACGGCGCAAACGCTGTAAAATCTATGACGGTGATCTCGTCGAGTTTAACGGTGAATACTATCTGGTGATTTGTGATGTCCCTGTGGCTGAGCCATCACCGTCTGACACCATACAGAAAAAAGCGAATAAAAAGGCATCTCAGACAACAACTTCAGAGCATGCTTCACAGCATAAAAGCAAAAATAACCGGGCGAAAAATTCCGCAGCGAAGAAAAAGTCACCGCAGCCAAAACAGCAAAAGACCAATCCGAATAGCTCAACCACGGGAAAAAATAATCAGCCTGAACCGGATAAAAAAACCACTGAACGTGATGCGGTTAGTGGACGCAACTCGATTAAATTTTTCTAATGCGATGGCGTGGGGTTGGCTGATGAAGTCACAGCGCATTGGTAATGAAGAGCTGGTGATAGCAGTTATCAGAGAGCCCGACATGGTCGGGCTCTCTTGAGTCATACACAAGCTCAGAATATCACTTAGCTCATATCATCACTGACTGCGATAGCTGCCCCCTTGATAGCGGTGAGTATCTGCTCAGCCACTCGCGGATCACGGACAATAGTGTCATGATCCCCGGAGAACACCTGCGACTGAACCTGCCCGTAACGATCCCACTCTCCGGCATCTGCCCCTTGCTGATAGCGGGATCCCTCAAGCGTCTGACTCGACCAAAACACCTGCAACGGTGCGGCAACCGGCTGCAGCACATGCTCACGCATCAACCGATGACTCTGCATCAACAACTGCATCTGCATCAAGCGTAACGTCCTGTCTGCTGCTTCATCATCCAAAAGCGCTGTCTCACCCAACAACTGCGCCAGCGTATCGAACACAAACAAGTCCTGCTCTTGCGGGGACAGACGCCCTTGCGCTGCCTCCGTGCTTGCGGGGACAGACGATTTAATGCCGAGAGATGCACTTACGGGGACAGACGCCTCAAAGCCCTGCGAATCTTGCGGGGACAGACGCGATAATCCCCCACCTGATGATGGTTCCGGATCCGGTTTCGCCGTCTGTCCTGCTAACAGCGTCTGTCCAGTTAACGTTTGCTCCAGCAATGTCAGTTCCGCCAGATGATTGTCCAGCAATAACGTCCGATGGCGATGATTGAGGCAGGCCAAATAACGCGAGACCTGGTTGAGTTCCGGCACTTGCAAACGCGCTTTATCGACATCGGCCCGGGCATCGATAATCGTCACCTGCCCGACCATCTCATTAAGCGTTTCGAGCCGATGTGCAATTGCCATTGCCAGCCATGCACCGAAAGACCAGCCCACCAAGCGATAAGGCCCGTGAGGTTGGACACTGCGAATCAGAGCCACATAGCGTTCAGCCAGTTGCTCAAGATTTAGTGGATCCGACGTGCTGAGGCCGTGTAGTTGCGGTGATTCGATACCATAAGCCGGGAAACGATTACCGAACTGTTGCACCATCGCCTGATAAGCACGAACAATCCCGCCGGCAGGATGGAGCAGAAATACGTTATCCCGCGCCTGACAAGTAAGCAAATTGGTTTCAGCCTGAGCATTCATCGGAACCAGTAGTGCTGCGTCTGCGTGGCATTCGTTGTCCGGCTTGTTAACCACCGCCTGTGTCGGTTCTGCTTCAACATGCAGCGCTAATGCCTGCAACTCAGAGTGACGGAACACGGCCGTGAGTGGCAATGTCAGTGCCCACTGACGCCGAAGCATCGCCACCAACCGGCCGGCCAGTAGCGAGTTGCCGCCCAGCGTAAAGAAGTCATCTTCCCGATAGACTGTTTCAGTACCAAGCAGTAACTGCCAAGCCTGAGCAAGCGCGATCTCAACCGGTGTCTGCGGCGCGGTTTTCTGTGCCGAGATAACGCCTGATAACTGAGGTTCAGGCAAAGCTTTGCGATCTATCTTACCGTTTGCATTGAGCGGCATCTGCGCCAGATAAACGATGTGCTGAGGCACCATATACGCAGGCAGCACACGCTTAAGCGCTGACAAAATAGACTCGCTGCTCATCACATCATCAGCCTGATTAACAGCGGCATTAACGGTGACATAACCGACTAAACACGCTTTCTCAGTATTGGCATAACAGAGGATGACCACGGCTTCGCGAATCCCCTCGATAGCGCCGAGCCGCGCTTCAATCTCACCGGTCTCAATCCGGTAACCGCGCAACTTGATCTGAAAATCCGTCCGGCCGGCATAGAACAGTTCGCCATCAACCGACAAACGCACCCGATCCCCGGTTTTATACATGACCGCGTCAGCACAGCGCGCAAACGGATCCGGTAAGAAGACCCCGGAGGTCAGCTCGGTGCGGTTCAGATACCCCAGCGACACCCCGTCACCACCGATGTATAACTCCCCTTCAGCGCCCAAAGCCACCGGATTGTGCCATGCATCCAGAACATACAATTGTGTATTGGTAATCGGTCGGCCCAGCGGTGGCTGCACCATATTATCCGGTGTAATTTCGGCACAGGATGACCAGACTGTGGTTTCCGTCGGGCCATACATGTTCAGCAGGCGAGCACCACGAGAGATCATCCCTTCAGCTAAGGCGGGAGGCAGTGCTTCCCCACCGACCAAGGCCGTTAAGTGCGACCAGTTTTGCGACGGTTGATCCATTAACATCTGCCATGTCATCGGTGTCGCCTGCATGATGGAAATTCCCTGTTTTTGCAGACATGCAGATAACGCCGCGCCATCCCGCACCATGGCTTCATCAGCAATTACCACCTGCGCCCCGACAAGCAGCGGCACGAACAGTTCCAACACCGCAATATCAAACCCGACGGTGGTGACCGCCAGTAATTTATCGGCTTCCGTGATTTGAGTAACTGACACCATACTGTGCAAGAAATTACTCAGTGCCGTCCGTGGGATCTGGACGCCTTTCGGCCGCCCGGTTGAGCCGGAGGTGAAGATGGTATAGGCCAAACCTTGATCTTGCTGCGTCAAACGTGTCAACGCTTGCTCGCGATCAGCGTCACTGAACGGCGTGGCCGCAATCAGTGATGCAACGCTATGGTTGAGACCAATATCGCCGAGCGTCACTGAACCATCATTCAAGATCAAGTCCGGTGACGTCTCTTCAAGGATCAGTTGCAAGCGTGCTTGAGGCTGAGACGGATCCAGCGGCACATAACTGGCACCGGCCGCATAAACACCCAGCAACGCAACCAACATGTCAGTCTGACGAGCATGACACACCACCACTCGACTGTGGCTATCAACACCCCGGCATCGTAATGCATGGACGAGGTGCAACGTCCGTTCCAGCAGCTCACCATAAGTCAGTTGTCCGTCCGCACCGGACACCGCAACACGCTCTCGTTTACGTGTCCAGTCAGACAAAATTCCCGCGCCAAGATGCCATTGATCCAGCGTAACCGCTTCCCCCCGGAAACCGACATCAGAAGCAATCCACTGGCGACTAATCTCCGCCAACATGTCACTGCCCTGAGCCGTAGTGAAAGCAGAAAGAACTTGTTCCAAGGTCGAAAGCATCGCCTTCGCCGCTTGAAGAGAAACCCGTTTGCCGTCGCACCCCATCCGCATTATCAGCGCGTCATGGGGCATTACCGTCAGTGTCAATGGGTAATTATTCCGCTCATAGGCCTGTAACGGTGTAACTGACAAACCGTGATTCCCCGTCTTGCCAGCCCCCTCTCCGAGCGCTTCATTCTCAAACACCAACAGCGCATCAAAAAGCGACTGTCCCCGCAATGAGCCGTTCTGAGCCAACTCACTCTGTGCGGTAATGTCCACCAGCGGCAGACATTCATGCTCACGTAGCTCAACGCCCTGACGGTGTGCCAGTTCCAGCAGTTGCGCCAGCGTCTGATCGGCCTGTAACGTCATTCGCACTGCGATAGTATTAATGAAAATACCAATAATTCGCTGCGCTTGCGGCAACTCAGCAGGACGCCCGGACGTAGTCATGCCGAACACAATATCGTGCTGTCCGCTGTGATGAGAGAGCGTCAGAGCCCACGCGGCCTGAAGCACTGAGTTCAGAGTTACCCCATGTGTCCGACACAGCGATTTCACCGCTGAGGTAAGCGTTTCACTCAGACGATGATCAAACAGCTCAAATGCGTCATCGGGCGTTCCGGCAGGTAACGCTACCGGTGTTTCAAATCCGCGCAGATAGTTTTTCCAGAACGTTTTGGATGCATCAAGGTCTTGCTGTGTCAGCCAATCGAGATAGAGCGAAAAATCCGGCCGCGGAGTCAGTTGAATCGAGGTATCTCCCATCGCCTGACGATAACGGCACATCACATCCTGAATCACCAAGGCCGAACACCACGCATCCACAATCAAATGATGACGACTCCAGATCAACCAGTGCTGTTGCTCCGCAATCCGAATCAGAGTCAGACGCATCAGGGGCGGCGTATTGAGATCAAACCCTTTCTCCCGGTCAGCCCGACACAACGCCTCAAAACGTTGTTGCTGTTGTGTGGTTGCATCACCGGACCAATCCAGGATCTCTACCGGTAAGTGCACCTGCGCTGCAAAGTATTGACGCGGCTCGCCCTGCTGATTTTCCTGAAAATGCGCCCGCAATGCCTGCTCACGATTGACCGTTTGCTGCCACGCCAGCACAAACGCTTCAGCATCCAACGTCCCTTCAATCGCGACCGCTGTCTGATTAAAGTACAGCGACTCATCCGGTGTTGCCCCTTGCAGTGCAGAACTATGCAAATACATCCCCTGCTGCACCGGTGTCAACGCATATCCTGCCGCCGGCTGAGCCGTCTGTCCCCGTAACGTTTGTTGCTGTGTCTGTCCCGCTAAAAGCGCCTGTCCCCGCAACGTTTGTTGCTGCGACTGTTCCGCTAAAGGCGCCTGTCCCCGTAACGCTTGCTGCTGCGACTGTCCCGCTAAAGGCGTCTGTCCTGCGAAGGACGCAATACCTTCAAGCCGCTGTGCAAATGCATCAGCAACGGGGTCGAGCTGCGACTTCAGCGCTGGCGGATACTGCCATACCACCGTCAAAACACCATCGCGGATCTGCGCGGTCACTTCAATCAACTGGCGGCGAAGACTGTCGGGATGACGCGCTTGTCCGGCACCGTCAATCAACTGCCAGTCCATATCGAGCGTGCCGGTCTGACCCAGATAATTGAACAGGATCTGCGGAGCCGGAAATGCCAGCCGCTGATGCAGATAACGTAACACGCCATAACCAATACCAAGATCAGGCACTGCTGCCAGTTGGCGGGCGACACTGTCCAGATCTTCAGATGCCGTGTCAAAACGAACCGGAAAACGGCTGGTCAGCCACCCGACTGTCTCACTCAAATCTTGATCAGCCAGCCAAGGACAACGCCCGTGGCTCTCCATATCAATCAATAACTGATCACGCGGAAACTGCGACTGAACCGCCTGAGTCAGCGCGCCAAGCATGGCAACTTCACAAGCCGAGCGCTGATGTAAGTTCCCTAAACCCAGCAACCGGGCGGTCAGTTGGGAGGAGAATGTCTGGTGTTGAGTATCCACGGCGCCGACCGTTCCGGGCTGGGCACCGGCAATCAGGATCCCGCTATCAAACCGATTGACCATCGGCTGCCAGTATTGCCCGGCAGCGGTGAGTTTTTCATCCGGCAAATGCTGTAACTGCTGCTGCCACTGCGCTGCGGTGGTCTCTTCCTTATCGGGTGTGACCTCTCCGCCATGCAACAGTGTCTGATAGGTCTGATGCAGTTCCCGGCCAATCACTCGCCAGGACACCCCATCCACCACCAGATGGTGCGCAACCAGCAACAGTTGACTGCTACCGTCAGCCAAATTGAAAGCAACCACTTTGAATAATGGCCCTTCAGTCAGATTCAGACTCTGCTGAGTTGCGGCCACTAAAGCCGTTAATCCGGCCGGATCCTGTCCGTCAAATCCGGCATAAACGGCCGCAGTTTCATGAGACAACCAATAACCGGCCTGTTGCGGTGTATCCAGATGTTCAAAACGCGCCGTCAGTAACGGATGCTTATGCAAGACGACATCAACCGCCTGACTCATCACACGATGGACAATCCGCGTCGGAACCCGAAGCATCACAGCCTGATTCCAGTAATGCGGGTAAGGCTGTGGCTGTTCAAGGAACCACTGCTGAATCGGTAACAGCGGCAGAAGGGGTTGCTGATCAGGTAACGCGCTTGTCTTTGGTGTGTCAGCCGCTACAGTTTCAGGCTCAGCCGCAGGTTGCGCTGTTTCACCGAGTGTCACTGCCAGTTCAGCAATGGTCGGTGTCGCGTAAAGCATTTTCGGCGTAATCACCAGCCCGTGCTGACGCGCCCGGGCCACCAGTTGCAAGGCAATAATTGAATCTCCGCCGAGGGTGAAGAAATTATCGCTGACAGACACCGGTTGCCGGAGTAATGCAGACCAGAGAGACAGCAATGTCTCCGTAATCGATGGCGTCTCACTCTCCGGAGATGATGCTGCAACAGATGCTTCAGTTACGGATGCTGCAGTTACGCCTCCCTCAGCAACGGACGCCTTCTCACCAAACGGAACATCAACTGTGCGCTTGCTCTCGGTCGGTGCAGTCTCCGGTGTCGCACAATCAGACTCACCGGCTTGCTCAGCCAGAAGGGTCGTTAAGGCTGCAACCGTCGGGGCGGCATAAATCTGTTTCGGTGTCAGTTTGAAACCGTGCTGACGCGCTTTGGCAATAAATTGCAGGCAGATAATTGAATCCGCGCCCAGCGCAAACAGGTTATCTTCCGCTTGTGGCCGGATCTTAAGCAGGCTCTCCCACAGATCGCTGAGCACCACATCGGGTGCAGCTTTAGCCGACAACTTCGGTTCGCTGTCAGGTTGCGGAGCCACACAACGTAGCTCAGAATCCTGTGCTGTCTCCGCTTCATCTGAAGATGTCACGTCAGGTGCCACCATACTTGATGCCAGTGCCTGTCGATCCAGTTTGCCGTTTTTCTGTAACGGGAACTGAGTCAACACTTGCCACAATCGCGGTACCATATAATCCGGCAGTAATCCTTCCAGCGCAATTTCGAGCTGTTTTAACCGGCGCGGCTGAGATTCGTCCTGACTGGCTAATATCACAGCCGCAGCCAGACGTTGACCACTCGGCCCGTCAACCGCCAGCACCACAGCATCTTCAACATCAGGCATCGCTTGTAACGTGGCACGCACTTCACCCAGCTCAACCCGGAAGCCGCGAATTTTCACCTGATCATCCTGACGCCCTAGGTAGTGCAGTTCGCCCTGTGCCCCTCGCACCACGCGGTCACCGGTTTTATACAGCGGCAATGCCATAGATGGCTCACTCAAACCCAGCACATCGGTACGGCTGAACTGTCTGGTGGTGTTATCCGGCCGGTTCAAATAGCCAGATGCGACCCCAGCACCCGCAATCCATAGCTCACCAGCCACCCCGTTAGCCACGGGTAATCCTGCTTCATCAACCACATAAGCCACACTGTTTCTCAAAGGGGTTCCAATAGAGCCGAGGTCAGCCTGCGAGCGGAGCTCAGTCGCGCAACAACCGATGGTGGTTTCTGTCGGGCCATAGTGATTGACGATAGTCATCGTCGGTGCAAGCGCACGTAATTGTGTCCACAGTGTCACATCCAGAGATTCTCCGCCGACAATCAGACACTGCTGCGGCAATAACCGTTGCGGCTTCGCAACCGCCAGAAGCGCTTTCAGATGTGACGGTGCAATCTTCAGCACATCCACCGGGTGTTGTGCCAGCCGCCCGGCCAAGGCTTCAGGATCAAAATAATCATTCGGAGGCAACAAACGCAACGTCCGGCCACTGCATAGCGAGGCCAGTACACACGTGAAGCCCAGATCCGCTGCCACGGTCGCAAACGTCGTCATCGTCGCATCCGCTGTCAGTGATACGCGCTCAAACAAAGCATCGACATAACTGAGCAGATTGCCGTGGCTCACTTGTACCCCTTTCGGTTTACCCGTTGAGCCCGAGGTATAAACCAAATACGCGGTCTCCTGCGCGGTTAACTGCGGCAATGGTGGCAACGACATTGGTGATGGTGTCACATCATCGCCTAAATTCAGTGCCGTGATATCGATCCACGCACATGAATGATGCGACAGCACTTGACCAGCGTCGTTATCGTTATGGGTATCGTTATGGGGACAGACGCCCCAATCACCGGAGGAATCGTTGCGAGGACAGACACCCCACCGGCCGTCTCCCCGGTCACTGACCCAGCTAGGCATTTCACCGCCAATAATATAAGCAGGCCGCGCATCGTCGATGATGTGCTGAATCCGGGAAAATGGCAGTTCCGGGTCAATACACACCCACGCAGCCCCCTGATACCAGACCGCCAGCATCGCGACAATTTGTTCCATCTGTCTTGGCATACAGATAGCAATGACCGGCGCATCACCATTCACCTCGGGCCGATTTACCCGAGGTAATTGCTGCGCCAGTTGTCCGGCCTGAGAGAGCAACGTCTGATACGACCATTGCGTCAGTGATGTGTGGTCGGAATAAAACGTCAGCGCAGTCGCCTCCCTTGCCTGCTTTTGTATCCGTGCCAGTGCATGTTCAGATTGTACCAGACTGACGGATTGTACCGGACTGGCATGAGCCAGCGCCTCTTGCGTCATCTGTGCCGTAAATGAAGATTGCGCCTCAGACCAGCGACGTATCAAGGTTATCAGCGGTTGCTGCTGTGATTGCGGATCAGCAGTCACGCGCTCAATCCAACGGATCAACTGACTGACCAGCCCGGGCATCAATGCCGCATCCACCTGCTGTGGGTTCATCAGCAGATCAAATTGCAGATTCTTTCTCGGCACCACTCGTAATGTCAGCGGAAAATTATTCTCCACATGGTGCGCATCCAGAGTGAGAGAGAGCCCGTCAATCGGTGTCGAATCGGACACCGGCAGATTTTCAAACACCAACAGGCTGTCAAACAGAGGGCCGTTGCCGGATAGCGCTGCGTAACGCTGGATATTCGCCAACGGTGTCTGTTCATAATCTCGCATGTGTAAATTTTGCGCCTGCAAGGCGGTCAGCCAGTCACCCAATGTTGCATCGGCTTCAATCCGTAAGCGCAGCGGCAAGGTATTGATAAAGACGCCCATAATCCCGTCGGCATTGGCGAGATCCGCCGGACGCCCGGATGTTGTCACCCCATACACCACATCATCGGTTGCCAGATAACGAGATAAGACCAGCCCCCACAATCCCTGAATCACAGTATTCAGCGTGACCCCTTGGGTTCGCGCCCAGTTGCTCAGTGAAGCACTGAGTGACTCACCCAGCGACTGCGAATGGAACGTTGCTGTTGAACGCACTGACACATCTGCCACGGGAGCGGGAAGTGATTTGCCTTGCTCAAATCCTGCCAGAGCACTGTGCCAATATGCTTTCGCATCGGTGGCACGTTCAGATTCACCCAGCCATGCAATAAAGTCGCGATAAGCCGATCCGGCGATATTAGGTAAAGGTTCGCTTTTCACCAACGTCCGGTAATCCGCCATCACTTCCCCCACCAGCCGTTGCAGACACCAGCCATCCATAATCAAATGGTGAATCGTCCAGATCAGCCGATAATCGGCTTGTCCGTCTGCGGTATCGGGCCAGCGCACCAACGCCAGTCGCATCAGCGGCGCTTGTTCGAGATCCAACTGTTCCCGCGCTTGCTGTTGCAACCGGTGTAACTGTTGCTGACGCTCAGACTCGGTCAGTGATGATGCATCATATTCGTCAAACACCAACGGCATTTGCGGTGTCTGTCCCTGTAACGACTGTCCTTGTAACCTCTGTAAAGACTGACCTTTAGGCGTCTGTCCCCGTAACGGCCGTAGCACCAATTGATGCGGCTCATCAACTCCGTCACAAATAAAGCAAGTCCGCAAAGCGGTATGGCGGTTGACTGCATTTTGCCATGCCTGCTGAAAATGCATTTTGTGCAGTGCCCCCCGGCATGTCACTACGCTCTGGCTGATATAGGCATCCGGATAATCAAGACAGTGGAAGTACATCCCCTGCTGCGCCGGAGACAGAGTATACAAATCGTCAACCGCCATTCCCTGACGTTCAGCCTGACGGACAATCACCTGCACCTGTGCATCATTGACCTTCGCCAATGGGTAATCTGCAGCAATAGCCCCAGTCGCCGTCTCATTGCTATCCGCCAGAGATTGAAGGCTGTCAGCCAGCAGCGTTGCGAGCCGCTGTGCTTCAGTCTGAGATAACCATTGTGCGGCATACTGAATATTGACCACCAACTGTCCCTGCTGGACAAACGCATTGATTTCGATCGGCCAATAACGGGGATTTTGTTCATCCCGGAATGCCGATAACGATTCAGGCGCTTTGCGGAACAAAGCCTCCCCATCACGCTCTGTGGATATCAGATCCAGTTGCCCCAGATAATTGAATACCAACGTCGGTTGCCCCTGTGCCGCAGACAACTCGGTCAGTTGTGACTGAATCGATAGAAATGGCACTGCCTGTTGACGTTCCGGGTTATGGCTCAATGCCGCGCGATTCGAGAGCAACGCCTGATGCCACGATTGATCCGGTGTCACCGCAGCACTGATCAGCGCCGGATAAATCCGGGTAAACCATCCCAGAGTCTGACTGACATCGAGATCCAATTGATCCCGGCCATGACCTTCCAACTGGATCAGATGGTTCGGCTGTCCGCTCCATTGCCACAAAGCGTGCGCCAAGGCCGTCAGACAAACCTCTTCGCCATTGGCTTTCACCGCCGGAGCAATGCGCTCAAACAGCGCTTGCGTGGTGTGTTGCGACAGTTCAAACCGTTCCAGCGCTGCGATCCCAATGGGTTGCTGCGGAAACAGCGGCTGCGTCGCCAGCGGATAATTGACCTGTAAGGCCTGCTGAACCTCGGGCTGTGCCGTCCACGCTTGCCATGCGTTCAGTCCGGTGTTTTGTTCATCCGCCAGTTCAACCGTCTGTCCCTGTAAGTCCGTAGCTTGCTCCGGTGTCTGTCCCTGTAAGCCGGTAGCCGTGGCAGGAGAGCCGAAGCACGCGGCAAACTGCGCCACCCAGCCTTTATATGGCAAGGTCTGAGCTTGGAAAACTCCGCCTTGCTGAAGCACCTGTTGCGCCGTCTGTCCCGGTAAAGACAGCCCCCCTTGCCCGTCGGCATCAGCGGCAAGTTGTGAATATCCTTGGCTTAACGTCTCAAATAAAATCCGCCACGAAACGGCATCAATCACCAGATGGTGTGCCACCAGTAACAGTCGGTACGAACAAGCCGCTGTTGCATCATCGACAATACGCACCAATACCGCCCGGAACAGCCGTCCTTCTTCGATCGACAGCGCCGACTGCGTTTGCTGACACAGTTGGTCGATGCGGACTTGGAGTGATTCTTCCGCTGAGCTCTGCCATTCAAGGTATTGAAACGCCAGTTGTTCGGCGGTGATCTGATTTGGATAAGGAATCGACTGAATCCATTGACCATCCGAATTCCGGGTAAAGCGAGCAGCAAGCAGCGGATGCGCCTGTAACAGACCCGCCAGTGTCTGTTCTACCAATACAGGTTGAATATCGGCTGTGCTTGCGAGTAAAACAGCCTGATTGAACTGGTTCGGATTGGGCAGGTTCTGCGTGAGGAACCAGTGCTGAATCGCACTCGGTTGTGTGTCCCCATAATACGTATCAGCAGCAAAATCAGTCTGTTCACTGACACGGGCAACAGCGGCCAGCGCTTTGACCGTGGCATATTGAAACACTTGCTTCGGTTCAATCGCTAATCCGTGCGCCCGGGCTTTGGCGACAACCTGAAGACTCATGATCGAATCACCGCCCAGCGCAAAGAAATTATCTTCGATGCTGACCGTGTCAAGCCGCAGTACCTCAGCAAACACTTGTGCCAGTTGTACTTCACGCGGAGACTGTGGTGCAACATACTCACCGGCATTCTGACGTGCCAGATCAATCTCAGGCAGGGCTTTACGATCCGCTTTGCCGTTAGCATTGACCGGCATCGCGTCCAGACGGACAAACACCGCCGGAATCATATAAGCCGGTAAATGAGGGGCAAGTAGCGTCTGCCACCGCGCCCAGTCAGGCTCATCGCCGTCAATCACCACATAAGCGGCTAACGTCTGCTGATCCGGAGCGGTCACCAGCACCTCTTTGACGAAGTCCAGCGCGAGAATCGCGGCTTCAATTTCCCCTAACTCAATCCGTAAACCACGGACTTTAACCTGAAAATCCGTCCGTCCCAGATATTCAATGCTGCCGTCTTCGCGGTAACGCGCCAGATCACCGGTGCGATACAAGCGCGTATACCAGCGTGTGTCCCTGTAAACATCCTCATCAAAACGGCCACCAGTCTTCAGGCGTCTGTCCTTGTAATCTTCATAAAACGGATTGGCAATAAATGCCTGTTCTGTCAGGTCATCCCGGCCAAAATAACCGCGCGCCAGACCGGGACCACTCAGGTAAAGCTCACCGGCGACGCCGACCGGCACCGGGTTCAGATCAGCATTGAGAATCCAGGTTTGCATATTGGCAATCGGGTAACCGATCGGCACGATTGCCGGACACGGGGTGCTGCAATCCCAGTAGGTCACATCAATTGAAGCTTCCGTCGGACCGTACAGGTTATGTAACTGACAAGAAAACTGAGAAAAGAACCGCTCTTTCAAAGCAAAGGAGAGCGCTTCGCCACTGGTAAACACCCGTCGCAGCGAGGTACAAGCCGCCACGTGCTGATGATCTAAAAAGGCTTGCAGCATGGTCGGGACAAAATGCAGCGTGGTCACCGTATGCTGACGGATCAAATCGACCAATTTCTGACTGTCTTTATGTGCCTCCGGTGGTGCTACGACGAGTGTCGCGCCCACCATCAACGGCCAGAAAAACTCCCAGACCGAGACATCAAAGCTGTACGGTGTTTTTTGCAGTACCACGTCTGTCCCGTCAAGGGGATACTGCTCCTGCATCCACAGAATCCGGTTCATGACGCCGACATGCGGCACAGCAACCCCTTTTGGCTTGCCTGTCGAACCGGAAGTAAAGAGGACATACGCCAGATGTTCCGGTTCAATCCGGTTTGGCACCTGCCAGTCCGTCGCTTCTTGTGCCACCAGTGACCAGTCATCATCCAGCGTATGACAAGGTACTTCTCCGGCAAATTCCGTCGTGAAGTTTTCCAGCTCAGGCACTGTCAGCAACAGAGTGGGCTGTGCTTGTTGGACTATTAATTCCAGCCGTTGCGGCGGATGCTCAGGGTCAACCGGCACATAAGCACACCCGGCCTGCACCGTGGCCAGCAAACTGACCACCATCTGGGCACTTCTTGGCATACAAATAGCTATCCGGCTTTCCGGTGCCACCCCTTGCTTGCGGATCCAATGGGCTAGCTGATTCACCTTATGATTGAGCGTTTGATAATCCCAGCAGACTTGCTGTGACCCTTGCGCCGTGGTTTGGGTAAAGACTAAAGCCCGCTGCTGCGGTGTTTTGCGTGCCTGTCCCGCTAAGGCTTCACCGAGCGTAGCATGTGCCAGTTGTGGCGGCAGAAAAGCCGGTTGTTCGGTTTGGTTCCACTGCCATAGCATCTGCCACTCTGCCTCACTGAGACCGGACATAGTGCGTAATGGCCGGGTCGGTTCATCGGTCAGACATTGCAATAAATCACGCAGCGCGCTCAGATAAAACTGAGCCAGTTGCGCCACATCTTCTGTGCGATAACAGGCCGTCCGATACTGGAATGACAATCCAAGTTGTTGATTATGATGAACGGCAAATAAAGAGAGATCATATTTGGCGGTAAATTCAGGCACCGGCAGCGATTCAATCACCATATCACCCAGCGTCACCTGACCGGATGACGCATCATCCAGATAGTTGAACATGGTCTGTACCAGCGGTTCATGACTGATATCTCGTGTCGAAACCAGTGTATCGACCAGTTTCTCAAACGGCATCGCACTGTGACTCTGCGCGCCTGCCAGCGCCTGATGAACCGTTTGTAACCAACTTTCGGTGGTGGTTTCAGTGCTGAGTTGTGAACGAATCACCAAGGTATTGACGAACAGTCCCAGCATATTTTCGAATTCAGGCAGAGAACGCTCCGCCACAGGACACGCAACCCGGATATCTTGCTGCCCGGTGCGCTGGCTCAACATCCACTGGTAAGCGGCAAGCAACACTGTATAAGGCGTCATCCGGTACGTTTCACAGACGCGTTTCAGTTGCTGATAATCGGCCTCGGTCAGTGAGAAATGGTACCGGGCCCCTTCATCATCTCCGCAGTCTGCTTCGCTGGCCGTCACAAGTTGCGCTTCAACCGGACGACGCATCGGCAACTCAAGGTGATAATCGCCATCTTCCAGTGTGTTGCGCCAGTAAGTCATCAGTTGCTCGTAGATATCGCCGCTGAGTAACTGTTTCTGCCATTGGGCGTAGTCGATATATTGAAACAGCTCGGGTGACGATACGTCTTGCTGCGAACTTAACTGACGGGTCAACTGATTGGCTTTTTCCACCATCATGCTTGTCAGGGTTTGTAACGACCAGTGATCGACCAGAATATGATGAAAAGTCAGCAGCAACCGGGAAGCTCCCGCTGCACATTTCAGATGTGTCAGACGAAACAGCGGTGGCTTTGCCAGATCAAATGGTTCACTCATGACGGCTTTCAGTGCCGAATCATAAGCCTCATCATCGGCTTGCGGCTGTTCGATAGCACCTAAATCAATCTCGCGAATCTGCCATGCATCCATGATCGCTTGTGCTGTGTGTATATGGGCAACCGGATGACCATCGGCCGCCGCTGAAAATGTGGTTCGGAAAATTTCGTGCTCTGCCACTAACTGGCCAAAAATCTGCCGGAACAGCGTCAGATCAACCTGACCTTTTACCGCCAATAGTGCATTGACATTATATTGGCCGCTCGCTTGCTCAAACTGCTGCAAAAACCACATCCGCTCCTGAGCAAAAGAGAGTGGCAACACCGCATCCGCACGGTTGACCCGGGTCAGTGCCGGCCATGTCCGGGACTGTTGCTGCTGTTGCAGATGCGCGATAATTTCCGCTTTTCTCGCCTGTAATGTCTGCTTGATCTCGGCAGTAAATGCCCCTTTCGGGGCATCAATTTTCAATTTGCCATTTTCCAGATGTAAGCGAATATCACGCTGGAATAACTCAGCTAAAAGTACGGCAATACTCATAATTCAAAGCTCTCCCTTTCATCTTCGTGGTCGGTCGTTGGTTCGGCTTGGCAGGTATGACAGTGCATATCCACATAAGCGGCCAGACTTGACAGATCCGGCAGTTCCATCAACTGTGCCAAACGAAGATTCAGGTTAAATTGTTGATTGATTCGGTTCACCAGACGGGTCAGCAATAGCGAATGGCCCCCCAGTGCAAAGAAGTTGTCGTGACGCCCGACAGACTCGATACCCAATAAGCTCTGCCACAGGGCTGCCAGTTGTTGTTCGGTCGGAGTTTGCGGTGCGGAGAATGCCACACGCTGCCAGCTCGGCTCCGGTAGATTTTTACGATCCACTTTGCCGTTATGAGTCAGCGGCAATGAGGTTAAGATCTCAATCTGATCCGGCACCATATAAACGGGCAGGCGCTGCTGCAGGAAGGTCATCAACGGCTCAATCGGCAGTTGTTGCTCACAGACCACATAGCCGACCAATGCATCTTGCTGCCCTCGCGAGCGCACCTGAACCACGGCTTCGCGAATCGCCGGATAGGTTGCCAGCACTGCTTCGATTTCTCCCGGTTCAATCCGCTGCCCGCGAATTTTGACCTGAAAGTCGGCTCTTCCCAGATACTCAATGGCGCCATCAGCACGATAGCGCGCCAGATCACCGGTACGATACAAACGGGCATACTGCGCATCGCTGGTCGGTTGAGTTGTGGCTGAAGGGGTTGCTGTTGCAGCCAATGGATTGGCAATAAACACCGATTCAGTCAATTCAGGCAGCCCCAGATAACCGGCTGCGAGACCGACCCCGGCAAGATATAATTCCCCTTCAACCCCGACCGGTACGGGATTGAGCTGACGGTCGAGAATCCACGTCTGCATATTGGCAATCGGATAACCGATCGGTACTTCGTTGACAATATTTTTCGCCCGGCAATCCCACCATGTGACATCAATCGAGGCTTCAGTCGGGCCGTACAGGTTATACAGCCCTACATGCGGCAATAACTTCAGACAGTGTTGCTGCACGTGATAAGGCAGAGCTTCGCCACTACAAATCAACCGGCGTAACTGAGGATGAGGACAGGCGATTGCTTGTTGAGAAGGCGCTTGCGGTGTCTGTCCCGCGAAGGATGTCTCTCCTTCAGGCGTCTGTCCCGCTAAGGAATGTCCCGCTAAGGAATGTCCCGCTAAGGATTCAAGGAAACCATGCAGCATCGCAGGTACGAAATGCATGGTCGTAATGCCGTAATCCCGTACCAGTTCAGACAGTCTGCCGCTGTCTTTATGCGCATCCGGTTCAGCCATTACCAATCGAGCGCCACTGACCAGCGGCCAGAAGAACTCCCAGACTGAAACATCGAAACCATACGGGGTTTTCTGTAACACCACGTCATCATGCTGCAAGCCAAATGTGTCTTGCATCCACGCAATCCGGTTGACGATCCCGGCATGGGGCACAGCAACGCCTTTGGGTTTACCGGTCGAGCCGGAGGTATAGAGGACATACAGAATATCATCGGCCTGTACGATTTGGCTGTCCGTTGGCTGCCATGGTTGTCCGTGATAGTTGTGACTTTCAGTAAGAACGGTTTCTACCGCCAGCACCGTCTGTCCTGCGAAAGCTCCCAGCGCTCCTTCTGCCGTCTGTCCCGTTAATACCGGCTCTTCAGGCGTCTGTCCTTCGAGCTGGTGCATCACATTCTGCTGTGCCAGAACCACCTTCGGCCGGGCACTGGCAACGATCATCGCCAGACGCTGAGCCGGCATATCCGGATCGAGCGGTACATAAGCACAGCCGAGCTTCACACAGGCCAGCATAGCAATCACCATCTCCGGTGAGCGACGCATACATAAACCGATGCGCTCACCACGCAGACATTGGTGTGACCGGCGCAGGTAATGCGCCAACCGGCTCGCCAGCGCATCGAGCGTCTGATAGCTCAGCGCTAGATCTTGACCCGGTTGCCAGTCACTGCCATTCGCGCCAAGAGCCTCCAGATAAATCGGAGACACAATGTCAGCCGGACACACCAATGCTACGTGCGTCGGTGTCCGTTCAACCTGCCTTGCAAGATAAGCATCCAGCGTGGCTGGCACATCATAGACTTGTCCGGTCTGGTTCCACTGCCACGGGCCGGGTTGCTGACACTCGCTTGCCAACGCACGGATAAATTCATCTCCATGAATATCATGTTCAGCCGTCGCAGTCTGGGTCAGTAACGTGACAAAATCCGCTAACATCGCTGTCGCAACTAACGGCTCAACTTGACCCGAATCGATAGTGAGACGCATATCTAACTGTTGATGCGGCACCAACACTAACGTTAACGGGTAATTATTGCGCTCCAGCGTTTCCCGCACGGTAAACTGCAAGGCATCATCCATCTGGAATTGTTCACCGGGGTAGTTTTCAAACACCAGTAAGTTATCGAACAGCGCGTCTGCCACGCCGGTTGTTTTCTGGATTTCAACCAATGGCACATGCTCATGTTCACGGCTGTCCATCAGCTGGCTTTGTAAATGGTGTGCCAGATCTACTAATGATTGCGGTTCATTGAGCTGCGCAACTAACGGAATGGTGGTGATAAACACGCCCATCATCTGCTGTGCATTTTCCAGCGCATCGGGTCGCCCTGCGCTGGTGATGCCCATGGTGACGGTGTCATGATTGGTGTAACGTTTGAGAATCAGCGCCCAAGCCGCCTGACACAAGGAGTTCAGTGTTAATTGATGCCGGGCCGCCAATGCTTTCAGCCCGGTGACCGATGCCGGAGACAACGCCTGAGTATATTGTTGTCCTATTGCAGCGTTTGTTGGTGCTTGCCCTTGCTCCGGTTTGAATGGCCGGGGAAGCTTTGCACTATCAGCCGCGTTGGTCTCGGTCAACAACTGTTGCCAGTAATCTAAACTGGCCGCGGTATCTTGCTGTTGCAACCAGGCAACAAAATCAGCGAATTCACCGACACTGACCGCATCAGCTACGCCTTGTCCCGCAACCAAACTTTGATAAGAGCGGCGCACTTCGGCTACCATCTGGCCGGTACACCAGCCATCGACAATCAAGTGATGACGGGTCCAGATCAGGCAGTGGTGATCGGCTTTGAGACGCACTAACTGGAAACGCATTAACCCGGGATGATCAAGCGCAAATCCTTGGGTCAATGCAGCCTGAGCCAGTTCATGTACTTGCAGCTCCGGCGTTGTGTCGTCACGAAGTGTCATCACTTGCCAATCCAGTGGCACGGTGCGGGCCACATATTGTAATGGGGAATCCAGCCCTTGCCAGTGAAAACCGCTGCGTAGTACCGGATGGTGATCGAGCAGCGCCTGCCAGGCATTCTGTAACGCCTGTACGTCCAGTTCACCATGAAAGTCGATCACACTCTGATTGAGATATAATCCCTTGCCTGGCTCAGCAAGGCTATGGAAAAGCATCCCTTGTTGTGTCGGGGTCAGCGGGTAAATATTTTCCAGCGCATCCGAATCAATCGGAAGCTGGTCGCTCAAATGCTCGAATGCCTCTTGAGAATCCACAGCGTCAATCACCAACGGATAATCGCTCAGTGACAGGGTTGGCTGTGCCTGCTCACAGTGCTCAATCAATGCGGATAACACAGTGATAAAACGCTCTGCCACTTGCCGGATCATGTGAGGCGTCTGCACATTGTGGTTAAACTGCCAGTGCACGGTTAACGCACCGTTCTTAATCATCCCATTGATATCCAGCCACTGCTTGCGGGTATTGCTGCCATGTCGCTGTTCAGGCACCGTTTCATCCGCGAGCGAGATATCGCCGATCGCTAAACCACGATCCAACTGACCGAGATAGTTAAACACAATCGAGGGGGTAACCAGCGTGTCGAGTTCACCACACAAATATTTCAGCACGCCGAATCCTTGCCCTTGCTCCGGCACCTGACGCAGTTGCGCTTTGGTATCCAGAATCAACTGACGCATTGTGGCGTCTGTCCATGCAACGTCTTTTCCTAAGGTGTCTGTCCCCGTAACGCTGCCCGTAACGAAATGCGCATGGCACTGCAAACGTACCGGATAACGGCTGGTAAACCAACCAACGGTTTGCGATAAATCCAATGTCTCGTGTTGCCGACCGTGACCTTCCAGTTCAATCAGAACTTCAGGTACTGCACGCCATTCTGCGATGGAGCCATTCAGTGCCGCAAGTAATAGGTCATTAATGCCGAGATCATAAGCTTGCAGTGCGGTCGTGGTTAATTTCCGGGTGAGCACAGGTTCAAGCTGCACATCAATACTCTCGGTATCCGCCAAACGGTTTGGCTGGGTGAAATCGATCTCCCCGACCGAGGCTGGCAAACGTACCCACTGGTGCTGCGTTGCGGCGTCTGTCCTTGCAAGCGGCTGCCAGTATTCTCGGGCGGCACGCTTGTGGGATTCCGGCCACTGTTGCAGGCTGCGAACCCACTCCCCGTATGAAGCACTTGGTTCAGGCAGTTCAGCTTGCGCTCCGCCTAAAAGACTAAAATAAGCCTGACATAACTGGCTGATCAGCACTCGCCAAGACACACCATCAACCACCAAATGGTGAGCGGTCAGCAAAATCCGCCCACCGGCTTGATCATCAAAATCAATCACATCGGCACGAATCGGAGCGGTATTCTGTAAGTTGAGTAATGATTGCTGCGCCTGCAATAAGGTATCAAGTTGCTCAGCCGGCAACGAATGAGCCTCGACCGGCCACGGCCCCTCGCCAAGTTGCTGCAATACGGTTTGTTTCTCAGCATGGGCATTCGCGGCTCGGGTGCCTGTCCCCGTAAGCAAATCGGTCTCAGATAAAACGTCTGTCCCAGATAAAGTGTCTGTCCCTGCAAGAACGTCTGTCCCTGTTGGGGTGTCTGTCCCCGCAACGATGCTCACCTCATCAGCAACAAAGTAGCGCGCTGATAACTGAGGATGCAGCGCAAACACTTGTGATACCGCTTGGCGCAGACATGACAGATCAATCGTGTCGGTGTAACTTAACAGCACCGACTGATTCCAGTGATCGGCTTGCGCCAGATGTTGGTCAAAGAACCAGTGCTGAATCGGTGCCAGCGGAATGTTGGACTGGCTCGGCTCGGTCGCCTCAACCTGAGTTGCTGCCGGAACGCCACCGATAAGTTCGCGAGCCAGTGCGATTGGCGTCTGCCGGGCAAAAACCTGTTTCGGTGTCAGTTTTATCCCGGATTTTTTCAGTAACGCGACCAATTGTAAGCAGAGAATCGAATCGCCCCCCTGCCGGAAAAAACTGTCATGCAGCGTCACATCTTTGTTCAGCATAGTGCGATATCCGGCGGCAATCTGTTCGGCCAGTTGCGTGACATCGTCGGTATCACTTGACTCAACCTGTAATTGTGCCCGGGCAATCTTCAGCGGGGTTTGCTTGGCAAAAACCTGTTTCGGTGTCAGTTTTACTCCGGATTTTTTCAGCAACGCCACCAGTTGTAAGCAGAGAATCGAATCACCACCAAGCTGGAAAAAGCTGTCATGCAGTGTCACATCTTTGCGTAACATCTCACGGTATCCCGCTGCAATCTGTTCAGCCAGTTGCATCACCTCAGCGCTGTCCGCTGACGAAAGCGTCTCGGAAACCGTAGCATCATCGGCAGACACCGGTTCAGCCAGCTCTCGTTCACGAATATCCCATCGCAGATCGGGCTGTTCGAACACTTGTGTCAGGATTTGCAGATACGCTTCCAGTAAAGTTTGGATCGTTTCCTGACTAAATAGCTCGGTGCTGTATTCAAGATCAATGCGTAACGCGGCCTCACCGTCAGCTTGCTCGATCTCATTTAAACGCACGGTCATATCGAAACGCGCCTGTTTGAGTTCACGTTCCACCACGTCAATCGAAAGATCTGTCAGAGACAGAGAGCTACGCGGCACATTGCGATAGACAAAGAGCACCTGAAACAGCGGGCTCCATGCCTGCCCGCGTTCAACATCCAATGCATCCAGCACCAGATCAAAAGGCAGATCCTGATGTTCAAATGCCGATTGTGTCGTCTGCGACACTTGGGAGACCAAGCGCCGGAATGTGACTTGTGGCGGCAACTGATGACGCAACACCAGTGTATTGACCAAAAATCCGAGCATCGTCTCCAGCTCAGGCCGTTGCCGGTTGGCGACCGACGTCCCCAGACAGATATCGGCTCCGGCCCCTTGCCGGTTGAGTTGCAGCAAGAACGCAGCCTGCATGACGTTATATAACGTGGTGCCTTCCCGGGCGGCAAAACTCTGTGCAGCCTGAAGAACAGCAGCAGGCAGTGTCAGACTTTGTTGCGCGCCCTGATAATTACGCTGAGCCACGCTCGGATAGGGAAAATCAAACGGTAACTGTGTCTGACTCGGGGCGTTGGCTAGGGTTGTCTGCCAAAATTCACGCTGTTGTTCGGCCTTCTCACTCATCAGCCATTCCTGCTGCCAGACCGCATAATCTGCATATTGCAACGATGACGGCGGTGCAGCTTCTTCGCCCGGATGATTGAGATGATGATCGTATAATGCGGCCAACTCCTGAATCAGCACAGATTCAGACCACGCATCAAACGCAATATGGTGAATGACAAACAGTAAGTGCCAGCACTGGTTGTGACGGCTTGCTGAAGACGGCTCCCCTTGCGGGGACAGACGCCCTTGCAAAGAGCGTTCTTCGGAGGACAGGCAGGCTTGGTTCTCTTCCGGGGACAGGCACTTTTCTGCTTCCCCAGCTTCTGAAGACATAGCTTCTGAGGACAGACGCTTTTCACAAGCCTCTTCTGCCGGAGAGAGTAACGCCACTCTGACAGGGAGATCGCGATCCAAGGTGAACGGCTGATTGCTGATCTGTTCACAGCGCTGCTCAATATCGGTGACTTGAGTGTGAATCTCGAACGGCAGTTGATAGTCCTGTTCAACCTGCTGGTAGACCTGACCAGCCGCATCGGTCTGATAGGTACTGCGCAAAATATGGTGACGTTGCAGCAAACTGGCAAACGCCCGTTGCATCGCCTGTTGGTCAAGTTGTCCGGTCAGAACCAGCCGTCCGGTCAGGTTATATAACGCCCGTCCCTGCTCATACTGTTCAATAAACCACAAGCGTTGCTGCGCACTGGAGAGCGCCGCACGATTGTCCGGATGTGACACCGGGACAATCGGCAATTGCCAACTGTCAATCTGCTTCGATTGCAGTAATGCCCGGAACTGCTGTTTTTTCTCCGGAGGCAGCTGCGCCAGACGCTGAGCGATATGATGCGGATCCAGCGGGTTCTCCGGTTTCGGACGCGGGGTTGCATCAGACTTGCTGGCATCAAGGGTATTCTGTTGGTTCAATTCGGCATGACTCATAATTCAAACTCATCTAACAGGGCAGCCATCGTCGCTAAATCATCTTGCTGTGAAGATTCCGCGCTCAGTTTGTCTGCCAGTGCTTTGATTGTTGGGTTCTGGAAAATTTCAGCCAACGGCAGGCGTTGATTGAAAGTGCGCTGAATCCGGGCCTGTAAGCGCGTTGCAGAGAGCGAGTTTCCACCTAAATGGAAGAAATTGTCGTCAACGCTCATCTCTGGAACATTTAGTATTTGTTGCCAGATTTCCGCCAGACGCTGCTCGGTTGCCGTTTCCGGCTGACGATAATGACGGCTTTCTCGCGCTGCCGGATAAGGCAATGCCTGTCGGTTGATCTTGCCATTGGTATTCAGCGGTAAGTGCTCCATGATCTGGATAGAGGCCGGTACCATATAGCCCGGCAGGTGCTCAGCCAGATATGCGGTTAAATCCGTTGACTCACTGTGTCCGTGGCGGAGTGAAACATAAGCGGCAATAAAGGCTGAATCTTGCTCTCCATCCCATAAAACCACGACCGCTTCTTTGACCGCCTCATGGTTGAGCAACAGCGCTTCGATTTCGCCGAGTTCAATGCGAAAACCACGCAGTTTGACCTGAAAATCCATTCGTCCGAGGTAGTGGATACGCTGCTGCTCATCCATCATTACCCGGTCACCGGTTCGGTACATCCGCGCTCCCGGTTCATCCCGAAATGGGTTGGCGACAAACTTCTCTGCCGTCAGTTCAGCCCGGTTCAGGTAACCTTGAGCCAGACCGTTACCGGCAATATATAACTCCCCTTCAACACCGAGCCGCACCGGATGTTGCATCTCATCCAACACATAAAACTCGGTATCGGCAAATGGCTGACCAATCACGACATGATTGGTTGACAGACTGTCCAGTGACGCACAGGAAACCGGCTCGCAACTCGCCCAAATTGTTGCTTCCGTCGGACCATACAGATTAAATACCCGGTTGGCTTGCCGCAGCAATGTGGCAGCCAGCGTTTTCGGCAACGCTTCCCCGCCGGATAAAACATCGAGCTTCTGCCACCATGTCCCGTCATATTCAGCCAATCCCTGCCAAGTGGCTGGTGTCGCCTGTAACAGGTTGATGTCATGATTGATAATCTGCTGCACCAAGGACTGGGTATCTTTGCAATCGTCATCTCCGGCCAGTACCAGCAAACCACCGTGTAACAACGGCAAGAATAGTTCCAGCGCAGCAATATCGAATCCGACAGTCGTCACGGCCAGTAAGCGGCTCTGGGCAGAAACAGGAATCTCGTTGGCGATCACACGCATAAAGTGTTGTAACGCCCCTCTTGAGATCTGCACCCCTTTCGGCTGCCCCGTTGAACCGGAAGTAAAAATACTATAGGCAATCGCCTCGGCCGGAATGGTCTCATCCGATGTCGGCATGGCGATGCGGTTCGCAGCCGGGACATCAGCCGTTTGTAATTCTGCAATCGTCACCTGACGTACCGCAGTCTTGAGTGCCAGTGGCTCCGCCACCAGCAAACAACTCGCATCAGACTGTTGCAGAATATTCTCCAGCCGCTCCGCCGGATGACCCGGGTCAAGGGGAATATAGGTGATACCGGCGCGGTACAACGCCAGCAGGTTAATCACCAACTCAGCATCTCGCGGCAACGCGACCGCGACTGTCCGCGTTAGGGTGTCTGTCCCTGTAACAGATGCATCGACAAAAGTGTCTGTCCCCGTTAGTTCCGCAACCAGACCGGTCAGCACTGCGGCACGTTTTTCAACGGCCTCAACCAATGCGGCATAAGTGTAGGTTTGCTCGGTGGCAATCAGCGCGGGTTTATCGGGGGTTTGACTGGCCTGAACATGGATTTGCTGGATCAAGTCGCAACTCGGACCGGATGGTGTGGCAGTCATCGGCCCTTTGCATATCGCCAGTTCACTGTCATGTGCGATCAAGGCTGACAGACAGGTATCGATCCGCTGCGTCAACGACTGACCGAGCTGAATTAATGCCTGTTCAAAGATCGTCAGTAAGGTTGCTATCCGTGTTTCGCTGATGCGCTGGCGGTCATACCGACAGTGTAACGTCAGCGTCTCACCGGGCTCGACCTGCAGCATGAGCGGTAAGTTACTATGCTCGATGATCGACAGTAATTCGATTTTGGGATCATCAAGTTCGGCCAGCGCCGGTGGGAATGGATAGTTCTGATACACCAGCACCGAATCAAATAAGGCTTCCCCCGGTGGCAGAGATAACGATGACTGGATCTGTGCCAGCGAGAGAAAATCGGCATGGCGTGATTCCGACGCACTGAGCTGCACTTGTTGAGCGAGTTCTTGCAGCGACATATCTGCTTGCAGGATCACGCGTTGTGGCAATGTATTGATAAACATTCCTGCGGTTTGCTGAATCGCGGTGACCGCATCGCTCCGCCCGGAGGTGGTGCTGCCAAAGATCACATCACTGCGCCCTGTGACTCGGTTAAGGGTCAGTGCCCATCCCAGTTGCAGTAAGGTATTGATCGTCAGATTATGAGCCCGGGCCTGCTGCGTCAGTTGTGTCTGTAACGTGCTATCGAGCTGGGTTTTCAGATAGTTGGTTTGCGGATAGTTGGTTTGCAACCCGGAACTCTCACCGTCATCTTCCGCGTAATGGCTACCGTCAGCCGAAACCGATGATGACAGCGTCGTCGGAGCTTCCACACCAGCCAGCGTCTGTTGCCAGTAGGATAACGCTTGTGACTCATCTGCATCGGCCAGCCATTGACTATACGCTTGTAATGTCGGGGCTTCGGCCAGCTTTTCCTGACGATAGAGCGCGATCGCTTCTCCTGCGATCAATGCAGATGTCCAGCCATCGACCACCAGATGATGACGCGTCCAGACTAAGCGGAACTGCGCTTGACCAAAGTGCACTAAAGTGACTCGCATCAGCGGTGCCGTGCCAATATCAAATCCGTTGTCCGCCTCATGGGCTAACAGCGCTGCAAATGCACTCCCCTGATCCGCATCACTCAGATGCTGCCAGTCCTGATAGTCCGTCGCGATTTTCAGCCCGCGACACACCACCATCACCGGTTGATCCAGCCCTTCCCAGATAAACCGGCTGCGCAGAATATCATGACGTTGCGCAGCGTCTTGCCATGCCCGGAGAAAATCGAACGGTTCAATCCGTCCTTCAAGTGACATCCCGGTGACATTGGTATACAAGCTCGGATCGTCTTCCAGCAGGCAATGATAGAAGATCCCTTGCTGACCGGGAGACAACGGCAGAATATCCTCAATTACATTCGCGTCAATCTGAGCGGTGATTTGCGTCAGATCCGGTTGACTGAGATCAGTAGTCACCTCACCACATTCGATGGTATTCGGCAGTGATGCCATCTGACGACGAGAGCGCGAGGGTTGTAATGATGTTGTCCGGTTATCAGCAACCTCAGCAGTGGTATTTACAGCTTCTTTTACCTGTTGTTCAGCAAGGAATGCTGACAGTGCTGCCGGGCTTTGATGGCGGAAGATGATCTGAGGAGTCAGTGGCAATGATGCCTTTCTGGCAGTCGCGACCAGTTGCAATGCCAGAATTGAATCGCCTCCCAGCGCGAAAAATCCCGCCTGCGGGTCAATGGATGTTGATTCCAGTTGCAGCACTTGCGCAAAGAGCGTCTGTAGCTGACTGACAAACTGATGCTGTGGCGCGGCTATATCGGTCTGTCCCGCTAACGCTGCCTGTCCCTCTAAATTCGTCTGTCCCTTTAACTTGTCGCCAGCCTCTAAATCCGTCTGTCCCGCTAAGCTCGGGCCGGCAATGAACTTTTGCGCCAGCTCCCGCAAAGCCTTACGGTCTACCTTGCCGTTACTGTGACGCGGTAGCTGGTCAAGGGTGTGCCAGAAATGCGGCAACATATAACTAGGCAATTCGCTTTCCAGCGCCGCTGTAAGTTGTTCATGACCATGCTCAGCAACCACAAATGCGACCAGTGATTCGCGTCGCTCATCTCTTTCAAAATGAACTGCAGCTTCGCTGACCGACGGTAGTTGCGCCAATTTACGCTCAATTTCAGCCAGCTCGACGCGATAACCGCGGATTTTTACCTGACCATCGGCACGGCCGATAAACTGTAGCGCGCCATTTGGCAAGCACCGGACCCGATCTCCGGTGCGGTAAATCGTTTCACCGGAGATCAGCGGATGCTCGATGAAACTTTGTGCGGTTTTTTCAGCATCCTGCCAGTATCCTTCAGCAAGCTGAGCACCGGCAACATAGAGCTGACCGACCGCGCCGGTCGGAACCGGAGACATGGCATCATCCAGTACATAAATCCGGTTGCCGGCCAGCGGTGTTCCCAGAGCAATCGGCTGTCCGGCAGTCAGTTTGCCGGCAAGAACGCCGACAGTTGTTTCTGTCGGTCCGTAGTGGTTAAAGACGGTCAGGTTCGGTGCAGTTTGCCATAGCTGTTGCAACAAGGCCTCAGTAACCCCTTCGCCCCCCAGCACTAAAGCCCCCCGGGGCAGGATTTCCTGTCGCTCCGAGGCCAGTAATCCCTGCAAATGAGATGGTACGATTTTCAGCATATCAACCGGATAGGTGTGCAGATGATCCGCTAGCCCTTCGGCATCGAGCATCCACTCTTCATCGAGCACCCGGACAGGGAAACCACCCAGCAATCCGCCCCATAGTGCGGTATAACTCAAGTCGGTCGCGATACTGGCCAGACTGGCATAGACACTGCCGGGTTTCAGGTTCAAACGCTGATTGAGTGCTGTGACATAAGCGGCTAACGCTTGGTGCCCGACAGCCACAGCTTTTGGCGTGCCGGTCGATCCTGAGGTAAATATCATATAAGCGCTTGAAGCAGGATTGGCCGGTAATTCAGCCATTTGTGCTGAGAAAGACGTCATATCGTCCACATTCAGCCATACGATGTGATCGGCCAGCCATGCCGGACGCACGCCTTGTCCCACGCAAGCCTGTACTTGTGCATCCGCCATCATGCTTTGTAAACGCGCTGTCGGCAGTTTGTCATCAAACGGAACATAGGGCATGCCGAATTGCCATGCCGCCAACATCGCAGCAACCTGTGTCTGTCCCCGTGGTAGCAACACTGCAAGTGAGCCCTGCTCTCGGGGGCTGAACCCTTGCTGTTCAAATCCATTGTGTATTCTGGCGACGGTTCGGTTCAATTCACCGACTGTGATAACTTGTTCGTGATGTAATAACGCGACTTCATCATCAGCACGCTGCTGCCAGAGTGCCAGCGCTGTTGCCGGTTGCGGATCAGGTTGAGAGTCACCGCACTCATTGTGACTGTCAGATGCGTTCATCCATGCCGTCACAGGTAAAGATTGCAGCGCACATTCCGGGTTATCAGTGAGACAATCAAGCAGGGCAAAGAAGTCATCTGCCATTGCAGCGACGGTTTCCTCGCGGAACAGACTGGTATTAAACCGCCAGTGGCATGACAGTTCCCCGGTCTGAGATTTATACACACCGAGATTGAGTTCGTGGGCGGCACCCCGTTGTCCGGTTTCCAGCATCTGACCGATGATCGGACGACAAAAATCAAGTGTATGGGTCGGTGTGTAAGTCAGCATATGGCTCACAAGTCCGCTGCGATCAGCACTGCGCTCTTTCATCAGCCCTTGTGCAAGCCGGGCAAACGGTAACTTCTGGTGCGGTAGTGAAGCTTTAAGAAAGGCGGTGTTCTGTTGCATCAATTCAGCAAAACTAATGGATTGCGAAAAGTCGGCCATCACTGGTATCGGGTTCGCACAGTAACCCACCACATCGCGATCTCGTCGTCCACGCCGACCGGATGTGGGGGACGCGATAAGAAAGCGCGTCTGTCCGCTCAAGCGGTGAAGGTAATACTGAAACGCACTTAGCAACAAGATATACGGTGTGACCTGATACGCTTTTGCAGTGGCCAGAATAGTATCGCTCAGGCGGCTGTCAGCCTGACAAATCCACTCATCACCGGCAAAACAACGGACTTCAGGGCGCTCGAAGTCCGTTGGAATATTTAATCCTTCGGGTACATCACCGATGGTCTGTTGCCAGAACGTTGTTGCTTTGGCTGCCGATTCACTTGCCAGCCATAACTCCTGACGTGCCAGCCAGTGAGAAAACTGTTCGCGGATCTCTGGGGCCGGTTGCCCCGTCGTCAGGTGAGTATAAAACTCAGCCCAAGTCTGCATAAACCGCTCCATACCGTAAAAGTCACCGGCGATGTGGTGCGCAGTGACCGTGATATAAGAAGCATCTTCACCAATCAACAGACTGGCGCGCAGCACGTTTCCGGCTTCAAGTTGGAACGGTTTATCGGCTGAACGTTTCACCCAATCCGGCCGTTCTGCATCAGCACATATCTGATGTTCGACCGTAAATTCTGCCTGCGTCGCGGCAAACAGTCGCGCACATACTTGCTCCCCTTGCTGGAAATATCCGGTACGCATAATTTCATGACTTTCGACAGCCTGATAAAAACTCTTTTCCAGTTCATCCAACTGTAAAGGCGGTTCGCCCGGCTGACCTAGCTCACTGACAAAGTAAACGTTATATGCGGTAGAAGTCGGTGCAAGCTGGTATAAAAACCACAGCGCGGACTGATTGAGTGACACTCGCTGGTTTGCGTTTGTCTGTTCAAGAGAAATCGTATTCATCGTTATTTTTTCCTCACCTAGCGCTCAAAACAAGGGTTAGCAGTTGGGTTCTGCCATCGCAACGACCACTTTGCGAGGTCCGGTAAAGCGAGAGCGGGCATGGGCAACCAACATGTTGTCCAGCATCAGAACATCCCCTTGTTGCCACGGAAATTTCACCATGCATTCATCTAACACACCGCGAATTTCATCGAGAATGCCATCTTCAATCGGTGAGCCGTCCCCGTAATAAACGTTCCGGGGTAAATCTTCTTCTTCAACAATAGACAGCAGCGTTTCCCGGATATGGGCTTCCAGATTGGACACATGGAACAAGTGCGCTTGATTGAACCACACCATCTCCTGTGTGACGGGATGTCTGGCAACGGACTGACAGACTTGCCGGGTTCTCAGTTCACCATCCCCTTTCCAGGTAAAGTCAATCTGATGGGCACGACAGAATGCTTCCACCTGTTTCGGCTCACTGGTGGCAAACACTTTTTCCCACGGTAAATCCAGCCCGTTGCCATAGTTGCGGACATACATCAGTTTTTTCTCTTCGAAACGCTCACGGATCCGAGTCGGGATCTGACGATACACTTCACGGCTGTCGGCAATCGGCGTTTCGCCTTCCGTCTCCGCAGGTTGAATGCAGTGAAACCAGATTTTCATCGGCCAGTTGAGGGTATAAGCCTGTTCGTTGTGTAGGGGGATAACCTGATGGGCAGGATACTCTGTAGTGGTGTAGACCCCTTCACCAAGATCGGTGCGAGGCGTTGAGCCAAACTCATAGTTGAGCAGCGGAAATCCGAATGATCGGGCAAATTCTTGAAATTCAGTCTCGCCCAGAATATCGAATCCACGGAACAGAATACCGCCATGCCGATGAAGATTGTCTGCAACAATCCGATGCATATTATCCAGATCCGTTCTCCAGCCTTCCGGGTTTTGCATGATGACTTTCAGGGGTAATTCAATTCCCATCGCGATATCTCCTGTGATTATTTTTTGTCGGTTATCTCTGCACGATAAACACATACACTTTATGGGGTATATGCATAATTGTTCTATGAATTAAAAATCGAACGCTATCATAATCTAAATGATAGTGATATTGAAAATAATTATCATTAGAACTTTACAGTTGTATATAGAATTGTTTACATTTATTGCGCTCAATTAACATGCAATGGTGAGATAGCTGTCTGTAATAAATATGGAATGAATTGCATTCCTATAGAAAGGACACACGGAATTGTCAGGTTATCTCGAATTACTTTCATCGGAAAAAGCAGTCATCAACATGAATAAAATACCTCTAGCTCAAATCATTCGTGCATTGCTCCACCCCCGTAATGTTCTGGTGCTTGGATTCACCGCTTCTCCAGTTTTTGCCGCAACGAATGAAACCGACCAGGACAATGCGGATGTGATAGTGGTTACTGGTAGCAGTATTAAACAAACGCTGACCTCCAATATTGCGCAATCTACGATGCGGACAGAAGCTGATCTGACCGAGATTCCGCGTTCAGCGGTAGTGCTTAACCGCGACTTACTCGAACAACAAAATGCGGTCGATATGAGCGATGTACTGAGTAATATCAGTAATGTCTCAAAAGATAACGACTACGGTGGAACACGCGACGAATTTACCATTCGTGGGTTTAAAGCCAGCGTTTACGAAGATGGCACCCGTATTTATGGCTTGGCCTCAGATAAAGCTGTCTTGGAAGATATTGAATACGTTGAGGTCGTGAAAGGCCCCGAATCTATTCTGTACGGCAACATGAATCCGGGCGGCCTGATTAACCTTATCGGTAAAAAACCCGAAGCGGAGCAAAGCTCACAAGTGAGTTTGAATCTTGACGAGCATGGCAAACGACGCGTCAGCTTCGACAGCACCGGTGCGGTGAACGAAGATGGTTCGCTGCTGTATCGCCTTGTCGGTGTGGCCGATGATTCTGAAGGATGGCGTGATGACTCCGACAGCAGACAAACCTATATCGCCCCCTCTTTAACTTGGATTGCCAGCGAGGACACACGCCTTACCTTCTCTTATAAATACAATAAGGAAAAAGTGCCTTTTGACCGTGGTACCTTGGCAGTGCTCAATTCATCGAACGGTGACTGGCGATTCCTTGATATCGGCAGCAAACGGCTCGGGGCAGGATTCTCTTCGCAAGAGAGAACCACGCAAAAATGGGGGCTGGATATCGAGCATTATATGAATGATATGTGGACCACTCGGCTGAAACTGCGCCATCAGAAACGTGATTATGATGGCACGCGTGTCCATTTTTATGCGTCATCGGCTGCTTCCCGAGGTAAAACCGCAGGTGTCACAATTTATGGTCAGGATCAGAACAAAAATGTATTCGACGGGACAATCAACCGATATATCGGCGGAGAGAATACTTCAAGCCGTACCGATGTAATTTCCTGGGAAAACCAGCTGACCTTTGACATCGGTCAGACCTACCATCAAATCACCACGGGGGTTGATGCAACCCGCTACAAAGAAGATAAAACAACCAGCGTTTCAGCCAGTTGGAGTGGTTTAAATACATCAACAACTGTGTATTCAGGACGCTTTTTGGGAACTGCTGATCCGAATAGTGGTGCTTACGACTATAATTCAGACCATTTTACCAATGTTTCCAACCCCAATGACATGTTCAAGATCCAAGATGAATCCCAGACATTGACTGAATATGGGATTTATCTGAATGATCTGATTGAATACGGTGACTGGCACTTTGTTGCAGGCCTACGTGCCGACCGCTATTCACGTAAACATATGCAATCAACGCTTCCATCATTCAAGGGAAGTGAGACAAAGACACCTTATGAAACAAACGTCAGTGGTCAGTTAGGGGCTTTATACCAGTTCACCGATAATGTTTCCGGGTTCTCGAATATCGCGACATCCTATATGCCGAACGATAAATATGACTCGGTCGCCAATCATTGGGTGGATTCTCAGAAAGGAACCCAATATGAAATCGGCACAAAACTAGCCCTGTTGGATAAAAACCTCAACCTGACGTTCTCAACTTATCGGATTGACTTGGATAACGTCGCTTATAAAGGGGATGTCACCGGTAGCTATGATGTGTATAAACAGCGCAGCCGTGGCTTTGAAATTGACGGTGATTACACCATTACCGATCAACTGACAGCTATCTTCTCTTACGGCTATACCGATGTCGAGTTTGTCAATGCCCCGGATACGACAGCCAAACCAGTGAACGTGCCAGATCATAATGCCAGTGCATGGTTGTTCTATGATATCAATGAACAATGGGGTGCAGGGACAGGCGTCGTTTATGTGGGAGAACGCGCAGGTAACCGACGCCAAGGCTATGATTATACACTTGATGCGTATACTCTCGTGAATATGACGGCTTGGTATCAGCCAGCCTTTGCTGATAAAAATCTGCGTGTCCAACTGAGTGTCGCCAACTTGTTCGACAAAGACTACTATGCCTCATCTTCAGACTCGTCACAGAATGCGGTGTATCTGGGGTCACCCAGAACGGTGTCTCTGAAAGCGAATTATAAGTTCTGATTAACAAGTGCTTGGTTTAAGAAGGCCGTTTGGGGGACAGACGGCCTTTCTTTTATTTTCTTTTGGAAATTGAAGGCAAATGGAAATTGAAGGCAAATAAATTAGCGGGACAGTCGCTCGATTTCCTTCGCGGGACAGGCACTCCAAAGCTAAAGGGAAAACTAAAGGGACAGATGCTTTTAAAATAGATGGATGCAAGGTATTCGTAAGACAGACGTTAAACATGCATAATTTATACAATCATTTTAGGAAATCATATGGCAATACTGATATGCCTACCGTCTTCCGGTAGCTCATCTTCACTCTACTCTGACTGGAAACCACTTCTCGCAGCACACAATATCACGCTTTACTGCCCTGAATATCCAGGCCGAGGAAGACGGTTTACTGAACCATTGCCGACTAGTATTACGGCTCTGGTGGATGACTTGATACAACAGCTCAGAACGACACTTCCTTCTCATGAACAACATCACTTATTTGGTCATAGTTTAGGCGGTCTTATCGCTTACGAATTAGCGTTAAAAATCCAGCAGACACCCGACCTTGACTCACCACAAAGCTTGGTGATTTCTGCCAGCCATGCGCCTCATCTGCGAGGAGATACTCAGCTAAAAAGTGATCTTTCAGAACAAGCACTTATCGCTTTATTAAAAGAGATGGGAGGGATAAAGAATGAAGTGCTGGAACATCGTGAACTACTTGAGCTTCTTTTGCCGATTATCCGCTCTGATCTCGCGCTGAATGACTATTATACTCGGCAAGATATTACCCCGTTGTCTTGTCCAATCACCACAATTCATGGCCTCTCCGACCCGGTCGTTAAACAAGAAAAAGTAATAGAGTGGAATCAGTATACCTCTGATTATCAACATATAGACTGGCCGGGTGATCACTTTTATTTCCAGCAGAATTTAAAGGTATTTATCGAGAATTTGGTTCGCTTGCTCTAAGGGATAAAACTTTCACACCATGATCCCATGCAGCCTTTGTCTGTTCAGGAGAGATTTCACATACTGAAGGCGTTGTTTAGTGCCAATCCATAAACCGCGCTCTCTTTCAAGACGAGTACAAAGATGGATACTGTCAATTTGATTCAAAGATAAGCGGCTAATGATACCGGGATGTGTTTGCTTGATATACCCCGGCTTTCCTTCCCGCATTTGACGCCCCACAAAATCAACCCATTCCATATAATCGATCAGACGAAATGGAATACCATTCGTTTGATCCTGATGCATATCACCGATAAATGGAAACAAACCCAAAGGTGTCTCTTGATTACTTTCCAATGCATTAACACGCCGCTTGAATGATGTATATTCTGATGTCTCTGGCGTTTCAGCGATATTAGCTCGGACAGGATTCAAATCGGTATACGTCATGGCTGCCAGCAAGGCTTTTTCATCTAACAGTGCCTGAGATTTAAATCGCCCCTCCCAAAAATGTCCGCGACACTGATCCTCTTGGTTTGCCCGCAAAGCAATATGATAGTTCAACTCTTTCATCAACCAACTGAGCGAATAAAGACGTTCCCGCCAAATATGAATCAGCTTCAGACATGCAGGATACTCAGATGCTGAGAGTTGTCCTTTAAGATAGGATTGTATCAATGGGGGCAGTTGATGCTCTTGTTCCCATCTCGCAACCACTTCTCTTTCAGAGAGTTGCAGGGCTTTGGCGCGATTGATATGAACAACCAAGTGATAATGGTTACTCATCACTGCATAGGCACAGATATCGATACAGTAAATTTGAGCCAAAGCCAATATACGTTGCTCAACCCAATGGCGACGATGTTCATAAGAAACACCAGTGAGGGGATCATCGCCACAGAGGAAAGAGCGCCGAACACAGCGTGACACACAATGGTAGAACGAAGTGATGTCAGGGGAAACGAGCTGTGTTCGGGCAATCGTCATAACAATTCCGGTCGAAGAATGATGAAATGAGTCTGCCGCAAGTAAGAACGTAGAAAAAGAGTTCTCTGGCGAGGTTACGTGTGATGTAACTTTTTTCTATGTAACTTTTATGTTACTCAAGAATGACATACTCGCTGGATTTAAGGCGATGAGCTTATTTTGTGTTTCCAGATAACAAAACAGTCTGTCCCCATAACACCCATAACACCCATAACACCATAAACCGTGTGTCCTCCGTACCTCGCTAGCCTAATCTTCGAAATATGGCGTTGGTTGTTCTGCCAACCCCTGCCATTCAAAGCAGTATTGATTGGGAGACTGCCTCTCTACAGGTCGGACAAACCGTTCTTTCGGTGTGCCGACGGATATCGCGCCAAGTACCTGATCTTCCGGTTGCATTCCCAGAACTGGCTTAAGCTCATCGCCTGCCAGAAAGGTATACCAAAAACCGCCGTATCCCATCAGATGCAGGCCCGTCATAATATTTTGTACCGCTGCACCACCACATAACCACTGATCCCACAATGACACATGGTGCTCTGGTTTTAAGTCTGTCACAGCAATAATCATCATCGGGGTATTGGCGATTTCCTGACAGGAGCGCCGAGCCTTTTCGGTCAGTTCACCATTCGGGAGCTGCCGACGATACATTTCCAATGTGGCATCTGCCAGCACCTGCATTTTATCGCCTTTCACAATCAGAAAACGCCAAGGTTTCAAATTGCCATGATCAGGCGTAGTCATCACCAACTCAAATAAACGCTGCAATTCTTGATCGTCGGGAGCCGGATGAATGAGTTTTTTCCGACAATAAGAACGTCTGGATAATAAAGGCGCTAAAGATTCCATAATTAAACAACCTGTAATGATGTCTGGTTTCTGTTGTGGTGTTGTTCTTCAGGATAGTCACCAGAAGAGCAGTCCCGTGCATCACATAAATCAGAATATTCACCCCAAGCACGCTGCTGGCCTTGAGATAACACCAGATACTGATGACAAAGACGCTCTAATAGCCCCTGATCATGACTAATCACAATCAGGCTGAAGTGTCGCTCGGCCTGTAAACGCTGCAGCAGCGTCATAATGTGACGACGATTGACTTGATCCAATGCCGTCGTCGGCTCATCGAGAATCAACAGCTTCGGTGACACAATTAATGCTCTGGCAATCATCACTCGCTGCCGTTGCCCGCCAGACAGTTCATGGGGGTAACGTTCAAGCAGCGACTCATCAAGACCGACTTCTTGCATCGCTTGAGTGAGCTTTTGTGCAACGGTATCGGTCTGTCCACGCTTCTGAGCCAAATAAGCATCTTTCAGAGATTGGTAAATGGTCAGACGCGGATTAAAACTGGATGTTGTATCCTGAAATACAAATTGCATCTTACCGCGTTGTGCTCGCAGTTCTTTGTGGGACAGACGCTGCCAGTCCATACCATCGAATTCAATCATTCCCCCGGCGGGAATAAGCCTCAGTAAGGCTTTTGCCAGAGTCGATTTCCCCGCCCCGCTCTCGCCGATAATCCCTAGATTCTCTCCCAAGGACAGTTCGAAATGAATGCCATTGATAATATTACCGACCGAGAGATCGTTTACACGTAACAGCGAAGAAGAAACTACAGCTTCAGGCCGTCCGGAGGACTCATGCTCTAACAGCATCCGCGTGTAGTCTTGTGTCGGGGATGAGAAAATCTGTTCGGTACTCCCCTGTTCGACAACGGCTCCCTGCTTCAGAACCAGCACTTGATCAGCAATATCACGAACCAATTGTAAATCGTGTGAAATAAGCACCATTGCAATGTTCAGCTCTTGCTGCAAACGTTTCAAGAGTCGTAAAATTTGCTGCTGAGTTTGCTCATCCAACGCTGTTGACGGTTCATCAGCAATCAAGAGTTGCGGTGAGTTTGCGATCGCAATGGCGATCAGGAGACGCTGCCTTTGCCCGCCGGATAACTGATGAGGAAAACGTTTTCGATGTTCAGGCTGCAATCCCACTTGAAGCAGCAGCTCATCAACACGCTGACGAATCTGGGGTTTAGACAGTTGATGATTGGGCTGATGTAACGTAATAGCCCGAGTGAGTATCCATTCAGCCCGCTTGACCGGGTTTAAAGCTGACAGTGGCTCCTGGGACACTCGGCCAATGACACTACCGCGCAGTGATCTCCATTGCTTTTCGGTAATCTTGCTCAGATCCTGATGTTCAAAGAAAATTTGTCCCTTGTGCAAACCGTTACTCGGTGCAAGCCCCGTCATCAATTTCGATAACAGCGTCTTTCCGGCACCACTTTCCCCGACAATCGCAAGCGTCTTACCGGCAGGCAGTTCAAAGCTGACATCCTTTAACAACGTTTGAGAACCAATCGAGAATGAAAGCTCACAACATTTAAGCACGCCCGTCTCTCCCTTTCGTTTCGGAGTCAGAATTCGGTGTGTCCCCGTATTGAACAGCTTTTGTTGAGGTGTCTGTCCCTTTAATATCCGCATCCGTAAAAGCGTCTGTCCCTGCAACGCCTTCAACGGTTACTGCAACGCCTGTCCCTCTAACAGAGCTCCGTCTTGCCGCCAGTTCCTGAACCATTTCCCCGATTAAAACCACCGAGGTCACCAGCATTAAAATATAGGTGCATCCGATCATGCCCAGCCAAGGAGCCTGTAGGTTATTTTTCCCCTGAGCTAGCAACTCTCCCAATGAGGGGTAACCGGCAGGCAGGCCAAAACCGAGAAAATCTAAAGTGATCAGCGCGCCTAATGCCCCGACAAAAATAAACGGTAAATTACTGATCAAAGCAACGACAGCATTCGGCAAAATATGGGTGAAAATAATACGTCGGTCAGAAACACCGGCAATGATCGCAGCCTGCACGTAATCAAGCTGACGAATCCGCAATACTTCCGCCCGAACCTGCTGTGCCAAATGATGCCAGCCTAGCAGTGACAAGATAAGCAATAACATCCAAGGGCCCGGCTGCACTAGACTTGCCATAATCATGACAATAAAGATAGCCGGAATGGCTCCCCAGATTTCCGTAATTCGCTGTCCCAGCAGATCAACAACACCACCGAAGTAGCCCTGACAGGCACCAAAAAATAATGCCAGCAAAGCGACAATGATGGTCAACCCAAGCGCAAACAATAAACTGATTTGCGTTCCGTAGAGAATTCGGGCCAGCACATCCCGACCTTGGTCATCGACACCCAGCCAGTTCACCGCTGACGGGGGAGACGGAAAACTCACATCATAACTAATCGTATCAAACGAGAAATGAACCGGTGGCCATAACCACCAGCCATGTTGGGTAATTTCTTTGGCAACAAACGCATCTTTATAGTTTGCTTCTGTATCAAAAATACCGCCAAATACTGTTTCAGGGTAAACATGGAGCAATGGGAAATACCATTGCCCCTGATACACGATCAGTAATGGTTTATCGTTGGCCAGTAAGGGGGACAGACAACTGATGAGAAAAATCATGGCAAGGAGCATCGCTGCAATTTTGCCTCTTCTGACAACTTTAAACTGCTTGTCCTGTAATCTCATCCGTTCACCGCCTCAAACGTCATCCTCGGGTCAATCAGGCGGTACAGAATATCACCCAGTAAAGTCATCATCAGCCCAAGCAGCGAATAGACATAAATAATCCCCAACACCACCGGATAATCCCGCTGCAACAGCGATTCAAATGCCAGCAGCGCGACACCATCAAGCGAGAAGATAATTTCCACTAACAAAGCCCCGCCCATAAATAATGCCAGTAAATCAGCTGGAATTCGGGCTATCAGTACCAGTAGGCTGTTGGGTAATACATGACGAAACAACACACTCTGACGGCTTTCACCGATACTGAGCGCCGTTTCGACATAAGGTTGATTGAGCTGATCGACCACTGAATTTCGGATCAAGACCGTAATCGGAGCCAGTCCGCCAGCGACACAAGTCATCACGGGTAAGAAAATATGCCAGAGATAATCTTTTATCTGTTCCATCAGCGTCATCTGTTCAAATCCCGGAGAAACCAGCCCCCGCAGTGGAAACCAGTCAAACACGCCGCCACCGGCGAATAGAATCATCAACAAAATCGCAATAATGAATGTTGGCAACGCGACAGAAAGAAAAAGCACAAAACTGGTCACTGCATCCAGCCATCCACCGCGATTGAGCGCTTTCCAGACCCCGAGAGGAATCGCGACCACATAGGTAATCAATAAACTCCAAAAGCCGATGGAAAAAGACGTCGGCAATTTGCTCCCGATTAACGCAGCCACCGACTGACCACTAAAATAACTTTTACCGAGATCCAGCGTCAGATAATGCCATACAGTCTCGGTATACCGTTGCCAAAGCGGCTGATCAAACCCGTACTGCCGGGCGATTTTCTGGCGCAACTGCGTATCGATCTGCTGCCCGTCCAACTGGGTGTTCTCACTTTCAAACAGAGACGTCGTGCCTGTATCCATTCCCCCCATTTGGGCGAGAACCGCATCAAGCGGTCCGCCCGGCAGCCACTGCAACAAAAAGAAATTCAGTGTCACAATCGCCAGCAAGGTCGGTATGATCAGGCACAACCGTTTGACTACATATTGGCGCATCATGGGTGGGCGCTGTCCTGCTGTACGTTATTCCGACTGTCCCCGCTATTCCGACTGTCCCACCAAAATTCGATTTCATAGCCATAGGCCGGATCTACTTTCGGCCGGTGAATATAATTGGCATGTGCAACAAGCTGGAAGTTACGAGCCCATAACGGGAGAAAGTAGTATTTCCATTTCAACACCCGATCCAGAGCTCGGCCATAGACTTCGGTACTTTCATAACTATCGGCATGCACTAAATCTTTAACCAACGCATCAATCACCGGGTCATTAAATCCGGCAATATTATTACTGGTTGCCACATCAGCAAATGACGACAATAAAGCAGAACGGACTTCGGTGTTGGGCGGAATACGCACTTTGTACTGAATGGGCGTCATATCAAACTGACGTTGCATCAACTGCTTATAGAATTCAGTACCTGAACGCACCGCGATTTGTCCTTCAATTCCCAGTCGTTTCAAATTTTGCAGATAGGCACCGAGGACAGGTTTCATCGCCGGAGACGGCACCAGAAAGTGAATCACAAACGGTTGATGATTGGCATCAACCAGCCGCCCCTGCTCGGTTTTCCAGCCGGCGGCTTCAAGCAGTTGCTTTGCTTTAATCAGGTTCGCCCGATCATTACCTGAACCATCGGTGGTCGGCCAATGAAAGGTTTCAGAGAACAATGCCGGTGGCAGTTCTTGTTTAAACGGTGCTAACACAGCGGCTTCTGATGAAGAAACAGGCCCTTCAGAGGCGAGAAAACTATTGTTAAACAGACTTTCCGCACGCTGATATTTGCCTTGAAAAGCACGTTGATTTAACCACTCAAAATCGAATGCGTACGCCAGTGCTTCGCGGGTTTTCGGGTTGGCAAACTTCTCTTCACGCAGATTGAACAGTAACGCAGTCACAAATGACGGTGCCTGATAATCAATCCTGTCTTTAACGACTGTCCCTGTATCGAATGCCTTACCCTGATAGAGTTTTTGCCAGCGAGCCAGGTTAGACTCAGCAATATAATTCACTTCACCGGCCGCTAGCGCTTGCACAGCCGCGTTGCGGTCACGGAAATATTCAACCCGAATCGTTTTGAAGTTATATTTGCCACGATTAACCGGCAGGTCTTTTCCCCAATAATCATCCCGTAATGCATAGGTAATACTTCGTCCCGGAATGACTGAGGTAATCCGATAAGGTCCGGAGCCAATCGGAATATCTAACGATGGTTTGGTGAAATCTTTCCTTTGCCAAACATGCTTTGGCAGGACAGGCAGATTACCGGAATTGAGAATTTGTAAACGGCTGCCGTGCTTACCAAAATTAAACTTCACTTCCCGCGGCCCCAGCACCTCAACCGAGTGTACGCTCTGAAAGCGGGATTTGATATTACTCAGCCCCACGGTTTGGTACTGTTTGACGGAAAATGCCACATCCTCAGCGGTGACCGGTTGACCGTCGCTGAAACGGGCATTCTTTCTCAGTTTATAAGTCACCCACGAATCATCATCAGCAATGGTGATCGTTTCTGCCAGGGCACCATATCGGGTTTTGATTTCATCTTTGTCGTGGCCGCGATCGGTCAGACTGTCATAAAGCCAGAACAAGCCTCTGGGCTTGGTTCCCAGATTAATAAATTGATGCAACGAATCGAAACTACCGATTTCTGCAATCACCAATTCTCCTTGTTTCGGTGCATTCGGATTGGCATAGGCAAAATGGTCAAAATCGGCAGAATATTTCGGCTGTCCATACAGGGAAACAGCGTGGGTCACTTCATTCGCCACAACAGGCTGGCTCAGACAACTGATCGCCAGCATCAGTACGCCCAGTGTTTTTCTCAGCATGTTACGTCTTCCTTTTCATCAGCGGTATGATTCTGAAGGTGAGATGGGTAATCGTGGGCCGTTTCATCGTCCACCATGATATGTCCTTGATCAATCCGGTAGATTTTGTCAGCCATGTAGAAATAGTGATCATCATGCGTAATCGCTATCACGGTTTTTCCTCTGGCTTTCAACTCGGGAAGCAACTCGGTGTAAAAGACTTTGCGGAATGCCGGATCCTGATCGGCTGCCCACTCATCCAACAGGATAATGCTACGATTCTCTAAATAGGCCAGCAGCAGTGCCAGACGTTTACGCTGCCCTTGAGACAGTTTGGTGGTACTGAGTTCGCCATCGCTGACCGTCACCTTCTGCTCCAGTGACAGCGCATTGAGATAATGTTCAACCAGTGCCGAATCCGGTCTTTCACCCGATTCGTTAATCAGTTGTTTAAACAAATAAAAATCAGCAAATACCACAGAGAAATGGCTGAGAAACCAGTCGCGGTTCCCTTCGTCAATCTCCTGACCGGCAAACACGATTTTGCCTGTATGGGGGGTGTAAAGCCCGGTGACCAAACGGGCACACGTTGATTTACCGCTGCCGTTGCCCCCGACCCAAAACACCAGTTCGCCCTGCTGCAGTTCAAAATCAATCGGGCCGACACCAAAACCCGGCTCTCCGGATTCTGACGGGTATTGATAAGTCACATTTTTCATCTGTAACGATTGCCAGCATGTTTCGGGCTCCGGCAGCTCTCCTACCGCGTCTGTCCCTTCATGTAATGCCAGTTGTTGTACTTTGGCGTAAGCAACCGAACCTAAAATTAAACTGGGCAGCGAACCAATCATACCGGCAAGCGGAGAGCGTAAATACAGAATCGTCAGAGCAAATGTAGTGAGTTGTTCTTTGGTTCCCACCCCAAACAGACTGTGGATGAGAATAATTGAAGCGATTAACAGCAAAATGGACGTATTGACCCAACTGCCGTTTAAGACCGTATAACGATCGGCTTTGACTTCCAGCCCCAGCGCCTTACTGACTATCGGTTTTAAACTGTTGCTAAAGAAACTACTGCGACGTTGACGGCTGAGTTTCAACTCGTTGCGCCCCAGTAGTAAACCGGAATAGCGGTCATAGAGTTGATCGTCATTCTCACGTACTTCTCGCTTCAACTGTCTTGATGCGGACATCAGTTGCCGTGCAATCACCACCGCGAGAATGGTCATCACCAATGTACAGAGGAAAAATGGCAGTGAAAGCTGTAACAGATAGCCATAACAACACAGCAGCACCGCAGCACCATAGACCACAAATGGCAGGCTGTTAAACGCCTGACTAATCGACGTCACATCCTTGGTTAAAGCTGCCAGAATGGCGGGTTGGCCGAGTTGATCAATTCGCTCCACGGAAGTTTTTAACACCCGTTGAGACAGGTGCAATCGCAGCCGATACACCACATGATGGCCTAACGATGTCAACATTGCCTGAGAAAAAAAACTTAAGCCAAATAACAGGAAGATCAGGACAAATAGTAAAGCGACATCTTGACCGGTAATCACATCAGCCGATGAGACCCGGCTGATCATCGCAATCACTGCAACACCTGCACCGGCACTCAAAGCACTTAACAAAATCGCCGTCAGAAACTTGAACGTGTTTCCCTTCAATAACGTCCAGACTAAGGTCATACAATACACCAGAAAACAAATAAGAATTATTAGCGTTCGTATTATGAACGAGTGTTTTGTAAAAAGATAGAGAAGAAAGTGTAACCATCCCAGTTTTAATGGCACGATAAGTTAGAGTTTTTCCTGCTGTCGTGTCTTTCCAAATACTCCCAAGGCGTGAGATCATTTAGTGAGTCATGTGGCCTTTCTTCGTTGTATTCCCTCATCCAGTTTTCTGTCAAATCCCGGACTTCATTCAGCGTTTTAAAAACATACATATCCAGAATTTCCGTTCGGTAGGTTCGATTAAAACGCTCAATATAAGAATTTTCT
>NZ_FULE01000018.1 GCF_900163965.1 Vibrio ruber DSM 16370
TGTTGGGACAATAGCCCGATGGAGCGGTTCTTCAGAAGTCTAAAGACAGAATGGATACCGGTGTCGGGTTATAGGAGTTTTAGCGAAGCAAGACAGCATATAACTCGTTACATCACAGGTTATTACAGCCAACTTAGGCCCCATCAATATAATGGTGGGCTGACACCCAATGAGTCTGAACGACTATATTGGAAAAACTCTAAAACCGTGGCCAATTTTAGTTGACCACTACAGTTTGACCTCTTTACTTCACCGAATGAATCTATTCCTGTACTGGTAAAATCCAGTAGTGAACTCTTCGATGAACGTAACTTTTTGTAAAGGCGGGAATTTTCGGCTTTTTTCTTGCCCGTAAAATGAAGATGCAGCTGGATTTATAGCAGTGATGATATAAATAATTTTGCTATAAATAGAAAGTAAAGAAAAAGGACTTAGATGAAAATCACCTAAGTCCTTGATATATGGTGGGCCTTCCGGGACTTGAACCCAGGACCTGCCGATTATGAGTCGGATGCTCTAACCAACTGAGCTAAAGGCCCCTTAAGACGGACGATTATAGGGGATACGCCTGATGCTGTCTAGCCTCAATGATACCTAAATATGCTTATAATTTATTCACTTAAATCACAGGTAAGAAAAAAGGTGAGCATTTGCTCACCTTTCGTTCATTAGATTGAATCAGACTACTCATCCAAGAAGCTACGGAGTGTTTCTGAGCGACTTGGGTGACGCAATTTACGTAACGCCTTGGCTTCAATTTGACGAATCCGTTCCCGGGTAACATCAAACTGTTTGCCTACTTCTTCAAGAGTGTGGTCTGTGTTCATGTCGATACCGAAGCGCATCCGCAGTACTTTTGCTTCGCGAGGGGTCAGACCTGCCAGAACATCACGCGTTGCAGCTTTTAAGCTGGTCGCAGTGGCTGAGTCAATAGGTAGATCCAGCGTGGTATCTTCAATAAAATCACCCAGATGCGAATCTTCGTCGTCACCGATTGGTGTCTCCATTGAGATTGGCTCTTTGGCAATTTTCAGTACTTTGCGGATTTTGTCTTCCGGCATTTGCATTCGCTCTGCCAATTCTTCCGGTAGCGGCTCACGACCCATTTCCTGAAGCATTTGACGAGAGATCCGATTCAACTTATTGATGGTTTCAATCATATGTACCGGAATACGAATCGTCCGTGCCTGATCCGCAATCGAGCGAGTAATTGCCTGACGAATCCACCATGTTGCGTAAGTTGAGAATTTGTAACCACGACGGTATTCAAATTTATCAACGGCTTTCATCAGACCGATATTTCCTTCCTGAATTAAATCAAGGAATTGCAGACCTCGGTTGGTATATTTCTTCGCGATTGAAATAACCAGACGTAAGTTCGCTTCAACCATCTCTTTCTTGGCTCGACGCGCTTTCGCTTCACCGATAGACATACGACGGCTGATATCTTTAATCCGAACGACACTTAAAGATGTTTCTTCTTCAATGGCTTTGAGTTTTTGAATCGAACGGCGGATGTCTTCTTCGCTCTTACGAATTTTATCAACATAAGGTTTGTCAGAGGCTAAGACAGTATCCAACCAGTTCTCGTCAGACTCATGGCCGGTAAATGCAGCAATAAAGGCTTTCTTCGGCATTTTGGCATGTTCAACGACATGCTTCATGATTAAGCGTTCTTGCGTTTTTACCCGATCCATTGAACCACGAAGTGTTTCAACCAGATTATCAAACTGTTTTGGTGTCAGACGAAACTCACGGAAAGCATCCAAAACAAGGTCTGATGCTTGGGATGTTTGTTCGTTAGACTCTCCGAACTCATTTAGTGCTAACTGATAATCGCGATATTTGTTACGAAGATTATTGAATTTCTCTTGTGCTAGCTCAGGGTCGATACCGACATCATCGTCACTATCATCGTCATCACTGTTGCTATCACTTTCTTCTTCGTCTTCATCATCTTCCTCATCGTCTTTATTCTTGGACGAAAGAGGCATATCTTCATCTTCCAGATCCGCACCCGTCAGTTCTGAACCGATGTGAGTTGCAGTTGGTGATGTTGTTTCATCAGCATCTGGGTCGACAAAACCTGAAATCAAATCGGTCAGTCTTAACTCTTCAGTTTCAACTCTGTCGAATTGTTCAAGGATATAAGGAATGGTTCCCGGATATTCGGCAACAGCGCTTTGAACTTGGTTGATACCTTCTTCAATGCGCTTTGCAATATCGATTTCACCTTCACGAGTGAGAAGCTCGACGGTTCCCATTTCACGCATATACATGCGGACAGGGTCTGTCGTACGACCAATTTCACTTTCAACACTGGACAGAGCTGCTGCGGCTGCTTCTGCAACATCTTCATCCGTAATGTTCGTATCATCGTTCAGTGCCAGATCATCGGCATCAGGTGCGGTTTCTACCACCTTGATACCCATGTCATTAATCATCTGAATAATGTCTTCTACCTGCTCGGAATCTACAATTTCTGCAGGGAGGTGGTCATTGACTTCAGCGTAGGTCAGATAGCCTTGTTCTTTGCCTTTGAGGACAAGTGATTTAAGCTGTGACTGCGGATTTTGATCCATAGACGGTATCCAACTTCATTTCTAGTGACGGAATTAGTATGCGAAATGCAAACCACGTATTCTAACAAATTAATCATTTGTTGGCTATAAATATAGGGATTACGCTTTCAAATCTAGCATCAACGCTAGCAGTTCCCTTTTCTCGTCAGCTGATAAACCAACGCTTCTTTCTTTTGCCTGCAGATTTTCAATTTGTTTTTCAACACACTGGGTAATAATCTTATCCAATGAGTCTAAAAATATTTCTTCTTGATTGTCTTCTACGAGTGGGATATCCCAACTAGCGAGACGTGACAGAAGAGGTTCATGTTGATGGCCTCGCCAGTTTTCAAGTAGCTGACCTGTTGTTACATTGGGGTAATCTCGACATTTTTCAAGGACCTCAATAAATAAGCTCAAGCCGGGAATATCAAGTGCCGCAATACTTGAAAGATCCGGTACTCTATCAGCATAGTTCGGATTTTGTAGAAGCAAAGCGATAACTTCTCTCATTGGCGTCCGCTTCATTTCTGTCTGCCGACGGGGAGCTGATGTTTGTTCCGAAGTTTGTTTTTTATTCAATGTCGATTGAATTGCATTTGCACTGAGACCGGTGCGCAATGACAATTCTTCCCACAGATAAATTTTCAGTGCCTCATCTTGAACCTGATTAATTAAAGGTTCGGCCAGATGGACAACCCGAAAACGACCTTCCCGACTGCTGTTGTCAACGACACGTGCCATTAATCCCTGAAACAGAAAGTCAGAGAAGGACATCGATTGCTGAACTTGACGTTCGAATGCTTCTGTACCGTTTTGACGGATATATGAGTCGGGATCTTCTTTATCCGGTAAAAACATAAATTTCAGCGTTTTATTACCACTGACGAGCGAAAGCGCATTCTCTAATGCACGCCATGCTGCTTGCCGGCCGGCATTATCACCATCATAACAGCAAACGACAGCATTGGTTTGCCGGAAAAGCACCTGTAAATGGTCGTTGGTGGTTGATGTTCCCAAAGACGCAACGGCATAATCAACGCCATACTGAGCCAGCGCTACGACATCCATGTAACCTTCAGTCACCAGAATTTGTGGCGGCTCACGATGTGCCTGAAGGACTTCGTATAAACCGTATAACTCTTTTCCTTTATGGAAAATATCGGTTTCCGGTGAGTTGAGATACTTGGGTGTTCCGTCTCCGAGGACTCGTCCCCCGAAGCCAATCACACGGCCACGGCGATCCCGGATGGGGAACATAACTCGTCCCCGAAAACGGTCATAGCGACGCCCGTTGTCATTCTCAACCAACATTCCTGCAGCCGTGAGCATCTGCTCTGCTTCCGGCGTGCGGGAAAAATTTTTATGAACCAGATCCCACTCATCCGCGACATAACCGATTCCAAACTTTTGGACGATTTCTTTCGACAGCCCACGATTTTTTAAATAATCGATTGCGACTTTACTGCCCGGATGTCTGAGTTGATGACGGTAAAACTGAGCAATTTGTTCCATGAGATCATACAAGGTGCGCTTTTGTTCTTTGCGCGCCTGTGACTTTTGGGCATCGAACGGTGTCGCACCTTTTTCTCTCGGAACTTCTAATCCAAGTAAGCCTGCCAGTTCTTCTATAGCTTCGACGAACTCTAAACGTTCGTATTCCATCATGAAGTCAATGGCATTCCCATGCACACCACAACCAAAACAATGGTAGAACTGTTTGTCCTGACTGACACTAAAGGATGGCGTTTTTTCATTGTGAAAAGGGCAGCAAGCACTGTAGTTCTTGCCCTTCTTTTTAAGTTTGACGCGAGCGTCGATAACATCGACGATATCTAGTCGAGCGAGTAAATCATTGATGAAATTTCGAGGAATATACCCAGCCATAAGACCTGATAGCCAATATTACTATGGATAGCTAATTTACATGTTAGCGCGTATACAAACAAGCCGTGCCATATAGAATAGCACGGCTTGATGTTTAGAGGAGTGGGTTAAGTGAGCTTGCTTTTAACTAAACCGCTGACTTTTCCCATATCTGCACGCCCTTGAATTTGCGGTCTCAATACAGCCATGACGTTACCCATATCCTGCATACCTTGGGCACCGGAAGCGGTAATTGCGTCATCAATGAGTTGCAACACTTCATCGTCAGTTAATGGTTGAGGCATGAATTCCTCAAGCACTGTGATTTCGTTGCTTTCCGCATCTGCTAAGTCTTGTCGTCCCGCAGATTCATACTGTGCGACAGAATCGCGACGTTGTTTGACCATTTTTGTCAGAACGGCAACGATTTCATCATCGCTTAGCGTAATCCGCTCGTCGACTTCACGTTGTTTAATTGCTGACATGGCTAAACGGATAGTGCCAAGGCGGATTTTGTCCTTGGCTTTCATCGCAAGTTTTTGCTCTTCTTTGAGTTTGTCAATCAGAGCCATAACTCATTCCTTCCGAAGGAGTTATATTAGTACAGGCGAACGCGACGAGCGTTTTCGCGAGCTAGCTTCTTAGCATGACGCTTTTGAGCTGCTGCTTTAGCGCGTTTGCGAACAGTGGTTGGTTTTTCATAGTGCTCACGACGACGCACTTCAGAAAGAATACCTGCTTTTTCACAAGAGCGCTTGAAACGACGCAGAGCGACGTCGAACGGTTCGTTTTCACGTACTTTAACTACTGGCATATGCCTTTCACCTCAGGGGATATTCGTTAACGCTGGTCTCGCTTAGTCGGAACGTTTCCGGTACTTGCCAGCACAATCAAAAATGGTGCGGAATTTTAATCCGAATGGAAAGGCTTTGTAAAGTATTTTATGGATGAATCTCTGTACAAAGTTTGTCTGTCATCTGAAGGCAGGGTAACATGGCGTCAATTTTGATGTCGAGATGGATGTTTTCCGGAAAATTATGCGTGTATTAGGTATTGAAACCTCTTGTGATGAGACGGGAATTGCGATTTACGATGATGAACAGGGCTTACTGGCTCATCAACTGTACAGTCAGATAAAACTTCACGCCGATTATGGTGGTGTTGTCCCGGAGCTTGCTTCAAGGGATCACGTTAAAAAAACGATTCCTCTGATTCAGGCTGCAATGGCACAGGCTGATTGTCGTCCGGAAGATATTGATGGTGTCGCTTATACCGCAGGTCCGGGCTTGGTTGGTGCTTTGCTGGTTGGTGCCACAATTGGTCGCAGCCTTGCTTATGCCTGGAATGTACCGGCAATTCCTGTTCATCATATGGAAGGACATTTGCTGGCACCTATGCTTGAGGATAATCCGCCTGAATTTCCTTTTGTTGCCGTTTTGGTCTCGGGTGGGCATACCATGATTGTTGAAGTTCAAGGGATTGGTGCATATCGGATTCTCGGTGAGTCGATTGACGATGCCGCCGGAGAAGCCTTCGATAAGACGGCAAAATTAATGGGGTTGGATTATCCGGGCGGGCCGTTACTGGCGCGTTTGGCAGAAAAAGGCACGCAAGGACGATTTCGTTTTCCTCGCCCGATGACTGATCGGCCGGGATTGGATATGAGCTTTTCCGGATTAAAAACGTTTGCCGCCAATACGATTGCCGCTCATGGTGATGATGAGCAGACGCGTGCGGATATCGCTTACGCTTTTCAGGAAGCGGTGTGTGATACATTGGTGATCAAATGTCGTCGGGCACTGGAACAAACCGGATTAAAGCGCATTGTGATTGCCGGTGGGGTGAGTGCCAATCAACGATTGAGAGCTGATTTAGCCCAGTTAGCGCAGAAAGTCGGTGGTGCGGTTTATTATCCGCGAACTGAATTTTGTACTGATAACGGGGCAATGATTGCTTATGCCGGTATGCAACGCTTCAAAAATGGTGAAGTATCCGGTCTCGCTGTTCAGGCGACACCCCGCTGGCCAATTGATCAGCTTCAGGCGGTTCGTTCCTGAATTTAATTCCCAATCAAAGTTGCAGTAGCCCATGTGTTAGCTCAACTGGTGTGGTTGCCGGGTTAGATTGAGATGACATGGACTATTGTTCTGGTGCTGGTCATTAAAAACAAAGTCCTCAATAAAAATAAATAGTACGAATTATGATGGAAGGTCTTCAAACGGATGAAATCATTTACAGTTAACGGTCAAACAATGCGTTATCAAGATGTCGGAACGGGCGAGGTATTGCTGTTCGGTCATAGTTACCTCTGGAATAGCCAAATGTGGCAACCACAAGTAGCAGCGTTGAGTCAGAATTATCGGTGTATCGTTCCTGATTTGTGGTCGCACGGTCAGTCTGATGCTGCCCCTGACACGATGCATTCACTGAAAGATTATGCCGGGCATATGTTGGCGCTTATGGATCATCTTGCCATTGAATCATTTTCAGTCGTTGGACTGTCTGTCGGTGGCATGTGGGGAACTGAGCTGGCACTGCTTGCGCCTGAACGGATCAATGCACTGGTATTGATGGATACGTTTATCGGGCTTGAGCCTGAAGTGATGCACGCCAAATATTTTGCAATGCTCGATTCAGCAATTGCAACACAGTCTTTTCCTGAGCCGTTGATTCCTCAAGTTGTACCGATGTTTTTCTCCGACAATGCTTTACAGCAAACACCAGAGCCCGACTTTGTCACTACGTTTCGAACATTTTTGACCGAAACCTCGGGTTCGCAGGTTGCAGAAATGGGGAGAATCGGCAAGCTCGTGTTTGGTCGCCGGGATCTGATCGATGAAATCGATGGTTTGAATCTGCCAGTATTAATTATGGTCGGGGAGCAAGATAAACCCCGCCCGGTATTAGAGTCATATCTGATGCAGGATGCTATCGCAGGGAGTCAGCTGATTGTGATTCCTCAAGCCGGCCATATCAGTAATCTGGAGCAACCTGAGTTCGTTACACAAGCGTTAGAGAATTTCTTCGAGACGCTTGCGCGTTAAATCGCCACCATTTTTCTACAGCCACATCACTGAACTTGATCAATAAGAGGCCATTGTCCGGGGACTTTGGCCTTTTATTATAGAGCATCTTATTATAGAGCTCTTATTATAGGGAACGGGGTCAGTTTTTTTCGCCGATTTTGGGTTCTGTACCATTGAACAGACGCCTAATATTCTCTTGATGTCGGAAAACAATCAAACAACACAACATGGCGACAGGCAGAGTGTAACTGGGTTTGATCATCCAAGTATATAGTGGGGTGACGAATACGGTGATCAATGCCGCCAGCGAAGAATATCGGGACACCAGAAGCGTCATCAGCCATGTCGCCATCACCACGCCGGTTAAGTCCAGCCCTATCGGAGCAATTGCACCTAATGCGGTTGCGACGCCTTTTCCGCCTTTGAAATGGAAGAAAATCGGGTAAATATGACCTAAACAGGCGGCAATTGCGATCACGCCAAGCAGAAAAGGCGTTACTCCTAAAAAGTAGCTTCCCCAGACAGGAATTGTGCCTTTCAGCATATCGCATAGCAGAACAATAACCGCTGCTTTTTTCCCGCCGACTCTTAAAACATTGGTTGCTCCCGGATTATGAGAACCGGACTCTCTGGGATCGGGCAGCCGGAACAGACGACACACGAGCACTGCACTTGAAATCGAGCCAAGCAGGTAAGCTGAGATAATGATCAAAAGTATCAATGGCGTCATTTGGGCCCTGAGTTGTCTGCAAGTTTAGTGTATGGTTATATCGATAAAAAATCTGTATTAATTTCGCATCTTGAAATCATTTAAGTATATGATAATCACTATACCTAAGTCATCCCAATGAGGCTTGGGTATATGCCAAAATGATCTTAAAATGCATTTTTGAGTAGATTATTTGTTGTGCATCTGATGATGCTTGTTTTCCGGGCATCGTTGAGGCCATATTGGGCGATATATAGGACGATTTTTATCTCGATGCAATATTGAGAATAGAAATGTGGTGAGATAATAGATGGATAAAGTATTTATAGAACAGTTAGCTGTTGTCACAACGATCGGTGTTTATGATTGGGAGCAACAAATCAAACAGAAGCTCATTTTTGATATTGAAATGGCACATGATAATCGTCCGGCTGGGAAAAGTGATGATGTTACTGATGCGTTGGATTATGCGCAGGTAAGCCAACACATTATTCAATATGTTGAAAATGGAAGGTTTTTACTCATTGAGCGAGTGGCTGAAGAGGTCGCAAATTTGATCATGACGACTTTTGCTGTGCCTTGGATCCGGATCCGTCTGACAAAGCCGGGAGCTGTACCTCAGGCGTCAGGTGTCGGTGTGGTGATTGAAAGGGGACAGCTATGACGTTGGTTTATGTCGGTGTCGGTTCCAATATCGACCGACATAAGCATGTCGAGGTCGCTGTCAGTGAACTGAAAAAGTTGGGGGATCAACTGCGTCTTTCAACGATTTATGAATCACCGGCACAAGGGTTTCAGGGAGGGGCGTTTTTCAATTTAGTGATTGAAATGCAGACCGATCTCTCATTGAGTGCTTTTGCCGCAATGCTCAAAGAAATCGAATTAAACTGGGGGCGTCAGCCCAATGCCCAAAAGTATCAGGATCGGACGTTAGATCTGGATATTATTTTATTTGGCGATGTCGTCAGCGCTGAAGCACCACAATTACCTCGTCAAGATATTTATCAATATCCGTTTGTGATTCAGCCGCTTTTTGAACTGTGCCCTGATCTGTTATTGCCGGGGGACGGACGAAGTGTTCGGCAAATTTGGCTTAAGACTGACAATTTAGAAGTTTTGCAGCCTGTACAATTCTGGTTCTCTAAAACTGATTTTTCAATATAAAGAGTAAATAATGGATTTAATTCATAGTGTTATCCTTGGATTGGTTGAAGGTATTACCGAATTTTTACCGATATCATCAACCGGACATTTAATTATCGTCAGTGATTGGCTTGGCTTACCTCAGACAGATAGTAATAAAGCTTTTGAAGTGATTATTCAGCTTTCTGCCATTCTGGCTGTGGTGACCAATTATAAAGAGCGTTTCCATACCCGGTATATGGCGTTATGGATGAAAGTTATCATTGCATTTTTACCCATCGCAACCATCGGCTTTCTGTTTCAAAATCAAGTGAAAGCGTTATTTACCATTCAGGTTGTACCGATCATGTTTATTGTCGGAGGGATTATTTTTCTGCTTGTGGAGCGTTTCTTGAAAAATCATGCCCCGACGGCTGAAACATTGGATGAGATTAGTTATCGGCAAGCAATTTGGGTGGGGGTTGCTCAGGTGTTTGCTTTAGTGCCGGGAACCAGCCGTGCCGGTTCGACGATCATTGGTGCTTTACTCGCAGGCGTGGGGCGTAAAGCCAGCGCTGAGTTCTCATTTTTATTGGCTTTGCCCGTGATGATTGCGGCAGGAGGCCTTGATCTGTTGAATAACTATCATCATTTTCAAGGTGAAAAATCCTTGCCCTTGATTGTTGGCTTCGTCACCTCTTATATCGCCGCCTGGGTTGTTATGAAAGTTTTCCTCGTTTTCCTGAACCGTTTTACGTTTAATGCATTCGGTATCTACCGCATTCTCTTTGGCTGCATTTTACTCTATTGGGCTTATTAGTCGGGCGAGTCGTCACCTCGGAGGTCTATCAGATCATCGCCTTTTTGAATGCAATTGTTGTTAAACAGACTGATGGTATAAGAAAGAGGTTCTTTCAGAGCATTTTTGATAGACTTCCCGATAATTCTATTTGAAATCACAAGTGAGCGTCATGCGAGTATTTGCTTTAACACTGACACTACTTTTAATGCTGCTCCAGTATTCACTGTGGTTTGGCAAAAATGGGTTTTCTGATCTTCATCGCATCTCTGATGAAATCGAAACCCAGCGTTCTGTCAATGTCAATTTACAAAAAAGAAATAAAGAAATGTATGCAGAAATCGATGATTTACGTCAAGGGCTGGATGCGATTGAAGAAAGAGCAAGACATGAGCTTGGAATGGTGAAAGAGGGTGAAACGTTTTACCGTGTGATCAATGAGGATCAGCCCTAGATGGAACAAGAACTTATTTCAGTGGTGATTCCTGCTGCCGGTGTCGGTCGTCGGATGTTAACCGATAAACCGAAGCAATATTTACCGATTCACGGCAAAACAATACTGGAACATACGGTCGAAAAGCTGCGTGCCCATCCACGAGTTGGCAAGGTGGTGATTGCCGTCAGTGATGATGATCCCTATTTCAGTCAGTTATCCCTTGCTGCTGATCCTGATATTGTGCGGGTTTCCGGTGGTCAGGAACGTTCAGACTCTGTTTTCGCAGCGCTTGAGTATTTGGTGAAGTATAGACCGACAACATGGGTGATGGTGCATGATGCTGCGCGTCCATGTGTCCGATTGAGTGATATTGAGCGGTTAATTGCTACGGTCATAGCTGATGGTGTCGGTGGCATACTGGCAACGCCGGTTCGGGATACGATGAAGCGTACGGGTCATAACCAGAATATTGTCGCAACCGTAGAACGGGAAAACCTCTGGCATGCATTAACCCCTCAAATGTTCCGGACTGCTGAGTTGCATCTGGCTTTATCCCGTGTCATTAGTCAGCATATTGCGGTGACTGATGAAGCTTCAGTCATGGAATGGCATGGTGACCAACCATCTATCGTTTTGGGGCATGCCGATAATATTAAAGTGACGCAACCTGAAGATTTAGCACTGGCTGAGTTTTATCTCAGCCGTGAGTCGTAAATAAAGCAGTAAGGAAGGTTATGTTTAGAATTGGTCACGGATTTGATGTTCATAAATTTGGTGGTGAAGGCCCGGTAATCATTGGTGGTGTGTCTATTCCTTATGAACAGGGGCTGTTGGCTCATTCCGACGGTGACGTTGCTTTGCATGCATTAACCGATGCACTACTGGGGGCTATTGCCGCCGGGGATATCGGACGCCATTTCCCGGATACGGATGAACAGTGGAAAGGTGCCGACAGTCGCGCACTGCTACGGTCGGTTTATCAGAAAGTCATCGCCCATGGTTATCGACTGGGCAATGCAGACATCACCATTATTGCTCAGGCACCGAAAATGGCGTCTTACATTGATCAGATGCGCGCGTTGATTGCTGATGATTTGGCGACCGATATCAGCCATATCAATGTGAAAGCGACCACGACAGAGCGGTTGGGATTTACCGGGCGTAAGGAAGGAATCGCCTGTGAAGCCGTTGTATTATTGATGAAGTGATTTGTTCATTGAGTCAGAGATTTAGTTGTAAATAACCCCGTCAGGGGGATGGCTTGACCATCATAGCGAGGATATCCGAATGGATGATGTTTTAGCCAATTTGGCCTATTTGTACGGGAAACCCACTGCAAAAGCTAAAATTAAAGCAAAACCAGAACACTTTATTGTTACGGAAGAACTTGGGTTTCCATTGGATGGTGTTGGTGAACACCTGATGGTTCGTATTCGTAAGACCGGAGAAAATACCAGTTTTGTTGCCAATGAGTTAGCCAAGGCATGTGGTGTGAAGTCGAAAGACGTAAGCTGGGCGGGTTTAAAAGATCGTCATGCGGTCACCGAGCAATGGTTGAGTGTTCACTTACCGAAAGGGGACACGCCAGACTTTGCTGATTTTCTGACGCGGTACCCTCATATTAAGATTCTTGAAACCACTCGCCACCTGCGTAAATTAAGGCCGGGTGATCTCCGGGGCAATCATTTTCAGATTACATTAACTGAAGTGTCGGATATGACGGATGTCGAGCAGCGGTTGAATAGGATTGGCAAACAAGCTGTGCCGAACTATTTTGGTGCACAACGTTTCGGTCATCAGGGCAATAACGTGAATGAAGCCCGACGCTGGGGCCGGGAGAATGTCCGGACTCGTAATCAGAATCAGCGCAGCCTGTACCTTTCTGCCGCGCGTTCTTGGATCTTTAACCAAATCGTCTCAGAACGAATTTCAAAAGGCTGTTTTCATCATTTGATTGATGGTGACATCGTATTGCAAGGGAATGAACAGTTCCGGGTTGAAGGGGAGGAGATGCTGGCACAGTGGCAAGAGCACGTGACTCAGTGTCATGCCGATATTTCAGCCGCACTGGCCGGAGATAATGCCCTACCGACCAGTCACGAGGCGCTCGCTCTGGAGCAGCGGTTTGTTGATGATGAGCCTGACTTAATGAAATTGATTCGGGGTAACCGAATGAAGCATGAAAGGCGGAATATTGCTCTCAAACCTCGGCAACTGGATTGGAAGCTGGGAAAAAATGAGGTTATATTGAGTTTTGCGCTTGATGCGGGATGCTTTGCCACTTCTTTAATCCGAGAATTAATCGAAGAAGTACCTGTGAAAAGGGAGTTCTAACTGATGAAAATTTTGTTGAGCAATGATGATGGCGTCTATGCTCGGGGAATTAATACTTTAGCCGAAGCATTGTCTGATTTGGCTGAAGTGGTGGTTGTGGCACCGGATCGAAATCGTTCCGGAGCATCGAACTCTCTGACACTGGAGCAACCACTGCGTATTCAGCAAATTGCGCCGGAGGTATACTCCGTTCAGGGGACACCAACGGATTGTGTTCACTTTGCTTTGAACGAATTAATGAAAGATGCTTTACCGGATCTGGTTTTGAGCGGTATTAATCATGGCGCGAATTTAGGCGATGATGTTTTTTATTCGGGGACGGTTGCAGCAGCAATGGAAGGGCATTTTTTAGGCGTTCAATCTATCGCATTCTCGTTGGTGGGTGAGACACATTTTGACACCGCTGCGCATATTGCCCGCCAGATAGTGAAACAGCACCTGCATTCTCCGATTCCGACCAATCGACTGCTGAATATCAATATTCCTGATCGACCATTGGAACAAATCAACGGTATGAAGGTGACTCGCTTGGGCGCTCGTCATCATGCTGAGAGTATGATTCGGCAAAAAGATCCGCGTGGACACGATATCTACTGGTTAGGGCCTCCGGGAAAAGAGCAGGATGCCGGAGAAGGCACTGATTTTTATACCGTTGATCATGGTGTCGTTTCGATCTCACCATTACAGGTGGATCTGACTGCTCATGAGTCGATTCATGCGATGACGGATTGGTTGGAAAGGTAGTTGGCATGTCAAATTCACTCGCTGATAAGCTGATCGACTTTCTTGTCACAAACGGCATTGAAGATTTACGTGTTCTGGACATTATGCGTCAGTTACCGAGAGAGAATTTCGTTTCACAGGCGATGGTTCATCAGGCGTATGAAAATAATGCACTGCCGATAGGGTTGGGACAAACTATTTCTCAGCCTTATATTGTTGCCAAAATGACTCAGTTATTAGCACTGACACCGACAAGCCGAGTCTTGGAAATAGGAACCGGCTCTGGGTATCAGACAGCGGTGTTGGCAGGTTTAGTTGAGCATGTGTGCTCGATTGAGCGAATTAAAACGTTGCAATGGGAAGCAAAGCGTCGCCTCAGACAACTGGATATTTACAATGTATCTATGAAGCATGGCGATGGCTGGCAGGGATGGCGCACCAAGGCACCTTTTGATGCCATTATAGTGACAGCTGCTGCTTCTGAAGTACCTCAGGCGTTGTTGGAACAGCTGGCTGACGGAGGTCGATTGGTGATCCCCGTTGGCAGTGACGAGCAACAGCTTCTGAGAATAACCCGGAATGATGAATCATTTCATTCAGAAATTATTGAAATGGTTCGGTTCGTTCCTTTAGTTGCAGGTGATTTAGCCTAACGATGAGAAGCAGCATCAGACTTTTAATTTTGGCCGTTTTATCAATCTATCTGATGGGATGTGTCGCGACATCACCCGCGCCGGTGTCTGACGTAAAGAAGGCTTCCCGGGGAAGTTACCGAGGGAGTTATTATCAAGTTAAGAAAGGAGATACGCTTTACTTTATTGCTTATCTTACCGATAAGAATGTAGAAGATTTGATCAGTTATAACCATCTTTCCCCCCCTTATACAATCTATCCCGGTCAAAAATTACACTTGTGGAAACCCGCTTATACTCCCCCCTCTTACGGGAAGTCTCAATCCGCTGCTGTAAGTAAAAATGGGATAGGGATCAAAGGTTCTGATGAAGTGTTAACTAATGTCTCATTAAAAGATTCTAAGAATAAGCAAATCTCTAACAATTTAGAGAATAAATATGACAAAGTTAAAAAACCGTCAGGTAAAAGTATTGAATCTTCACAATCAAAGGGGTATGGTGAATCCGAAGGTAAAGAAAATGTTAATTCTAATTTACCAACTACTAATTTAGTACATGCCACAAAAATTGACAGGTGGTTATGGCCAACGAAAGGGAGGGTTATCCGACAATTTTCAGCTATTGATCAGGGGAACAAAGGGATTGATATTGCAGGGCAGCGAGGTCAGTCCGTCGTATCTTCCGCAGCAGGAACCGTTGTTTACTCGGGGAATGCTTTAAGAGGTTACGGTAATCTCGTGATTATTAAGCATAATGATAAATATCTTAGCGCATACGCGCACAATGATCGGTTGCTAGTGAGTGAGGGACAAAGTGTAAAAGCTGGCCAGAAAATCGCAACGATGGGAAGTTCCGGTACCAGCAGTGTTCGTTTACATTTTGAAATTCGCTATCAGGGTAAGCCAGTGAATCCAAAGCGCTACTTACCATAAGTATTTGAATTGATAAGCGTAAGCACCATATAGCGACATTAAAAGTAGTAGTGTCTTGCTAGCTCGCCAGGGGGAGGCATCATGAGTAAAAGCAATTCAGTAACTAAGGTCGATCAATTTGATTTTGATTCAGAAGCATTTGATCTCAATCCATTGGGTAATGAGGTCAGTTCTGATTCTGTATCCGTCGAAACTCGGGAAGAGTATGAAGTTACTTCCAAGAGCTTAGACGCGACTCAACTCTATTTAGGCGAAATCGGTTTTTCTCCTTTGTTAACCGCAGAGGAAGAAATCTTGTACGCACGCCGGGCTCTCCGGGGTGATGAAGCCGCTCGTAAACGGATGATTGAGAGTAATCTACGTCTCGTTGTCAAAATATCTCGCCGATATAGTAACCGTGGTCTGGCTTTGCTGGATCTGATCGAAGAAGGTAACCTCGGGTTGATTCGGGCCGTTGAAAAGTTTGATCCTGAAAGAGGATTTCGCTTTTCTACGTATGCAACTTGGTGGATCCGACAAACGATTGAACGGGCGTTGATGAATCAAACCAGAACGATTCGTTTACCTATTCACGTTGTCAAAGAACTTAATATTTATCTACGTACAGCACGTGAGTTGTCACAGAAGTTAGACCATGAACCAACAGCGGAAGATATTGCACTTGAGCTGGATAAATCGGTTGATGATGTCAGTAAGATGCTCCGGCTGAACGAACGTATTAGTTCTGTTGATACGCCTATTGGTGGTGATGGTGATAAAGCATTACTGGATATCATTCCAGATGCGAAACACTATGATCCAGAATATTCGACAGAAGATGATGATATCAAGTCTTCGCTCTTACATTGGCTAGATGAACTGAATCCGAAACAAAAAGAAGTGTTGGCAAGACGTTTTGGTTTGCTCGGATATGAACCATCGACTTTGGAAGAAGTAGGAAAAGAGATCAATTTAACACGTGAGCGAGTTCGTCAAATCCAAGTCGAAGGGCTGCGTCGTTTGAGAGAAATTCTACTGAAACAAGGCTTGAACATGGAGTCTTTGTTTGATGTAGAGAGTGATGAATAATACATCATTTATTATTTAAAAATTAGTAACCGATCATTTTAAGTGAAACCCCGTTTGTACGGGGTTTCTATTTTTATATTACAGATCAATTAATTATAGTTTTCTGACATCTGATTGCGAGACATTACAGGCACTGGTATTCCATTTCTCACCTATTTTTTTCGACTCACCCTGACCTTTCTGAATGCCGACATATTCGACACAGACTTTTGGTTTTCCGGTTTTGTAGTTCTTGATTTTTAGATTTCTGATCGTGGCTGTATCTCGGTAGTTGCCATTGATACCAGCAATTGAACCAATTTTAGCATCCACTTTAACCCCATTGATCGAGAGGTATCTGGGGCCGCCATTATTGGTACAGTTTCCGCAAGAACGGTACAGTTTTCCGTGCTCTCCGGTGAGGGTGAAATTACCGAGGATTTCTGTGGTACTATTTTTCGAGTTGTGTTGGAACACTTTGTCAGGTTTTCCACCGGGGCCATTTTTACTGTTGTAGGCAACCCCACCGATAATGGTCATTTTTTTACCGTTATTGGTTGCAGCATCTTCACAGATATCTTCCCAAATGACATTTTGTAAGGTGCAGTTACCGGATTGACAATGTATCCCATCTGCACCGCCATTCCGAGAAATCCGGACATTTTTTACCGTTGCATTGTGTAAGGTGAGGACGGCTTTTTGTCCCTCTGCATCTCCGTTACAATTTAGCCCGATTGTCTTGCCTTGGCAGTCAACGGTTTTGTTTTTTATTACGGCACCCGCGTAACACTCAGATGAACTGGCAGTGACTAAACTGGTCGTTAAATAATTTTCTTCACTGGCATTTGTGCTGGTGTCATTTGAGATAAATGTATGATCCTGATCGTCTACTGCCTTGATCTGATAGTAATAATCGGTGTAACCATCTGCTGTTGTATCTTCAAATGTTCTTTCGTCCGGGGTCAGAACCGCAATTCTTTCTCCTTCGTCCGATAATGTGGATTTCCGGTAAACTTCCTGACGAACGATACGATCCTGATCCGACGACCAACTCAGGATTGTTTGTGCATCTTGCTGGTATAGCATGAGTGTCAGATCACTAGCCATTGCATACTGACATGACAGAAATAAAAGCAGAACCGCCGTTGCTCGATGAATCATCATATTTTTCCTTCTCTCTTTTTATATGGACAGGTTATTTTATATGGATGGGTTATAGATTCTTATCATGAATAATCTGAGTAAATGAAATACTCATTTATACTATTACCACTTGGCTTATAAAAAATACAAAACATTGTTTCATTTATGTGAGTTTATTGAATCATGGATCACTTATTTTGAAATTCTCACCTTTGTTACATACGGTCATGATCAGTTTTATAAAAGCTATCTGGAGCAAATCAATCGCCATGTCGGTTATTGCATCCGGCTTGCAGTGTGATTGGCGAGGTGTTGTTGCTGAAAGGAATTTTATGACTTTTGTCGACGGCATACATTTGGTGTATGGCGGCCGTTATGCGGAGCGCTCTACAGCATGGGATGTCATCGGTTGATCCGGCAGGGTGATAATAAATTGACTCCCCTGACCAAACTGGCTTTCACAGTGGATTTTCCCGTGCAGAATATCTTTCACAATATTATGCGCAATACTGAGCCCTAAACCACTGCCACCGTGACCACGTTTGGTGGTAAAGAAAGGTTCAAAGAGCTTGGGGATATCGTGAGGTGGTATACCCGTTCCGTTATCGGTGACAATGATTAAATTTTTGCCGGGAGATTGCCGGGCTGAAATCGTCACTTGTCCGTTGACGGTATCCGTTTGCTCCGGATCTGACTGATAAAATGCATGAGTAAGACTATTGGTGATCAGAATCGTTAACACTTGTGCCAACGCTCCCGGGCAAGTAATCAGGTGAAGATCTTGTTCAATATCGATGGAGAGTTGATGTGGTGTTTTCTTGAAGTTAGGCTGCATCGTGGCAACAATTTTCGATAGATATTCTTTCACTGAAATCGTCCGATAGTCCGGACTTGATTGGTCGACGGCAATCTCTTTAAAATTAGAGATAAGTTTGGATGCTTGCTCCAGTTGTGACCCCATTAAAGCTGTGGTTTCATTGGCATCTTCGATGAAGCCTGACAGTTCATCGCGGGTCAGTTTACCGGTTTGCACTTTGGCATGAATTTCTTGTATTTCTTCATGAAGGTGAGAGGTTCCGGTGATCGCAATCCCTAATGGGGTGTTAATTTCATGCGCAACCCCAGCGACCAATCCCCCCAATGCTGCCATCTTTTCTGATTCCACGAGTTCACGTTGGGTCTGCCTGAGATTTTCAAGTGTTGCTTGTATTTCTTGATTGGCCCGTTGTAGAGCAACTGTTCTGGCAGCAACGCGCTGTTCCAGTGTTTCATTCAGTTCTTGCAGTTCTACGGTTCTTTCGGCAACTTTATCTTCCAGTTCATTATTGGTGGTGAGCAAGTTTTCAGCCAGATTGTTAAAACTGCGGGCGAGCTCATTGAGTTCCTTTGCTTGAGTCGGACTGACTTTCGCTCTCAACTGATGTTCACCGAGACGAATTCTGCGGCTATCGGCTGCAAGTTTGACGATCGGTGATGAAACTGCCCGTCCCAGTATCAGACCAATGATAATCGCAATGACTCCCAGTACACCTGCTGCAATCACCAGCAAATATTGGTAGTGTTTCATCGGTTGCATGATTTCATGCTGATCCACTTTGACAACAATGCTCCAGTTCAGTTCTTGTAGGTAACGGGCGACAGCCAACACATCCGTATTCCGGTAGTCATTTGAGCGGATAATGTCTTGAGTATGATATTCAACGGCTTCTACCAGCGAACCACCGTTTGCTAGCGCAAAAGAGTTGGCGTCGGCTGGCTTAGCCATATGTTCAGGGTAACGCAGCGGGGTAATATAGACTAACTTCCCGGCTTGGTTCTCGGTAAAGAGGATGGTCTCTCCTGATATCCCCATGCCTGTATAGCTTTGAGTACTGCTTACAAGCTCATCGGCTGCCAGTGTTGCCACGATGACGCCGATTTTTTCACCTTGCAGGATCATCGGTGATTCAATTTGAATATACATCCCCCCATTTAAGTCACGGGTGATAGTTTTTAATACGATATCGGTTTGACTGTTGTCGGTCAGTTCAAGTGTGGCCGCGACTTTATTGGCTTGATTCGGCTGTGTCTGGAGGACGATTTCACCATTGAGTTTCTTTAATTGAATCGACTTTACTTTTGCAACAGACTCAATCGCATCTTGAATGATACTGTCTATTTTTTGTAATGATTGCTGGTTTGGATTGCGTAAATAATCGTTGAAACTCAAGCGTAGTTGCGTTCTGCTGGCAATCAAGGCGACCCGATCTTTCCAAGCATGAATCAGGTTATACAGGCGGCCTTGCTGATTTGTTGCAACTGCATTTAAGAGTTGATCAACCGATTGATTGAGCATTTTGGCACCCGCTTGGTTTGATATATAGCCAAAGGCTCCCATGCATAAGAAAACCAGCAGTAAGCAAAAAATGGTAATTCGATAATAGATAGACATGCGCTATCTCCGGCCATCGTAACTGAGAACAATAAGCATCACATTGCTTTTTATTCGTATGTGTAAAGTTTCATTCATATACTAAAATTGATTAACAAAGCAGTAAAAATCAAGTTCCACATTGTGAATGGACGAATAAAAACGGTCTGGTTCGGTTGGGAAGAGAGGATAAGGAAAATGTCAGAGCAGGATATGCTATTTGATGAGTCAGGTAATCTCAGTCAATCGGCTCAAATAAATGCGTCTAAAGGCTCACCTTCAAGGTGGAAAATTCTGATTGTCGATGATGAAGAGGGTGTTCACACCATTACCAAACTGGCTCTGAATCGCACCCAATTTGCAGGAAAAGGACTCACATTTCTCAGTGCATACAATGTTGCTCAGGCAAAAGAAATACTGTTATCTGAAAGTGATATTGCTGTGGTTTTGTTGGATGTGGTGATGGAAACTGAAGAAGCGGGGTTGGAGATCGCGGAGTACATTCGTGATGAGCTGGACAATCATCTGATTCGGATTATTTTGCGTACCGGCCAACCGGGAACCATTCCCGAAAAAGATATTATTGAACAATATGATATTAATGATTACCGGGAAAAAACTGAACTCACCAAACGTAAACTTCATTCGACGGTTTATACGGCGCTACGTTCCTACCGTGACATGCTGGCATTAGAAAATCACAAGCTCGGTCTGGAAAAAGTTATCGCAGCGACAGCCACTATTCTCAAACAAAAATCAATGGAGAGTTTTGCTCAGGGGGTACTAGAGCAAGTCTCATCGTTGTTATATATGAAAGAGGAGACAATGTTGCCTGAAATCGAAGGGGGGCTGGCTGAAAAAAATATCGATGATGTTCATGTGCTGGCACGGGTCGGGGATATCTCCGCACAAGCGCTCAAAGCATCAATTTCTCAGCATGATTTCAATGTGGTTCGGGACAGTGATCAAGCACTTCATTATCAAGACGATAATATCTGCCATATTTCTAATATTAACGGGATTGAGACCATTCTGAATATTACCGGTAAGCATGATTTTAAAGATGTGGATATGCATCTGATTGAGATGTTCTGTAATAACATGGCAATTGCTTTGGATAACTTACGACTCAATGATAGTTTGAGGAATACTCAGAAAGAGATTGTTTATGCAATTTGTGGCTTGGCTGAAAGTCGCTCTAAAGAGACGGGAAACCATGTTCGTCGCGTTGCTTACTATTCCCGGCTGATGGCTGAAGAAATCGGTTTGAGCCCGTCCCAGTGTGAAGAGATTTTTTATGCGGCACCGCTCCATGATATCGGGAAAATTAGTATCCCGGACTATATTTTGAATAAGCCGGGCAAATTGAATGATGAAGAGTGGGCGCTGATGAAAGAGCATACCACCGTGGGAGAGAACTGCTTAAAAGGTTCCCATCAACCTGTAATGCAAGCCGGAGCGATTATTGCCAGTCAGCATCATGAATACTGGAACGGGCATGGCTATCCGCGGGGATTATCCGGTACGGATATCCATATTTACGGCCGTATTGTTGCGTTGGCTGATGTCTTTGACGCACTGGCAAGTAAGCGCTGCTATAAAGAGCCTTGGGGAGAAACAGAGATCGTCGCCTATATTCATGAACAGTCAGGGGTGAAGTTTGACCCGCAGTTAGTTGAAATTTTTCAGCGGCGACAAGCGGATTTTTTCCGGATTCTGCAAGAATATAACGATAGTCTGTCGTATTTGCCGACGCCATAACGCACTGTTGATGACGTCAAATAACGATGACGTCAAATAACAATGGTGTCAAATAACAAAAAGTGCAGCCCAATGACTGCACTTTGATGGATACCATTTTGATAACCTATCCGATCATATTGTTATCGGGTCGGTACTATTTAGAGGTAACGTTTTAGCAGATAGAGTTGCTCGAGCGCTTGTCTGGGCGTGAGACTATCGGGATCAAGCTCAGCGAGCTGCTTCTCTACTTCCGATGGCTCAGGCATCAGGCTCAGTTGGTTGGCAATATCAACTGTCGGTGATTGTCCTGTGCGTTTTCCGTCCAGCTGGTGGCTTTGCTCCAGTTGAGATAATTTCATCCGGGCATTTTTGATTACGGCTTTCGGCACACCAGCCAGTCCGGCAACGGCCAGCCCGTAGGATTTATTGGCAGCGCCTTCTTGTACCGCGTGCATGAAGGCAATGTTATCGCCATGTTCGACGGCATCAAGGTGGACATTGGCGAGATGCGGCAGTAAATCCGGGAGTTCGGTTAATTCGAAATAATGGGTGGCAAATAATGTCAGCGCGCCAATTTCTTTTGCCAGCCATTCTGCACTTGCCCATGCCAGAGAAAGGCCGTCGTAGGTACTGGTGCCGCGGCCGATTTCATCCATCAATACCAAACTATATTGAGTGGCATTGTGTAAGATATTGGCCGTTTCCGTCATCTCAACCATAAAGGTTGAACGTCCTGACGCCAGATCATCAGACGCTCCGATTCGAGTGAAGATACGATCCATGAGACCGATTCTGGCCGATTCAGCAGGAACATAACAGCCAATATGTGCCATCAATGCAATCAAGGCTGTCTGGCGCATATAGGTCGATTTACCGCCCATATTCGGCCCTGTAATAATCAGCATCTTGCGCTGAGGGTGCAAGGCAACGGGGTTGGCAATAAACGGGTCCTGCATCACCTGTTCGACAACCGGATGACGACCTGACTGGATATGGATCCCCGGCTCAGTGGTCAGTTCCGGACGACAGTAATCAAGAGTCTCGGCACGCTCGGCCAGATTTTGCAGTACGTCGAGTTGTGAAACCGCAGCGGAGAGTTCCTGAAGCTGTGCGAGGTAAGGCAGTAACTGATCAAATAATCCTTCCCACAGTTGCTTTTCCAGTGCCAGTGCTTTTGATTTTGAGTTCAGCACCTTATCTTCATGTTCTTTGAGCTCAGGAATAATGTAGCGTTCCGCGTTTTTCAGGGTCTGACGACGCACATAGTGCGGTGGCACCAGATGGCTTTGCCCCCGGCTGACCTGAATATAAAAACCGTGGACATTGTTATAACCGACTTTCAGCGTATCAATACCATGACGTTCCCGTTCATCATGTTCCAGTTGTTCCAGATATTCAGTCGCACCATCGGCCAGATTGCGCCATTCATCCAGTTCGGCATGATAACCGGTTGCTATAACACCGCCATCGCGGATCACCACCGGTGGATTTTCGACGATTGCTTGCTCCAGCAAGGTAGCAATTGGCTCAATCGGCTGACAATGTTGCGCAAGCTGCTGTAAATGTGAGTGGTGCAGTGATGATAAGCTGGTTTGTAGTTCCGGTAACTGATGCAACGCATGGCGCAGACGAGCCAGATCCCGAGGTCGGGCTGAGCGAATGGCTAAACGAGCCAGAATTCGTTCGATATCACCAATTTGTTTCAAGATGGGTTGTACGTCGCAAAAAACGCCCTGTTCTTTGAGTTCACCGATAGCATCAAGCCGGTGATTGAGCGCTTCAATCTGACGCATCGGTTGATGTAGCCAACGTTTGAGCATTCGGCTTCCCATCGGAGTCGCACAATGATCGAGTATTTCCGCCAGTGTATGCTCCGTCCCTCCGGACAGGTTTTGAGTCAGTTCCAGATTGCGCCGGGTGGCTGCATCCATGATCACCGTGGTGTCCTGACGATCATAGATCAGGGAGCGAATATGAGGGAGGGCAGTTCTTTGCGTGTCTTTGACATACTGAATCAGACAGCCGGCAGCACATAGCCCTTTTTCTGCGGTTTCGACCCCGAAGCCGACTAAATCTTTAGTGCCGAACTGTTGGTTTAACTGCTGCCTGGCTGTTTCCAGTTCAAACTCCCATACCGGACGACGACGGTTCCCTTTTCGGTTTCCCATCAGCTGAACGGCTTGGAAGTCTTCAGGAAAGAGCAGTTCTTTCGGGGCAGTGCGCTGCAATTCGGCTGCCATAGCCTCTTCACTGTCTAATTCACAAAGCTGGAAACGCCCTGAGGTCATATCAAGGGTCGCGTAGCCAAATTGCTGACCTTGTTGGTAAATTGCTGCAATCAGGTTATCGAGTCGTTCCGGTAATAGTGCTTCATCGGTAATGGTTCCCGGGGTGACAATGCGGACAACTTTCCGTTCTACCGGCCCTTTACTGGTAGCGGGGTCACCGATTTGTTCACAGATGGCTACCGACTCGCCGAGCTGAACCAGCTTGGCCAGATAGCCTTCAACGGCATGGAAAGGCACACCCGCCATCGGAATCGGTTCACCGGCGGAGGCCCCTCGCTTAGTCAGTGAAATATCCAGTAACTGAGAGGCGCGTTTCGCATCATCATAAAATAGTTCGTAAAAGTCCCCCATGCGATAAAACAGCAAAATATCAGGATTTTCGGCCTTGAGCTTCAGATACTGCTGCATCATGGGCGTATGTTTACTTTCTGGTGCTTTACTTGCGGTGGGATTATCGATCATCTTTATATTTCAATGCCAATTAGGTCGTGATAAAACGGCTCCCCCGACAGGCGTCACTATATTGAATGCGCTGGTGGGCCGAATGATGAATGCTGTGCGCCCGGAGAAATCACATGCGAGTGCTGAGCAATGGGGGAAAAGAATAGCAAACCAGCAATGAAGAGCGCAACAAACGCTTCGAGGAATTGGGGGAATGAAGCGTTGAGCGCTCTGAAAAGCAGATGCTATTTTAGTTCTTCGGGCAGGTCAGCAATATACACTGCCGGTACACCTTCAAAGTCGCTGGTAAATAATACCCCTTGATCATTCGGTGTAAAGGAAGGATGCGGATGGGTAATTTGACGATCACCATCGAGCACTTGCCAAGATGTACTGTGCTTTGCTAATCGGGAGAACGTTTTCTTTTGAGTATTGAGAATATAGAGAAATGGATCATTCTCGATGTTGTAGCTATCGGTATCGTTCACATCCGGTGGTGTATCACATCCGTCACCGACCATCAGCGAGCCGTCAAAGTTACTCATTAAGTGAGAACATGGCGGCATTTCCATGACGATTTCATTGTTTAGTGTTTGAGGATCAACACGACAGATAAGCCGTTCACTTTGTCCTTTCAGATAGGAAACATAAGCCATGGCACTGCCGTCGGGAATCCAGAATTCATGGGTACAGGATTCGCCCGGTGCATGGGATTTAACTTTGCGGACGTGATTACCATCCCCGTCCACCAGCCACATTCTGGCATCGACGAGATCATGGGGGCCTTCATGACAGAATCCGATAGTCTGATCATCAAACGGGCGATAGATCGGGTGACCCAGCCAAGCATTTTCCTGATGGATGACTTTGACGCCTCCGGTGGCAATATCGACCTGAATCAGGCGGCAGGTCGGATTGGTATGATAAAACTCAGCAAACTTCTCCCATGAGGTGAGTGGCTGCCAGCTATCTTTATGGATTTCTATCCCGACCAGTTTGGTACAAGAGGAGTTGGCAACCCAGGTACCATAACCTTTCCATGCTTCATCTACAGTATAAATCCGTGTTTCTTCGAGCGTTTTGAAATCAACTTTCATCAAGTTGCGTTCATTTTTGACATAGAAAAAACTTTGCTCATCGGATGAAATAAACCCGCCGAAGGTGTTATCTCCGGAGCCTTCCGTCAATTGTGTTGCTTGTCGGGTGTTGAGATCGAGCAGATAGTAATTTCGGTTGGTATCGAAGTCACCGGCAAAGAGTAATTTTTGCCCGTCTTCGGTAAAACATTTCTGATAAAAATAGTTGCGATGACAGATCACATCTTTGGGGGTCAGCCGTGTCACTTTGACCTGTGTATCCGAATCAATGAAGCTTTCAAAATCAAGGCTGATGACATCACCTTTAGCCATGAATGTTCTCCTGTTATGTCAGGCTGCCTTACCGGCAGCCTTTATGATATGACTGAATAAACCTGAATTCACGAACTGAGTTAACGAACGGGAATCGCTTTGCCTTGCAGCTCTTCTATCCGGGCACTTTTTTTCAAGGCAAAACCAACGATGAAAATGACCGCTGCACACGCAAGAAACATCAGTCGTCCCCACAATGGGTTCGGGATGAGGATCATCAGCGTCAGACCACCAGCCATATAGGTGACCAATGTACCGAGTTTGGCTCGTTGCATCCGGTCAAATTGATCCTGATCTTTATCCGTTACGACACACTCAGTGGCGACATCGTTAAAGAATTTTTCTGTTTCGGCTTTATGAGTGTCGTTAGACTCCCGGTAAAAGAGTGTCGTCAGGCAGAAGAATCCAGCGGTTAAGAACAAGTGTGCAGCAATGGTAATCATGGTTCGCATCTCACTGGTTTCTCTGCCGGTCAGACTTTCAATACCAAACCAGCCGGCGATGAATTGTGGTGTGAAGACTTTCACAACCAACAAAGACACAAACATCCCGAATACAACCGTTGCCCAAGGTGCCCATTTGGGGGTTTTACGAATTAAGATTCCGAGGAATAGCGGCACCAGAACCGGGGATTGCAGTAAAGTCGCAACCTGCATCATCAGGTCAAACAGACTCAGACTTTTCAGCGAGTTAAAGAATTGAGCCATTAAAATGACCAGAATACCATTCACCAGACAGGCCAGTTGCCCGACGCGCAGCAGCTCTTTGTCTTTCGCTTGGCCGTGACGAACAATGTTGGCGTAGAAACTACGTACGAAGATCCCTGAATTCCGGTTCAGTGCTGAATCCATTGATGACATTGTGGCCGCGAAAAGACCAGCCATGAGTAATCCGACAGTGCCTAATGGCATGGTTTCCCGGGCAAAGACCAGATAGACCGCGTCTCTGGCTTTGGCACCGAGCTCGGGATAGGCTTGTGCTGCATCGGGGTAAAGAATGGCTGATGCCCAAGGCGGGATAAACCAAATAACGGCACCGACCATCATCATAATTAACGCCATTAATGCGGCTTTACTTGCATTCCGTGAATCTTTGGCATTAAGAAAACGATAGGACTCCTGCATGTTGTTGATACTTTGTAACTGTTTGACAATAAAGAAGATAAAGGTACAAACCAACAGCAATGGATAATTCATATCCGGGCCGGAAACAAATCCGCCGGGGAATTCACGAATAATTTCACCCGGTCCTCCGACGAAGTAGAGTGCAACCACAGCACAGGCTACAGAAACGACGGCAACTACCAATGTTTGAATAAAGTCCGATGCCACCACTCCCCAAGCACCACTTAGCAGTGAAATGACCAACACAGCAGCACCAGTGACATAAATTGTGGTGATAATATTGGCATTAAAGACTGCTGATGCAAACACACCAAGCCCGTTCAGCCACACCCCGGCATTAATTACACTGAGCGGAATAATCACCCATGTAAAGAATTGCTCGTTCCCATTACCGAAACGGCGTTTGATACCTTCGGTTGGTGTATCGACACGCATTTGGCGGAAACGGCGGGCAAAATAGAAGTGGGCAAAAACATAAGCCACCATATTACCGATGAACACGGCAAGCACCGCAAAACCATCGTTAAATGCCTTTCCCGCCGCCCCGGTAAATGTCCAGGCAGAAAACTGGGTCATAAATGCTGTTGCACCCACCATCCACCAGAGCATTTTACCGCCGCCTCTGAAGTAGTCACTGGTACTGGCGCTCGCCATTTTCTTGAACAGTAGACTGATTGCGATCATCAGCGCGAAGTAACCTGCAATCACAAGATAGTCATATTGCATTGCTTATCCCTTTATAAGTATTTGATGGGGGTATTTTTAAACAAAAAAATAAAAAGGTGTGTGATTAATATCAAAACGATGGTTCAATTTTGTTTTTTTATAATTAAGTGTGAGGTGTGTCGAGATTAAACATGACCTTACTGACAGGAATTGGGTCAGTAGCATTGCACGACAAAAGAAGAGAGCGATCCGCTGAAGGGATAAGCGCTGGCTCATCTGTCATGTTTGCATGAGTTTAGAACACCTTGACGAATAAGGGATTAGAATCTATATAAATCAGATGGTTATACTGACTTATTTGCGATGAATGTCAGGTTTCTGAGTGAAACCTGACATGTCACATCAAGCTGGGCAAGAGGTTGATCAGGGGTGCTGATTGAACCATGTCAGGATGTTTTTTACGGCCGTTTGACCGGGAACAGCTGCCTGAGATGAAATTTTGGCAGCCTGTTTTAGCTTGGATAACGTCTCGGCAGTGGGATGTGCTCCCTGAGCGTTGGTGGATTGACCATCGACAATCAGCGTATTATTTCGACGTATTTCTGCATTCACGACATCATTGTACGGACTGGCAGAATAGAAGCGATAAGAGCTGTTGTCGGTGAATATGCCTTGTTTCTGAGTGTCAGTGTAAGGGCTTTTTCTGATCAGGAAGTTAAAACGCTTGTTATCAATCGCAACATTGTTTTCAAGGGTCAAACGGCCCGGATTAAAATTATCGGTAAAACCATCCATATTATTTTGATAAGCAAGATTATTCTTAATGATATGTGCGACCGGTAGACCTTCTCCGCCAAGTTTGAATCCATTTCCCCGGCTGCCGCCTCTGGCTTTGACCTGCAGTGTCTGGCCATTTTTATAAGAGATTGAATCGATAATGGTCACGACACCATTGGGACCGTCTTCGACTTTATTGAACAGATCCCAGCCATCATCGATGTTGTGATGAGAGATACAACGGATAAAGGTATTGCCATCTCCGATGCGCATCTTGGCAGCAAATCCATCGGCATTGATCCGGGAAGGATCCATATTGTTATAGCTTTGACTATCTTGCACTAGGTTATGGCTCGCCCAAAATGCGCGAGGAGATTTTGCCGGTGAGGTAATTTGAAAGCCCGTATCTGAGGCGTCATGGGTAATAATGCGATCAAATGTATTGTGGCTGCCGTGGACAATATAGCGAGCGCCCGCGACTTCAAGGTGAGAAACATGCCAGTAGTTTGCCTGATGGGTAATATCCCCGGTAAAACGAACATGATCCCCTCCGGCTTTCAGGGTTTTGAGCTGATTTTTTTGTCCACTGGCGGTCAGTGGTATGAGTAGCGCACCATATTCACCATCTTCCAGTGTGATGGTTCCACCCGTAGGGAGGAGTCGAATCGCATTTTTGAGGGTAAGCCGACCATGACTACCAGTAGGATTGACACGTAAATGCATTGGATCTTTGAGCGCTACACGGGTGACAGTTTGCTGATATTGCCTGGCAGAACGGTCAGCGCCTTCTGTCGGTGTAAAGTGGAGCGAAAAGAGCGTTGTTGGATTTTTTAAATGTGTTGCAGCACTGAAGAGTTGGCCTGCTGCCACTTTTTGGTCTTTGATCAGTAATTGCTTATCTTGATAGAGAGTAAAGGTGCCGGTATCACTGGCACGAGACTGAAACAGGTAATCTGCCGTAGCAGACTGATTGGGTGATGCAGGTTGTAGCACCAGTGGTTCAGGTTGAGGATGATAGGCCGGTGCTTTGGTTAGCGTACCCGAATGGACGGTCAGATGTGCATTGCTGATGGTGACTTTGGCATTACGCGAGGCAAAGAAACCCACATATTGGTGTTTTGGATCCTGCATGGCGATGATATTGGTATTCGCGCCTTTGATGGGATGGGTCTCGCTGATATCGCCATAATGATAGGTCGCGGTATAGCCAGCATCTGTCCGGCTGAGTGACATCTGGTAGGCGATATCATTGCCATAAGGGACGCTTTTGATGAATTCATCCCGGACGATGTGATTACCTTTGGTTCCCCAAGGCTGATAAACCCCTTCGCGGTAGGTGGCATTGACATTTATCAGCCCGTTACTTTTCTTTTTGTTGGCGCGCAATACATGCATCACCATATTGGATGCCGCAGGGAACTCTTCTGCACCGGGAGGCTGGGGATCTAAACGCGCAGAGCCAAGAATATCACGAACCATGATTCCCGCACCTTCCTGACGATTCGGGGTCGAGCCGGTTTCTGGACCAAGCTGGTTGAGTACCATGGTTGCTGATAAAGTGAAATTCGCATTGGCAGGAAGTTCCGTGTAGTAAAATGTCACGCCTTCATGTGAGTTCGCCAGTTTGCCGCCACGACTTTCTATCGTAAATGTGTTGAGAAGCGGCCCGGGCTGCACGGATTGCCCATTGAAGGTGACTGCATTGAGCCCGATTTTTTCCGGCAAAATTGTCGATGCAAAATTTAGATCGGTTGACTGACCGAAGGTTATCGCCTGCCACGTTAAATCCTGAGGTGCGGGGAGCGAACTATACTGTGAACAGGCAGATAAAGACAAAACCGACGTCATGAGTAGTGTCGTTCTGTTCCGTTTCATGATGGTGAACCTCTTATTGAAAAAGAAAAGGCTGAATCCGAAGCCGTGTGACACCTTCACATGTCCCCATATGACAGCCTGATATAGAGCCCCTGAGTTATCGTCCTGAAGCTGTTGCCGTTGGTGCCATGCCTATGAAGAACGATTTAAGGGGCAGATATCGATAAAATGCGGAGCAGTCCCAACCGTTGGGCGTTTGTATCTATATTGTTCATATCGAATTGTTCGTATGGATATAGCAGCGGTGCTGATTCGATATCTGCCCGGATGCTCCATAAGCAAAATCAGCCACTTAGAAATTGTATTTCAAACCGATCCGGTAACGTGGGACGTATTGATCTTTACCGTCTGTGCTTTTGGTCGTTTCCTGAGATGTGAGCCCGAATTCGACAAACGGACGCCAGCCATTCTCCCAGCCTTGATATTCAGCGAACAAGTTGACTAAGTTCAGGTAATTGTTATCACCGTCATAGCCACTGGAAGCGGATTGTTCGAACTTGCCTTCGAAGTCGATTCCTACGTTATACAGTTCCAGCTGATACGCGGTCACAAAGTTGACCTGACTGTAATGTGAATTCGGTGAGTCATCGGACGGCACTTTCATTCCGTAGCGGTAGCGGAGGGATGCATTCCAGCTATCACTGATTTTATAGACGCCTTTTAAATCAAATTTATGCACGATAGCGCTTGAAGATGAGTCCAGTGCATAGGCGGGCTGCAGTTTAAAATTCTCATTGATGGTGTAGTTGTAACCGATTTTCGTTTCGTGACCGGCACTCTTCATTTCACCAAAATTTACGCTGTCTTTTTCGTAGCCCCATTTCACTTCTTCACTGATACCGATGCCATTATCAAACTGATGTGAAATGGATAATCGATCTCGATGACGTGCAGCTTTTTCACCGGCTTCAGGAATAAACTCATGACGGACGTTCAGTGATGTCGCATGTACAGCGCCAGTTGTAAGACCCAGAAGCAGAGCAGAGGTAATTAATTTAATTTTCATATTGAAACACCGTTTTGTTATTTGTATTTTTCGGTTTTAATTTAGTGTTGTTTTAAATGTGTTTGAACCGATTAGTATGAATAACGTGATCTGTGAAGCGGTGTTTTACTATAAGTGTCTCAATAAACGTGATCTCTCTAGTATTTGCTGATTTTTCTTCATAATTTCGTGTTTGTGGAAAGGTCAATGGATCTGGTTTTTTATTTTAATTTATTTAACTAATTGATTTAGAATTGATTTGTCTTGTGTTTTTGGTGTGGTGTACAGTGTGTTTTTGATTCGTATGAGGTTTTTATTTTGTCTGTATGAGCTTTTGTGATGGTTTTAATACTTGATTTTTCTGGTTTTTGTTCCCGAAATGAAGCACTTTAATGTTACTGATGAGTAAGTCACTATGTTGGTTTTTGTTTTTATATAAAATGAAACTGTATTTTATATTTTTTGTTTTTATTTTTATAAAATGGTATTCGAGATCACAAATATGAGGTTGAGTGCTGGCAGTTCAGATAGGATTCAGTTTAATAGAAATAACCAATCCGAATGAAAGGTTCATCTGAATTGATCATTTGGCCACTGTCGAGTTTTTCAGAGGACGAGAGCAATATGTATGAAAGTCGTAAGCTGGGACTTGCTTACCTGTCGCCTTATATTATCGGGCTGTTGGTTTTTACTGCATTTCCCTTTGTATCGTCATTTCTGATGAGTTTTACCGATTACGATCTGATGACGTCACCAGAGTACGTTGGTATTGAAAACTATCGGTATATGCTGACGGAAGATGACCTGTTTTGGAAATCCATGAGTGTCACATTCTTGTATGTGTTCTTGACCATTCCAGTGAAGTTAGCGTTCGCCCTGTTCATCGCCTTTATCTTGAATTTCAAGTTGCGCGGTATCCGTTTTTTCAGAACGGCATATTATATTCCCTCAATCCTTGGCAGTAGTATTGCCATTGCAGTTTTATGGCGGGCATTATTTGCCATCGATGGGGTATTAAACGGTATGTTGGCCCTCGTTGGTATTGATGCCGTGAACTGGCTTGGTGAACCATCTTTTGCGCTGTTTTCAATCACACTGTTACGTGCTTGGCAATTTGGTTCTGCCATGGTGATTTTTCTGGCTGCTTTGCAGAATGTGCCTCAATCTCAGTATGAAGCAGCATTGATTGACGGAGCCAGCAAATGGCAGATGTTTATCAAGGTCACCGTTCCTCTCATTACACCCGTTATTTTCTTTAACTTTATCATGCAAACCACACAGGCTTTTCAGGAGTTTACCGCACCTTATGTGATTACCGGTGGCGGGCCGATGAAGTCAACCTATCTGATCTCGCTCTACATCTACGAGACCGCGTTTAAGTTTTTTGATATGGGATACGGAAGTGCACTGGCATGGGCGCTGTTTATTGTTGTGGCCATATTTACATCAATCACATTTCGTTCTTCGAAATACTGGGTGTTCTATTCCGGTGATAAGGGAGGTAAGTAGTTATGGCTTCAGTCGTGAGTGTCTCTGCGGAGCAGAAAAACAGCCATCAGAGCTATGCAGCGAATGATCGCACCATTCGCCGTGAAAAAATCAATGCTGCAATTCGTTATACGATTCTGATTATTGTCGGTGTGATGATGCTCTATCCGCTGCTGTGGATGTTTTCTGCCGCAATGAAACCTAACCATGAAATCTTTTCGTCAATGAACTTGATCCCGAGTGAGTGGAGTCTGGATGGGTTTATTAATGGGTGGAAGACCGGCACGGAATACACATTCGGCCATTATATCCTGAATACCTTTGCTTATGTTCTGCCGAAGGTTTTTGTGACCGTTGTGTCGTCCACCATTGTTGCGTACGGATTTGCCCGGTTTGATATCCCATGGAAAAAATTTTGGTTTGCCACGCTCATTGCCACGATCTTGTTACCGCAATCAGTTTTGCTGATTCCACAATATTTGATGTTTCGTGAGATGGGATTGCTTGACACGTATTTGCCGCTCTATCTGCCTTTCGCATTCGCAACACAAGGGTTCTTTGTCTTTATGCTGATCCAGTTTTTGCGCGGGGTTCCGACTGATATGGAAGAGGCGGCAATGATTGATGGATGTAATTCTTTTCAGGTGCTCTGGCATGTGGTTGTGCCGGTCATTCGCCCTGCAATCATCTCCGTGGCACTGTTCCAGTTTATGTGGTCGGTAAACGACTTTCTAGGCCCGCTTATCTACATTTCCAGCGTTGAAAAGTACCCCATTGCACTGGCATTGAAAATGTCCATTGATGTCACGGAAGGCGCAAGGTGGAACGAAATTCTGGCAATGGCTTCAATCGCTATCATTCCTTCAATTCTGGTGTTCTTTATGTCACAGAAATATTTTGTCGAAGGCGTCACCAGCAGCGGTATTAAAGGTTAAATTCTGAGGAGTAATCACAATGGCGGAAGTGAAGTTTAACAAATTAGAGAAGGTCTACTCGAACGGCTTTAAAGCAGTGCACGGAGTTGATTTAACGATTCATGACGGTGAATTCATGGTGATTGTCGGCCCTTCCGGTTGTGCCAAATCGACCACTCTGAGAATGCTTGCCGGTCTGGAAAATGTGACCGGTGGCGAAATCGTCATTGGCGGGCAAGTCGTCAATAATCTTGCCCCGAAAGACCGGGGGATAGCGATGGTGTTTCAGAATTATGCACTGTATCCCCATATGACGGTACGAGAAAATCTGGGCTTTGGGCTCAGGCTGCAAAAATTGCCAAAGCATGAAATCGATCAGCGGGTCGAAGAAGCTGCCAACATTCTTGAGATAGAGGAGTTACTTGACCGTTTGCCAAGACAGTTGTCCGGTGGTCAGGCACAGCGTGTTGCCGTCGGGCGGGCAATTGTGAAAAAACCAGATGTTTTCTTGTTCGATGAACCGTTATCGAATCTCGATGCTAAATTGCGTGCTTCTATGCGGGTACGTATTACTGACCTGCACCGTCATCTGAAACGTGAAAATCACCCGGCAACTGCGGTTTATGTCACTCATGATCAAACAGAAGCGATGACCATGGGAGATCGAATCTGCGTGATGAAGCAGGGTGAGATTATGCAGGTTGATACACCGGATCAGCTCTACAACAATCCCGTCAATATGTTTGTGGCCGGATTTATCGGGGCTCCGGAGATGAATATGTGCGATGTCACGCTTGCTGAGCAGGGAGATGACATGGCCGTTCTGTTAGATGAACAAATCTTACATCTTCCGGCACATAAGGCTGCCACCATCCGCCGTCATGGGTATCAAAAAACCGTGTTAGGGATTCGCCCTGACAGTATCACGCTCGCGCTGACGGAACCCGGAATCGGGCAGCAAACGATCATCGGGGATGTGATTCGTCTGGAAAATATGGGGCATGAAGTGTATGTCCATTTCCGGACCGGACGGCATGAATTTATCGCCAGAATACCGATTGATGATGTCCGGGATAAGCTCAATATGGAATTGAGATCCGGGGTGACGTTTGTGGTGGATATGAACAAAGCACATATCTTCGACAAGGAGACGGAAAAGAATATCTCTATACAACAATAAATAAACCGGAGAATAACAATCACTTATTTGGAGACTAATCCATGAATAAAAAGGTACTGACTACACTGATATCTGCTGTCATTGCAACTGCCTCTGTGGCAGTTCAGGCTCAAACTGAACTGCGGATGTCTTGGTGGGGCGGGAATAATCGCCACCAAGCCACCTTGCAAGCGCTGGAAAAATTTCAGGAAAGATACCCTGATATAAAAGTCAAAGGTGAATATACCGGTTGGGACGGTCATTTATCTCGCCTGACCACGCAGATTGCAGGTAATACTGAGCCGGATGTCATGCAGACCAACTGGAACTGGATGCCGATTTTTTCCCGGGACGGCAAAGGGTTTTATGACATGAATGCCCAAGCGGAAACACTGCAGTTGTTTAATTTTCCCGGTGCGCTCGGGTTAACGACAGTTGACGGTAAACTGAACGGTCTGCCGGTCAGTATGACTTCTCGGGTGTTCTTTTATAATCGCGATATGTGGATGAAAGCCGGTGTCGGTTATCCACAATCATGGGATGAATTGATGAAGGTCGGGCTGGTTTTCAAAGAAAAGCTCGGTGATGATTATTATCCGTTAGTCATTGAAGCGCGTGATGTTTTTGCCATGAATCGCTCTTATTTCATTCAAAAGTATGGCAAAGATATCATCAATCACGACACCAACCTGATCAACTTCAACCAAGAGGAAATGGCTCAATTCTTTCAGCTTTATGTTGATCAGGTCAAAAATCATCTTTTCCCTTCCACAAAAGAGTTCGCTTCTTATGGCAAAGGCAATATGTATGAGATGCGTCCGTGGATCGACGGTCGGTTTGGCGGACTTTATATGTGGGATACCGCCATTGGCAAATATGCGGCAAATTTAGCGCCTCCGATGACTTTGGAGCTAGGGCCTTATCCGATGCTTGAAGGTGCGACAGATTCCGGATTGCTGGCAAGACCTTCGATGATGTTCTCTATTGGGAGAAATACCAAGCATCCTAAAGAAGCCGCGTTGTTGGTGGACTTTTTACTCAATGATCCGGCCGGAGTCAAAGCCATGGGACTTGCCCGTGGGATACCAATCAGTCTGACCGGATTTAAAACCTTACAGGATGATGGTCAGATTGATGATAAAAGTCTGTCTTATCAAGGCTATCGTTTAGCACAGCAATTGCCAAAGCACGTCATCCCGACCCCCTACACTGATAATGCACAGTTACTGGAGTTATTTGAAGAGTCAATGCAGCAACTGGATTACGGTCAGACAGATGTTGAAGGGGCTGCTAAAAACTTCCTGCGTCGTGGTAATCGAGTACTCAAACGGATTGCTGATTAAACCCATCGTTCTGTTTACCTTGATTGGTTACCGAGATTTTTACTTTGTCTGGTCATTCGATAAAAGCCCCGGAGACGGGGCTGTATCTATTTGAATTGGAGTGGTTGCATGTCTGAATTTCGACGGTCGCGGTTGGCTATCGTGACTCGCTTTTATCAACAGGCGTTGACATTGGCGCGTTCTGAAAATTCCCCACGATTGGCGGATGGTCTTTGTGTGGCATCCGGCAAACCGGTTTGCTGGACCTATCCGGATGGCCGACGTGTTGCCATGAGTAACTTTGCCAGCCAGCAAAATCTGATGCGTGGGTTGACAGCAAGCAGTATTGTGACGGGAGATGACGCTTTTCTGCGACAGGCACAAGAGACGACCGCTTATTTTCTCGATCACCATGTTGATCAGCGTAGTGGATTGTTTCACTGGGGTGGACATCTGTTTGTTGACCTCAACTCAGGTCATCCGGAGGGGCCGGAGAGTAAAGCCCGGGTGCACGAGCTGAAGCACCACTTTCCTTATTATGATTTACTTCATCAAATTCGCCCTGAAGTGACGAAATCTTATCTGCAAGGATTCTGGGCTGCTCATGTGACCGACTGGAAAAAACTGGATCTCACACGCCACGGTGAGTATGGGCAACCATTTCCGGCAAACATTTTTCAGCAACATCGCCCTGAACCGGTGGTGGATCCGCATCAGTGGCCACAGTTACCGGAGACCGTCGGGTTAACGTTTGTGAATGCTTCAACCGATTTAATTTATGCGGCGGTACACTACTATCGTTACACAGGGGAGCAAGGCGCTTTAGACTGGGCGAAACATTTATATCATCAATTTGTTCTGGCACGACATCCGGATACCGGAATGCCGGTTTACCAATTTTCTTCACCGCAACAGCGTGAACCTGTCCCGGATAATGATCGTTTAACCTACTCCTGGTTTGGGGATCGGGCTGCCCGTCAGTTTGGTCCTGAGTTTGGTGCGATCGCCCGTGAAGCCAATGTGCTGTTTCGGGATTGTTGGCCGTTGATTATGGATAATCCGCTGGCGATGATGACTTGTGCCGAGCAAGTCGGTGATCGGCAGTGGCTTGAATGGATTGCCGACGGATTAAAAGCTTATTTTCGTTATGCGTGGGATGAACAAGACAACCAAATGATCCCAATGTGGAATAGTGGCCAGGATATGACCGGGTACACTTTTGTCCGTGATGGTTATTACGGAGATAAAGGGACGACATTGTCACGTCAACCTGCTGATCCGGCTTATTTATTGCCATTGATGAAAGCTGCATTTTTGACGGATGATCCTGAATTATACCGACTGGCGAGCCGCATGTTCGCACGATTTGAATTAGGGGCGCTTGATCCGGTAACGCTTGCTCCGATTCACCTTGCTCAAACGACTTCATGTACCTCGGCTTATCTGATTTTTGCGCTGTTGGAACTCAATCAACATCATCCGGCACCGGAGCTGTTGCATCTGGCTGATTCAGTCGCGGAAAATTTACTGGCACAACACTATCATACCGAGAGCGGGCTGTTTATTGCGCATTCTCAGCAGAAGAATGCCCGGTTTGATGACCCGATCCCTTATGCTTTAGTGGCGATAGAAGCTGCATACCAACAATGCTATGCGCAACTCCCACCACTACTTTCTACGGGCGGATATTTACATGGTGAACAACGTATTGCCGGGGAGATAAAAGTGGTGTACGACCGTGATGTGATTTATGAACAGCCTTATCCTGAGATGGCCATGTCAACGGGGCCTGCTGTGTGAATGAAGCATCTGCCTCTGTAACGTATTCCAATCCCCGCCGATGTTTTTGGTTACGTAAGCGACATCGCGTTTTATTCAGGCGTGATATTTGGCCATTTGCATGGCCGATTTTTATTGAACTGACTTGTGTGGTGATGATGGGCATCATCAGTACGATTCTGGTGAGTCGGCTCGGTGCACAAGAGACGGCTGCGGTTGGTATTACGGATAGTATTACGTGGGTTGTCATTTCACTGTTGTCTGCGATTGCACTGGGTGGATCGGTGGTGATCGCACAAGCTTTCGGACGTTCGGAGCGGAAAAACGCACAGAACCATGCGAGTCAGGTGATGTCTCTCAGTGTCTTGATAAGTTTGGTCGCTTTAGTGCTCATCTACTGTTTTGTTGCACCGGTTTTGTCCGTGGTTGCTTATGGCGCGACTGCTCAGGTTATTAATTTAAGTGAACTTTACCTTAAGATTATTGTTTTTAGTTACCCGGCTTTAGCGATTACATTGGCCGGTAGTGGCGTGCTGAGAGCCGTCGGAAACTCTCGTTTGCCGGCATTCAGTAACATTATGATGAATCTGCTCAATGTCGCATTCAGTTATCCGTTAATCTATGGAATTGATGAATTCATTTCCGGAGGTTGGGGCGGATTAGGGTTGGTTGGTTCTGGTATCGGTATAATCGCGGCTCGCTGGGTTGGTGCGGCGCTGATTGTGATTTGTCTGATTCGCAATACAACCTTAAAAATTCAGTTGCAGCAGTATTTTCGTCCTTTTCAGCGGGAAACACTGGTGGAGATTTTAGCCATCGGCATTCCGGCCAGTATTGAGTCGTTGATGTTTAATCTGGGCAAACTCATTACTCAAATCATGGTCGCAGGGATGGGGACGGTTGCGATGGCGGGTAATGTTGTGACCTTTTCGGTATTACTACTGTTAAATATTCCCGGTAATACACTGGCGATGACATCAACCGTATTGATTGGTAAACGTTTGGGGCAACAAAAACCGAATGTGGCATATCAAGAGATGAAGTTGATCTTCTGGCTGGCAACCATTTTGCTCACTCTGTTTGCGGTACTGTTTGTACCAATGGCAGACACAGTCGCCCGTTTTTATATCTCGGACAATGAGGTGGTCGGTGTGGTCACCAACTTACTGTTGATTAATGCATTCATGACACCTGTCTGGGGGGCTTCTTTTGTCTTACCGGCAGCATTTAAAGGAGCGAAGGATGCGACTTTCTGTATGTGGGTCGCGATTGCTAGTATGTGGGGCGGACGAATGGTGCTGGGGTATATTCTCGGGATTACCTTGGGTATGAATATCTATGGTGTCTGGCTTGGTATGTATGTCGATTGGTGGGCTCGCGGTGTTATCTATTTCTACCGTATGGTGACTCAGGGCTGGTTGACCGTCTATCGGAGAAAAGCACGATCGTAGTCTCTCTATTGTCGTAGAAAGCATCTGTAGCTGTAGAAAAAATCTCGCAAAAAGACACGTGATTTACACCCGTGTGGTTAATGCGAGAGTCCCGATATGACTACATGTGGTATTCAGCGTTTAGCTAAACGGTTAATTGAGTGATGATTTGTTTCGCCAACAGCCCCTAACGGATGATCGTTGCAACTTCCTTGACGAGCGTTGCCAGTTCATCCCATTTTTCTTCATTGATCAGTTGATTGGGAACCATCCATGTGCCTCCGCAAGCCAATACACTCGGGATGTTCAGATACGCTTTAATATTCTGAGGATTAATACCTCCCGTTGGCATAAAGTGCACCGGATAGACCGCTGACATCGCTTTGAGCATCGCAATACCACCCGATGGTTCGGCAGGGAAGAACTTCAGGGTTTTCAGCCCCATTTCCATTGCTTGCTCAACCAGACTCGGGTTGTTGATTCCCGGAATAATGGCAATTTCTCTTTGCTGGCAATATTTCACCGTCGTTGGATTAAATCCCGGACTGACAATAAAATCGGCGCCAGCTGTAATAGCCGCATCAACCTGAGCTGTTGTCAGTACTGTTCCTGCGCCAATTAGCATCTCCGGATAGGCTTCACGCATATAAGCGATCGCTTGTGCTGCTTGTGGTGTCCGGAAAGTGACTTCAGCACAAGGCAGGCCATTCTCAATCAATACTTGTGCCAGTTTGACGGCCTTTTGTGCGTCGTCTAGTGCAATGACCGGAATGACGCCGATGGTTTCCAGCTGTTGTTCGAGTGTTTTCATCTTGTTCCTTCATTATCTGAGACTTGATATTCGATTGGTTCTGTTTACTGATTGTCTGTGCGAGCAAGGCTTTCAATCTCAGGCATTTTTTGTGTAGGAATAATCGCGCCATGATGTTGAATGACCAGTCCGGCAAGCCGGTGGGCTGACTGGGCTGAGGATTCGCAGGATTTCCCGAGCAGACGAGCGGCAAGATATCCGGCACTGAAAGAGTCCCCGGCAGCCGTTGTATCAATAATTTGCTTAATCGGTTCCGGTGCGACTGACCATTGAGTGCTTTCACAAGCGACGAGACAGGCATCTCCGCCTTGTTTGATAACGATTTCTTTGACGCCGAGTCTGCGCGAGCGCGAAACTGTTTGAGCAACTTGTGTGTCGCCCCAAAGTGCGGCTTCATCATCAAAGGTCAGAAATGCATAATCGGTCATCGATAAAATTTGGCTATACCAATGCTGTGCTTCTGCTGCGTTCCCCCACAATGTCGGCCGGTAATTATTATCAAACGCAATTGAAATCCCCTTTTGATGACAGAGGCGTAGCGATTCAAGTAAGGTTTGCCGGCAGTCTTCCGGCAGAATCGCCAGACTAATGCCACTGAGATAGATTAAACCATATTTTTCCAGACGGGCGGCAAGCTCGGTTGCGGGTTGATGACGTAACCAATATTTGGCCGCAGAGTCATTGCGCCAATAGTAGAAACTGCGCTCTCCGTCAGCAGCGGTTTCTATGGCATAAATGCCCGGTAACTTGTCTGGTGAAATGGCAACCATATCGGTATCAATCCCTTCTTGTTGCCACGCGAGTAACATATCTTGGCTGAATGGATCTTTACCCAACCCTGTAACATATGCGGTCGTGATACCTTGCGAGTGAGTCAGCCGAGACAGGTAAATCGCCGTGTTGAGCGTATCTCCGCCAAATCCTTGTTCGACCTGATGATTGGTTTGCCGCAATTCAACCATACATTCGCCAATAATGGCGACTTGAGTTATTGGCAACATAAAAACTCCTGAGAATAGCAACCAAGTAAAAAGTTACTTTGTTTTTATTCATTAAAAATGAATACATGTTTTATTTTTATTAAGAGTGGTGATACTTCACTGCTTGGGCGACAAATCACCGAGTGTTCAGCGTCGTACCATGATTTCGCTGAGTCAAACATGGTAAAAAGTCAGCCCATAACAGGCTGACAAACAACTGATTCTTAATCTTAGGGGCTGTTGATCTTTCGTGAAAATTATTTCAGCAAGTCACGAACGTACGCTGCAATCTCTGGTTTTTTGCAATGATCAAAGAAACATTCTTGGAAGCGGGGGCCTGACACCGCAGTTCTGACCAGCGCTTGATCAATTGCTTTCAAGGTATCGAGATAGTTATCTTTGACCACAGCGGATTTTACTTGATTGAGGATGCCGGCATTTTGTTTCTGCGGCACGGCACGTTCAAGAGGATAACCTTGTCCTCGTTCACCCGTTGTGAATGCTTTTTCAAAGATATAGCGAATATTGAGTTCAGCGCCCCAGCCATACCCCTTAGCAAAGGCCAGCGAGAGTGCATTTCCGTTGTTGATTTGGTTGAACAGAAATGCATCTGAAGGCTCCAGACAGTATCCGCAAACAACGCCGGGATGGATATTGAGTGACATCATCGCTCCCTGACCGGTGCCACATCCGGCGACAACAAAATCTACCGCTTCTGAATTGAGCAGCAGGCTTGCCATGATACCAAGATGAATATAGGTGAGGTGGTGATCGTTTTCGTCACTCATACCGACGTTGTAGACTGAGTCACCTTGTGGTGTCACGACTTGGGTCAACTCATTCAGTACCACAGCGTTTTTAGCTGCCTGACTGTTTTCCATCATTAACGCGATTTTCATGTTTATGCTCCTGCGGTTAAGCACCGCAATATAGATTTATGATTTGAGGAAATCTTGCCGCATCGGCGTGAAGTTATCGAGTAAGACTCCGGCTTCGAGACAGACACACCCATGCATGACGTTAGGCTCTTTATAAAGTGCATCCCCGGCTTTGACGATTTTTGTTTCATCGCCAATCGTAAACTCAAATTCACCGGACAAAACATAAGTGAGTTGCTCATGGGGATGGTTGTGCATCGGGCCTACTGCGCCTTTTTCAAAGTGAACTTCGACGCTCATAATGTTCTCGCTGTAGGCGAGGATTTTTCGTGATACGCCACTCCCAAGATCTTCCAATGCAACCTCTTGGTTATAAATGAACATATTTTCTCTCTTTCACCTGACTGAAGGACTGTTTACCGAAAATCTGACCTGACTTCCGATTCGGTGGACTGCTTTTACCATTGGTTTATCCGTATTCACGGCGCTGAATTAACGGGCGAGCCAGCCACCGTCAACGGCAATGGTATAACCATTGATGTAGTCCGAAGCCGACGATGCTAAGAAAACACAAGGCCCGGCTAAATCTTCCGGAAGCCCCCAGCGTGCCGCCGGAATCCGTTCGACGATTTCTTGATTACGTGATTCATCTGCTCGTAGGGCAGCGGTATTGTTGGTCGCCATATAACCGGGGGCAATTGCGTTGACATTAATCTGATGTTGCGCCCATTCATTGGCCATAAGACGCGTAATCCCCATCACACCACTTTTCGATGCGGTATAGGAAGGGACGCGAATACCACCTTGGAAAGAAAGCATAGAAGCGATGTTAATGATTTTGCCACCGGTACCTTGGGCAATAAATTGCTTTGCGACGGCTTGAGACATAAAGAAAACAGATTTGACATTGATGTCCATGACATCATCCCAGTCTTTTTCTGAAAATTCGATCGCATCATTGCGGCGGATAATACCGGCATTGTTAACTAAAATATCAATGTGACCAAGCTCGGTGATCGCACGATCAATAATATTGGGAATATCGTCCAGCTTCATTAAGTTTGCTTGAATCGCAACAAATTTTCGACCGAGAGCCTGAACCTTTTCGATGGTTTCTGTGGGGTGAGCAATGTTGACTCCGACAATATCACAGCCAGCACCTGCTAAACCTAATGCCATTCCCTGACCTAATCCTGTGTCACATCCAGTGACAATTGCAACCTTTCCTTGCAGGTTAAATGAATCGAGAATCATATTCTGCTTCCTCCAGTGGTAACATGCAGCGCGAATGAATTATCATCGTTCACGTTTTGTATGATTTACACTACACAAAAAAAATATAACTGGCAATTTTTTTTGAAACGCTTTTTCATAAAATATGATTCATGTATTTATTTTGACCTGAGCTGGTGCTGGTTCTAAATTTTTGAAATGGCTTTTTTAAATTACTGGCTCTCTGACTTCTCTTCGTTATAATGAAAACAAGACAAACATGTAGGAATAGATGATTCATGCAGAAATCGACCCAGCCAGAAGCCGTTTCTTCGGTATTAAAAGTATTTAGTATTCTTCAGGCATTAGGCGAACAAAAAGAAATCGGAGTATCTGAGTTATCCCAACGATTAATGATGTCTAAAGCGACGACCTACCGCTTTTTGCAGACAATGAAGTCTCTGGGGTATATTTCTCAGGAGGGAGAGGCCGATAAATATTCTCTGACTCTGAAGCTGTTTGAACTTGGTGCAAAATCACTTGAGTATGTTGATCTTGTTTCTCTCGCTGATAAAGAGATGAACTGTATCTCTGAAAAAACCAATGAAGCGGTACATTTGGGCGCTTTGGACGACGGTGCAATTATCTATATCCATAAGATCGATTCAGGCTATAACTTAAGGATGCAATCTCGTATCGGACGGCGTAATCCACTCTACAGTACTGCAATTGGTAAAATTTTACTGTCAGAGCGGGATGAGTCTTTTGTGCGTCAGGTGCTTGAGCCGGTTGAATTTGTTAAGCATACCGATAAAACATTAGAAAATGTTGATCAGCTGTTAGCTGAACTGGCGTATGTCAGAGAGCGCCATTTTGCTGAAGATAATGAGGAACAGGAATCCGGCCTGCGCTGTCTTGCCGCCCCGGTTTATGATCGGTTTGGCAATATTATTGCCGGATTGTCGATTTCGTTCCCAACGATTCGTTTCGATGAAAAACGGATGTCTTACTATGTTGGATTACTGCAGCAAGCCGGTAAGAATATTTCTGAGCAACTCGGATATCATCAATATCCAGTCTAACCAATCCAATAACATGACTGGTTGGGTATGAGTTGAGGTATGAATGGCAGCATAGGCTGCCATTTTTTATGGGGCGCAACCCTGCATAGCAATTTCCGGGGGAGTGATATTCGGTCTCAGGGCAACCGCTTTTCTTTGACCGGGGAAGTGCTTAGGATAAGTGAGTTGAGGCAAACGGAACCATTCACACGAAGGAATTATCAATGGAATTACATGAAGCTTTAAGTCGACGTGTCGGAGAATTACTTCTTACATGTGGGGATATTTTGGTGACGGCCGAATCTTGTACCGGCGGCGGAATTGCAACTGCTATTACCGAGATTGCCGGGAGCTCTGCGTGGTTTGATCGGGCGTTTGTCACCTATAGTAACGGAGCCAAACAGCAAATGTTGGGTGTCCGGCAGGAGACGCTCTCGCAATGGGGGGCTGTCAGTGAACAGACGGTTTTAGAAATGGCCAGCGGGGCTTTATTCCATTCTCAGGCATCGTTGGCCGTCTCGGTGAGCGGTATTGCCGGGCCCGATGGCGGCAGCGCTGAAAAACCGGTAGGCACAGTCTGTTTTGGCTGGAAAGCAAATTCAGGCTGGGAGAAGGTTGAAACGGTCCATTTTTCAGGAAGTCGCACGCAAGTTCGCTCGCAGGCCGTTTACCATGCTTTGCAGACCATTCATGATTATCTGACACATGAACGTGTCGCACAGTCATAAAATCTCCGCATTGTTTATGCGGCCTGTCGCTTGCTGTCAGTGGCGTGAATGAGTGGCTACAGTATCAAAGCACAGTCGGAAAGTGATATGATCCCAAGGATTCAAATCGGTCAGGAAAATTCATCGACAGGTCTGGACACTGTATGAATTTACAGTATAATCATTCGACATAAATTCGGGAAAATAACCCATCGACTTAATATCTGAAAGTGACTGTCTGGAGAACGTAATGGACGAGAACAAACAAAAAGCACTGGCCGCGGCACTGGGACAAATTGAAAAGCAGTTTGGTAAAGGGTCAATCATGCGTCTTGGTGATAACCGTGCCATGGATGTTGAAACGATCTCTACAGGGTCTCTTTCACTTGATATCGCTTTAGGTGCCGGTGGTCTGCCGATGGGACGGATTGTTGAAATCTACGGCCCGGAATCTTCAGGGAAGACCACACTGACTCTGGAAGTGATTGCTGCAGCACAACGCGAAGGGAAAACCTGTGCATTTATCGATGCGGAACATGCGTTGGATCCTGTTTATGCGAAGAAGCTTGGGGTTGATATTGAAGCGTTATTGGTCTCTCAGCCAGATACCGGTGAGCAAGCATTAGAAATCTGTGACGCATTGGCGCGCTCCGGTGCGATCGATGTTATGGTGATTGACTCCGTTGCAGCATTGACGCCGAAAGCAGAGATTGAAGGTGAAATGGGTGATAGCCATATGGGGCTACAGGCGCGGATGCTATCTCAGGCGATGCGTAAACTGACCGGTAATCTGAAGCAATCGAACTGTATGTGTATCTTTATCAACCAAATCCGGATGAAAATTGGGGTGATGTTCGGTAACCCTGAAACAACGACCGGTGGTAATGCCTTAAAATTCTACGCTTCTGTTCGGTTGGATATTCGTCGTACCGGCTCGATTAAAGAAGGCGATGAAGTGGTTGGTAATGAAACACGAATCAAAGTGGTGAAAAACAAAATTGCAGCACCATTTAAAGAAGCCAATACACAGATTATGTATGGTCAAGGGTTTAACCGTGAAGGTGAACTGGTTGATTTAGGTGTGAAACATAAGCTGGTTGAAAAGGCGGGTGCTTGGTACAGCTATAACGGTGATAAAATCGGCCAGGGGAAAGCAAATGCTTGTAAATATTTGCGTGAAAATCCTGAAGTGGCGAAAGTTATCGACCATAAAATCCGAGAAATGTTGCTGAGCAATAACCCGATTCCTGAAGATGGTCAGGAAGGGATTGAGCAGACATTTAAGCAAGAAGAAGAAAGTTAATTCGTAACGCCATACAATGTTGAAACAGCCCTGCATAATGCGGGGCTTTTTTTAAGGAAATTCCAGATGAGTAGAGAACATTCGAGAACATGTCTGGAAACCGCGATTCAGTTGCTGAGTCGCCGGGATCACGGACGGGTCGAGTTATACCGTAAGTTGATCGCAAAAGGGTTTGATGGCGATGAAGTCGATCATGCGGTTCAGGCTTGTGAACAGTATGGTTATCTGGATGATGTCCGCTATACCCAAGGCATGATTCGGCACCATATTGCCAAAGGTCACGGTGAGCTGAGAATCTATCAATCACTGAAGCAAAAGCAAATTGATGAGTCTATCATTGCCGAGCAGCTGGCTGAATTGGAAACCGACTGGTTTGAATTAGCGAAATCAACGGCTGAGAAAAAGTTTGGTATCAGCATTGAAGCGTCAGTGAAAGATCCCAAAGCGTATGCCAAACAAGTGCGTTTTTTACAGTATCGGGGCTTTAATTTCGAACAGATTCAGTACGCATTGAATCCGACTCACAGGTGAGCTGCGCTCATGTCCGGAGAAGGCGGCGGGGATTTATATCTTATATCACTGACGTTAATTTCGCAGACCTGCCTTTATCTGAATTTTATCTCTGCTGTGCGTCATTGCTTATGACTTCCCGTGAACGGAGAAAGAATTGAGCACTCTTTATTGATTCCTTCTCCGTTTCGATTCATTTCAAAGATAGTTCCGACAGGAACACACACCTTTTCAATAGAATGCAGCCGGTGAGCGACCTTGTTCATCCGGGCTCAGAGTTCAAAACAAAGCTAGGCGAACACTTATCCATGCTTTACAATAGGTCGCAAAATTTTAGTTGAATCTTTGAATATTTCAGGAATAGCGCATGTACATGAGCACTGACGAGGTTCGCCAGGCGTTCCTCTCGTTCTTTGAGACAAAAGGACACCAAATCGTAGACAGTTCATCTTTGGTCCCTGCCAATGATCCAACACTGCTATTCACGAATGCGGGGATGAACCAGTTTAAAGACTGTTTTCTTGGTTTAGAAAAGCGTGATTATACGCGTGCAGTCACCGCACAACGCTGCGTTCGTGCCGGTGGTAAGCATAATGATCTGGAAAATGTCGGCTTTACTGCACGACACCATACATTTTTTGAAATGTTGGGGAACTTCAGCTTCGGCGATTATTTTAAGCAAGATGCAATCCAGTATGCGTGGGAGTTTCTGACCGAAGTCCTCAAGTTACCTCAGGAGCGTTTGTTAGTTACTGTTTATCAGACTGATGACGAAGCGTTCGATATCTGGCACAAGCAGATCGGCCTTCCTGCCGAGCGGATCATCCGAATTGGTGACAAAAAAGGCGGTAAGCCTTATGAGTCAGACAATTTCTGGCAGATGGGCGATACCGGCCCATGCGGCCCATGCTCTGAAATTTTTTATGACCACGGTGACAGCATCTGGGGCGGACCTCCGGGCTCACCAGAAGAAGACGGTGATCGATTCATTGAAATCTGGAACAACGTTTTCATGCAGTATAACCGCCATGCTGACGGCACCATGGAACCTCTGCCTAAACCATCTGTCGATACAGGTATGGGAATCGAGCGTATTTCCGCAATCATGCAAAGCGTGCACTCAAATTATGAAATCGACGTCTTCCAGACTTTGATTAAAGAAGCCGCGCAAGTGATTGGGTGTCATGATCTTTCAAATCAGTCGCTCCGCGTGGTTGCTGATCATATTCGTTCTTGTTCGTTCTTAATTGTTGATGGGGTGGTGCCATCTAACGAAGGTCGTGGTTATGTTCTGCGACGCATCATTCGTCGCGCGGTTCGCCACGGTAATAAGTTGGGTGCTCAGGGCGTATTCTTCCATAAATTGGTTGGTCCGTTGGCCGAAATTATGGGTAGTGCCGGTAAAGAATTGAAAAAACAGCAGGCTGTGGTTGAAAAAGTGCTTCGTATCGAAGAAGAAAACTTCGGCCGGACACTTGAGCGTGGCATGTCGATTCTGAATGAAGCGCTGGAAAATCTGGATGGAAAAGTTCTCGACGGAGAAACTGTCTTCAAACTTTATGATACCTACGGTTTCCCTGCGGATTTGACCAATGATGTTGTACGTGAACATGGCCTTAGTATTGATGAAGCCGGATTTGAACAGGCGATGGAGGCACAGCGTCAGCGTGCTCGTGAAGCCGGACAATTCGGTACCGATTATAACACCATGATTAAAGTTGACGCATCGAGCCATTTCTGTGGTTATGAAGGCACTGAAGGTCAAGGTAAGATTGTTGCGATATTTATTCATGGTGAACCGGTTGAGACGCTTTCATCCGGTGATCATGCAATGCTGGTACTGGATGAAACGCCATTTTATGCGGAATCCGGTGGTCAGTGTGGTGATGCCGGTATCATTCGTACCGAGAGTGGTGTATTTCAGGTCGTCGATACCCAGAAGCAAGGAAACGCAATTATTCATTATGGATCATTGGTTGAAGGCTTTTTGAACCAAGGTGAAATGGCTGATGCTCAGGTTGATGCGAAAAGACGATCTGCAACTGCATTGAACCATTCTGCCACGCATTTGCTGCATGAAGCATTACGCCGCGTTTTGGGTGAACATGTGACTCAGAAAGGTTCACTGGTTCGGGCGGAAAGCCTGCGTTTTGATTTCTCACATATGGAAGCCATGACCGCTGAAGAACTGAAAGAAGTTGAACGGATGGTCAACCAGCATATTCGGCGTAACCATACGGTTGAAACGAATATCATGGGGCTTGATGAAGCGAAAGCGAAAGGTGCGATGGCTTTATTTGGTGAAAAGTACGATACCAAAGTCCGTGTCTTATCGATGGGCGATTTTTCGACTGAATTGTGTGGCGGTGTCCATGCAAGCAATACCGGTGATATCGGGTTGTTTAAGATTGTCTCTGAAAGTGGTATCGCTGCCGGGGTTCGTCGAATTGAAGCCGTGACCGGCGAAGCTGCGCTGGATTTGATTGATACGCAGCAGGCAACTTATGAAGATAAACTGGCAGAAGCCGCTCAGAAAGCAAGACAGTTGGAAAAAGAAATCCAGCAGATAAAAGATAAATTGGCGTCTCAGGCCAGTTCAAATCTGCTTCAGCAAGTAAAAGAGATAGCCGGGGTCAAAGTCTTGGTTGCTCAATTGCAAGGGGCGGATAATAAAGCACTTCGCGGTATGGTTGATGAGTTGAAAAATCAATTAGGCAGTGGGGTCATTCTGCTGGGCAATATCAATGATGATAAAGTCGGACTCATTGCCGGGGTGACGAAAGATTTGACCGGTCAGGTGAAAGCCGGTGAACTTGTCAATCTGGTTGCCCAGCAAGTTGGTGGCAAAGGCGGCGGTCGTCCGGATATGGCTCAGGCTGGCGGTAGTGATGTGAATGCACTACCTCAGGCTTTGGTATCTGCGGAAGCATGGATTGAATCCCAGCTGTAATCTAAAGTTACATATAACTTTAGCTTGATTCAAAATAATTATTTATCCCTGACCAAGTGGTTTAATTAGCGTCTGTAAACTAAGCTGATAAGCCACTTGGTTTTGTTTTTATCACATTTTTACGGTGATGTTTTTTGAATACAGAGATGACATCACCATGTACCGAAATCAGTCCAAACAACGAGTGTGGGCTGATTTCTGAGTGAGACTTTGTCTTAGGAAGGTGACGACTGGTGAAAAATCCCCTTATAGTTCAAAAATTTGGTGGAACATCGATGGGTTCGGTTGAAAGGATCCATACGGTAGCGCAACATGTAATCGATGCGAAAGAGCGGGGGCAGCAGGTCGTTGTCGTTGTATCGGCAATGTCTGGTGAAACCAATCGATTATTAGATTTGGCCCATCAGGTTGATCGGGTTCCAAATGCCAGGGAACTGGATGTGATTTTATCCTCAGGAGAGCAAATATCGATGGCTCTGCTGGCAATGACGCTGCATAAAATGGGGTATTCAGCGCGTTCATTCACAGGTTCCCAGCTTGGTATTGTGACGACAAATCAGCATAACGATGCGACGATTCTGCAAGCTGATACAGCGAAAATTCAGCAGTTATTGAATGAAGATACGATCGTGATCGTTGCTGGGTTTCAGGGCGTCAGTGAAAGTGGTGATATTACGACACTGGGACGAGGCGGCTCTGATACGACTGCGGTAACGCTTGCCGGAATGCTGGCTGCGGATGAATGTCAAATATTTACCGATGTCGATGGTATTTATAGCACGGATCCCAGAATTGTCGAAAATGCCCGAAAACTCGATATTATTGATTTTCCGTCAATGGAAGAGATGTCCAGAAAAGGTGCTAAAGTGCTCCATTTGCCGTGTGTTCAATATGCATGGCGGCATCAGGTTCCGTTGCGGGTTTTATCGACATTTGAACATAATGAGGGAACCCTCATTCGTGGAGAAAGCTCACCGTATGATGTGTGTGGCATTGCGGTGCAAAAAGATATGATTAAGCTGAGTTTTGAATCTCATCATGTTGATTCCATTCTGAAACAATGCCATTTGTTAGGAATTGATGTATGGAATGTGATCGGTGATGCAGAATTTACAGCTTTGCTGATTAAACAGGACGCTAGTGCTAAGTTGGGACTGGTGTTTGAAGATAAAATCCGTAATAGTAAGCCGGTTAGCTTACTGACAATTGTCGGCAAGAAAGCGAATGATTTGATTGAATCAACATATCAATTGCTTTGTTCTGCCAATATTCTGATAGATAGTGGTTATTCTGATAACTTATCTCATAGCTTAGTGATCGCGCCTGAACAAATAGATAGTGCAGCAAATGTCATTCATGAAGCTTATGTCATTTCCGGTTCATTTGTTGATCATGAGCCCAAACAGCGTTTTATGGGCTGATTTTGTATGAGACAGTTTACCCCTATAGGGTTTTTAATAGATAATAATGTAGTTAAGGCAAAACAGAGATGACTCAAGGAGCCAAAGAATGCTAATTTTGACGCGCCGTGTAGGCGAAACGCTCATGATAGGTGATGAAGTCACAGTAACTGTACTCGGTGTGAAAGGCAACCAGGTGAGAATTGGTGTCAATGCTCCCAAAGAAGTATCTGTTCACCGTGAAGAAATATACATGCGCATTCAAGCAGAAAAGGGTGGTAATGGTAGCTCTGGTACACCGAGTTATTAACCCTTGAGAAAGGCTGGCAAAATAATTGTCAGCCTTTTTTATACTAACCCGATAGTGATACGCACCTCTCTACTTCCTGTTTTTTATCGCACTGATGATTTGAGTAACGATTCAGTTGTTCGGTGACTTTTGTTCGGTGACTTTGGGTGAGCTTTCTCTCATCCGGTGATAAAAGAATCAAATTGTTTTACATTGATTAAATAGCCAACGCTTGATGCGTTTTTTCCTTATTTTTCCAAGAAAATGTTTGACATATTTTTGGTAAATCGTAATATGTGCCTCCGCAAGACGGTGAGGTGGCCGAGAGGCTGAAGGCGCTCCCCTGCTAAGGGAGTATACGGTTTGTAGCCGTATCGAGGGTTCGAATCCCTCCCTCACCGCCATGTCTTGCTTGATACATGAAGTATTGCGCGCTCGTAGCTCAGCTGGATAGAGTACCTGGCTACGAACCAGGCGGTCGAAGGTTCGAATCCTTCCGAGCGCGCCACTTTATGATTGTGTTGTGGTGAGGTGGCCGAGAGGCTGAAGGCGCTCCCCTGCTAAGGGAGTATACGGTTTGTAGCCGTATCGAGGGTTCGAATCCCTCCCTCACCGCCATAAGCATGATTAATTCGTGAATATGGACAGCACAGTGTCAGTGAATATTGAAGTTATTGCGCGCTCGTAGCTCAGCTGGATAGAGTACCTGGCTACGAACCAGGCGGTCGAAGGTTCGAATCCTTCCGAGCGCGCCACTTTAATATGAACGACATGATCAGAAGATTGATTTTATTGTGCGCTCGTAGCTCAGCTGGATAGAGTACCTGGCTACGAACCAGGCGGTCGAAGGTTCGAATCCTTCCGAGCGCGCCATCAATTCAGTTTTTTGTTCAACAATACATTTCATCAGCGCGCTCGTAGCTCAGCTGGATAGAGTACCTGGCTACGAACCAGGCGGTCGAAGGTTCGAATCCTTCCGAGCGCGCCATTTCTTTACTTTTGTCTTATCTGCTTCCGATATTCTTTTATTTTTTGATAGCTTACTCACAGTATTGCTGTCTTGATTCATTCCTTTTTTCTATCTTTCTCTCAGCATTTGCATAAACTTTATTCGATACTATTTGCGTTCAATTTGTTGATATGGATGTTTAACAAATGTTCTACCCAGAAATCGATAAAAAGGAAATAGAATGAGTCATATAGGAAGCTTATTGTCGGAAGCTGCTACCTTAATGATGACAGGAATGCTGGTCGTTTTCGCATTTCTGACGATTATGGTCTATCTCGTCACTCTGATGTCCAAGATTGTTCCTCAAGAGACACCACCGTTACCACCTGACGCGAGTCAGTCTCCACAAACGCTTACCCATTCAACGGATGTTAGCCCTCAGGTTGTAGCTGCCATTTCAGCAGCGGTACACCAATATCGCTCATCAGCCAAACATAAATAGTTATTATAAATAGGAGTGTTGTATGTCTAAACCGTTGGCTCTTACTGATGTGGTCCTCCGTGACGCGCATCAGTCTTTGTTTGCGACACGGATGCGTATTGAAGATATGTTACCCATCGCATCAGCGCTTGATCAGGTTGGTTATTGGTCGTTGGAAACCTGGGGTGGCGCAACATTTGATTCTTGTATTCGCTTTTTAGGGGAAGACCCGTGGGAACGTCTCAGAACCTTGAAACAAGCGATGCCGAAAACCCCGATGCAGATGCTGTTACGGGGGCAGAATTTATTGGGATATCGTCATTACGCAGATGATGTGGTTGAAAAATTTGTCGAGCGCGCACATCGAAATGGGATGGATGTGTTTCGCATTTTTGATGCAATGAACGATGTGCGTAACTTTGAGAAAGCGGTTCAGTCGACAATCAATGTCGGTGCTCATGCGCAGGGGACGCTTTCTTATACGACCAGCCCTGTTCATAACATTGAAATGTGGGTTGATCTGGCGAAGCGTCTGGAAGATCTGGGTTGTCATTCTTTATGTATCAAAGACATGTCAGGGTTATTGAAACCTTATGAAGCTGAAACTTTAATTCGTAGAATTAAACAGGCCTGTGATGTGCCGTTGGCACTGCATTGTCATGCGACTACGGGGTTATCGACCGCGACGGCCATCAAAGCTGTTGAAGCGGGAATCGATATTTTAGATACAGCGATTTCATCGATGAGTCAGACCTATGGACACACACCGACAGAAACGGTTGTGGCCATGTTAGAACAGAGTGAGCGTGATACAGGACTTTCTCTGGAGCAGCTAGAACCGATTGCTGCTTATTTTCGCGATGTCCGTAAGAAATACGCGAAATGGGAAGGGCAACTAAAAGGGGTGGATTCCCGTATTCTGATTGCTCAGGTTCCCGGTGGAATGCTCACCAATATGGAAGGGCAGTTAAAGGACCAAGGCGCCGCAGATCGAATTGATGAAGTCTTGGCTGAAATTCCAAAAGTACGTCATGACCTCGGTTATATTCCGCTGGTCACACCAACCTCTCAAATTGTCGGCACTCAGGCTGTGATTAACGTGCTGATGGGGGAACGTTATAAAAGTATTACCAAAGAAACCGCCGGGGTGTTGAAAGGGGAGTATGGTGCTGCACCAGCACCTGTCAATGCTGAATTACAGGCGCGAGTGCTTGAGGGGCAGCAGCCCATTACCTGCCGCCCGGCGGATTTGATTGAGTCTGAAATGGCGTTATTGACCGATGAGCTGACCGAGAAGGCAAAAGCTGAAGGGATCGTGTTGGCTGAGTCTGTTGTCGATGATGTTCTGACATATGCGCTTTTCCCTCAGGTTGGCTTAAAGTTCCTTAAGAATAGAGACAACCCAGATGCATTTGAACCGTTACCGTGCGTTGAAGAGGATGCTGCGGTCAATGCTGCACCCAGTGTTACATCTGATGCTCAAGGTATTGAAGCTTATAGCGTGAAAGTCGATGGGCAGGTCTATGAAGTTGAAGTCGGTCCTCAAGGCCAGCTCACTGCCGTAACATCTGTATCGAATGCAGCGCCACAACCAAAAGAGACGGCCCCGAAAGGTCATGCAGAGGTGATTGCTGCGCCTTTGGCGGGAACGATTTTTAAAGTGAATGCTTTGCCCGGTCATCCCGTCAATGAAGGTGATGTGCTGATAGTATTGGAAGCGATGAAAATGGAGACCGAGGTTCGTGCCGCTAAAAATGGTACCGTACAGGACGTTTTAGTCAAAGAAGGTGACTCGGTGCATGTCGGTTCACCGTTATTCAGTCTGGCATAAGGGTGACTCATGGACGGATTACTAACCTTATGGGCTGAGACTGGTATTGCAAATTTCGAATTTGGTCAGATTTGCATGATTCTGGTCGGATGCCTGCTGCTATTTTTAGCCATTGCCAAAGGGTTTGAACCCTTGCTGCTCTTGCCGATTGGCTTTGGTGCCATTCTGGCTAATATTCCGAATGCCGGTTTTACTGAGCCGGGCGGATTACTCTATTATGTTTATCATGTCGGTATCGAGTCGGGTGTCTTTCCGCTGCTGATCTTTATGGGCGTCGGTGCCATGACTGACTTTGGCGCGTTGATTGCGAATCCGAAGACGTTATGGCTGGGGGCTGCGGCTCAATTGGGTATTTTTGCCACCTTGATTGGTGCCATTTTGCTCAACTTGGTGCCGGGGATGGCGTTTTCCATGGCAGATGCTTCGTCAATTGCAATTATTGGTGGAGCCGACGGGCCGACCGCGATATTTCTTGCAAGTCGTTTATCGCCTGATTTATTAGGGGCCATTGCTGTTGCTGCATATAGTTATATGGCTTTAGTGCCGATTATTCAGCCACCGATCATGAAAGTGCTGACTACACCGGCAGAACGGCAGATACAAATGGCACAACTGCGGTATGTTGGCAAGCTGGAGAAGATTTTTTTCCCGATGCTGGTGTTATTGATGACGATTCTTTTTCTACCGTCAGCCACACCTTTAGTCGGGATGTTCTGTCTCGGTAATCTGATGCGGGAAGCCGGCGTGGTCGAGCGCTTATCAAAAACAGCTCAGAATGAACTGATTAATATCGTGACGATATTTCTTGGTTTAGGGGTTGGTTCCAAATTGCAGTCAGATAAGTTTTTAAATCTCGAAACATTAGGCATTTTAGCATTAGGGGCTGTGGCATTTAGTATTGGTACGGCTGGTGGTGTACTGATGGCTAAACTGTTGAATAAGCTCTCTAAAGAAAGTATCAATCCACTGATTGGTGCCGCGGGTGTCTCTGCAGTACCGATGGCGGCCCGGGTGGTCAATAAAGTCGGGTTACAGGCAAACCCACAGAACTTTTTATTGATGCATGCGATGGGCCCCAACGTTGCCGGTGTTTTGGGATCAGCGGTTGCTGCGGGGATTCTGTTGGCGCTAGTCGGTTAATTTTTCTGCAAATTTACCGTCAGAGGTTCACGATGCAGGGCAAAATGATATATATTCAAAGGAATACCTCAGGGTATTCCTTTGATTTTTACGTCGATATGAACAGGTAAAGGAACTTTGGCTATGGATAACAAGCAAATTGCGATAACCCAGTTTGGTGATGAAGACGTATTGGCGATTCAGTCCAGTTCGGTTCCTGAACCCCAAGCAGGAGAAGTCTTGGTCAAAGTGGCTTTTGCTGGGATCAATCCAATCGATGTAAAAACCAGATCCGGGCTGGGATGGGCTGCCGATCAGAATAAAGATCAGCTGCCATGGGTGCCCGGTTATGATATTTCCGGAACCGTGGTTCAGTGTGGTCAAGACGCAGAGCGCTTTCAGACGAATGATTTTGTTGCTGGCTTTATTGGTTTTCCTTTAAAAGGCGGAGGCTATAGCCAGTATATCTGTGTGCCCGAAAGTGAATTAAGCTATGTGCCACCTTCGGTTACACTGGAAGCAGCTGCGGTGTTGCCATTGGCTGGTCAGACTGCTGTACAGGCGTTAAATAAAGCTCAGGTAAAAGAAGGCGATCGGGTTTTAATTCTTGCCGGAGCCGGTGGGGTCGGGCATTTAGCGGTTCAGATTGCTGTGGCTGCAAAAGCTGAAGTGTATACCACGTGCAGTGAAGAAAACCTTGATTATCTGGCAACGCTGGGAGCGCACGCCATTAATTATAATTTTGCACCGGTATCTGAACGGCTGGAAGATGTCGATGTGCTGATCGATCTGGTTGGTGGTCAGGTTGCATTGGACGCTTTGAAATGTTTAAGAGATCAGGCAACGGTTGTTACCGTACCAACGGTGACTGCTGAGATGATTTGTGAAAAGGCTAAGTTACTCGGCTTTCATGTTATGGGAATGCTGGTTGACCCGGATCCTGAACAACTGGACACCATGCTCTACATGGTCGGGGTCGGTTTACTGAAAACAGAAATTCAGCATATCTATCCGTTTCATGAAGTGCAAGACGCACATCGACAGGTTGCAACGGGTCATACTCGAGGCAAAATTTTGCTTGATATGCAATGTTAGAGTTCTTGGATGCATTTTTTTCAGGATTCGGCCTTTCTTTACAAGAATCAGCACTTTGGGCACTATTTATTGGTGGCTTCCTCAGTGCTACCATTCTACCGGGCGGCTCTGAAGCCGCTTTAATTGCGACTCTCAATCTTCATCAATATCCGACTTTAACCATTATTGCGGTGGCCACTTTGGGTAATACACTTGGCGGTATGGTGAACTATTGGATTGGAATATGGCTGCCGAATCGAACTCAGGAGAATAAACGCGGTCAGAAGTCTTTAGCTTGGTTGAGACAATATGGTTACTGGGCTTTGTTATTTAGCTGGTTACCCGTGATTGGTGATGCCATGTGTATTGCCGCGGGATGGCTTCGGATGCGTTTTCTTCCTTCTATGTTGCTGATTCTGATTGGCAAAACGATTCGATATGCCATATTGGCTGCGTTATTTTATGGTTTGTTTTAAGGAGATAAGATGAGAAAGCTATTGCTTTGCCTTCTCTGTCTGGCTGTATTTTCCGGTTGTTCTTCCGTTCGTGAGTCTGATGCACTTCCTCACGGCGTTACTTTGGTTGATAAGCAGTCGCCTCAACCCGGCGCAGTGCAAATTCCGTATTCTAAATATAAATTAGCCAATGGTCTGACGGTTATTCTATCTCCGGATCATTCTGATCCATTAGTGCATGTCGATGTGACTTATCATGTGGGTTCTGCCAGAGAATCTCAGGGAAGAACCGGGTTCGCTCATTTTTTTGAACATATGATGTTTCAAGGCTCAAAGCATGTGAAAGATCAACAGCACTTTAAGTTGATCACTGAAGCCGGCGGGACTTTAAATGGATCTACCAATCAGGATCGTACGAATTATTATGAAACGGTACCATCTAACCAGCTTGAAAAAGTGCTGTGGCTTGAGTCTGACCGGATGGGCTTTTTACTGGATGCGGTCTCTCAAAGAAAATTCGAAATTCAGCGTGACACCGTTAAAAATGAGCGCGCTCAGAATTATGATAATCGCCCCTATGGCTTGATGTGGGAAAAAATGGGGGAAGCAATGTTTCCTTCTGGCCACCCCTATTCATGGCAGTCGATCGGATATGTACAGGATTTGGATCATGTTGATGTCAATGATTTAAAATCATTCTTCCTTCGTTGGTATGGCCCGAATAATGCTGTTTTGACCATCGGCGGGGATATCGATGTCGAACAAACATTAGCTTGGGTCGCCAAGTATTTCGGCCCGATCCCGAAAGGACCGGAGGTCAAGTCTGCTCCAAAACGTCCGGTTACTTTGTCGGCGGACCGATATGTCACGATGGAGGATCGTATCCAACAGCCGATGGTTGTGATTGGGTGGCCGACAGAATATAAGGGCGCCAAAAGTCAGACTTCACTGGATGTTCTGGCACAGGTGCTGGGCGATGGGAACAACAGCCTGCTTTATCAATCACTGGTCAAAACCCAGCAAGCGCTGAGTGCCGGTGCTTTTCAACGGTGCGGTGAGCTTGCCTGCACATTTTATATTTATGCGATGGCGCCATCGGATAAACAGCATGATTTGCAACAATTATCTCAGAAGCTACTCAATATTGTCGGCAAGCTTGAACAGCAAGGGGTAGCGCAACAACGACTGGATGAGATTAAAGGGATGGCAAAAGCGGATGCTGTTTTTGCTCTGGAAAGTGTCAAAGGTAAGGTTGCTCAGTTAGCCAGCAATCAGACATTTTTCGGCCAGCCGGATCGATTGCAGCAGGAGCTGGACAAGCTTGAAATGGTTTCTTCTGCGTCAGTTCAGCACGTGCTACGACAATTTATAGTCAATCATCATAAAGTGACGTTAAGTGTGGTTCCTCGGGGTAAGAGTGAGCTGGCAGTCAGGCCTGCAAACTTTGTTGCCCCCAAGCATATCAGTGCTGCCCCCCGTCATATCGATGATCAGGATCTGGCTCTTCGCAGCGTTACCGACAATTTTGACCGAACGGTGGTTCCTTCAGCATCTGGCCCCGTCACACTGCACATGCCGAAACTCTACAGTGCCTATTATGAAAATGGGATTGAACTGATGGGGACGGTCATGACAGAAACACCGACCGTTTTGGTGAACATTAATTTACCGGCAGGAAACCGCTTTGTCCCTCAGGGAAAAGAAGGATTGGCTGAATTAACGGCTCACTTGTTATCTGAAGGCAGTCTGACTCATTCAGCAGAGCAAATCCAATCCGAGCTGGATAAGCTCGGCTCAGTGATTTCTGTGGATACGCAAACCTATTCAACCCGTATTAGTATCTCGAGTTTAAGTAAAAATTTACCTCAAACACTAGCCATTGTTGATGAATTGCTATTTAAGCCTAAATTTGACGTGTCAGATTTTAAGCGGCTTCGCAACCAAATGATTCAGGGCGCGATTTATCAACATCAAAAGTTGAGTTGGCTTGCTTCTCAGGCCACTCAGCAAGTCTTATTCGGTGATTCGCTGTTTGCACGTATCGGTGAAGGCACTGAAACATCGCTTGCCAACATCACTTTGGATGATGTGAAGTCTTTTTATCGCCAGCACTATACACCGCATGGGACTCAGATTGCTGTTGTCGGTGATATTTCCAAACAAGAGGCGATTAAATCAATGGCTTCTCTGTCAGAGTGGCAAGGTGATGATGCGCCCTTGCTGGATCCCCAAATTGTTCCTGAACTACATGGACAAAAAATCTATCTTGTTGATAAACCGGGCGCTTTACAGAGTATTGTGCGTTATGTCCGGCAGGGATTGCCGTTTGATGCAACGGGGGAGCAGTTTCTCACCCAACTGGCGAATTTTAATTTAGCCGGAAACTTTAACAGCCGGATGAATCAGAACCTGAGAGAAGATAAAGGCTACACCTATGGTGTGAGCAGCACACTGGCGGGAAACCGGGAAATTGGTGTGATGACCTATAGTGCCTCGGTGCGCAAGGATGCGACGGTGAATGCGATTCGGGAAATACAGCGTGAAATGAGTCATTACAGCCAGTCGGGGATGACGCCTGAAGAGATGTATTTTATGCGTCAGGCTGTCGGACAACAAGACGCATTGGCTTACGAGACGCCATCACAGAAATCTCAGCTGCTTAACGGTATCATGGCATATAGCTTGGATCATGATTATCTTCAGCAAAGAAATCAAATTGTTGCGACTGTCGGTCGAGATGTATTGGATCAACTGGCAAAAAAATGGTTCAATCCGAAGGATTATCAGATTATTGTTGTGGGTGACATGAAGACCCTGAAACCAGAGTTAGAAAAGTTAAAAATCCCGATGGAAGATCTTGAAATCGTCCACTAGAGTACACATAAAGACTACACGAGAAGCTTATTATATTGTCGGTGTGTCTTGGGATTTTCTGACTTGGTACGACAAACGAACAAGAAGCGAATAATATTTTGACTAATTTTGCCACACGACTAAAGTTGGTTGCTCAACAACCGGGTATCGTCAACGCTTTTAATCGGGGTGTTGAGCGAGAGACGTTACGATATACCAAGGACGGACATTTAGTACAGACACCGCATCCGGAAGCACTTGGTTCCGCATTAACCAATCAGTTTATTACCACAGACTTTGCAGAGCAGTTGCTGGAGTTTATTACACCAGTGAGTCAGGATATTTCTACATTGGTTCAGCAGCTGTCTGACATCCATTGTTTTGCTCAGGTCACGATTGATGACGAGGGGTTATGGCCGCTCTCGATGCCCTGCTATGTCGGCGATGAAGAGAATATCGAACTCGCCAAATATGGGACGTCGAATATCGGTAAGATGAAAACGCTGTATCGTCAGGGATTAAAAAATCGTTACGGCAGTCTGATGCAGATTATTTCTGGTGTCCATTTCAATTTTTCTTTTCCGGAAACCTTCTGGGACGCTTTATTCGGTACACAATCAGACAGTGAACGCTGTGCTTCTAAGTCAGAAGCTTATCTGGGCGTGATTCGAAACTACTATCGATTTGGCTGGTTGCTACCTTATCTATTTGGAGCATCACCTGCATTATGTTCATCATTTATCAAAGGCCGTGAAACATCATTGCCTTTTGAAAACATCGGTGAAACGTTATACCTGCCCTATGCAACTTCCTTGCGACTGAGTGATTTAGGTTATACCAATAGTGCTCAAAGTATTCTCAAAATTGGTTTCAATAGTCTCGAAGAATATCTTGAAGGGCTGCGTCAGGCGATTCATTCACCATCGGAAGAGTTTGCTCAGATCGGTGTAAAAGTGAATGGTGAGTACCGTCAGCTAAATAGCAATGTGCTCCAAATCGAAAATGAATTGTATGCACCGATTCGACCCAAACGAGTGACACAAAGCGGTGAGAAACCTTCAGAAGCCTTGGCTAACCGTGGGATTGAGTATATTGAAGTCCGCTCATTGGATGTCAATCCATTCAGCCCGATAGGGATTACTGAAACTCAAATACGCTTCTTGGATCTGTTTTTGACCTGGGCTGCTTTATCTGACTCAGAACCGATGAATGACTGTGAGCTGAATTGCTGGAGAGAAAACTGGCAAAAAGTTATTCTGGAAGGGAGAAAGCCCGGATTAGAGTTACAAATCGGCTGTCATGGTGAAGTGCTGACTTTACAGGCTTGGGCGAAGCGCGTTTTCGGTGAATTAAAACTTGTTGCACAATGGATGGATCAAGCTGCGGGTGATAGTGCTTATCAGGATGTCTGCCAGCAGTTATCTGCCTGGATTGATTTGCCGGAAAATACCTTATCCGGACAGTTTTTGGAACAGATTAAACAGTCTGGTGGATTAGGCAAAACGGGCAGAGCATTGGGTGAGACTTACCGTCAGTACCATCTGGCACATAATTATCAGTACTATTCGCAAGAACTGATGGAACAAGAAGTTACACGCTCAGTGACGGAGCAATATCAGATTGAACAAGATGATCATTGTGATTTTGATGCATTCTTACAGCAGTATTTTGCTTATCTGAATGATCAGGAAGAGTTGCCTGCTGTCCGGGCTGCATGTGAATAATTACCGGAAATACAGATGTCGGGTTGTCGTGGTAATGACTCATTCTCTAAACATCAAACAGGTAGTTTAGTGAAGGTTATCTGAGATAACGTTGTACGGCCAAGAGATACAATTGATACTGATTGTTTATCATCAGTCAAAATGGAGAATTGTCATTATGCCATTATTAGATAGTTTTACAGTGGATCATACACGGATGAATGCACCAGCCGTTCGTGTTGCTAAAACCATGAATACCCCCAAAGGGGATACGATCACGGTGTTTGATTTACGCTTTACTGTCCCGAATCAAGATATCCTTTCAGAGAAAGGTATTCATACACTCGAGCACTTATTTGCAGGCTTTATGAGAGCGCATCTCAATGGTGACGGTGTTGAAATCATCGATATCTCTCCTATGGGGTGCCGGACAGGTTTTTACATGAGCTTGATCGGTGTACCTTCTGAGCAGCGAGTTGCGGATGCCTGGCTGGCAGCAATGCAGGATGTTTTGAAGGTTGAAGACCAGAACAAAATCCCAGAATTAAACATTTATCAATGCGGCACCGCAGCCATGCACTCTTTGGGTGAAGCGAAAGAGATTGCCCAAACGGTTATTGCAAGTGGTATTAGCGTCAATCAGAACGATGATCTGGCGCTACCTGAATCGATGCTTCAGGAACTGAAAGTAGATTGATTCTGAAAATAGATATCGCAGTTTATAAAAAAGCTTGGCATAACAGCCAAGCTTTTTTTGTCATCAATCACCGCTTTTGGCGGTGATGATTGCTTACGATTTTTTGATTTTATTTGGAAAAACTTTGACGAGCTTAATTCTATTCTCTTCAATATCAATAATTTCCATTGCATGTTGGGCAACGTTGATACTAAGTTGAGTTTGAGGAATATCTTCCAGATGCTCCAAAATTAAACCGTTCAAGGTTCTTGGTCCATTGGTCGGTAATTTCCATTTCAGGCTTTTGTTGATATCCCGAATGTTGGCACTGCCCTCAATTAAGAAACTGCCATCACTTTGTGGCGTAATTTCATCCGCAAGGCTTGGTGAAATCGAGGTCGTAAATTCACCGACGATCTCTTCGAGGATATCTTCGAGGGTGACGAGGCCATTAATATCGCCATATTCATCAACAATCAGTCCGATTCGCTCTTTATTTCTCTGGAATTTCAGCAATTGCACGTTGAGTGGCGTCGATTCCGGAATGAAATACACTTCATCTGCGGCTCGAAGTAGCATCTCTTTATTAAACTCGTTTTTTTCAAGCATCAGACGGAAGGGGTCTCTGAGTTTTAAAATCCCGACGACTTCATCAATATTATCCCGGTAGAGAACCACCCGGCCATGCGGTGAATGCGTTAACTGGCGGACGATTGATTTCCAGTCATCATTGATATTAATACCGGTAATCTCGTTACGGGGAACCATGATATCGTTCACGGTGACATGCTCTAAATCGAGAATTGATAACAACATGTCTTGATGTCGTTTCGGAATCAGCCCTCCCGCTTCATTGACCACGGTTCTCAGCTCTTCCGAACTAAGATGGTCATCACCATTTTGGCGTGCTGAAACGCCCAATAGCTTAATAAATCCGTTGGTAATCAGATTGACGAAAAGTACCAGCGGTGAAAGAAGTTTCATGAGAATACTTAACAGGAAGCTACTGATATAAGAAACTTTTTCTGGATAGAGTGCCGCAAGCGTTTTCGGTGTGACCTCTGCAAAAACGAGGATCACCAGTGTCAAAACACCGGTAGCAATCGCGACCCCAAGATTGCCACCCAGACGCATTCCGAGAATTGTCGCAATTGCGGAAGCGAGAATATTGACTAAGTTATTGCCGATCAGGATCAGACCGATCAGGCGATCCGGACGGCTTAATAGTTTTTCAACACGCTTTGCACCTTTATGGCCAGTTTTAGCCAGATGCTTCAGGCGATAGCGGTTTAATGCCATCATGCCTGTTTCTGAACCGGAGAAATATCCTGAGATGATGATAAGACACGCAAGTAGCGTAAATAAGACACCAGTTGATATGTCGTCCAAAATAAATTGCTTCCTTTATTGATGTTGTTACCTTTTTATGGCTCAACACTATTTGGGTGTCAATCCATAAAGTATTTCAACAAGTTAATGTAAGATGAATTCTCGGACAAAACGACTGCCGAAATAAGCCAGAGTCAAAATAAAAGCTCCGGCAATTGCAAACCAGGTTACTTTTCTTCCCCGCCATCCTTTCTGATAGTGCCCCCATAAAAGTACGGTATACACGACCCAGGCGATGATCGACAAGATACCTTTGTGCGCTTTCCCCTGAGCAAAGATTTCTTCAATGAAGACAAAACCTGTGATTAAGGTACCAGTTAACAGCAGATTGCCGATCAGAATGATGCGGAAGAGCTGTCTCTCAATCTGAAGTAACGGAGGAAGGTTTGGGTTAATTGCCAGTGACTTTTTCTTTTTCAGTTTATGATCCAGCCAAGCTAATTGCAGCGCATAGAGTGCACCGATAGTCAGCGTTGAATAGGAGAATAGTGCAAGGAAGATATGGACAAGCAGCGGCAGGTTGTCTTCCATATGCGTGATGAAGCTGCCGGGAAGGCTCGCAGCAGCCGACAAATTAATTGCCGCAAAACCGTAAACCACCGGCAGCATAAACCACAATCGGGTTTTGAGCATCGCACCGCTCATGACTAAGCCGATGATAAAACTGATGAGAGAACCAACATTCAGAATGCTTAGATTCTGGCCGTTAGGGTGAATGATCAGATCGCTGAGTAACCACGCGTGTAACAGCAGCGCAGTTGCAGCGAAAATCAAGACGGCTTTTGCTTTGATACCCGTTTGATTGACCAGCCCCGGAATGATGGTTGCAATAGCGAGAAAGTAAAAAAGCGAAGCAACTATTGCGATAAATTTATCCATATATCTCATCAAAAAAGATTGTAAAGAAGATGAATTATACATGTCTAAGCGTCAATGAGCCACGGGTTGGCTGCTTAATTTTGAATGACATAAAATAAATCGTTGCCAGTCGAAATCAGTGATTCACTATTTCAGCAGGATATTAGGGGCGGAGAAGTGATATCAATGACTGAACAGATATGACTATCAGCTTTGGCTAAGGTATACTCACACCTAATTTATAGCAATTCACAGCACCGCGAAGAGATGCAGTATGTTTGAGAATCTAACTGATCGTTTGTCCAAGACGCTGAAGAATATCAGTGGTAAAGGTCGTCTGACCGAAGAAAACATCAAAGAAACCCTGAGAGAAGTGCGGATGGCTCTGCTTGAGGCGGATGTCGCACTTCCTGTTATCCGTGAATTTGTCAACCGGGTTAAAGAAGGGGCAGTCGGAGTCGAAGTCTCCAAATCGCTCACTCCGGGACAAGAGTTCATCAAGATTGTACAAACGGAACTGGAAGCGGTGATGGGCGCCTCGAATGAAGCGTTAAATCTTGCCGCTCAGCCACCGGCTGTTGTCTTGATGGCAGGCTTACAAGGTGCCGGTAAAACGACCAGTGTCGGTAAGCTGTCAAAATTACTGAAAGAACGAGACAAGAAAAAAGTCTTAGTTGTTTCCGCAGACGTTTATCGTCCTGCCGCTATCAAACAATTGGAAACTTTGGCAAGTGATATTGGCGTTGACTTTTTTCCTTCAAGCGCAGACCAGAAACCGATCGATATTGCTTTAGCTGCAATTGATCAAGCGCGAAAAAAGTTTTACGACGTCTTAATTGTCGATACGGCAGGACGTTTGGCTATCGATGAGCAGATGATGTCTGAAATTCAGGATCTTCATCGTGCGGTTAATCCTGTTGAGACACTATTTGTTGTGGATGCCATGACGGGGCAGGATGCTGCCAATACCGCGAAGGCTTTTGGGGATGCACTGCCTCTGACAGGGGTGATCTTAACCAAAGTCGACGGGGATGCGCGTGGTGGTGCTGCACTATCTGTTCGTCATGTGACCGGCAAACCCATTAAGTTTTTGGGGGTCGGAGAAAAAACAGATGCTTTAGAACCTTTCCATCCCGATCGGGTTGCGTCGCGTATTTTGGGAATGGGAGATGTTCTTTCTCTCATTGAAGATTTACAGCGTAACGTCGATCAGGAAAAAGCCCAGAAACTTGCTCAAAAGTTTAAAGAGAAAAAGGGCTTTGACTTGGAAGACTTCCGTGAGCAGCTGGGGCAGATGCAAAATATGGGCGGCATGATGGGAATGCTGGATAAACTTCCCGGTATGGCAAACATGAAAGATGGTATCAAAGACAAAGTTGATGATCGGATGTTCAAACAGATGGAAGCGATTATCAGCTCAATGACGATGAAAGAACGCCAGCACCCTGATGTGATTAAGGGCTCGCGGAAAAAAAGAATTGCCGCTGGTTCCGGGACTCAGGTTCAAGATGTGAACCGGTTACTGAAGCAGTTTACACAAATGCAGAAAATGATGAAAAAAATGCAGAAAGGTGGCATGAAAGGGATGATGAGAAACATGCAGGGCATGATGGGGGGCGGAGGCTTTAACCCATTCGGACGCTAATCACTGCGAGTTTGTTATGTTGTTCCACAATGGCTAAAAAATAGCTAAAGCCCTTGCAATAGCTCGGAATAAGAGTAAAATTCGGGGGCTTTAAATTGGCACGAGACCCCAATCGGCTGTTCTGAAAAACAGTTCTTGGGGTTAATTTTATTATATAAGCAAGCAAAGAGGACGATATGGTAACCATTCGTTTGGCACGTCACGGCGCTAAAAAGCGTCCATTTTATCAAATTGTAGTTGCGGACAGCCGCAATGCTGCTACTGGTCGTTTCATCGAGAAAGTCGGTTTCTTTAACCCGACGGCATCTGGTCAGGAAGAAGGTCTTCGTCTTGATCTGGATCGTGTAAACCACTGGGTCGGACAAGGTGCATCTCTGTCTGAACGTGTAGCAAAACTAGTAAAAGACGCTCAAAAAGCGGCTTAATCTATCTGTAGATGACTAGTAAATGTCGATGGAAGGTCAAGGCACAATGAGTGAACCGAAAAGTAAAATTGTTGTCGGTAAGTTTGGATCAACTTACGGCATTCGCGGTTGGCTTAAGGTTTTTTCCTTCACAGACAATCCGGAAAGTATTTTTGATTATAGCCCTTGGTATATTAACCGTAAGGGAGAGTGGATTGAGTACAAAGTTGAAAGCTGGAAACGCCATAACAAAGGGATGGTGGTTAAGCTTGAAGGATTGGATCTTCGTGAAGACTCCCATCTTTTAACCAATTTTGAAATTTCAGTTGACTCTGCTTCTCTACCAGAACTGTCAGAAGATGAGTTCTACTGGCGAGAATTGTTTGGGATGCAGGTGATCACCACGGGTGGCTACCATCTGGGTGAGGTCGTTGACCTCATGGAAACCGGCTCAAATGATGTTTTGGTTGTGAAAGCGAATCTAAAAGATGCTTTTGGACAAAAGGAACGTTTAATTCCGTTCCTTGAAGAGCAAGTGATTAAGAATATTGATCGCTCCGCTCAACGGATCGAAGTTGACTGGGATCCTGGATTCTGATTCCACGGTACAGAGCGAGAAAATGATGTGGGTTGGCGTAATTAGCCTTTTTCCTGAAATGTTTCGTTCTGTGACTGATTATGGGGTCACAGGTCAAGCGGTAAAAAAAGGGTTACTATCAGTTGAGGTCTGGAATCCAAGGGATTTTACTCATGATAGACATCGTACAGTAGACGATAAACCCTATGGGGGCGGGCCTGGTATGCTCATGATGGTACAGCCATTGCGTGATGCCATCCATGCAGCCAAAGCTTCTGCTCCCGGAAAGACGAAAGTGATATACCTTTCTCCACAGGGACGAAAACTCGACCAATGTGGGGTTGAAGAACTGGCAACAAATGAGAATTTAATCTTAATTTGTGGACGGTACGAAGGGGTAGATGAGCGTATTATTGAGTCTGAGGTCGATGAAGAGTGGTCTGTCGGAGATTTTGTCATGACGGGTGGTGAATTACCGGCTATGACAATGATTGATGCAGCAGCTCGGTTTGTCCCCGGTGTTCTTGGGGATTTTGCATCAGCAGAAGAAGATTCTTTTGCGAACGGATTGCTAGATTGTCCACATTATACGCGCCCGGAAGTATTGGATGGGAAAGAAATTCCTGCCGTACTGAAATCGGGAAATCATCGAGACATTCGTCGTTGGCGACTGAAACAGTCGTTAGGCCGTACTTGGCTAAGAAGACCGGAGCTCCTGGAAAACCTAGCTCTGACTGACGAACAGGAACAGTTACTAGTTGAATTCATTCAAGAATATCAAGCTAAGTAACTTCAATTAATTGAGTATCAGTTTATTCTAGGAAATTAACAATGAGTAATATCATCAAAGCTCTTGAGCAAGAGCAAATGAAACAAGACCTACCTAAGTTTGCACCTGGCGATACAGTCGTTGTGCAAGTTAAGGTTAAAGAAGGTGAGCGTGAGCGTTTACAGGCATTTGAAGGTGTTGTAATCGCAGTTCGTAACCGTGGTCTTCACTCAGCATTTACCGTTCGTAAAATCTCTAACGGTGAAGGTGTTGAGCGTACGTTCCAAACACACTCTCCAGTTGTTGACAGTATCGAAGTTAAGCGTCGTGGTGCAGTACGTCGTGCCAAGTTGTACTATCTACGCGAACGCTCTGGTAAGTCTGCTCGTATTAAAGAGAAACTTGCTAAGAAGTAATGCTGTCTCAGACATGCGTTCTCAAAAAACGGAGCCATTTGGCTCCGTTTTTTATGTCTTCTATTCAACATCAGGCAGAAAGAAATATGACTGAATTAATCCCGGGTATCTTCGGCGACAGTCACTGGTATGGTGATCTCCTTGCCTTTTCTGATGACATCAACGTGAATGGTTGTTCCCGGACGCAGATCGGTCACTAAATCCATAACGCTTTGACGCCCGTTAATTTTTTTGCCGTCAATTTTGATAATGATATCTTGGGGTTTAAAGCCTGCCGAAGCTGCCGGGCCATTCGGATCGACACCGAGCACAATGATGCCACCAATATGTTCGTTGCCAAGAAGCCGGGATGCAACCGAGCTGATATCTTGCCCGTCAATCCCGATATATCCTCGAATCACCCGTCCGTCGGCAATGATTTTTTCCATAATCTTATTGGCAAGCTGATAGGGAATGGCAAAAGAGATACCGTAAGTTTCCAGATCGGTTGCTTGTTGAAATGAAGCGGTATTGATTCCGACAAGTTCACCCTGCGTATTGACTAAAGCACCGCCAGAATTGCCTTCATTAATTGCTGCGTCCGTCTGAATAAATGCCTGTCGACCATCAATACTGATTGAGGAGCGCCCAGTTGCTGAAATGATACCGAAAGTGGTCGTTTGCCCCAGATTATATGGATTACCAATGGCGAGTACGACATCTCCGACCTGAGGGGAGTAGTTCTGATTTTGAGGAATAACGGGTAAATTCGAGTCTTCAATTCTGAGTACGGCAATATCTGAACGACGGTCTTTTCCGACCAGTTGTGCCGCAGCAACCCGACCATCCTGAAGGGCAACGATCACCTGATCAGCCTGAGCGATGACATGGTAATTGGTGATAATGTACCCTTTTTCACTGACAATAACACCGGACCCTAGCCCTTGGGTGGATAACTTGGAACGATCATTGGCAGCATATTTACGGCTATAAATGTTAACCACTGCCGGCGCCGCTCTGCGCACAGCTTGATTGAAGGTGATTTGCAGTGAGTTGATATTGGTTGGCTGTGGATTCTTTGCTGGTGGGAAAATATGGCTTCTCAAAGAAGGAACGGAAACAATGACAATCAGGGCCGTCACTAATCCAATTCCAACAGAACGAAGTAAGTTAGCTATCATATGCTTTCAATCCACAGAACCATCACAAACATGTATATAGGGAGGAAAGAATAGCACTCTCTGAATCAATAGAAAATGGGCCTTTCATCAGAAAGGCCCAATAATGAATGAATTAACGGATAACGAGGTAGATGGTCCGATCATTACGTTGAATATTCAGAGCAAGAATACTTGGTGATTTCTCCAAAATCTTTCTCAACTCAGCAATATTTTTAACGCGCTGTCTGTTCAGACCAATAATGATGTCACCCTCTTGGAGCTGATAGCCTTCAGCCGGAGAACCTTTTTCCACATGGGTCACTTTGACCCCTTGAATTGGGTCGCTTGACGTGGTGTTAGACAGTTCAGCACCGGACAGGCCTTCATACAGTGCTTTCGCCTGAGTTTTAGTTTCGTTCTGCTTGCCTAACGTGACGTCGAATGTTCGCTCTTTTCCATCTCTGAGGACACCCAGTTTCACTTTTTTACCTGCACCGAGTGTCGCAACTTTTGCGCGAAGTTCAGAGAAAGAATCAATATTTTTACCATTGACGGAGACAATGATATCACCTGCTTTCAGACCGGCTTTATCTGCAGCGCTATCCGGAACAACCTGACTGACGAAAGCGCCTTTGCTTGAATCGTAACCCATCGCCTGTGCCAGCTCCGAGGTGACTTCTCCGCCTTGGACACCCAACATACCTCGTTTGACTTCACCGTATTCGAGGATTTGATCGGTCAGGTTCTTCATCATGTTGGCCGGAATTGCAAAACCAATACCGACATTGCCGCCATTCGGCCCGAGTATTGCAGTATTAATCCCGATCAGTTCACCTTTCAGGTTGACCAGAGCACCACCTGAGTTACCACTATTAATTGCGGCATCGGTCTGGATGAAGTTCTCGAAGTTTTCGATATTCAGACCGCTTCGGCCTAAAGCAGAAATAATGCCGGAAGTAACCGTTTGTCCCAGACCGAAAGGATTACCGATTGCGACGGCAAAATCACCGACACGAATTTTGTCTGAATCGGATAGTTTGATTTGAGTGAGGTTTTTTGCTTTATCCAATTTAATGAGCGCGATATCTGACATTTTGTCACCACCGACAAGCTCTGCTTTATATTCGCGACCGTCATAGAGCTTCACACGGATTTTGTCTGCACCGTTTATGACGTGGTAGTTGGTGACCACATAGCCTTTGTCTGCATTAATGATAACCCCAGAGCCAAGCGCTTTAAAAGGGCGTTCCTGAAGCTGATCAGTCGGAAAGTTCGGACCAAAGAAGAAACGGAATTGTTCTGGAAGACGTTGATGGGATACTTGTGTTCCTTCAACAGCAATAGAAACGACTGCCGGTGTCACATGCTCAAGCATTGGCGCCAGACTTGGTAATTGTTCTCCGTTAACGGCGATAGGCAGAGCTGCCGCTGCTGGTAGCGGGGTGATGATAGAACTCATGCATAATGATAGGGTTGCTAATGCAAGCAAAGGTTTTTTCATCTTAAAACTCCTCTTTGGAAATCACCTGTTGGTAACTATTTGATATCTTGATATAAAAGTTTCAACAGCGTCAGTGTGTTTTAAGACTCAAAAACCTTTGCAAAGTTCACAAAAATTTTTAATTTGGTTGTGCGTTGATAATATCTTTTGAGTGGATGATCGGTTTTTCTTCATTTCTCAGCTGGCCTGAAGCACCTAATGCGTAGTCTTTTGGTGGCAGACTTTGATCCGGAGATTCTTGCGATTCAACCTCTTGATGTTTGACGATCGTTTTGATGAATGGATTATCCTGATCCGGAAGGTTCGGAATCAACTCTGAAGATGTCTTCGCTAAATGTTGATAGAGCTTGGTGTAATCTTTGCCTATTGTGTCCAGCATTTCTGCGGTTTGGGCAAAATGATCCATCAGTTCTTGCCGTTGTTGCTCCAGCTCAAACTTCGCATTATCCAAGTCTTTCTGTACGGACTTCTGGTTTTTATATTGGGGGGTTGTCAGGCGAGTGATCACGACACCGACGACACATCCAATCAGCAAACCTATGATGGTATAGATCCAAGGCATAACCGCTCCTTATTGTTGTTATTTAACATGTTTTTTACCAAAAGGTTACACATGCTCAAAGGACATGGTACTATGACTTTCTTAGCTGATAAAGCAAAAAGCATGTGTTGCGCTGCACACTTTCCTCTCTTCTTATTTTACTCGATATTTATGACACCTAGGCAACGTTACGATCAGGATTTGAAAGACAATAATTTTCAGAAGGATGCGGCTCAGTTAATGGCTGTCGATGCTTTAGATGATCTTTATCATCGATTCCTCGCCTATCTGGAAAGACCGGTTGAACGAGATTCTTTATTGACTCGTTTGCTCAGAAAAAAAGCCCAGCGTCCGGTTCCACCTAAAGGGTTATATTTTTGGGGTGGGGTCGGGAGAGGGAAGACTTATCTGATGGATACTTTTTATGATGCTCTCCCTACTCAAAGGAAAATGAGAGTTCATTTCCACCGTTTTATGTATCGGGTTCATGAAGAGCTGAAGCAGCTTCACAATGTCAATGATCCGCTTGAAATTATCGCAGATAAGTTTAGTGCCGAAACCGAAATCATCTGTTTTGACGAGTTTTTTGTTTCGGATATTACCGATGCCATGATTTTGGGCACGCTTTTTCAGGCACTTTTCGCCCGGGATATGATTTTGGTTGCCACCTCGAATATTCCACCGGACGATTTATATCGCAATGGCTTACAGCGGGCACGCTTTATTCCGGCTATCGAGTTAATTAAAGCACACTGCCAAGTCATTAATGTAGATAGTGGGATTGATTATCGGTTGAGAACCCTCGAACAAGCAGAAATTTATCATTTTCCGAATGACGAGCAATCAAGAATCAGTTTGGAAAACTACTACCGCCAACTTATCAGCCATGAGTCGGATATCACCTTAAGTATTGAAGTCAATCATCGACAAATACCGGTGATAAAAGCTGGCAATGGGGTGTTGTTCGCCACGTTTGCGCAATTGTGTCAGAGTATGAGAAGCCAGAATGACTACATCGAGCTATCTCGCCTGTACCATACTGTTTTACTGGCTGATGTGAAGCAGATGAATGCCATGCTTGATGATGCTGCCCGACGTTTTATTGCTCTGGTTGATGAGTTTTATGAGCGTCATGTTAAATTAATCATTTCAGCAGAAGTTGCGTTAGATGCGTTGTATCAAGGGGGGCTGTTAGCATTTGAGTTTCAGCGTTGCCGCTCGCGTTTGATTGAGATGCAAAGTCGTGAATATTTGCTGAAAGAACATCTATCCTAATAGCTCAGCAAGCTTCTAAATTGATTCGGTTAAAAAATTAATTTTTGTCAGAAAAATGATGATTTTTTTAGCGCACTTCTCTATAATCCTGCGACCCACCGTTACTGTAGGTCTGTTTTTTTATTCAGACCGAGAGTGCCAACCACTCGAAGGGGTGATGACTGGGCTCTAGACAGTGGGAGCAATTGCTCCTTAAGTGTAAATTTTAAATAACGGGTTATTATTAGCATGAAAACTTTCGTTGCTAAACCAGAAACTGTAAAACGCGACTGGTATGTTGTGGACGCAGAGGGTAAAACTCTTGGTCGTCTGGCAAGTGAAATTGCATCTCGCTTACGTGGCAAGCATAAAGCTGAATATACGCCTCACGTTGACACCGGTGATTACATCATCGTTGTTAATGCTGAGAAAGTGACTGTAACAGGTAATAAATCTGCAGCTAAGACTTATTATCGTCACTCTGAGTTTCCTGGTGGCATCAAGTCTATCACTTTTGATAAGCTGATCGACCACAAACCAGAGATGGTTATCGAGCTAGCGGTTAAAGGTATGCTTCCACGTGGTCCTCTAGGCCGTGCTATGTACCGTAAACTGAAAGTTTACGCTGGCGCTGAGCACAACCATGCTGCTCAACAACCAAAAGTACTAGACATCTAATTGGGGATTTCGGAAATGGCAGAGAATCAATACTACGGCACTGGCCGTCGCAAAAGCTCAGCTGCACGTGTTTTTATTAAACCAGGCAGCGGTAACATCGTCATCAACAAGCGTAGCCTTGATGAGTACTTTGGTCGTCCTACAGCTCGTATGGTTGTTCAACAACCACTTGAGTTAGTTGAGATGACTGACAAACTTGATCTGTACATCACTGTAAAAGGTGGCGGTATTTCAGGTCAGGCTGGTGCAATTCGTCACGGTATCACTCGTGCTTTGATGGAATACGATGAGTCTCTACGTCCTGCTCTACGCGCAGCTGGCTACGTTACTCGTGACGCTCGTCGCGTTGAACGTAAGAAAGTTGGTCTACGTAAAGCACGTCGTCGTCCACAGTTTTCAAAACGTTAATTACGTTTTATGTGGTTTCGAAAACCCGGCATCTTGCCGGGTTTTTTTATCCCTATGATTTATGAATGATGTCAGTCTGGATAAAAATATGATCTAACGGATAGGAATACAGAGCGCTCAAAATTTTCCTGTTTGCTTAGACAAACGTAGTCATGCTCTAGTCTGCTTATTCCGCTTAAACTATCAGATGATCAGATACTCGGCCTGAATGATACCATTCGGTGATTCTTTGTTCCGGAAGAAAGAGTGTTGGCGTGATGTGCACTAATTATGCTATTATATCGTGCTGTTTGTCAGGGTTTTGAATTATCAATGGAGGCTTGCCTCCATTGTTTTTATTATTATTGTGTGCTGGAGGGGTCCATGGCTGTTGCTGCCAATAAACGTTCTGTGATGACTTTATTTTCAAGTGCCTCAGATATGTATAGTCATCAGGTAAGAATTGTTCTGGCTGAGAAAGGTGTGAGTGTTGAGGTTGAGTTGGTTGATGAATCAAACTTACCTGCGGAACTGATTGAGTTAAATCCGTATAAATCAGTCCCGACCCTTGTCGATCGTGAACTTGCACTTTATGACTCAAAAATTATTATGGAATATTTGGATGAGCGTTTTCCACATCCGCCATTGATGCCAGTCTATCCTGTAGCACGCGGTAATAGCCGTTTGATGGTTTATCGTATTGAGCGGAATTGGTATTCACTCGCTGACAAAATTATAAATGGTTCTGTGAGCGAAGCTGAAGCGGCAAGAAGTAAATTACAAAATGATTTACTGACCTTGGCACCTGTATTTGCTGAATTTGAATATTTCATGAGTGAAGAATTTAGTCTGGTGGATTGCTATCTTGCTCCGTTATTATGGCGTCTACCTGTATTGGGAATCGATCTCATTGGTCCGGGTTCTAAAGAGTTAAAAGTATATATGAACCGTGTTTTTGAACGAGATTCATTCTTGGCTTCCTTGACTGAAACTGAGCGTGAGATGCGTTTATCTCGTTAATTCGGGTAGGATGTATAACTCATGGATAATATGACACCTCGACGCCCGTATATGCTTCGGGCCTTTTATGACTGGTTATTAGAGAACGACTTAACACCTCATTTGGTTGTTGATGCAACTCTTCCTGGCGTTCGGGTACCTGTCGAATTCATTCAAGATGGTCAGATTATTCTGAACATAGCCCCAAGAGCCGTCGGGAATCTAGAGTTAGGCAACGATGCAATTATGTTCAACGCTCGTTTTGGTGGGCGTCCTCATTCGGTCATTGTTCCTATTTTTGCTGTTCAGGCAATTTACGCGCGTGAGAATGGTGCCGGAACGATGTTTGAACCGGAAGATGCATACGTTCAACAACTTGAACAGGCTCAAGAGCAAGAAGAACAGCAAACTCAAGGTATTGATCTTGTTGTAGAAACAACTGATGCTGATGACTCTGTTTCTTCTCCTGATGACGAACCACCTCGGCCGCGCGGAAAACCGAGTCTGAGAGTGATAAAGTAGTCACTTCGTTTGGGTCAGAAATAAGTTATAAAAAAGCAGCGTTTGCTGCTTTTTTTATTTTTTAAATGATGATGGATGAAGATGGAGCGTCTATTTTTCATCAGTGACGGGAAAGATCTCCATCTCCCTTATTACTGCTTTTGTGGGCTGGCAGCATATTGAAATGCTTTAATCACTCGCTTTACACCGGAAATATTACGTGCAACTTCTGCTGCGTGGTTACCCTGTTCTGCTGTGACATAACCAAATAAGAATACTTCTTTATCTTCAGTGATTACTTTGATCTTAACACCGCTCAATTGGTTGTCTGTTAATAGGGATGATTTAACTTTGGTTGTGATCCAACTGTCTTGGCTGATGTCCGACGTACTTAAGGGCTGACGGATTCTAACCTGATCATGAACATCTCTGACGCCCTTAATTTTTTGCACATCTTTTTCTAATGACTCCAACAGCTTCTCATCCTGAGACTGACCCATTAATACCACGACTCCACGAAAAGAGTTAGAGACGATACGGGTTTTACCACGGTAGGGTGGTTTTCTGATTAAGCCGGTTATTTCAGCTTCAATGTAATTATCATCCCAAATTTGCTGAGTCGAACGTGGATCAGTGACGATATCGGCTGTCGTTGCTGCACCGGCAATAAACAACCCAACACATCCGGATAACATGACAGCAAGAGATAACGTAATCAGAATGGTTAAATTTTTCATGATTTACTCTTCATGGGGCGGAAATAAAACTTGATCAATGAGGTCACAGAGGCAGTGTAATGTAACCATATGGACTTCATGAATACGGGCAGTCCGGAGAGAAGGAATACGAATTTCTACATCGTTTTCTCCCAATAGTCCTGCCATTTCACCGCCATCTTTGCCTGTCAGGGCAATGATCGTCATATCTCGGGTCACGGCCGCTTCCATGGCTTTGATAATATTTTTACTATTACCACTGGTAGAAATGGCTAACAAGATGTCATTGGCTTGTCCAAAGGCTCGCACCTGTTTGGAAAAAATCTCTTGGTAATGGTAATCATTGGCGACGGCAGTCATTGTCGTATTGTCTGCCGTTAGCGCCATCGCCGGAAGGCTGGGGCGCTCGGTTTCGAAACGGTTGAGCAGACAAGATGCAAACTGTTGAGCGTTTGCTGATGAGCCGCCATTACCACAACAAAGGATTTTGTTACCATTAAGGAGACTGGCAACCATGGCCTGTGCCGCATGTGTAATAGCATCTGGTAATGCTTCTGCGGCAGCAATCTGAATTTGAATACTTTCAGTAAAACTAGCTTTAATGCTTTCGAGCATCGACTATCCCTGCGTTATTGCATTTTGGAACCAATCAATGTCATGGCCATCTTGATGGATGGCAATCACATCGAAACGAAAATCAGTGTCATAAGGTGATAAGCCTTGTTTTAATAGCCAAAACTGAGCAGTTTGGATTAATTTTTTAGTTTTTGTCGGTGTGACAGCTTCAGCCGCATGGCCGAAGTGGCGGTTCTTCCTATACTTTACTTCAACAAATACAGTCGTTTGTTGATCGCGCATAATCAGATCAATTTCACCTGCGCGACATGAAAAATTCTGGCTGATCAATTGTAAGCCTCGCTCCAGTAGAAAGGTAGCTGCTGCTTGTTCATAGCGAGCGCCGATCTCCCGCTGGTTAAAGTGAGCCATATTCTCCCCAGCTTAACTCTTGCTGGACGATACACTGCTTATCAATACTGAGTGTGCCAGTCTGCCCCTCAACCTGATACCCCTCGACCGCTTTCATTTGCGGGAGTGATGTCATTAAAGTGTATGCATCCATTCCCATTGCTTTCAGTCGTTTCTCAGCATTGGAATCTTTCGGCCACAACTCTTCCATCTGTTCTTTAGTCGCAGCTTGAGGTTTGAGCAGTAACGGGATATCACTAAATGTGACACCTGAGAGATCTTCATATTGATTACTACTATTACTCCGGGAGCTGGCAAACAGTTTTGGTTGTGTTGTGTCCGGATTAATTGCCACTTCGATAAATGGCTTGAGTAGTGTGAGTTCTGCACTGTTAGCAACAATATAAACTGTATCGATATCGCGTCTGCTACGAGGCTGATTTTCCAGCTTTATATTGAGTAACGCTTCCATTTGAGCAATATTTTTTTGACTGTCTTGTAGGCCAAAGACAGCATTGATGTTTTGCTGTAAGTGACGTTTGTCGCCAAACATACTAACCGTAACTGGATGTTTACTATATTTTTTCCACTCTTGCTGGAAGGCATCTGCGACTCTTTCTCCGTAACTTCCTTGAGGTACAAGGAGCATCGGATACTGATATCCCTGACGGAACAAATGTTTTGCAGTTTGGCTGGCCTCTTGTTCAGGAGACAGGGCAAAATAACATGCAGCTGAATTCGAACCGATATTTTCAGGAATATTTAAGGCTAACATCGGAATTTGATGTTTTTTCTGTTTCTCTATCTGTTGTAGTTGGGTGATATCTTCTTTGATCAGCGGCCCGACAACGAAATCGGTGTGCTCTTGCATCAACTGATTCACCGTATCTGAAAATGACTGTTCGTTGGTATCGATCACATTCAGCGTCATATCCGGATCTCTGTCCCGATCATTCATCATCGCAAACATAAATCCATCGCGGATTAATTGAGCCTGCTGAGAAAATTTACCACTCAGTGGCAGGAGCAAAGCGGTTCTTTTCGGGGTTGAGATTTTCATAGCGAGCACCGCTTTGACGCCACCGGGTATATGAATCGCTGCCGGATGATGGCTATTCTCAGCCAACCATTTTTCCAGTGTATTTTTGAGTTGGGAGAGATCACCATCCAGTGTCTTCATATAAATGGCAAGCTGTAGCCAGCCGGCTAATTCATCTTCATCTGATGAAACATTTAAGTCGGTAATCTCTGTTGCGGAATAATGTGAAAGGTTTTGCCAGATCTGACGGGCAACTTTCGGTTGAATATTCTGCGGGCTCAGGTCATAAACTTCGATTAAAGCCCGAGCTGCATCAAACCATTTTTCAAGACTTATAAAAATATCAGCCTTAGTCTGATAGAATGCTAACCATTGAGCATCAGGCAACTTCCACCACGGTTTAAAAACCAGTCGTTCAAGTGCTGCTTCATTCTGATCATTATTCAAAAACAGTCTGGCTCGGGCAAGTTGCCATTCCGCTTGCTGTGTTTCTGTCAGTTTTTGTTTGGTAAGCCGGAATAACAGCAGATTCGCCTGTGCGACTTGGTTGTCTTTCACTGCTGCTTTAAGCGCCATGATCAGCCAGTCATTTTGTATTGACCCTTCATTGCTGTCGGCTCTCATGAGATAGTCCCGGGAACTGAGTGTCGGATTTTGAGTAATATCGACACCGTTCGAGTCTATTGAATTGGAAGCACATGCCGCAAGAAGGATTGTGAATGTAATCTGAGTGATTAGGCGTGCCACATTGAGTCTGTTATGCTTTTTCTGAGCCATGAGCTGTACATTATTCCGGTAAAATTGTCTCTATAATAATCTTTGAAGTGATGATAAACAAATGACTAATCATAAAACGTTGCAGGAGCAAGCGCCAACACTATACATTGTTCCCACGCCAATTGGTAATTTAGGCGATATAACGCAAAGAGCCATCGATATTCTTTCTCAGGTCGACATAATTGCTGCGGAGGATACGCGCCACACCGGGAAGCTTTTATCTCACCTGAACATTCAAACTAAAACGTTTTCTCTCCATGATCATAATGAGCAGGAGAAAGCTTCGTTGTTGGTTGATAAACTGTTATCCGGACAGTCGATTGCTTTAGTGTCTGATGCCGGAACACCATTAATCAGCGATCCAGGATATCATCTTGTAAAACTTTGTCGTCAGGCGGGTGTAAAAGTCGTGCCTTTGCCCGGTGCTTGTGCTGTCATCGCGGCATTGAGTGCTTCCGGTTTACCATCGGATCGATTTAGTTTTGAAGGATTTCTCCCCCCGAAAACAAAAGCTCGTAAAGACAAGATAGCAGATATCGCGCACGATGAGCGGACTTGTATTTTCTATGAATCCACTCATCGCCTCATTGAATCACTCCACGATTTACAGGAAGTGCTCGGTTCTGAGCGAGAAGTCGTTCTGGCAAGAGAACTGACGAAAACCTTTGAGACGATTCAGGGATTGCCGTTGGGAGAACTGATCCCGTGGGTGATGGCCGATGAAAACCGTCGCAAGGGTGAAATGGTGTTACTTATTCATGGGTATCGGCGTTCTGAGTCAGATGAATTTTCTGAGGACGCTGTTCGAATGCTTAAAATCCTCGTTCAGGAGCTTCCTTTGAAAAAAGCTGCCGGGCTGGTAGCTGAAATGTACCACCTGAAGAAAAATGCACTTTATAAGTGGGGACTTGAACATCTGGATTGATGCGGATGAACTATGGAAAAGCCCCGTTCAGCGGCTGTTGAACGGGGCTTTTTCTTGTCTGACGTTGTTGCTGAACCGTCTTGTTTTCTCTAATCAGAGCGAATCGGAGTATGGCTACCGATCTTCAGAGAATTCTCTTCAGGACATCATTTTTTCTATCGAATAAACGGTGCCTTAACGCGCCAATAATACCATTCAAGTTGCTTCTGCTGCAGAACAGCAATCCAATGTAGCCGAGGATATTAACCGGAGCTTGGTTGGGATTCATGAATCTTCTACCAAGCTCAAAGAAATTGTGAGTGAGTTGGAAAGCAGCAATACCAATAGTTCTAAAGCTGTAGCAGAACTCACGGCCATTTTGTCTTTATTGAAAGTGAAGTAATCAGCTGTGCATCGTTCGCTTCCGTAAGCGTGGCATTTTTCATCAAAATGCCACGCTTTTTCATTGAGAACGGTTCTCTTGATAAGAGATTGATTTATCAAACTATCGTTGCCTCATGGAGCCCCCACTTCGTTCGGGTGGTTTGCCATTAATTGACGCATTTGAACCATAATCCAATCCGTTAGCGTCGAGCGAGGGCTTTGAATCAGTGTGACAATACCGACTTCCATAAAGCGGTCCGATAATATGTCACTTTTGGCAATTTTGAGTTGTTGTGAAAACCATTCCGTGCTGGCTATGTGTTCAGGCACAATCGCCCATCCTTGATTTTGTGTGACCAATTCACAAATTAAATAATAACTGTCGATATCCCAATGATCCGGACTGAAGGCGTGTTCGCGATTTTCCCCGGAGCGATTGCATAAGACGAATTGTCGATACTGCCGTAATTGCGCCAGGCTTAGAATATCTTCATTGGCCAGTGGGTGCTGTTTACCAATAATGAGCACCTTTTTTAAATAGCCGAGCGTGTGTAATTGTAATTTGGCGGGTAATTCATTGTGACTGATCATGAGGCCAATATCTGCATTATGCTGGGCAATGGCAACTGCGATATCATCTCGGGAACCGTTGGTGATAACCAAGTGAGTGTTAGGAAAGGTATTGCTGAGTTGGGGGAAAATGGTATGGATGGTTTCTAAAGGAAGCGCCTCGTCTATGGCAATACGTAATGAAATCGGCTCCTGACTCGCGGCTGTTAAGGCTCTTGATTCTAAGCGTAAGCATTGGTTCAGAACGGCCTGCGCTTCGGGCAGCATTTCTTTGCCTAATGATGTAAGCACCGGAAACTTAGAGCGGCGATCAAACAACTCAAAGCCTAAATCAAGTTCTAAATTGGCAATGGCACTGCTAATTCGAGATTGCGCTTTATTCAGCTTTCTTCCCGCAGCCGAAAACGATCCCAATTCAGCGGCCGTTACAAACGCGAGTAGTTGATCAAGAGTCCAGTTCATTCATGCCTCCAGTGCACTCATCTTCAGTTTACTTATATTCAATTTGAGTATGTTTCCCAAGCTTGCTTGCTGAGTTTATCACCTATCCCATAAGCGGATAGTAACTAACTTTTTTATATCTTAATTTGTCATATTATGCTTCCACTTTTATGCAATGGGAGAGGTAAAATGCCAACCGTGACACCAACTCAGCTACCCCAGTCGGTCGCACAGGCCTTTTGGCGTTTTGCGATTCCTTCTATCGTTGCCATGCTGGTGAGTGGTTTGTATCAGATCATCGATGGCTTCTTTGTCGGACGTTATGTCGGAAGTGAAGGATTAGCCGGAATCAATATGGCGATTCCATTATTGGGTCTGATCATGGGCTTTGGGCTTCTCATCGGCATGGGCGGTGGCAGTGTATTGTCCCAGTATCGCGGCGAGAAGAACCTTTATGCAACGCAAGCAACACTGGTGACGGCTCTGTTTTTGGTGGTCGGCATTGGCTTATTTGCCTCACTGGTATTTATTACCTTCGGTAAAAGTGGTTTGCACCTGCAAGGTGCGACGGGTCACACGCTGATGCTGAGTTGGCAGTATGTTGAAATCATGTCGTATGGGGCTTTGATTTCCATTGGCGCCAGTGCGATGCCGATGCTAGTGCGTAATGATGATAGTCCGAATATGGCCACGCTTTTTATTGTGGTCGGGGCATTAATGAATATTGTTTTGGACTATGTCTTTTTAGGGATGTTAGGCATGGGGTTAAAAGGGGCGGCGGTCGCAACCTTGATTGCACAGCTTGCGACATGCGTTTTATGCCTGAGGTATTTTATCTCGTCCAAAGCAAAAACCATCTTATCGTTCAATCAGTTTGATAGCAGTATCGCTAAGCGAATGATGCAGTTGGGCGCGTCAAACTTGGTGATGTTTATCTATATGAGTTTTATCATCGCCCTGCACAACCGACTCTTTATGGACTATGGGGACACGACCCAATTGGCAGCGTTTGCCATCGTCGGTTATTTAGCCAGTTGTTATTACTTTTTTGCTGAAGGTCTGGTCAGTGGTTTGCAGCCGCCAGTCAGTTATTACCTTGGGGCAAAGCAGTACCAGCGCATTATCCAAACCGTGAAATTAGCATTTTCTGTGACCGTCGGTTCCGGCATTGCTGTGGTCATTGTATTGAATTGCTTCCCGGAATTTTTTGCCAGCTTCTTTACGCATGCGAACGAGCCGTTAATTGAGGCCACCAAAGTTGGGATTCGTTTGCATTTGATGGCGCTGTTTTTAGATGGTTTCTTATTTATGGCGTCGATTTACTTTGTCGCGGTAGGGAAAGGCGGCCAAGCCTTGTTTGTTTCGGTTGGCAACATGGTGGTGCAATTGCCTTTCTTGTTTATCTTACCAAGACTGTGGGGGATTGAAGGCGTATGGTTGTCGGTACCGTTATCAAACATTGTTTTCACGGCGATTGTATTACCGATGCTATTAATAAATTTAAACGGTTTGAGAAATAAACAACCGCTTTCGGCGGAAGCTGCCCTCTTATCTAAATGTCAGCAATAAGTGGGAACAAAACATCCGGATTGATACGGTTCAATCATATTGATATTGGATGGAAAAACAGGCAGTCGTTTTTTCATCGGTAGACAGCGTTCTCCTTTCTCTATACAATTCGCGCTCGGAGTTGACTGGGTAGTCGCTGCTTTATTGATGTCCTTTGGTTTTACCGGGGAGACTGATAAAGGGGAGGAAAGTCCGGGCTCCATAGAGCAGGGTGCCAGGTAACGCCTGGGGAGCGAGAGCTCACGACAAGTGCAGCAGAGAGAAGACCGCCGATGACCCTTGTGGTCAGGTAAGGGTGAAAGGGTGCGGTAAGAGCGCACCGTGCGTCTGGTAACAGTTCGTAGCAAGGTAAACTCCACCCGGAGCAAGACCAAATAGGCTCTCGTATGGCGTGGCTCGCGTCTGGGAGCGGGTAGGTTGCTTGAGCCAGTGAGCGATTGCTGGCCTAGAGGAATGGCTACTACCGTTGCAAAACGGAACAGAACCCGGCTTATAGGTTAACTCCGGCTATTCTTGACCCATCATGATATTCAGTCATGATGGGTTTTTTGCTTTATATTGACGTTATCTGTCCCAGATCGTTTAAACTTGGCGCAATATCACGTCTGGTATTCGGGAAGACGGTAGCAGTGTTTCTGGCATTCTACTACCATAGTGTCCTGAGCAAGTTTAACGTATTCGGCCCTTGTGTTTGTTGCATATGGGATGGGTTGCTTGCATAGGTTTTACGAGAGAACGAATGACGCAAACTACATTTCAGCATATTTCCGTCCTGTTGGATGAATCCATCCGAGGGTTGGATATCAAACCCGACGGTATCTACATCGACGGCACGTTTGGCCGGGGTGGGCATTCGCGCACGATTTTGTCCAAACTCGGGCCTCGGGGAAAACTCTACAGTATTGATCGTGATCCACAGGCAATTGAAGCTGCTAGACAGATTGATGATCCCCGTTTTACGATTATTCACGGCCCTTTTTCTGCAATCGCTGATTATGCTGAGGAATATGGCTTGAGCGGTAAAGTGGACGGAGTTCTGCTTGACTTGGGCGTCTCTTCACCTCAGTTAGATGATGCGGATCGCGGCTTCAGTTTTTTAAAAGATGGGCCGCTGGATATGCGGATGGATCCGACATCCGGTATTCCTGTTTCGCAGTGGCTGAATGATGCGGATTTGGATGACATTACTTGGGTTATTCGTGAATTTGGTGAAGATCGTTACGCTCGCAGAATTGCCAAAGCGATTATTGAATATCGCAGTGATGAAGAAAATGAACCGTTATTACGAACCCGGCAACTGGCTCAACTGATTGCCGATGTTGTACCGAAGAATTATAAAGAGAAGAAACATCCGGCAACCCGCGCTTTTCAGGCATTTCGGATTTATATCAATAGTGAACTGGAAGAGATTGATTGCGCATTAAAAGGTGCGTTATCGATACTTGCACCGCAAGGGCGTTTATCCGTAATTAGTTTTCATTCGTTAGAAGACCGGATGGTGAAACATTTCATGCGCAAAGAAAGTAAAGGGCCTGAAGTGCCTCATGGGCTTCCTCTGACGGATGCTCAGATTCAGGCGTTGGGGAGTGCTCGTCTAAAAACGGTTGGTAAGGCGATCAAACCTTCAGAGCAAGAGGTCGCACAAAATACCCGCTCCAGAAGTTCAGTGCTCCGGATTGCGGAAAAATTGGCATGACCGAGATGAAAAACAGCAAATCCAGCCCGAATTTAGCTTGGTTAATTTTAACCGATCTATTTACCGCAGGGCGCTTAGCGCTGTTTTTGCTTTTCATTATGTTCGTCACTGCGATGGGAATCGTATTTACCACGCATCAAGCCCGACTCGCTATCACGGCACGCGAACATGAGATGGTTGAACGAGAACATTTAGACAGTGAATGGCGGAATCTGTTATTGGAAGAAACTGCGCTTTCAGATAACAGTCGAGTTCAGGATTTGGCTCAGAAAGACCTGAATATGATTCGTCCCGATGCAGACAAGGAAGTGGTAGTTCCTCTGAAATGAAAAAGATAGAGTCTTCTCCCAAAAAGCAGCCTTCTCAAAGCCATGTTTTCATCCGTTGGCGCTTCTATATCATTTTATTCTTCATTTTCTCTGCCTTTGCGATTCTGATTGGACGTACTGCCTATATACAGGTGGTTGAGCCTGATAACTTGGTGTATCAGGGGGATTTGCGCTCGATCCGTGCGAAAACAATTCCGTCAGCGCGGGGAATCATTTCTGATCGGAACGGAGAGCCGCTGGCTGTAAGCGTACCTGTTGATGCTGTCTGGGCCGATCCCGCCACGATTTTTAAATACCATGAATTGGATGACAGGAACCGATGGTACGCTTTGGCTGATGTTTTGGGGCTCGATCGGCAGGCTTTGATTGATAAAATTTCTGAAAATAAAAGTCGTCGTTTTATCTACCTGCAGCGTCAGGTGAACCCACCGATGGCAAAATATATTCGTGAGCTGAAGTTAAAAGGGGTTGGCCTGAAGTCAGAATCGCGGCGTTATTATCCTTCTGGTGAAGTTAGTGCTCACTTAATTGGTGTGACCGGAATTGACGGTCATGGATTAGAAGGCGTCGAGAAAAGTTATGACAACTGGCTCAGTGGCGAAGCCGGCAAGCAGGTGATTCGTAAAGACCGTTACGGTCGGGTGGTTGAAAATATTGCTTTAGAAGCCAAGCAAGAAGGTAAACCACTGCAGCTCACCATTGATCAACGAATTCAGGCCATTGCTTATCGGGCGGTGAAACAAGCTAAGGCGGATCACCGGGCGACATCGGCATCGGCGATTGTTGTCGATGTCAAAAGCGGTGCCATTCTGGCAATGGTCAATGCGCCATCATATAACCCGAATAATCGTTCAGATTTGCAAACTTTTCGCATGAGAAACCGGGTACTGACCGATGCTATGGAGCCGGGCTCAACAATTAAACCGTTCACAGAAATTGCCGCGCTTGAGAATGGTGTTGCCGATCAAAATACGGTGATTGATACCGAGAACGGGGTTTTTCGCATTGGCGGGAGTCGTGTCCGGGATGTGTCTCGTGTCGGAAAAGCCAACTTACAAAAAATTCTCCAAAAATCGAGCAATATTGGCGTTGCCAAATTAGCTTTGCGAATGCCAATTCAGGCGCTATTGGGAGTTTACGGCTCTGTTGGATTGGGTGAATTATCCGGATTGAATTTGGTCGGAGAATCTATGGGGATTTTTCCAAACCGGACACGGTGGTCCAAATTCGAGATTGCGACATTAGCATTCGGTTATGGTATTTCCGTTACCCCGATTCAACTGGTTCATGCCTATGCCACTTTGGGAAATTATGGTGTTTATCAACCACTGCATATTATCGAGAATAACCAGCAGGATTTGTCCAAGCAGGTGATTGATCGTGATATTGCGAAGTTAGTGCTGGGATATATGGAAACGGTGACTCAACCCGGAGGAACGGCAACCAAGGCGGCGATTCCCGGATATCGGGTTGCGGCAAAAACCGGGACATCACGAAAGGCAACAAAAGGGGGGTATAGTGATGAATATGTCAATATTACCGCTGGGATTGCACCGGTGAGTGACCCTCGTTTGGCTTTAGTGATGGTTGTGAATGAGCCGCAAGGGGATGAATATTACGGTGGCTCGGTTGCTGCGCCCTTTTTTGCTGAAATCATGAAAGGGGCACTCCAGATCATGAATATTGCGCCCGATGATAATCAGCCCCGAAGTAAATAAGGAATACATATGTGTGAAAGTATATCGATTGCGGCATTGATTTCTCCTTGGCTTCAGTTAGAGGCAACCACATATGCTGATATCCCGGTTCAGCGACTGGTTCTCGATAGTCGACAGATTCATCCCGGAGATACATTTGTTGCGGTTATCGGCCATCACATCGATGGGCGGACGTTTATTGATGCTGCTGTTACAGCAGGAGCCAGCCTGATTATTGCCCAGTCAGACCCACAGAAACCACACGGCACCATCGAGACTCACACTTCAGTGCCGATCATCTATTTGGATGATCTGAATACACATCTTTCTGAATTAGCAGGGCGTCTGTATCGTCATCCGAGCCAACATCACTCGCTGGTCGGGGTTACGGGGACGAATGGCAAAACAACGATTTCTCAACTGATTGCGCAGTGGTTAAATTTATTAGGGAATCGATGTGCGGTGATGGGCACGACCGGCAACGGTTTTCTGGAACAGTTAAAGCCTGTCGGGAATACAACCGGCAGTGCAATTGAAATTCAGCAAACACTATCTGCTTTGATGAATCAAGGGGCGAACTATACAGCGATGGAAGTCTCATCCCACGGTTTGGTGCAAGGGCGGGTGAAAGCTTTGTGTTTTGATGTGGGCGTTTTTTCCAACTTAAGTCGAGATCACCTTGATTATCATGGTGATATGGAGACTTATGCGCAAGCGAAGAAGTTACTGTTTTGCACACATCAGTGCCAGCGCGCAGTGATTAATGCCGATGATCCGGTTGGGCGTTCATGGTGTGATGAATTGGATGATGTGATCGGTGTCTCTTTGTCGGAGCGTCCGCAAACCCGGCTTGGTGTCTGGGCGACGGATATCCGTTATAGCAAAGATGGCATTCATCTCTCTTTTGATAGTTCATGGGGAAGCGGGCATTTTTCTGTCCCTTTGATTGGGGCATTTAATGCCAGTAATGTGTTGCTGACTTTTGCGACGATGCTGGTGCTCGGATTTGATAAAGATGATTTAACCGCGACAGCCGGGCGTTTATGTCCTGTGGTCGGCCGTATGGAACTGTTCCAAAAAGCCGGACGTGCAAAAATTGTGGTTGATTATGCCCACACGCCTGACGCACTGGAAAAAGCACTCTCTGCGCTGAGGGTTCATTGCCGTGGCAAGTTATGGGTCATCTTTGGCTGTGGTGGTGATCGGGATCGGGGCAAGCGCCCGCTGATGGCTGCCATTGCTGAGCGATTGGCTGACCGTGTCGTTCTGACGGATGATAATCCACGTAGTGAAGCCGCCCGGCAGATTATTGAGGATATGTTACACGGCTTACACTCTCCGATGGATGTGAAGATTGAACATCAGCGGCAAAAAGCAACTGAATTCGCCCTATCCCATGCTGATGAAAACGATATTATCCTGCTGGCAGGAAAAGGGCATGAAGATTATCAGGTTACGGCTGAGGGTGTTCATCATTACTCTGACCGGGAGACAGCAATAAGACTGTTGGAGTTAACAGCATGATTCAGGTTTTATTATCACAATTGGCGAACGTTCTTGATGCAGAACTGATCGGTAATGATCTCTGCATCCATTCAATCTCAACGGATACCCGTCATATTGATAGCGGGGCATTATTTATTGCTTTGTCCGGTGAACGTTTTGATGCACATGATTTTGCGGATCATGCAATTGAACAAGGGGCTCAGGCGTTATTGGTAAGTCGGGCACTACCGGTGAACGTACCTCAGATCATTGTTCGTGATACTCGCCAAGCTTTAGGCACAGTCGCGGCATGGGTTCATCAACAGTGTCAGACAAAAACTGTCGCGATTACGGGCAGTTGCGGTAAAACGACTGTCAAAGAAATGGTTGCGGAGATTTTATCCCAAAAAGGTCGGGTGCTATACACTCAAGGGAATTTCAACAATGAAATTGGCGTACCTTTGACATTACTCCGCTCTTGCCCTGAAGATGACTTTGCTATTATTGAGCTGGGGGCAAATCATGTCGGTGAAATTGCCTATACGACCCGACTCGTCAGACCGGATGCGGCAATGGTTAATAATGTTGCGGCTTCTCACTTAGAAGGTTTTGGGTCGATGGAGGGAGTCAAGGTTGCCAAAGGGGAGATCTTTGAAGGGTTAGCCCCCGGAGCGACAGCGATCATTAACCTCGATAGTCAGGGGGAGGCGCTGTGGGAAAAGGTTCTCGCGGATAAACACGTTGTTACGTTTTCTCGGCAACATGCGTCTGCTGATTTTTATGCACAGTCAGTTCGTCTGGATTCATCTGCTCGTCCGAGTTTTACTCTGGTTTCACCGCAAGGCCAGCGAGATATTCAATTGAATATTATCGGTGAACATAATATTGCCAATGCCTTGGCTGCGGCTGCATTGGCGATGGCTGCCGGTGCCACATTAGATGAAATAAAAACAGGATTAGCTAACGCAAGAAATGTGCAGGGGCGCGTGGATATGTCGATGCTCACACCCCAAATTCGTCTGATTGATGATAGCTATAATGCCAGTGTACCGGCGGTAAAATCAGCCATTGATCTGCTGGCAACATTCTCCGCAGTGCGATGGCTTATTCTGGGAAATATGGCTGAGTTAGGTGATGAAAGTCTTGCACTTCACCGTCAAGTCGGTGAACATGCAGCACCCTTTGGGTTTGATTATGTGCTGACATATGGCGAAGATGCCAAAGTTATCAGTGAGGTGTGCCAAGGCAGACATTTTTCTTCACACCAACACATGATGGAGTATATCGAGCAGCAACTCGATAATCATCAAAATCAAGAGCATGTTTTACTGGTCAAAGGCGCACATAGTGCCGGCATGGGTAAGATAGTTGCTGCTCTCAAGGAGAAATACGCATGATTATTTGGCTTGCAGAATTATTACAGCCATATTTTTCTTTTTTTCGTCTGTTTGAATATTTGTCATTCAGGGCTATTGTCAGTATTTTGACTGCATTGGGACTTTCCCTCTGGATGGGGCCGCGTCTTATCAAGCGACTTCAATTGCTACAAATCGGGCAAGTTGTTCGTAATGATGGGCCTGAATCTCATTTCAGCAAGCGCGGTACACCGACAATGGGCGGGGTGATGATTCTCGCATCCATTTTTATTACGGTGCTACTGTGGACGGATTTATCTAATCCTTATGTCTGGGCAGTAATGTTTGTACTGCTCGGCTACGGTGTCGTTGGTTTTGTCGATGATTATCGTAAAGTTGTGCGCAAAAATACCGATGGTCTGATCGCACGCTGGAAGTATTTTTGGCAGTCTCTGATTGCTTTATGTGTTGCATTTGCTTTGTATATGCATGGTAAAGATACCAGTGCAACAGAACTCGTGGTGCCTTTCTTTAAAGATGTCATGCCACAATTGGGGATGTTTTACATCGTCCTGACTTACTTTGTTATTGTCGGTACCAGCAACGCGGTCAACCTGACCGATGGACTGGATGGATTGGCGATTATGCCGACCGTTTTAGTCGCTGCCGGTTTTGGTGTGATTTCCTGGGCTACCGGAAATGTGAACTTTGCCAATTATCTCCATATACCTTATATCGCTGATGCTTCCGAGCTTTCTGTTGTCTGTACTGCGATTGTCGGCGCCGGGCTTGGATTTCTGTGGTTCAATACTTATCCGGCTCAGGTATTTATGGGCGATGTCGGATCACTGGCTTTAGGTGGCGCGCTGGGAACCATTGCTGTACTGGTTCGGCAGGAGTTTGTGCTGGTGATTATGGGCGGAGTCTTTGTGATGGAAACGCTTTCGGTGATCCTACAAGTCGGCTCCTATAAATTGCGTGGACAACGTATTTTCAGAATGGCACCGATTCATCATCACTACGAATTAAAAGGGTGGCCTGAGCCGCGTGTGATTGTGCGTTTCTGGATTATTTCAATTGTGCTGGTTTTAATTGGCCTGGCAACACTGAAAGTCCGTTGATACTTTGTTTCATCGAGTTACAGAGTTTCATCAAGTTACAGAGATTTGTATGATGCTGTACTATGGTGGTTTTGGGGTGGCGATATTGTCTATCTTAGAGTAATAGCTTAAGCATAGACTTGGAATGGCGTAGTTAAGATGAATGATTGGCAAGATGTAAAGAATGTCGTTGTCGTTGGTTTAGGAATCACGGGTCTTTCGGTTGTGAAATATCTTGATAGATATCATCCGAATATTGCTGTCAAAGTTATCGATACCCGAGAGAATCCTCCGGGATTGAGTGAATTACCGGCCGGGATTGCATGTCATCAAGGTGGCTGGTGCAATGAATGGCTGGCCGCAGCTGATCTCGTCGTTATTAATCCCGGAATCGCGTTAGCAACACCAGAAATTCAGCAAGTCATTCAGACCGGTACACCGGTTGTCGGTGATATTGAGCTATTTGCCTGGCATGTCGATCAACCTGTCATCGCCATTACCGGTTCCAACGGGAAGAGTACCGTCACTGATTTAACCGGAAAAATGGCCGCAGCGACCGGTCTTCGGGTTGCGGTCGGTGGTAACATCGGTATTCCGGCACTGGATTTGATTGATGAGTCGGTTGAACTGTATGTTCTGGAGCTTTCCAGTTTTCAGTTAGAAACCACAAGTCATCTCAAACTGAAAGCCGCGGCATTTTTGAATTTGTCTGAAGATCACATGGATCGATACCGGGATATTGAAGGGTACCGCCAAGCAAAACTGCGTATTTTTAATCATGCCCAAGCCGCTATCGTCAATTGTGACGACCCCCTTACATTTCCTGATACATTTTCAGGCGCGGTGGTCACATTCTCCATCTCACAAGCGGCTGATTTCTCTGTTCAGTATATCGATGAATGTGAATATCTGGTGGCGGATGGGCGCCCGGTGATAGCCTGTGATCAACTCAAGTTAGTCGGACGGCATAACCTTGCCAATGTTCTGACAGTACTGGCACTGTTGCAACACGCAGGGATTGGCTATGAAAAAGGGCTTGATACCCTCAAGTCTTACACAGGACTGACACATCGGTGTCAGGTTGTTGCCGATAATCGTGGGATTCAGTGGGTCAATGATTCTAAGGCGACGAATGTTGCCAGTACATTGGCAGCGCTATCGGGTTTGACTTTAAAAGGGACGTTGTATTTGTTAGTCGGAGGTGTCGGTAAAGGCGCTGACTTCTCGCCACTGGCTCCGGTTCTGAATTCACTGAATGTCCGGCTCTGTTGTTTTGGTCGTGATGGTCAGCAGTTTATGCGGTTGCACCCGGCAGCAAAGCAGTATGAAACGATGGCTGATGTGATTACCGATATCGCACCTCAGCTCTCAGAAGGAGATATCGTGATGCTTTCACCGTCCTGTGCCAGCTTTGATCAGTTTCAGAATTTTATGGCAAGAGGTGATGCTTTTGCCGCTTTAGCACACCAATACGCATAGTGTAGGGTTATTGTGTCACTCGTATCGAAAGCAACTGCCAGAATTATTCAATGGCTGAAGACGCCGAGTCCTCAGGTGTTGTTTGATCGACAGTTGGTATGGATTGCACTGGGACTGATGTTAATCGGTTTGGTGATGGTAACTTCGGCATCATTTCCTGTCAGTTCGCGACTGACCGATCAACCGTTTCATTTTATGTTCCGGCAAGCGACTTTTTTAGCGTTGGCACTAGTTGTGTCTGCCATTGTTTTGCAGCTACCGTTACAGCGTTGGTTTCAGTATAGCTCACTACTATTGGCTGTCTCATTTGTGCTGTTGGTGATTGTACTGATTGCCGGAAAGTCGGTGAATGGCGCATCCCGTTGGATTCCTTTGGGGTTGTTTAACCTACAGCCCGCAGAAGTTGCAAAACTGACGTTATTTATTTTTATGTCTGGCTATTTGGTCAGAAAGCATGATGAAGTCCGGCAAACCTTTTTTGGCGGATTCATGAAACCCATCATGGTGTTCTCATGTCTGGCTATTTTGTTGTTGCTTCAGCCTGACTTGGGAACCGTTGTTGTTATGTTAGTCACTTTATTCGGCATGCTATTCATTGCCGGAGCAAAGTTGTCACAGTTTATTGCCTTGATGGTTGCCGGGGTGGTATCCGTCATCGGACTCATTATTGCAGAACCGTATCGTATTCGTCGGGTGACGTCGTTTCTCGACCCCTGGGAAGACCCTTTCGGCAGTGGTTATCAACTGACACAATCACTGATGGCTTTCGGACGGGGCGGCTGGTTTGGACAAGGGCTTGGGAACTCGATTCAAAAGCTGGAGTATTTGCCGGAGGCACATACAGATTTTGTCTTTGCCGTCTTAGCTGAAGAGCTGGGATTCGTCGGGGTTGTTTTGGTCTTACTGTTGCTGATGTGGCTGGTGATGAAAGCGGTATTCATCGGTAAAAAGGCATTTGAACATGAGCAACAGTTTGGTGGTTATCTTGCTTTCGGGATTGGTATTTGGTTTGCCTTTCAGACCTTGGTTAATGTTGGTGCCGCTGCCGGGATTGTTCCGACCAAGGGGTTAACGCTGCCACTGATTAGTTATGGTGGTTCGAGCTTAATTGTAATGTCTGTCGCGGTTTCAATTTTATTGAGAATAGATTTTGAATGCCGTCTCGCGGATGTAGAAAAAGAAGTTGTAAAGAACGCAGATGATCAAGAATAAACGTTTAATGGTAATGGCTGGCGGTACGGGCGGACATGTATTCCCCGGGCTTGCGGTTGCCAAAGCATTGCAAGCGCAAGGGTGGGAAATCCGTTGGTTGGGAACCGCCGACAGAATGGAAGCTGAATTGGTTCCTAAACACCAGATTGAGATTGATTTTATCAAAGTCAAAGGCTTGCGGGGGCAGGGCGTTCTGCGTTTACTCAAAGCGCCTTTTCAAATTATCAATGCAATTTTTCAGGCCAGAACTTATATCAAACAGTGGCAACCGGATGTGGTGTTAGGCATGGGCGGCTATGTCAGTGGCCCCGGAGGCGTTGCTGCCTGGCTGCTCGGGATTCCGGTAGTATTGCATGAACAAAATGCGGTAGCCGGTTTGACTAACCGTTGGCTGGCTCGTATTGCCCGACGTGTGTTTCAGGCCTTTCCCGGTGCATTTCCGGATGCCGATGTTGTCGGTAATCCGGTTCGCACGGACGTTGCCCGCTTGGCTGACCCTGCACAGAGAATGAAAGATCGCCATGGTCCCATTCGTATCTTGGTGATGGGCGGAAGTCAGGGGGCCCGAATTTTGAATCAGACGATGCCTGATACAATGGCATTGTTGGCGAATTATCCGGTTGAAATTCGTCATCAGGCCGGTAAGGGAAATCAGTCATCTGTAGAGGCACAATATCGCCGGCAACAGATTCAACATGTTTGTGTGACCGAATTTATTGATGATGTGGCCGAAGCTTATGCATGGGCAGATTTGCTGATCTGCCGATCCGGGGCGTTAACGGTCTCTGAAGTGGCCGCCGCCGGTGTGGGTGCGATCTTTGTGCCCTTCATGCACAAAGATCGCCAGCAGGCACTGAACGCAGATCATTTGGTCGCAGCCGGTGCTGCACTAATGATTGAACAACCCGAGCTGAGTGCGCAAAAAATGGCCGATGCGATTGCTCAACTCGATCGCAGCAGATTGCTCGATATGGCGATAAAAGCCAAACAACTCGCTCAGCCTGACGCCGATAAGATCGTAGCAAATGCGATCATCTCTTTAACTGAATAATGGAAAGTTTCATGACAATGACATATACACCTGACCTATCCCAGCTTAGAGCAATTGTTCCTGAAATGCGTCGGGTGAAGTGTATTCACTTTGTCGGGATCGGTGGTGCCGGCATGAGTGGGATTGCCGAGGTTTTGTTGAATGAAGGCTATCAGATCACCGGATCTGATATTGCAGCCAATACGATCACCGATAATTTAAAAGCAAAAGGTGCAATCATTCATATCGGGCATCAGGCAGAAAATGTTGCGCAAGCCAGTGTTGTCGTTGTTTCTAGCGCAATTGATATGAACAACCCTGAACTCGCTGAAGCCAGAGAAAGACGGGTGCCGATAGTCCGCCGGGCTGAAATGTTAGCCGAACTGATGCGCTTCCGTCATGGCATTGCTGTCGCGGGGACACATGGAAAAACGACCACGACCGCTTTAGTCACCCAAATCTATTCAGAAGCCGGATTGGATCCGACGTTCGTCAATGGCGGGTTAGTCAAGAGTGCCGGAACCAATGCAAGACTGGGCAGTAGCCGTATTCTAATCGCTGAAGCCGATGAAAGTGATGCCTCTTTCTTACACTTACAGCCGATGGTCAGTATCGTGACCAATATTGAAGCGGATCATATGGACACCTATCACGGGGATTTTGAAACGCTGAAACGAACCTTTATCGAGTTTTTGCATAATCTGCCGTTTTACGGACAGGCGATTCTCTGCATTGATGATCCTGTTGTCCGGGAGCTGATTCCTCAGTTAAGTCGGCATGTGGTTACATATGGTTTTTCACCGGATGCCGATGTCCGGATTGAAAATTATCAGCAGCGTGGCCAACAAGGTCAATTTACAGTGGTGCGCAAGGGGCGTTCTGATTTATCAATTACGTTGAATATTCCCGGCCGACACAATGCGATGAATGCAGCCGCTGCCATTGCCGTTGCGACAGAAGATGACATTGGTGATGAAGCTATCTTGAAAGCAATGGAAAGCACTCAGGGAACCGGTCGTCGCTTTGATCACTTAGGTGTATTTGATTCCGGACGCGGTAAAGTCATGCTGGTTGATGATTATGGTCATCACCCGACCGAAGTGGATGTGACTATTCAGGCAGCCAGAAGTGGCTGGGCCGAAAAACGTTTAGTGATGATTTTCCAACCCCATCGCTATAGTCGCACCCGTGACTTATACGATGATTTTGCCAATGTACTTGAGCAAGTGGATGTATTGATTATGCTTGATGTCTATCCGGCAGGAGAAAAACCAATTGCCGGTGCTGACGGGCGTTCATTGTGCCGGACGATTCGGAGTCGCGGTAAAATAGACCCGATTTTTGTTCCGGATACTCAGACATTGCCGAGTGTCCTCGCCAATGTATTACAAGATGGTGACTTAGTGTTGACTCAAGGCGCCGGTGATATTGGCAAAGTGGCGAGACAATTAGCATCATTACAGTTAAATATCGAAGAAATGCAACAAGTAGGATAAAAAACCAATATTTATCTGTTTCAAATGATGAAGAAGTTGGCATCAGAGCTAAATTTCTGTTTTTCTTTATTTGATACTTTTAGTGAGCTCAGTATAATTCGAAAGTTATAGTGAATGTTTTTGCCACAATTGTAATTCGACAGCAGGATGTACAAAGTCAATTGATGGCTGACGGTGAACTTGAATGAAACAAATATTAATGAGAAGCCATCAGCTATCACTATCACCATGGCTCAGAGAACGGGTCTGGGGTGGGATTTTTCTGTTCTCGGTAACTTTCTTCATCGGATTATTACTTTACTCAGCGTTAAGTTGGATGTGGGATGAAGATCGTTTGCCACTGTCTCGAATCGTTTTGCAGGGACACTTGAATTATGTCACGGCACACGATGTTCAGCAGGCCTTTGCCACGTTGGATCATGTCGGAACGTTTATGTCTCAGGATGTGGATCAGTTACAACGTCGTGTGCAAATGATTCCGTGGGTTGAGCACGCGTCGATTCGCAAGCAATGGCCTGATACGATTAAAGTGTTTCTGACTGAACATCAGGTTCAGGCAATCTGGAATGGTCAGTCTCTTCTGGATGATCATGGGGTTGTATTCCATGGCGATTTAGGGCTTGTGCAAGGCGAGCATGTCAAATTATACGGACCGGAAAATTCATCGGTTGAAGTGCTTGATATGTGGCGAAAATATAATCCTGAGTTTCAAAAATTAGGATTAAATATTTCCTCTCTGTTGCTGAATGAGCGAAGAGCTTGGCAAATAATACTGGATAATGGTATTCGCCTTGAACTGGGGAAAGAATCCATCAAGGAGCGAATCATGAGGTTCGTTGCACTTTATCGTTACTTTGGTCAAAAAGCTGAAAAAATAAGCTATATTGACCTCAGATATGACACTGGAGCTGCGGTCGGGTGGTTTTCGGAACAAGAGTTAGAGCAAGAGAATACAACGGATGACAAAAATGACCGATGACAACATAATAGTGGGTCTCGATGTTGGCACGGCAACTGTTTCTGCTTTAGTCGGAGAAATATTGCCCGATGGGCAGATTAATATCATCGGCGCAGGGACAAGCCCATCCAGAGGTATGGATAAGGGTGGTGTCAATGATTTGGAATCGGTTGTAAAGTCTGTTCAGCGGGCGATTGATCAAGCTGAATTGATGGCTGAATGTCAGATTAGCAATGTATTTTTATCAATCTCTGGTAAACATATTGCAAGTCGAATTGAAAAGGGTATGGGGACTATTTCTGAGGAAGAAGTTTCTCAGGAAGATATGGATCGAGCCATTCATACCGCAAAATCAATTAAAATTGGTGATGAACAGCGAATTCTGCATGTCATTCCCCAAGAGTTTACGATTGATTACCAAGAAGGAATTAAAAACCCACTTGGTTTATCCGGTGTACGTATGGAAGTCAGTGTACACCTTATTTCCTGTCATAATGATATGGCGAGAAATATCATTAAGGCTGTAGAGCGTTGTGGATTGAAAGTCGAGCAGCTGGTTTATTCCGGGCTCGCTGCCAGCAACGCAGTCATCACTGAAGACGAGCGGGAACTTGGTGTTTGTGTGGTCGATATCGGTGCCGGAACGATGGATATTGCGATTTGGACCGGTGGTGCGCTGCGTCATACAGAGGTTTTTTCGTATGCCGGTAATGCGGTGACCAGTGATATTGCATTTGCATTCGGGACGCCAGTCAGCGATGCTGAAGAGATAAAAGTAAAATATGGATGTGCATTGAGTGAGTTAGTCAGTAAAGATGACACGGTCAATGTACCCAGTGTCGGAGGACGCCCTTCCCGGAGTTTGCAGCGTCAAACCTTGTCGGAAGTGATAGAGCCTCGCTACACTGAATTAATGGGACTAGTTCACCAGACTATCGATACCGTGCAGGAAAAGTTACGATCCGAAGGGATTAAACATCATTTAGCTGCGGGGGTCGTCCTGACGGGTGGTGCCGCTCAGATTGAAGGTCTGGTTGAGTGTGCGGAACGCGTTTTCCGCAATCAGGTTCGTGTAGGAAAACCACTTGAAGTGAGTGGACTCACGGACTACGTAAAAGAGCCGTATCATTCTACGGCGGTTGGTTTACTCCATTATGCAAGGGATAGTCAAATTAGCGACGAGACAGAATATAGTGAGCCTAAGCGCCAATCAATGTCCGGACTATTGAGTCGTTTGCGTAATTGGATACAGAAAGAGTTTTAACCTGAGTTGCAGGAAAAACGGAGATAACACATGTTTGAACCGATGATGGAAATGTCTGACGATGCTGTAATTAAAGTCGTTGGAGTTGGTGGCGGCGGCGGTAACGCTGTAGAACACATGGTGCGTGAATCCATCGAAGGCGTGGAATTCATCAGTGTTAACACAGATGCACAGGCACTTCGTAAAACAAGTGTAAGTACTGTGATTCAAATTGGTGGAGATATCACCAAAGGGTTAGGTGCTGGTGCAAATCCTCAAGTAGGACGTGATGCTGCTCTTGAAGATAAAGAAAAAATTAAAGAATCCCTAACGGGTGCCGATATGGTGTTTATCGCAGCTGGTATGGGTGGCGGAACTGGTACCGGAGCCGCACCGGTGATTGCTGAAGTTGCAAAAGAGCTGGGTGTATTAACGGTTGCTGTAGTCACCAAGCCTTTTAGCTTTGAAGGAAAGAAACGTCTTGCCTTTGCAGAGCAAGGTATCGAAGAGTTATCAAAGCACGTTGATTCTTTGATTACGATTCCGAATGAGAAGCTGCTTAAAGTCTTGGGTCGTGGTATCACATTACTCGAAGCCTTTGCCAGTGCGAACGACGTATTGAAGAATGCAGTTCAGGGGATTGCGGAATTGATTACTCGCCCGGGCATGATCAACGTGGACTTTGCAGACGTGAGAACGGTCATGTCTGAAATGGGACATGCTATGATGGGCAGCGGTGTCGCCAAAGGTGAAGATCGGGCAGAAGAGGCCGCTGAAATGGCTATCTCCAGTCCACTGTTGGAAGATATCGACCTTGCAGGTGCTCGTGGTGTACTGGTCAATATTACCGCTGGTCTTGATATGCGATTGGACGAGTTTGAAACGGTCGGTAATACGGTGAAAGCATTTGCTTCGGATAACGCAACCGTTGTCATCGGTACTTCGCTAGACCCTGATATGGCTGATGAAATTCGTGTAACTGTTGTTGCAACGGGTATCGGTAATGAAAAGAAACCCGATATCACGCTTGTAGCCGGTGGTAAAGCGAACGCAGCACAATCAGCAGGTGCGCAGCAGCAGGTGGCTTCGCCACAACAAGCAAACGCACCTCATGTTGCCGCGAAATCTGAAGAGAAAGTGGCACCGAAGTTGCAGGGAAATATTGAGTCAAAATCTCAGCCTTCATCGGCAAATTCTCAAGGCGCGGGTCAGACTGCTCCGAAAGAGAAAGAAAGTGGTTATCTCGATATTCCAGCTTTTTTACGTCGTCAGGCTGATTGATTTATCATAATTTGACACCGCTCACAATTGTGATATTATTTGCGGCCAATAGGTATTGGCCGTGTTTTGTAGCACTGACATTGAGGCAAGCAGATGATCAGACAACGAACGTTGAAAGAGATAGTGAAAACAACTGGGGTGGGACTTCACTCTGGTCGTAAAGTCACGTTAACTCTTCGCCCTGCCGCTGCAAACACCGGTATTATTTATCGCCGTACTGACGTGACACCACCTGTCGATTTTCCGGCAAATCCAGAAAATGTACGTGACACTATGTTATGTACTGCTCTTGTGAATGATGATGGTATTCGAATTTCTACCGTAGAGCACTTAAATGCAGCGCTTGCCGGGATGGGAATCGATAACGCTGTGGTTGAAGTCGATGCTCCGGAAATTCCGATTATGGACGGCAGTGCCAGCCCATTTGTATTTCTCTTACAGCAAGCGGGTATTGACGTTCAGAATGCGCCGAAGCGATTCATCCGGGTGAAAAAGCCGGTTCGTTTTGAAGATGGTGATAAGTGGGCCGAGTTAGTCCCTTACCAAGGTTTTCGGATGGATTTTGAGATTGATTTCAATCATCCGGCAATTGAATCCGACGAGCAGCGTCTATTATTTGACTTTTCGTCTCAATCGTTTGTTCGTGATATTTCTCGGGCGAGAACGTTCGGTTTCATGCGTGATATCGAATATCTACAGTCACAGAATCTTTGTCTGGGCGGTAGTTTTGATTGTGCTATTGTTCTGGATGATTACCGTATTCTGAATGAAGACGGTCTTCGTTTTGCGAATGAATTTGTTACACATAAAGTTTTGGATGCCATCGGTGATCTATACATGTGTGGCCATTCTATCGTTGGTGAATTCAGAGCTTACAAATCCGGACATGGTCTGAACAATCAGCTATTACGTGCACTTTTAGCAGACCAAGAAGCATGGGAATGGGCAACGTTTGGTGAAGACGTTGGTTCTCCGGTCGCTTTTGCAGACCCAAGCTCTGTGCTGGCGTAACAATCTATTTACTTAAAAAAACCAGACTTCAAGTCTGGTTTTTTTATATCAGTCGGTTGTCGGTATGAATAGAGTGCGTGGTTATTTGTCTTTCTTGTTGGCAAGACAGGCAATGTTTTCCAGCCTTTTCTTTACTTTCGGTGAAGCATGATCGGCGATGCATTTGAGTAAATCTGCTGTTTGAGAAGAAATAATTCGCGGATTTTTTGGCGTTTTATCTTCATTTGCAGATGAGTCAGTTCGATAAATTGACGGGTTGATCACCACTTCGAGACTGACCAAATGAGCAAATCCCTGATTACGCAAATGATTGAGAATTTGTAAGCGTTCATAGTCCAGTTTCATTTTGATTGCCGCACTCGCGACTTCCAATACCAGATTATTGCGGCGAAGATTTGCCACCCGAACGTAAGGCTGAGTTCCCTTCGGCAGCAACGGTAAAATGATCTGGCTTAGCTGATTGATTGACTCAGCATGTTTCTGAATCTCTTTCAGCTTTGAATGGCTGATTAACTCATTCGTGGCAGTCGGGCGGTGATTTCTCATGATAGGATCCAGTCAGTCTAACGCTCACTTTTCTATTCTATCTTAAATTGCTCGTTAATGGCGCTTCTTGTATTTCTTTCTTCGTTTAACGAATCATTTTAAGTATTGTAATCAAACAAATCGTCGGTGATGTTGGTGATCAGACTAAAAATTCCTTACACTATATGCTTCTTAAAAAGAATTGCCTTGAAAAACCATCGATAAGCCTCAATATCGGATAGACATGATTTATCTCAGTACACTTAGTTGATGACTGATAGAGACTGATGGAACAAGAGTAGATCTCAAGTGATCTAAGCATAGAGAGATTCGGATAAAAATGATAACTAAGCTACTGACTAAGGTTATTGGTAGCCGTAATGACAGAACATTACGACACCTGAGAAAAATTGTTAAAGAAATCAATAATTATGAACCCACTTATGAAGCCTTCTCCGATGAAGATTTAAAAGCGAAGACGATTGAGTTTCGTGAGCGTTTAGCTCAGGGAGAAACGCTGGAGCAGCTACTGCCTGAAGCATTTGCAACGGTTCGTGAAGCCTCGAAACGCGTATTTGGGATGCGTCACTTTGACGTTCAGTTGATTGGTGGGATGGTCCTCAATGGTGGACAAATCGCAGAGATGCGGACAGGGGAGGGGAAAACCCTGACTGCGACACTGGCTGCTTATCTGAACGCTTTACCGGGATATGGTGTCCATGTCGTTACTGTGAACGATTATCTCGCTAAGCGTGATGCTGAAACCAACCGACCATTGTTTGAGTTTTTGGGGATGACCGTTGGTGTGAACGTTCCCGGTATGATGCCTCAGGAAAAGCAACAAGCCTATCAGGCTGATATCATCTATGGAACAAACAATGAATTCGGCTTTGATTACTTGCGCGATAATATGGCATTTCGTAAAGAAGACCGGGTTCAGCGAGCTCGCTTTTTTGCAATCGTCGATGAGGTGGATTCTATTCTTATCGATGAAGCCCGAACGCCGTTGATTATTTCCGGTCCTGCTGAAGACAGCTCTGAATTGTACACCCGCATTAACACCTTGATTCCTTCGCTGGAAAGGCAAGAGAAAGAAGACTCGGAAGAATACCGTGGTGACGGGCACTACACCGTCGATGAAAAAGCGAAACAGGTCTACCTGACAGAAACCGGACAAGAGTATGTCGAGGAACTGTTAGTGAAAAATGGCCTGATGAATGAAGGTGATACAGTCTACTCTCCTGCGAATATCAGCTTGCTCCATCACGTTAATGCAGCGCTAAGAGCACATGTCTTGTTTGAGAAAGATGTTGATTACATCGTTTCAAATGAAGGCGAAGTGATTATTGTTGATGAACATACCGGACGAACTATGCCCGGTCGTCGCTGGTCTGATGGTTTGCATCAGGCGGTTGAAGCCAAAGAAGGGGTGAAAATCCAGAATGAGAACCAGACCTTAGCTTCGATTACCTTCCAGAACTACTTCCGTCTCTATGAAAAACTGTCAGGTATGACAGGGACTGCCGATACAGAAGCATTCGAATTCCAGACCATTTATGGCTTGGAAACCGTGGTTATTCCAACCAATAAACCGATGATCCGTGATGATATGGCGGATGTTGTTTATCGGACCGAAGCTGAAAAATTTGCGGCGATCATTGAGGATATTAAAGAGCGTGTGCAAAAAGGGCAGCCCGTCTTAGTCGGGACGATTTCAATTGAGAAATCGGAACTCCTGTCTCAGGCGCTGAAGAAAGCTAAAGTCAAACACAATGTCTTGAATGCGAAGTTCCACGAAAAAGAGGCTGAAATTGTTGCTGAAGCCGGTAAGCCCGGTTCTGTAACGATCGCAACCAATATGGCTGGTCGTGGGACGGATATTGTGTTGGGGGGAAGCTGGCAGTCAAAAGTCGATGCGCTGGACAATCCGACCCAAGAGCAGATTGATCAAATCAAAGCAGAATGGAAAAAAGTCCATGAACAGGTACTGGAAGCCGGTGGCTTGCATATTATCGGTACTGAGCGACATGAATCCCGCCGGATCGATAACCAGTTGAGAGGACGTTCCGGTCGTCAGGGCGATCCGGGATCATCACGCTTTTATCTCTCCATGGAAGATGCACTGCTGAGAATCTTTACCTCAGACCGTATGGCTGGTTTGATTCAGAGTGGTATGGATGAAGGGGAAGCGATTGAAAGTAAACTGTTATCCCGCTCGATTGAAAAAGCACAACGTAAGGTCGAAGGTCGTAACTTCGATATTCGTAAGCAGTTGCTGGAATATGATGATGTTGCCAATGATCAGCGTAAGGTGGTTTATGAACTCCGCGATGAGTTGATGGAAGCAGAAGATATTCAGGAAATGATCGAGCAAAACCGTTTCGATGTCTTCACCGCTGTCATTGATGAATATATTCCACCTCAGTCGCTGGAAGATATGTGGGACATTCAGGGATTACATAATCGCCTGAAACACGATTTTGATCTGAGTTTGCCAATTCAGGAATGGCTGGATGAAGATGATAAGTTGTATGAAGAAGTCCTTCGTGAGCGCATCATTCAAGAAGCCGTGAAAGTTTACCAAGAGAAAGAAACCTTAGTGGGCGCGGAAGTGCTGCGTAATTTTGAAAAATCCGTCATGCTACAAACGCTGGATACATTATGGAAAGAACATCTGGCTGCGATGGATCATTTACGTCAGGGGATTCACCTGCGTGGTTATGCACAAAAGAATCCGAAGCAGGAATATAAACGTGAGTCGTTCGAACTGTTTGAAGGGCTGCTTGATTCTCTGAAATCTGATGTGATCGCGATCCTGTCTAAAGTTCGGGTACAACAGCCTGAAGAAGTCGATGAGATGGAAGCACGTCGTCAGGCTCAGATCGAAGAAGCGGCTCGTTATGCGCAAGCACAACATGCAGAGAGTGATAGTCTCCAAGGTGAAGAGTCACCCGAAGGGCAGCAACCACTGGTTCGTGAAGAGAAAAAAGTAGGGCGTAATGAGCCTTGCCCATGTGGTAGTGGTAAAAAATACAAGCAGTGCCATGGGCGTATTGCTTAAAAATTTCACATGAGTCGAGAGCCGCTGAGAAAGCGGCTCTTTTTTTGCCACGTAATTATCGTTAGACTCGACGGATAACAGCGTGTCAGAGGAATATATGAAAAGAACCCATATTGTTGCGGCGATCATTTTTAATCAGGAACAATCACAAGTTTATATAACCAAGCGGCCAGATCATCTGCATAAAGGCGGATTTTGGGAGTTTCCCGGTGGTAAAGTTGAGAGCGGAGAATCAATTGAGGCCGCCATTCACCGAGAATTAGAGGAAGAGATTGGTATTGAGGTCACAGCTCAACATCTATACCAGCATTTGACCCATGATTACCCGGAAAAGTCACTGGTATTTGATTTTATTTCTGTGACGGATTTTACCGGAACACCTTATGGCAGAGAAGGTCAGGAAGGGCAATGGGTTGCGATTGCTGCACTGACTGATTATCAATTTCCTGAAGCGAATCTGCCCGTTGTTGAGCAACTGATTCATGACTTTTCCCGTTGATTCGAGCGGGCGTCAATGTAGCGAGATTGCATCATGAAGCGTCAACAAGCCTAGCCACATGAGTTGAATGTTGGTAGTTTAGACAAATAAATCGATAGAGATGTAATACGGATGGAATTGTCGATTCGTATTTGAGCAGAATGGAGAAGTTAGCAATGGTTAAAATTGCAATAGCAGGTGCTGCCGGTCGAATGGGTCGCAACCTGGTCAAAGCCACACATCATCATGATCTCGCCACTGTAGGTGCTGGTTCTGAACGTCCGGAATCATCATTGGTCGGGGTCGATATCGGAGAGTTATGTGGTGAGGGACACTTTGGCATCACATTGGTTGATAATCTGGAAAATGCAATTGATCAATTTGATGTCATTATTGACTTCACTTCACCTGTGAGCACTTTGGCAAATATCGCGTTATGTAAGCAGCATGGTAAAAGTATTGTAATTGGCACGACTGGGTTTTCTGAGGCTGAGATTGCACAAATTCATCAGGCTGCACAAGAGATTCCGGTGGTGATGGCTCCTAACTATAGTGTTGGTGTCAATTTGGTATTCAAGCTACTGGAAAAAGCGGCCAGAGTGATGGGAAGTTACTGTGATATCGAAATTGTCGAAGCACACCATCGTTACAAGGTTGATGCACCTTCCGGAACTGCTATCGGTATGGGAGAAGCGATTGCTCATGCGATGGGCAATGAGCTGAAAGATGTTGCTGTCTACGCCAGAGAAGGCATTACGGGCGAAAGACAACGAGAAGAGATTGGCTTTGCAACGATTCGTGCCGGTGACATTGTCGGTGAGCACACTGCCATGTTTGCTGATCTCGGGGAACGTGTTGAGATTTCCCATAAAGCTTCTGACCGGATGACATTTGCCAATGGTGCGGTGAGAGCAGCGATCTGGTTATCGGATAAACAGGCAGGCTTTTATACCATGACGGATGTCCTTTCTCTGAATCAGCTTTAAATACATAATTATGCGCTGGATAGCTCCGGCGCATTCGATTTTTGCTCAAATAATAAGTTTTACTTTGATACTATAACCTGCCAAGTCTGTGCTTTCTTTATTTTGTATAATAAAAGATATCGTATTTTATTTGTGTTAAAGGCAAGAAAAGTTATATTTTTGAGCGTCCGTTATCGATTGCGCTGGTTTGTTTATTTTTTTGTGAATGTTTTTTATCCGTTTCCTCTCTTTTTGACTTATATCCCCCTTGAGTTGTTTGATAATACAGATTTAATGTATCTTTTTACTCTGTTCATTTTATTTTTTTAAATAACACGGTAAAAAAGTACATTTGTTAAGTTTTGAACATTGACACAAATCACACCTATCTATAGAATGCGTCTAATTTGTCCGAAATACTCTATAGTTTTATTCTGTAGCGTTTTAGGAAGGCAAATTTGCAGTTTCATCTAAATTTTTTGCATTTTTATTCTGGAGGTTGTCTTGAGCAAGTCAGCACTGTTAGTCCTGGAAGATGGGACAGTGTTCCACGGACTGTCCATTGGCGCAGATGGCGTTTCCGTTGGTGAAGTCGTTTTTAATACCTCGATGACGGGGTACCAAGAAATCCTCACTGATCCTTCCTACTCTCAACAAATCGTCACTCTTACTTATCCTCATATTGGCAATACCGGCACTAACTCAGAAGATGAAGAATCCTCAGATATTCATGCCCAAGGACTAATCATTCGTGATTTGCCATTGATTGCATCGAATTTCAGAAGTGAGCAAAGCTTATCTGAGTATTTGAACAGTAGAAATATTGTAGGTATTGCAGATATCGATACACGAAAACTAACCCGGATTCTCCGTGAGAAAGGCGCTCAAAGCGGCTGTATCATGGCGGGTGAGAATCTGGATGAGTCACTTGCTTTAGCCAAAGCAAAAGAGTTTCCGGGCCTGAAAGGCATGGATCTGGCAAAAGTTGTGACGACTAAAGAAGCATATGAGTGGACGCAAGGATCTTGGTCTTTAGCAAGTGGACTCCCTCAGGCTAAAGATAAAAGTGAGTTACCTTATCATGTTGTCGCGTACGATTTCGGTGCCAAGCGCAATATTCTGCGGATGCTGGTTGACCGGGGGTGCCGTCTGACCGTTGTTCCGGCGGAGACTCCTGCGGAAACCGTTTTAGCAATGAATCCGGATGGTATTTTCCTTTCAAACGGACCGGGTGATCCGGAACCTTGTACATACGCCATTGAAGCAACAAAAACCTTTTTGGATAAAGGCATTCCAGTCTTTGGTATCTGCCTTGGACACCAAATTCTTGCGCTTGCATCCGGTGCAAAAACCATCAAAATGAAGTTTGGTCATCATGGCGCGAACCATCCGGTCAAAGATATCGAGCGGGATGTTGTGATGATTACCTCGCAAAACCACGGTTTTGCTGCAGATGAAGCAAGTTTGCCGACAACTCTGAAAGCGACCCATAAGTCATTATTTGACGGTTCACTTCAGGGCATTCATCGGACCGACAAACCTGCGTTCAGTTTCCAAGGGCACCCTGAAGCAAGCCCCGGGCCACATGATGCAGCGCCTCTATTTGATCACTTTATTGAACTTATCCAACAACACCGTGCTTAATTCGGAGCGAGTAGACGATGCCAAAACGTACTGACATACAAAGTATTCTTATCTTAGGTGCGGGCCCGATTGTAATCGGCCAAGCCTGTGAGTTTGATTACTCCGGAGCACAAGCATGTAAGGCTCTGAGAGAAGAAGGTTATCGGGTTATTCTGGTCAACTCGAATCCGGCAACAATCATGACTGATCCTGAGATGGCTGATGCCACTTATATCGAGCCGATTCAGTGGGAAGTTGTACGTAAAATTATTGAAAAAGAACGCCCTGATGCCGTACTGCCGACCATGGGCGGTCAGACTGCGCTGAACTGTGCGCTTGAACTGGATCGTCAAGGGGTTCTGGCAGAGTTCGGTGTTGAAATGATTGGCGCAACTGCCGATGCGATTGATAAAGCAGAAGATCGTTCTCGTTTCGATGCTGCAATGAAGTCAATTGGTCTGGAATGCCCTCGTGCCGATACCGCAAAGAGTATGGAAGAAGCTTATCAAGTGCTCGAGAAAGTCGGCTTTCCATGTATCATCCGTCCTTCATTCACCATGGGCGGAACCGGTGGCGGTATCGCTTATAACAAAGAAGAGTTTGAAGAAATCTGTCATCGCGGATTAGACCTTTCTCCTACCAATGAGTTGCTGATTGATGAGTCACTGATTGGCTGGAAAGAGTATGAAATGGAAGTTGTTCGTGATAAGAGCGACAACTGTATCATTGTCTGTTCAATTGAAAACTTTGACCCGATGGGGATTCACACCGGAGATTCAATTACGGTTGCACCGGCTCAGACGCTGACAGATAAAGAATACCAGCTGATGAGAAACGCTTCTCTGGCGGTCTTACGTGAAATCGGTGTTGAAACCGGTGGCTCGAATGTGCAATTCGGTATCAACCCTGAAGATGGCCGGATGGTCATCATTGAAATGAACCCGCGGGTTTCCCGTTCTTCTGCTCTGGCATCGAAAGCAACAGGCTTCCCGATAGCAAAAATTGCAGCGAAGCTTGCAGTTGGTTTCACGCTTGACGAGTTGACCAATGATATTACCGGAGGCGTGACTCCTGCCTCGTTCGAACCGACGATCGATTATGTTGTGACCAAGATTCCGCGCTTTAACTTTGAAAAGTTTGCCGGTGCCAATACGAAGCTAACCACACAGATGAAGTCGGTTGGTGAAGTGATGGCGATTGGGCGTAACCAGCAAGAGTCTCTGCAAAAAGCCCTGCGTGGTCTTGAAGTAGGCTCTTACGGCTTTGATGAGATGGTTGATCTGGACTCTCCGGAAGCGCTGACCAAAATTCGGCACGAGCTCAAAGAAGCAGGTGCCGAGCGGATTTGGTACATCGGTGACGCTTTCCGTGCCGGTATGTCAGTTGATGCCATCTTTAACCTGACAGGGATTGATCGTTGGTTCCTCGTCCAGATTGAAGAGTTGATTCAGCTGGAAACAGAGATTAAAACCAATGGCTTTGCCGGATTGACGAAAGACGTGCTGCGTCGCATGAAACGCAAAGGTTTTGCCGATACTCGCTTATCAAAACTGGTCGGGGTTTCTGAACATGAGATTCGTCGCTTGCGCGATCAGTTTGAGATTCATCCGGTTTATAAGCGTGTCGATACCTGTGCTGCGGAATTTGCTTCTTCAACCGCTTATATGTATTCCTCATACGATGAAGAGTGTGAAGCCTACCCGACAGATAAGAAGAAGATTATGGTGTTGGGTGGCGGACCGAACCGGATTGGTCAGGGGATTGAATTCGACTACTGTTGTGTTCACGCCTCACTGGCGCTGCGTGAAGATGGTTATGAAACCATTATGGTTAACTGTAACCCTGAAACGGTCTCAACCGATTACGATACTTCTGACCGTCTCTACTTTGAACCGGTAACGCTGGAAGATGTCTTGGCGATTGCCCGGGTTGAGAAACCGGCCGGAGTGATTGTTCAGTATGGCGGGCAAACACCGCTGAAACTGGCGCGTGAGTTAGAAGCAGCCGGTGTACCGATTATCGGTACCAGCCCGGATGCTATTGACCGGGCAGAGGACCGGGAGCGTTTTCAACAGGCGGTTGAGCGTTTAGGTCTCAAGCAACCGGAAAATGCAACAGTAACAGCACTTGAACATGCGGTGGATAAAGCAAAAGAAATTGGCTATCCATTGGTTGTGCGTCCATCTTACGTCCTCGGTGGCCGTGCAATGGAAATTGTTTATGATGAAGCCGATCTGCGCCGTTATTTCAATGAAGCGGTCAGTGTTTCCAATGAGTCTCCGGTTTTGCTGGATCACTTCTTGGATGATGCGGTTGAAGTTGATATTGATGCGATTTGCGACGGTGAACGGGTCGTTATCGGCGGCATCATGGAGCATATTGAGCAGGCTGGTGTTCACTCAGGCGACTCTGCATGTTCACTGCCGGCTTATACGCTGAGTCAGGATATTCAGAACGTGATGCGTGAGCAGGTTGAAAAACTGGCGTTTGAACTGGGTGTCCGGGGACTGATGAATACTCAGTTTGCCGTCAAAAACAATGAAGTTTACCTGATTGAGGTTAACCCACGTGCTGCGCGGACAGTACCGTTTGTGTCTAAAGCTACCGGTGCGCCATTGGCAAAAATTGCTGCGCGGGTGATGGCCGGACAGAGTCTGGAGCAACAAGGGTTTACCCAAGAAATTATCCCACCTTACTACTCGGTGAAAGAAGTTGTATTACCGTTTAATAAGTTCCCGGGTGTGGATCCGTTGCTTGGTCCTGAGATGCGTTCTACCGGTGAAGTGATGGGCGTTGGCCGCACATTTGCTGAAGCCTTTGCCAAAGCAGAGTTGGCATGTGGTTGTGTCTACCCTGAAGGGGGCCGGGCGCTGATTTCTGTTCGCGAAAGTGATAAACAGCGTGCGGTAGCTTTAGCTGAAAAGTTGATCCAGTTAGGGTATCAACTGGACGCAACACACGGCACAGCGGTCGTTCTGGGTGAAGCCGGAATTAACCCACGGCTGGTGAACAAGGTTCATGAAGGTCGTCCTCATATTCTTGACCGGATCAAGAATAATGAATATACCTACATTATCAATACGGCTTCCGGGCGTCAGGCGATTGAAGATTCAAAAGTTCTGCGCCGTGGTGCGTTGGCTGAGAAAGTCAATTATGCCACCACTATGAATGCTGCATTTGCAACAGCAATGGGCCATACGGCTGACCCGAAAGCTTCTGTTATTTCTGTACAAGAAATGCATGAACAAGTCAGACTCAGACATGCTTAATCAATAACTGATGTTGTTGTGTTATCCAAGCCCGGGATTTCCCCGGGCTTTTTTGATCGCGAGATATTTGCCGATACAAAGCAATTTAATGATGAATATATGGAATAGGACGATATCCATGTTTTCACTGTATCTCCTGATTTTTAAATGGTAATTTTGAGCTCAATCTAATCGGTTAAGGAATAATATGGAGATTTCGATCGAGATACTTGCATTGCTTTTTTTGGCGGCCGGGTTGGCCGGATGCATTGATGCGATTGCCGGCGGCGGCGGACTGATTACGCTACCGGTGTTGATGGCAACCGGTATCTCTCCTGCACAAGCGATTGCAACCAATAAACTTCAAAGTTCATTCGGCAGTTTTTCTTCTACATTTTACTTTGTGCGTCATGGTTTAGTTTCTCTGCGGCAAATGTGGCTGGCAATTGTCTGTACCTTTATCGGTGCGGCAACCGGTGCGGAATTAGTGCAGATTTTGGATGCTGAATTATTGACCAGCCTGATTCCCGGTTTACTGATTGCGATCTCACTATACTTTTTACTGGCACCTCAAGCGAAGGCTGAGACGGATAAAAAAGCAGCGTTATCCGATGGATTATTTGCTTTGCTGGTCGGTACCAGTGTCGGATTTTATGATGGTTTTTTTGGCCCGGGAACCGGGGCAATCTTTGCTGTTTGTTTTGTTGTGATTAGCCGGTTATCGATTATTGAAGCAACTGCGCGCGCGAAAGTGCTGAATTTCACATCGAATATTGCAGCGTTGATTTTCTTTCTGGCGGCCGGGTTACCGGTATGGAAACTTGGCTTGGTGATGGCTGTCGGACAATTTCTCGGGGCGAGAATCGGTGCCCGTATTGTGGTTAATAAAGGTCAGAAATGGATTCGCCCTTTGGTTATCCTTATGTCTTTATCCATGGCTCTGAAGTTACTCTGGGAACAGCATCAACAATGGCTGCTATCAGTGATTTAATACGTGGTGAGCGATAAGTCATAGTTCTCAGACAGAGATGAACCGGCCGGAATAACGGCTGAAGGTCATCAAAACTAAAACAGTAGCGGGGCGCAATAGATAGTGTGTGCACGATGGAAAGAGGGATCAGCGCAGGTGCGACGCCTTGTAATGCCAGTTGTGCCGCTGCGGTGTATGAGTCCATTTCCATCACCGGGGTGATTGCGAGATGATCCAGCACTGATGCCTGATACGTGTTGGCACTGTTAGACAGATCATTGGTGATGATTTGTTGCGGAAGCTGCTGCAGTGGTGTCTGACTGACAATAAAAACCGGTTCATTGTAGAGATGAAAGGTTTTCAGGCCATGATTTCCCGGCAGATAACCGGCACACAATCCGAGAGTGGCTTTGCCGGAGCGGACATGTTCAACGATTCTGGGAGTGTGATTGGTGGTGATCGTAATTCTGGGATCGTGGCTGAAATATTGCCCCATCACATGGCTGAGCAAACCTGCTACCAGCGTTTCTGAACAATCAAAGCGGATCAGGGTGTGATCTTCCAGAGCCTGCTGTTCGAATATTAATCCGCTCAGTTCATGAAAGCTCGGGCCGACTCGCTCAATCAGTGCCAGTGCATCCGCTGTGAGTTTGATGTGCCGTCCGTCGGGCACAACCAGTTTTTTCCCCAGCCGGTTTTCTAAATTGGCAATGCGTTTACTGACGGCAGATTGACTGATATAGAGTATGCTCCCCGTCCGGCTCATGGTTTTTTCTTTGCTGAGAATCAGGAGTGTTTCAATGCCTTCAAGCAACATAGTGTCCACTATCAATCAGAGAGAGCATTCGTCTACTTTAGCGAAAGCTGTCTCTGATTGCGATAACAGAATGCTTGATAGGAAAAATTGTTTGCAACAGCGCCTGAGCCCTTAGCGATTAATGGCAAAAACCGGTAGAGACAGGTGCCAACGGATTGCGCCAAGACGAATGATCAGCGTCGAGAGAAAACCGGATAAAAATGCCGTCTTGTGGTCGTAGCCCATTTGTATTGCCGTGGTATGGAAAATACCACCGACAATACAGGCGGTCGCGTACACTTCGCTGCGCAGAATCATGGGGATTTCCCGGGCGAGGATATCGCGAATGATACCACCGCCACATCCGGTCAGAACGCCCATAATAATTGCAACCAGTGACGAGTCCTGATAAAGCAGTGATTTATCGACACCAATTCCAACAAAGACTGACAGACCGATTGCATCACAAACCGGCAGAACCCACCAAGAGAGACGTTTAGGGCGACGGACAATCAGCATCGTCAGGAAGCTGGTGGCAAGAATTACCCACAGGTAGGTGGTGTCGGTAATCCAGAATACCGGGGTTGCTCCCAAAGCAATATCACGCATGGTTCCGCCGCCAATCGCTGTCACGCTGGCAAGAACGACGACACCGAATGGATCCATTTTTAAACGGCCGGCTAACAGTACACCAGAAATGGCAAATACGATTGTTCCAAATAAATCAATCAGATAGAGAAACATACGTTGAGAGGGCCCACAATATTATTTGATTACAGCGCGATTGTTTTTAGGTATAGAGAAAAACAGGGCGCATTGTACGGGAAAATAGTGCTAATCGATAGTTTTATAATCAGACTTCTCAGCCGATAAAGTCTGCGTATTTTTTCTGGCCTTGTCGAAGTAATTACAGATCTCTTCAATCGCTTGAATCGTTCGTGGGGTGGGGCGGTTGAGCCAGTCAGAATTGAGGGTCCATACCTGATGTAAGCGAACGGCCGGAATACGAGGCCAGTCTGTCCACATATTTAAATTTTCAACGGCATGGCGGGAATTAAAAATGACCTCAGGCTGTGCCAGTAGTACCTGCTCACGACTGACTTGCGGGTACGGTGCCGGACTTTTTTGAAATACATTTTCGCCGCCACAAAATTCAAACACTTCACTGGGCCAGCGATTCTGAGCGATGGTGATGATCGGTTTTTCACTGAGCTGGTAGAAGAAACGAATCTTTCGGGCCGGTTGATAACGTTGTTTTAGTGCTGTCAGTTTCTGACGAAATTGTCTCGCATTTTCATGACCAATCCGGGGATTGTCTGCATACTGGCTGAGTGCTTCGATATTATCAGCAATGTCGTCTAAACGATGAATTTGAGAGGGATAGGTTCGAATTCCCATCTGTTTCAGTTTCTGTAATTCCCGGGGCGGATTGCCATCCGGCCAAATGATCACCAAATCCGGTTTAAGGCTGAGAATTTTTTCAATTTTAATCCCTTTATAGTTGGCAACTTTGGGTAAGTTTTTTGCTTCGGGCGGATAGTCGCTGTAATCACTGACGGCAACGATTTTATTGCCGAGACCGGCAGAATAGGCGAGTTCTGTTGCGTGAGGCGCCAGCGTAATAATGCGTTGAACCGAGGTCGCTGCCGTTGTGAGTACCGGGATAAAAAGCAGCAATGCAAATAAATAAAATCGGTGAATCAACATTTGGCAACCTTGTGATTGAGACTGTTTACGAATGGGGTATTGATGCCCTAAGCAATCGGTGATTCAGAACAGTTGTGCAGCAGTGAACATCAGCAGGCTTTGGCATCCGATCCAGACATAAGTGCGCTGATTGAGCAGTTTCTGGACCTGTGACAGATGTAAAGCCGAAGGAATGACTCTGCCACCGAGTTTGGCCCGGACATTCTTTTGCCCCGCATAAATGGCCGGCCCGCCAAGCGACAGATTGAGTTTATGCCCGACTGAACATAGCAGCCAGCCGATAGTTCGGGACGGCCAGGAACAGCTTTGCCGACGAGTCTGAGCCCAGATTGACGACAGGTTTTGTCCTGCCATCAGGAATAAGGCAAAGAGACGAACCGGAATCCATTCACACCCGGCGTTAAGACGACTTGCAGCCAGACCGAAAGGATAGTTGCTCGGAACGGACGGAGACCAGACTCGGCTTAATTCGACGATCAAGCGGTACATCAATGCACCGACACCGCCCAGCAGACCATACCAGAACAGGACGGTGATGACTTGCCGGGCTTGACCGACAATCAATAATTCAGCACTGGCCTTACCCAAGCCGACTTCTGACAAAGCATCGGTTTGACGGTTCAGTCGTTCTGCAAGTAACTGGCGAGCTTGGGGTTTATCCTGTATCGCCAGCGCATGAAACAGTGGCTTACTCAATGTCGTTAACCCGCGCCAGTCAAGCGCCAGAATTAATAACAACAGGTGATAGAGTTCCGACTGCCAGACCAGTGGTTCCAGTGCGATCAGAACCATCAAGGCAGGAATGAGCATCAAAAATGTAGCGAGAGTGCCGGACAGGGTTCGCTGTGCATAGCTGCCCTGTGTATTGACTTTTTCCGCCAGAATCTCTGCAAACTTGTGCCACAGCAGCGCAGGGTGAGCCACGCTTGGCAAAGGCAGCACGAGATGGATCAGCAATGCGCCCCACATAATGAGAAGCGCACTCTGTGTTTGCAGTAATTCCTGAATATGGTTCATGCGGGTCAGATACGATTATGCCTGATGCAGGCGTTCCAGCATTTTCAGTACCATTTCTGAAGAACTGGCAGCAGCGAGAGGTAAGAACTCATCAAACGACATTGGTGATTCTTTATCTGCCACATCAGAAATTGCCCGGACAACTACAAACGGCGTGTTGAACTGATGGCAAGTCTGAGCAATCGCTGAAGCTTCCATCTCGACGGCAATCGCTTGCGGGAAGTTCTGGCGGATCAATGCTTGTCGTTCCGGCTGACAGACAAAAGTATCACCGGTACAAATCAGACCGTGTACTGCATGTTTGTCTCCCAGTTGTGCAAGCGCATCCTCTGCCAGTTTAATTAATTTTTCATCGGCTGGGAAAGCGGCTGGCTGACCTGCCATTTGACCGATTTCATAACCAAACGCAGTTACATCGGCATCATGGTGTCTGACTTCAGTAGAAATAACCACATCACCCATGGTTAGTGACGGATCAAAACCACCGGCTGACCCGGTATTAATCACGACATCGGGGGCATAGAGTTCCAGCAATAAGGCGGTGCCGACTGCTGCGGCAACTTTACCGATACCTGATTGGAGTAGTACGACATCCAACCCGTTGATTTGACCGGAATAATAAGTGCAGCCACCTTTTTTTTCTTCTTGCAGATTCTGGATCGACGATTTGAGAATCGCAACTTCTTGCTCCATTGCGCCAATGATGCCAATTTTCATATCAAGTCTCTTTTTCTTTATTCAGATTAGCGCTGAGTTTAGCATGATTTTTTGGGATTCAACTAGTTATCCGGGGCAGAATCCGGCGCAAAAAATCCCGGTACCGAAAGCGATACCGGGAGATGATTGTTGCCGGGAAAACCCGCCATGTTTAAATAAGCTGCAATGTGTCTGCTTATTTAGACATTCAGTTTAGCGACCCAGTTTAGTCGCCATCCAGTTTAGACATCCAAATAGTCCAGAATACCACCGGCAGCTTTACGGCCTTCATCAATGGCCGTCACAACCAGATCGGAACCACGTACCGCATCGCCACCGGCGAAGATTTTTTCATTGGTGGTCTGGTAAGGGTATTGGCTATCATCCGGTGCTTTAAGGCGTCCCCATTGATCCAGCTCGACACCGAAAGGCTCAAGCCAAGGCATTGCATGAGGCTGGAAACCAAATGCCATAATGACCGCATCGGCAGCAAGCACATGTTCACTGCCCGACACCGGCTCAGGACGACGACGTCCGGCTTCATCCGGTTCACCCAATGCGGTTTTAACGACTTTTACCCCGGTGACCTGACCGCGGCCGTCAACTTCAATACCGAGTGGTTGCAGGTTAAACATGAACTCGACGCCTTCTTCTCTGGCATTTTTGACCTCACGACGTGAGCCCGGCATGTTCTCTTCATCGCGTCGGTAGGCGCAGATCACATGTGATGCTTGTTGACGAATTGAGGTGCGGACACAGTCCATTGCGGTATCACCGCCGCCTAAAACGACGACATTTTTTCCGGCCATATCAATGAAGGGTTGTGAATCTTCCAACGCCATCACCCGATAGGTGTTGGACACTAAAAACGGCAGCGCATCATACACCCCGGTGGCATCTTCATTTTCCAGTCCGGCACGCATGTTTTTATAAGTGCCGACGCCAAGAAATACAGCGTCATATTCATCGATCAGGGATTGCAGCTCGACATCTTTTCCGACTTCGGTGTTCAATCGGAACTCGACCCCCATTTCGGTAAAGATGCGCCGACGATTCTGCATCACTTCTTTTTCCAGCTTGAACGAAGGGATTCCGAAAGTGAGTAGTCCGCCGATTTCCGGATAGCGATCAAAGACCACTGCTTTTACACCGTTTCTGACCAACACATCAGCAGCCGCCAAACCCGCAGGCCCGGCACCGATAACTGCGACTTTTTTGTCTGTCCACTCGACTTGAGACAGGTCGGGTTTCCAGCCCATTTCAAAGGCTTTATCGTTAATATATTTTTCAATATTCCCGATGGTGACAGCACCAAAATCATCATTGAGCGTACAAGAACCTTCGCACAGACGATCTTGCGGGCAAACCCGGCCACACACTTCCGGCAGACTGTTGGTCTGATGCGAGAGTTCCGCAGCTTCGATGATCCGACCTTCATTGGCCAGTTTCAGCCATTGCGGGATGTAGTTATGAACCGGGCATTTCCATTCACAATAGGGGTTACCGCAGTCGAGACAGCGATCTGCCTGAGCGGTTGCCTGTTGACGGGTAAAAGGTTCATAGATTTCAACAAACTCTATTTTTCGTACGTTGAGCGGCTTTTTGGCCGGATCGACACGATTGACATCAATGAACTGATAAACGTTCTGGCTCATTATAATCTGGCTCCTTCCAATTATTGTGCTTGAACGCGAAGCTCTGCTGCACTGCGGCTTTGATGCCCGAGCAGTGTTTGCAGATCAGCCGCTTGTGGTTTGATGAGGTAGAACTTCGGAATCCATGCATCGAAATTAGCTAAGATCGATTCGGCATGAACGGAGCCGGTTTGCTCCAGATGCTCTGCAATTAAACCACGTAAATGTTCCTGATGAATGTAGAGATCTTGCAGCGAAATCGCTTCAACGGATTCATTATTCACCCGGCCTTGGAAGTCATTGTTCTCATCGAGTACATAGGCAAATCCACCCGTCATCCCGGCACCGAAGTTCACTCCGGTTGCCCCCAGGACTGCTACTACTCCGCCAGTCATGTATTCACAGGCGTTATCACCCGCGCCTTCAATCACAGCAATCGTCCCTGAGTTACGCACCCCGAAACGTTCACCTGCTTTACCGGCCGCGAACAATTTGCCGCCCGTTGCACCGTATAAACAGGTATTACCGATGATGGTGGCTTCATTACATTTGAAAGCTGTTCCCAAATGGGGCTTGATGGCAATCTTACCGCCTGCCATGCCTTTACCGACATAATCGTTGGCATCACCGGTCAGGTGAAGTTCCAGACCACCGGCATTCCAGACACCGAACGATTGTCCGGCTGTTCCTTCGAAGTAGATACGGATTGGTGATGCAGCCAGCCCTTGGTTGCCGTAACGTTTGGCAATTTCACCGGACAGCCGTGCTCCGACTGAGCGATCAGTATTGATGATATCGTAATACAGGTTCAAAGATTGCTGGTTTTCAACGGCATCGAGCGCATCTTCAACGATTTTCTGGTTGAGTGCAGCTTTATCAAATGGCTTATTGGGCTCTGTACAGAAGAATGGGTGACCCGCAGGGGAAACCGGTGCTTCCAGAATACCGGACAGATCCAGTTTGGTCTGCTTGGCCGTCAAACCTTCGACGACTTCCAGCAAATCGGTACGTCCGATCAGATCGGTTAACTTCTCCACGCCCAGCTCGGCCAGATAGCCACGGACTTCATTGGCTAATCCGGTGAAGTAGTTAATGACCATCTCCGGTAACCCTTTGAAATAATCCCGACGCAGGGTTTCATCCTGAGTCGCAACCCCCGTAGCACAGTTATTCAGATGACAGATTCTCAGGAATTTACATCCCATCGCAATCATTGGTGCTGTGCCGAACCCAAAGCTTTCCGCGCCCAGAATCGCCCCTTTAATGACATCTAACCCGGTTTTCAGACCGCCATCGACCTGAAGACGGATTTTATGCCGCAGACCATTGGCGACAAGCGCTTGTTGGGTTTCTGCCAGACCCAGCTCCCACGGGCTACCGGCATATTTAACCGAAGTAATCGGGCTTGCTGCCGTGCCGCCGTCATAACCGGAGATGGTAATTAAATCGGCATAAGCTTTGGCAACGCCTGTTGCAATGGTGCCGACTCCCGGTTCGGAAACCAGTTTGACCGAAACCAGTGCATTAGGATTGACCTGCTTCAAATCGAAGATCAATTGTGCTAAATCCTCAATCGAGTAGATATCGTGGTGCGGTGGCGGCGAAATCAGGGTCACGCCTTGAACTGAATGGCGCAGCCGGGCAATTTCGGCCGTGACTTTATGGCCGGGTAACTGACCGCCTTCACCGGGCTTCGCACCTTGCGCGACTTTAATCTGCAAAACATCAGCATTGGTCAGATAGTGAGGCGTTACACCAAAACGACCGGATGCGACCTGCTTGATACGCGAGTTGCGTTCAGTACCGAAACGACGCGGATCCTCACCGCCTTCACCGGAGTTTGAATAACCACCTAAACGGTTCATGGCCGTTGCCAGCGCTTCGTGTGCTTCCGGACTGAGTGCCCCGATCGACATCGCTGCTGAATCGAACCGCTTAAACAGGTCGGTCGCCGGTTCAATTTTCTCCAGTGCGAGTGGCGTGTCTGATTTTTTCAGGGTCATCAAATCACGTAACATCGCCACCGGACGTTGGTTGACTTGGGCGGCAAATTGTTGGTAATCCTGAGTTTCACCGGAGCGAACCGCAGCTTGTAGGTGATTGACGACGCCCGGGTTATACGCGTGGTATTCACCGCCGTGGACAAATTTGAGCAATCCGCCATGGTCAATGGATTTGCGTTTCGCCCATGCTTTGCGTGACAGATTAAACAGATCCTGTTGGAAGTCCTCGAAGTTGGCACCCTGAATTCGGGTTGCAACCCCGTGGAAACAGAGATCAACCAGCTCCCGGTGCAGACCGACTGCTTCGAAAAGCTGAGAACAGCGATAAGAAGCTATGGTTGAGATGCCCATCTTCGACATGATTTTATACAGACCTTTATCGATCCCGTAACGATAGTTTTGCATCACATCGCGATAGCTTTTGTCGAGTACCCCGTCATCGAGCATTTTGCTGAGCGCTTCGTAAGCGAGGTAGGGGTAAATCGCGGTCGCACCAAAGCCAAGCAGTACGGCAAACTGGTGTGGATCCCGGGCTGTTGCCGTTTCGACAATAATGTTGGCGTCACAACGCAATTGCGTATTGACCAGCCGGGTCTGAACCGCACCGACAACCATAGCGGCAGGGATCGGTAGTTTATGTTTGGTGATAGCGCGATCCGATAAAATGATCAGAACCGTACCGTCACGTACTGCCTGTTCGGCAGCGTCACACAGGTCGAGAATCGCTTGTTTGAGATCTTTTTCCTGTGGATCGTAATTGATGTCTAAGATGGTGTTTTTATAGTGCTTATCATCCAGACTTAACAGCTGCTGCATGTCGGAATAGAGCAGTACCGGTGAATCAAAAGTCACCCGATGCGCATGGCCATCCGTTTCGCAGAAGACATTCATCTCCTGACCGATACTGGTTGCCAGTGACATAACATGCTTTTCACGCAATGGATCAATCGGTGGGTTGGTGACCTGCGCAAATTTTTGCCGGAAGTAGTCACTGATCAGGCGCTCTTTGGAGGAAAGCACAGCCATTGGGGTATCGTCACCCATTGAGCCGACGGCTTCCTGTCCCATATCGCCCAAAACCCGCAGCACTTGATCCATCTCTTCATTGGTCATGGCAAACTGTTTCTGATAGATCTTCAGTTGTGCGTTATCAAAATCACGCTGACCAATCTGATCATCGCCCAGTTCTGCAAACGGCTTGAGGCGATAGACGTTATGTTTCATCCACTCCTGATATGGATGGCGACTCTTCAGCTCGTTATCGATTTCTGATGATTGCCACAGTTTGCCGGTCTTGGTATCAATCACCAGCAATTCACCGGGGCCGACCCGACCTTTAGTCGCGACCTCATCCGGTGCGTAATCCCAGATACCGACTTCAGAGGCCAGTGTAATGAGTTTATCTTTGGTGATGACATAACGGGCTGGTCGCAGTCCATTGCGATCAAGGTTACAGGCTGCGTGACGTCCGTCAGACAGAACTATCCCCGCAGGCCCATCCCATGGTTCCATGTGTTTGGAGTTAAAATCGTAGAACGCGCGCAGTTCCGAATCCATATCCGGGTGGTTTTGCCATGCCGGCGGCACCAGCATCCGCATCGCGCGAAACAGATCCATCCCACCGGCGAGGAACAGATCCAACATATTATCCAGACTAGACGAGTCAGAGCCGGTTTCGTTGACAAACGGAGCCGCTGACTGAAGGTCAGGCAATAAAGGTGAAGCGAACTTATATGCTCTCGCTCTTGCCCACTGACGGTTCCCCTCGATGGTATTGATTTCACCGTTATGAGCCAGATAGCGGAAAGGCTGAGCCAGCGGCCAGCGCGGTTGTGTATTGGTTGAAAAGCGCTGGTGGAATAAACAGATGGCTGATTCCATCCGCAAATCAGCGAGATCGAGATAGAAACGGGGTAAATCTGCGGGCATACACAGCCCTTTGTAGACGATGACCTGAGTTGACAGTGAGCAGATGTAGAAATCAGCGTCATCGGTAATTTTTTTCTCGATGCGGCGCCGGGCAATATACAGGCGTCGTTCGATATCCTGCTGCCGCCATCCGGCTGGCGCAGAAATAAAGACTTGTTGAATGTCCGGTAATGACTGGGCTGCGATTGGCCCGAGAACATCCGGATTGGTCGGCACCTGCCGCCATCCGCTGACCGAGAGTGTTTCTTGGGCAAGTTCTTGATTGATAATGTCGCAGGCGGACTGGGCTTTGACCGGATCCCGGCTCAGGAAAATCATCCCGACGGCATATTGTTTGCTCAGCTTCCAGTTTTGCTCTTGTGCAATGAGTCTGAGATAAGAGTCTGGTTTTTGCAGCAGTAAACCACAGCCATCCCCCGTTTTTCCGTCGGCTGCGATACCGCCACGGTGTGTCATACGGTCCAGTGCTGAAATTGCGGTACGAACCAGTTTGTGACTTGCCTGACCTTCCATGTGCGCGATCAGGCCAAACCCACAGTTGTCTCTCTCAAGACTTGGATCATATAGAGCCATTGCAAGTCTCCCTTTGCGTTCTGTCTTCGACAGTGAATGACTAACTATTCTATGTTGTTGTTATTTTTTGAATCTTTATGCATTAATTCGGGTTAAAAATACATTCAATTAGGCACCCGAATTAATGTTGACTTTAAACGCTATCCTTTATAGAACCAAAGATCAAGTGATTCATAGAAAATAGCGCCAATAAATAACAGCGGTGAATAAGTAACGATTATACGGTGATTGGTATGTCTAAGATTTCAGAGAGAAATATGTCGATTACTTCGACGGATGGCGGTGGTGAAAAGCGACCTCTCTGTTAAGGTTGAAGGGAAACAGAGAGGCCGATATCCGCAGGATTTAGGCGGAGCGCATCAGAGAGTCGGCTCTGGCTTCGAGATTACTTTCACCCATCAGATAGGCATCAATGGCGCGGGCACATTCGCGTCCTTCATTGATACACCGGACGACCAGCGATTGACCGGTGCGCATGTCACCGGCCGCGAATACGCCAGCCTGATTGGTTTGGTAATTCGTCGTGGCGACATTGCCGCGTTCGTCGAGCTGAATATCCAGCTGCGCCAGCACGCCATGGGGTTCTGGGTGAAGAAAGCCCATGGCCAGAAACGCCATATCACACGGCATCACCCGTTCGCTGCCAGCCACTTCCTCATAAGTCGGACGCTCTCCGGCTTTGGCCGGTTGCCAGACAATGTCAGCAACCTTCAGGCCGGTGACTTGGCCTTGTTCATTACCGATAAAGGCTTTGGTCAGAATATTCCAGTGACGTTCACACCCTTCTTCATGGGAGGTTGAGGTGCGCAGAATCATCGGATATTGCGGCCACGGCATATTCGCGGGGCGTTTTTCCGGTGGCATTGGCATGATCTCAACCTGAGTAATGCTGGCTGCCCCGTGACGGTTTGACGTGCCCACGCAGTCAGAGCCGGTATCGCCACCCCCGATCACCACCACATGTTTTCCTTTGGCGTGGATTTCTTCACCTTTCAGATCCATGTCATTGGCACGACGGTTATTCTGAGCGAGAAACTGCATGGCAAAGTAAACCCCGTTCAATTCCCGGCCCGGAATCGGCAGATCGCGCGGAACGGTCGACCCGCCGGTCAGGAGCACCACATCGTATTCCTGACGCAGTTGTTGCGCGTTGATATTGACACCGATATGCGCATCGACAACAAACTTAATCCCGGCCTGACGCATCAGTTCAATTTTGCGGTCAATGATATCCATCCCCAGTTTAAAGTCCGGGATACCAAAGCGCAGCAGTCCGCCGACTTTTTCGTCCCGCTCATACACTGTCACCGTATGGCCGGCGCTATTGAGCTGTTCGGCAGCGGATAACCCTGACGGACCCGAGCCGATAATGGCGATGGTTTTTCCGGTGCGGCTACGCGGGGTTTTCGGCTGGGCGTATCCTTCGCGATAAGCGGTTTCAACGATGGTCTTCTCAATATTACAGATGGTGATCGGATCTTGATTGATTCCCAGCACACAGGCACTTTCACAGGGGGCCGGGCAGACGCGACCGGTAAACTCGGGAAAGTTATTGGTCGAGCTGAGAATCTGCCACGCTTCCTGCCAGCTGTTCCGGTAAACCGCATCGTTAAATTCAGGAATAATGTTGCCGATCGGGCAGCCACTGTGACAGAACGGCACCCCACAATCCATACAACGGGAAGCCTGCGTATTGATTTTGTCACCGAACTCATCATTGAGCACAAACTCTTTGTTGTGCTGAATTCTGACTTCCGGTGCCACTTTGGCGGGCAGTTCCCGGCCATGTTCTAAAAATCCAGTTGGTTTTCCCATTACACGGCCTCCGCTTCCGTTGTTGGTACTTGTTGGGCTGCCTGTCGTTTTTGCAGGACGGCTTTGTAATCTCTTGGCATGACTTTCAGCAACGATTGCAGGTTCTGCTCGAAGTTATCCATGAATCGCTGCACCACTTCACTGCCAGTGAAACGGATATGATTGTTGAGCATCGTCTCCAGCAGTTGAATGTCTTCGCTATCCAGCGGATCGAGGTCAACCAGTTCCGGGTTGAGTTTGTTCTGGAAGTCACCGTCGGTATCCCAGACATAAGCGACACCGCCACTCATGCCGGCTGCGAAATTGCGACCGGTCGAACCTAAAATGATCGCCACGCCACCGGTCATGTATTCACAACCATGATCACCGATACCTTCAACCACGACGCGGGCGCCGGAGTTTCTGACACAGAAGCGCTCACCGGCTTTTCCTCTAATGTAAGATTCACCGGAAGTTGCGCCATAGAAGCAGACATTACCGACAACGATATTCTCTTCGGCAACCAGAGAGGCATTGTGATTCGGATAGAGAACCAGTGTGCCGCCGGATAACCCTTTGCCCCAGTAATCGTTCGCATCTCCTTCGACTTCAAACTCAACCCCTTTACTCAGGAAAGCACCGAAAGACTGACCGGCTGAACCGGTAAATTTGACGTGCATCGGCTGAGGTAAGCCCTGATCGCGGTAGATTTTCGAAATTTCATTCGAGAGCATGGTGCCGGTACTCCGGTCGGTATTGCAGATCGGGAATTCAGCCTGAACTGCTTTTCCGTCTTGTAATGCCGGTTGAGCCACCTCAATGAGCTGACGGTCAAGAATATTGTCCAGCGCATGATTCTGGGTCGTCTGGCAGAAGATACCATCACCGCTTCTGGGAGATTCCATATGCAGTAACGGGCTGAGGTCCAGATTGCGATACTTCCAATGCTCGATGTCACTTCTGATTTTCAGTTTGTTGGCCTGGCCGACCATTTCATCAATCGTTCTGAACCCAAGCTCAGCCATGATTTCACGCAGGCCTTGCGCCATATAACGGAAGAACGTCACCACATCATCGACACGACCGTCAAACCGCTCGCGCAGAGTTTTGTTTTGTGTCGCAATGCCGACCGGACAAGTATTCTTGTGACACTTGCGCATCATAATACAGCCTTCAACCACCAGTGCTGCGGTGGCAACGCCCCATTCTTCTGCACCGAGCAGGGTGGCTATCGCCAGATCCCGCGGGGTTTTCATCTGCCCGTCCGCCTGAACGACAATCCGGTTACGCAGCCCGTTTTTGAGCAGCGTCTGGTGGGTTTCAGCCAGACCCAGCTCCCATGGCAGACCGGTATGCCGAATCGATGAAATCGGGGAGGCGCCGGTGCCACCGTCATAACCGGCGATCAACACCACATCCGCTTTGGCTTTGGCAACACCGGAAGCGATGGTGCCGACACCCGCTTCAGAAACCAGTTTAACGTTGACACGACCGGCACGGTTGGCATTTTTCAGGTCAAAAATAAGCTGAGCCAGATCTTCAATCGAATAAATATCATGGTGTGGTGGTGGTGAAATCAGACCGACCCCCGGGGTGGAGTGGCGAGTTGCACCGATCCAATCATCGACTTTATCACCGGGGAGTTGTCCCCCTTCACCGGGCTTCGCTCCCTGAGCCATTTTGATCTGGAGTTCATCGGCATTGGTCAGGTAATAAGCCGTGACCCCGAAACGACCTGAGGCAACCTGTTTAATCGCAGAACGCTCCCAGTCACCGTTTGCTTTCTTCTCAAAGCGGATTGGATCTTCACCCCCTTCGCCGGAGTTGGATTTCGCACCGAGGCGGTTCATCGCAACGGCTAGTGTGGCGTGCGCTTCATACGAGATCGAACCAAACGACATGGCACCGGTAGCAAAGCGTTTCACGATGCTTTCGATCGGTTCAACCTCATCCAGTGCAATTGCACCGGCCGGATTTTTCACCATTTCAAGCTGGCTACGAAGTGTCACGGCCTTGTCACCCTGACGATCAACCGCTTCGGCATACGCTTTGAACTGCGTGTAGTCTTGATTGCGGGTTGAGTGTTGCAGCAAGTGAATGGTTTCCGGATTGAACAAATGTTGTTCACCCCGTTGTTTCCACTGGTAAACCCCGCCGACATCCAAGACTTGCAGCGGAATTTCTCGCAACGGATAACCGAGGCGATGACGGATCAGTACTTCTTTGGCGATATCGTCCAGCGTGAGCCCCTGAATCCGGGTGACCGTACCGGTAAAGTATTTATCGACCACGGCTTTGCTAATCCCCAGTGCTTCAAAAATTTGTGCACCGTGATAAGACTGAAGGGTTGAAATTCCCATCTTTGAGAAAATCTTCAGCAGACCGCCGTTGATCCCTTTGCGATAGTGATCGAAGAGTGTATTGATATCCGTTTGCGGATCCAGCTTGTTCTTCTGTTGCAAATCGACAATGGTTTCCGTCACCAAATATGGGTTGACGGCATTGGCACCATAACCGAGTAAGGTCGCAAAATGGTGCGTTTCCCGGGCATCGCCGGTTTCGATAACGATACCGCATTTCGCACGTAGCCCTTTGCGGATCAGGTGGTGGTGAACTGCACCGACAGCCAGCATTCCCGGAATGGCGGCATGGTTTGAGTTCACTGCGCGGTCGGTCAGCAGAATAATTGAATACCCGTCGATCACCGCATCTTCTGCATACTGGCAGATTCGTTTCAGGGCGCGTTCCAGTTTGCCCGGTTCGCCACTGGCCTGAAAAACGATGTCCAGTGTTTTCGCTTGCAAGTGCTCGTTATCAATCGCTCTGAGTTTTTCCAGTTCGGCATTGGAAATCACCGGTGATTCGAGTTCGACTTTGCGGCAGTGTGCCGGTGACTCGCTCAGCAAGTTTTGATCTTTGCCCAGATAAGTGTTCAGTGACATCACCATCCGTTCCCGGATCGGATCGATCGGCGGGTTGGTGACCTGAGCAAACAACTGTTTGAAATAGTGGGATAAATGCTGGGACTGGTGAGACAGTACCGCCAGTGGCCAGTCCGCCCCCATCGAACCTAGCGGTTCATAGCCGGTCTGAGCCAGTGTCAGGATAACCTGATTGACTTCTTCACTGGTGATCCCAAATGCCTGCTGGCGGTGGAGCAGCCGTTCCGGTTTTGGCTGATTGTGTCCGGTTTCGGCTTCAGGCAGCGATTTCAGGCTGAGCAGATTATCTTGCACCCACTGTTCGTAAGGTTGTGCATTGGCAATACTTTCTTTGATCTCTTCGTCGGAAATGATCCGGCCCTCTTCGAGATCTGCAACAAAGATTTTGCCGGGCTGGAGACGACCCCGGTATTGAATATTGTCTGCGGCGATATCGACGACGCCTGATTCGGAAGCCATGATCAGGAAATCATCTTTCGTCACCGTGTAGCGGGAAGGGCGCAAGCCGTTGCGATCCAATGTTGCACCGACCATCACACCGTCGCTGAAACAGACTGAAGCCGGGCCGTCCCACGGTTCCATAACATTGGCATGGTATTGGTAGAATGCGCGGCGCTTGGCATCCATTTTTTTGTTTTCCTGCCATGCTTCCGGAATCATCATCATCAGCGCATGAGGCAAACTACGACCTGAGAGAACCAGCAGTTCTAACACCATATCGAAGTTGGATGAATCGGAGCTGTCTTCCTGACAGATCGGTAACAGCATATCGATTTCTGCTTGGGTAAACCGGTCTGATTCTAGAATGGCTTCCCGGGCTTTCATCCAGTTGAGGTTACCGCGAACCGTATTGATTTCACCATTATGGGCAATATAACGGAAAGGCTGAGCCAGACGCCATTTGGGGAAGGTATTGGTTGAAAAACGAGAATGAACCAATGCCAGCGCTGTCACCATGGTCGGATTTTGCAGATCGAGGAAATACTGCGGGACTTGCTCGGTGGTTAACTGTCCTTTGTAGATCAGTGTCTTATATGACATCGAGTTGATGTAAAAGTCATCACCGATATTGGAGATACTTTCCAGACAGACGCGCACCGTATAGTTACGCAGCACATAGAGTTTGCGTTCCAGTTCTTCAGGGGTGATGCCCGGACCGCCACTGATAAAGACGTGTTCGAATTGTGGTTCGGTACTGAGCGGATCGGCACCCAACATATGGTTGTCAGTCGGGAGAATCCGATAGCCCAGAATTTCTAAATCCAGACGCTTGGCGTTTCTTTGCAGAATGTCACGACACTGTTCGCGTTTGTACTCATCTTTCGGGAACAGGACAACGCCCACACCATATTGATCGAAAGCGGGCAAACGAATGCCGAGTTTGACGGTTTCTTCGAGCAGAAACTCATGCGGTTTCTGGAGTAGAATACCTGCACCGTCACCGCTACATGGGTCACATCCCTGACCACCGCGGTGTTCCATTCGGGCCAGCATATCCAGTGCCTGAGTGACAACCTGATGCGACTTACGGTTTTTTAAATGGGCGACAAAGCCAATACCGCAGGCGTCATGCTCCAGTTCGGGCGTGTATAGCCCTGATGAATTTAACATTGATACATCCTTCCAGTTCAATAAAGACGCACACTGACAGGAGGGTTCTTTCCCCCTGATAATGGTGTGTCTGGTCCTTTTTATCTTTATTGTCTCAAAACCGACGGGTGGTGCCGGTCTGAATCCGTTCCGTCTCCCACCGGAAATCAGGTGGGAAAAACAATCCTTGGTGATATGCAGGTCATTCTTTATATGCAGCTAGTGCTTTATTTTGGTGGGTTAGCTTATCACCGAAGTTTTGTCTGTTACCTCGTCTCCAAATATGACAAATACGAACAAAACTGAAACTATCCTACATTTTTGTGACATAAAATCCAATAGCAAACGATGGAATTTTTATGCAGGTTAATCGATTGCAAAAGCGGTAAAAGTTAACTTTTATTTAACATTGAATGAGTGTTTATTTATTGATGTGGGTTAGGGCGATCCTGAATTGATTATTCTAAAATGAGTGAAATTATCAGTATGTTGTAATTTTATTTCGTAGCAGCTTGTTGTTTCTTCTGTGAAATGACGTGGTCGGGGACCGGCATACGAATGAGTTTGACAACATTTGTCATTGATACAATTGAATATTTATTTCGGGGCCGGGTTTGAAACAGTTACATGAGCTGGTGAATACATTAGGGCAAGATCTGAAACGTCGTTATGGCGAACGGGTTCATAAATTAACATTACATGGCGGATTCAGTTGTCCGAACCGGGATGGCACGATTGGCCGGGGCGGATGCACTTTTTGCAATGTGTCTTCGTTTGCTGATGAGCAGACCCGGCATCAGAGTATTGGTGAGCAACTGACAGCACGCGCAGGTGAAGTCTCACGCGCCAAAAAATATCTGGCTTATTTCCAAGCCTATACCAGTACCTATGCCGAGGTCGAACGGCTCAGGCAAATGTATGAAGAAGCGCTTTGCACAGCCGATGTGGTGGGGTTATGTGTCGGTACTCGTCCGGATTGTGTAGCACCCGGGGTGTTGGAACTGCTGGCCGGTTATCAACAACAAGGCTATGAAATATGGCTGGAGCTAGGGCTGCAAACTGCGCACCAACGCACTTTGAAACGGATTAATCGGGGCCATGATTTTTCCTGTTATGATCAGGTCACCAGACAAGCCCGCTCATTAGGGCTGAAAGTTTGCACTCATCTGATTGTCGGGCTTCCCGGAGAATCGCAGCAGGATAATTTTGAGACGCTTGAGCAGGTGCTGAATACCGGGACTGACGGGATTAAGCTGCATGGGTTACATATTGTGGAGGGGAGTGTGATGGCTAAGTCCTGGCGTGCCGGCAGACTACAGGCTCCGGAGTTATCCCACTATGTTGAAACGGCCAGTGATATGATTCGCAGAACACCGGCCGATGTGATTTATCACCGGGTCTCGGCATCCGCCCGCAGGCCAACTCTGCTCGCTCCGTTATGGTGTGAAAATCGGTGGTTGGCGATGACGGAAATAGAACGTGACCTGAACCGGAAAGGAGGGCAGGGAACCTTGAGCGGTGAAGCATTTATTTTTCCTCATGGGCAAGATATAAAGTGACGGAAAAAGAATAAATCAGGGGAGCGGCGAGTTGTTTTTGCGGTTGTTGGTATTTTTTCAGTGACACAGTTAGATATCTTACTCAAACATATAGAGTATTTATGAAATAACTTGTTATTCTTATAAGAAGAATTGTTAACAGAAGGTAATAGCGATGTCGCAGTTGACATGGGAGCATTATACTCAGTTGGAAATTGCGCTTGGGATGGGGAGTATCATTGCTGTACTCGCCGGAATTGCCTTATGGATGCTATACCGCCGAAAAGTTCGTCATCTGCATGATATGTTTGTCCATGTGCCATGTGCGTTATTAATGGTGTCACGGAAAAACCACCAAATTTTGTTTGCCAACGAGCTGGCGCAACATGCTCTCCAGCTGCAAACGCATGGTCGTCTTTTCCAGTTCTCTCCTTGGGTGAGTGCTTCTCAGCGTCAGCATTTCTCTGAACTCATCGATAAAAGTTATCAGGAGCATTCCCCCCAGTTCATCGACTGGCCGGTCGGTGAAGAGCACTCCGTCCAGATTGAATTTCAGGTCAAGGACACGGTGTTTCAAGGACAAACGGCCTGGATGGTACAAATGCTGATTCACCATGAACGCGCTGAAGTCATCGGTGAGCAGGATACGATTCAAAGTGATGATCTGATGCAACAGCTCTGGGATGCTTCTCCGGATGCGATCGCGGTCATTCAGGATGATGGTTGCTGCCGTTCTTGTAATTTGTCGTTTGCCCATTTGTTAGCACTGGATGATATGACGCAAGTGATCGGGAAGCCGCTCACTTGGAAGCAACAGGAGGCGCCCTTTTTTCAACAGTTGTTCGCGTTGAGTGAACAAGATCTGGAGTCCAAACAACCGATTCGCTATATTGACCAACTCGCGAGAGAGCCGCGGCAATGGTTTGATGTGGTCAAATCTGTTTATCGTTCACCGGCAACCAATCAAGTGCTGGCACTACTGATTATCCGCGATATTACCGCCTGGTATTCCGGTGAAGCTTCAGCGCAGCTGATCAATGCTCACCACATCCACTCTTTTGATCAGTTGACCGGGATTGTCAGCCGGCGGCGTTTCGATGAAACGTTGGATACGCTATGGCATATTCATATCCGGGAAAAGCAGCCATTGGCGGTGATCTTGTGTGATGTCGATTGTTTTGAGAGTTACAACCAACATTATGGTGATGAGCAAGGTGATGAGACGCTATGCACGGTTGCGTTGGCTTTGCAACGGGTGATGAGCCGTTCTTCAGATTGTATTGCCCGCTATGACGGTGATCGGTTTGCCTTTATTTTGCCGAATACCCATATCGATGGTGCCTGTTGGGTTGCTGAAAAAATTCATTCCGAATTTAAACAGATTCAATTGCCTCATCCGGTGTCGGATGTCTCTAACCATGTCACGGTGAGCATGGGGATTGTTTCTCTGATTCCGAAAACCGATGAGTTGTCTGATCAGTTTGTCGCCTACGCGGAACAGGCGCTGCATCAGGCCAAAATGCAGGGTCGTAACCGCACATGTGTCTATTATGAATCTTTGGGCAGACGATAATGGATTGTCTGCACGCCGTTCGGACGCCTTGGTCCGGACTTGCTGTTCCTGCCGAACTTAGCGCGATATCGTTGTCTGGAGCGTTTTAATGAAACCGATGAAAAATCTGGCTCAGTATTATGTGGACTTGTTGGTTAAGCTGGGGATTCTCCGTTTTTCAATTCTTTTAGCCCTTGCGCTGGTGGCGTTGGCGGTGGTCGTTCAGGTCGGGATTACCCTCGCATTGCATGGTTATGTTGATAATATCGATATTATCCGTTCGGTGTTTTTCGGATTAATTATTACCCCTTGGGCGGTCTATTTTCTTTCTGTCGTGGTGGATCAACTGGAAGAATCGAGACAGCGCTTATCCAAACTGGTCGCAAAACTGAAAGATATGCGCTCTCGCGATCAAGAGCTGAATTACCAGTTACAGCAGAATATTGTCAAACTGAATCAGGAAATTGAAGAGCGGATCAAAGCCGAAGAAGCGCGTGAAGAAGCTATGGCTGATCTGGAAAACGAGGTCTATCAGCGGGAAAAGACTCAGCTTGAGCTTGCTGAGAGAACAGCATTATTACGTTCATTTATCGATGCTTCTCCTGATTTGATTTATTACCGCAATGCCGATGGTGTTTTCTCCGGGTGTAACCGGGCGATGGAAGAGCTGACCGGGAAAAAAGAGCGAGAGTTGGTCGGGCTGACACCGTGGGATGTTTACAGTGAAGAAATTGCGCAGCCAATTGTAGAAACGGATCAGCAGCTGTTCTCACAAAATTGCGCGATTACCTATGAACAGTGGCTGGAATATCCCGATGGGCGCAAAAACTATTTTGAAATCAGGAAAGTGCCGTTTTACAGCAAAGAAGGGCGTCATCTGGGCTTGGTTGGGTTTGGCCGGGATATCACTGAGCGTAAGCGTCATGAAGAGTCCCTGGAAAAAGCCAGTCGTGATAAAACCACATTTATTGCCACTATCAGCCATGAGTTAAGAACCCCGCTGAATGGGATTGTCGGTCTGAGCCGTATGTTATTGGATACGACCATGACTCAGGAACAACGGAAATATCTGCAAACTATTCACGTCAGTGCCGTCACTCTGGGGAATATCTTCAACGATATTATTGATATGGATAAATTTGATCAGCGCAAACTTGAGCTTTTCCCGCAGCCGTTGAATCTGGGTGAGTTTGTCACGGAAATTGAGAGTCTGGCTGCATTAATGGCGGAGCAAAAAGGGTTGCGCTTTGATCTCGAAAGGCTGACCGAGTTGTCGTATGTGGTGATGGTTGATGGTACCCGGTTACGACAAGTGCTGTGGAACCTAATTAGTAATGCGATGAAGTTTACCCGCGAAGGCGGGATTGTCATGACCGTCAGTACCGATATTGAGGATGACCATGCACATATCGTCATGGATATTGAAGATACGGGAATTGGGATTGCCGAAGCAGAATTGGATAAGATTTTTGCCATGTATTATCAGGTGAAGTCAGGCAAAGATAACCTTCATGCTGTGGGAACCGGCATTGGTCTGGCAGTATCACGACAACTGATGAACCTCATGAATGGTGATATTTCCGTGAGTAGTGAGGAAGGATTCGGCAGTACTTTTACCATTTCACTGAATGTACCTTTGGTCGATGATGCCCAGCTTACGCCTGCTTCCCCCGTGATGGAGAAAAAGCTCAATATCTTTATGGTGGAAGATATTGAATTGAATGTAACGGTTGCCAAATCACTGCTGGAAAGTTTAGGCCATTCAATTACGGTGGCAATGAGTGGTGAAGAGGCGAAGAAACTGTTTGTGCCAGATCGCTATGATTTAGTCTTGCTCGATATTCAGTTGCCGGATATGACCGGTTTTGATGTGGCTCAGTTCTATCGGGAACAATATGGGCACGACTACCAGCTCCCCCCCCTGGTCGCTTTAACGGCCAATGTGCTTAAAGATAAACGGGAATATTTGGCGAAAGGGATGGATGATGCCATCAGTAAGCCGCTTTCAGTGATTGCCGTTCAGAACGTCATTCATCATTATTTTGGTGCGGCACATGAAGCTGATCATGACACCGAGCCGCGCAACGACAATGTGGTTGAGATGCCTCGTCCTCATACAGAAAGCGATAAGAAACAGGATCAGTACAGCCGTATTCTGGATCTGGATATGTTGAATTCTTATGTTGATATTGTCGGCAAGCAGCCGGTTCTCGACAGTATTACCATGTTTGAATCAATGATGCCGGATTATCTGGATATTTTGGATTCGAATATGATTGCCAAAGATCAAAGCGGGATTGTTTCTGAAGCGCACAAAATTAAAGGTGCTGCCGGTTCTATCGGCTTGGCCCGGATTCAGGCCGTGGCTCAAAAAGCACAATCACCGCAAGCACCGGCATGGTGGGAGAATATTACCGACTGGGTTGAAGAAATAAAAACCGAATATCCGCAAGATATCCAATTACTTCAGCAGTGGCTCAGTGAAAAATAACAGATAAAAAAGCCTCCGTATAAGGAGGCTGATATAAGCTTTTGTACCTAAAACGATTATTCTTCGATATCACCACAGAATCGGTAACCTTCACCGTGAATGGTCGCGATGATCTCAGGTGTACCCGGAGTGGATTCAAAATGTTTCCGAATTCTGCGAATCGTGACATCAACCGTCCGATCATGTGGTTTGAGCTCGCGTCCCGTCATTTTTTTCAGCAGATCGGCACGCGTCTGGATTTTGCCGGGATTCTCACAGAAGTGAAGCAGAGCTCTGAATTCGGAGCGAGGTAACTTATAGCTTTCACCATCGGGATTAATCAGCGAACGACTATTGATATCCAACTCCCAACCATTGAAGACGTAGCGCTCGACGGAACGTTTCTCTTCATGAATGGTATTTGAACTCATAGAGCGACTCAGGAGATTGCGGGCACGAATCGTGAGCTCTCTCGGGTTAAATGGCTTAGTGATATAATCGTCGGCACCGATTTCGAGGCCAAGAATTTTATCAACTTCATTATCACGGCCGGTCAGGAACATCAGCGCAACGTCTGCTTGTTCTCTTAGCTCTCGTGCGAGAAGTAATCCATTTTTGCCGGGTAAATTGATGTCCATAATGACCAGATTAACGGATTTATCTGAGAGGATATGGTTCATCTCTTCGCCATTACTGGCTTCGTATACAGCGTATCCCTCTGCTTCGAAAATACTCTTAAGAGTGTTACGAGTGACTTGCTCGTCTTCTACGATAAGAATCTGCGGGGTTTGCATCGGCGGTACCTAATTTATGAAAAATTTGTACTAAATATAGAACTTATTATTGGTAATATATAACACACCAGTAATGATATGTTGATAAAAAATCAAAGTATTCACACAGAATACAACATGCTCATTGCCCGCCATCCGTGGATGTGTCCTGCAAGGTACTCCGTAACCTTGTCTGATTTTACTGTTTGTTGCGGTGGATTTTATATTGTTAACAGCATGGTAACAACGGTAGATTGTTAATACCCAACAGTTTGTTGATTTATGTCAATAGACATGAATGCTTGAAACATCGACATTTTTACAGGATGAGATGATGGAAAAATATCAGATTGATAGTCGGCTGTGGCAAGCTTATGCCTCGACATACTTTCTTTTTTCTCAGCCGTTTCCTGTGACTGAGTTTGCTGTCATCACGGCATGGAACCCGCGCAGCAGTAAGTTGTCTTATCAACGGAATAGAGCATATAACGAACAGTTGTGCCAGCGCTTCAACAGCGCCCGGTGGACGACAGTTTTCGCGGGTGATGCAGATTTTGAATGGGTAGAAGAAAGTTTTGCAGTTGCAATTTGTCTTGAATTAGCTTTGAATTTAGGCCGAAAGTTTGAACAGAATGCTATATTTTATGTCCAGAACGAGACGGTTTTCTTGCATTCCTGTATCGATTCCAGATGTGATGAATTAGGAGCATTATCCGAAAGAATTTATGTGTCCGGATGACTGAATATCCACTTTGTCAGGGCGGTCGGGATTGACCGGGACTGAATCTGACGAGCTGGATAGTGAGCCGTCTGTAGCCAAATTTAGAATGAGATATCATGGAGGAATGATGAGAGATATAACACCAGATCTTTGCGACAAGTACGAGTCACAGGTGACTTTGCTTGACCTGCCTTTACAGAACTTTGGGCAGAGAGATGCTTTTTGGGGCGAAATTGTCACAATTCGTTGTTACCACGATAACTCGAAAGTGAGGGATATGCTGCAACAAAACGGGAAGGGGAAAGTGTTAGTCGTTGATGGACACGGCTCATGTAAAAAAGCTCTTCTCGGGGATATGATGGCATTCGAAGCCGTGAAAAACGGTTGGGAAGGCGTGATAATTTACGGTGCCGTCCGGGATGTGCTGGCTCTGTCTGAATTGGACCTCGGCGTGAAAGCTTTAGGTGTCTGCCCATTTAAAACAGAGAAAAAGGATGCCGGTCAGGTTAATGTGACGCTTTCCATCATGAATCAGACGGTGCACCCCGGAGACTATATTTATGCTGACTGGAATGGGATTTTGATTTCAGAGCAACCATTAGAAGTTAACTAATTCACTTATAATTTCAGTTGGAAACATTCAGGGAAAGTTATAAAGAATCTTATTTTGAGCGTATTTTATCTCGAACGGGCAAAAAAATATAATTTTTGATTGACTCTCCCCCTCATAATAAGGTAAACGTAAGAAAACGTTATCTTAGAGTCGAAGTTTACATGACATTCAGCCACCCTGTAGTAATGATTAGCACCACCACCATTATTATTACCGACACCACCAATGTTGGGGCAGGCTGCTGAGCGAAAAAACTTCAAAAAAAGGCCTGTATCCCCACAAGATACAGGCCTTTTTTTATACTATTTAATCACACTGGAGGAAGGGATGCGTGTATTAAAGTTTGGTGGGTCATCTTTGGCGGATGCCGACCGTTTTCTTAGAGCTGCACAGATTATCGCCAACAATGCCCAACAAGAAAATATTTCTGTGGTGCTTTCAGCACCGGGGAAAACGACCAACAAGTTAGTGGCGGTGATTGAATCTGCACAGAACATTGGAGAAGCTGAGTTACAGATTAATGAACTGGAATCTTCTTTTCATCGTCTGTATCAGGATATTCAGGCCGAGTTACCTGATATCAAGGCTGATGCATTTGATGAGACCGTCCGTCAATCAATGTCTCAACTGAGAAGTTATGTCCACGGGATCGGTTTATTGGGGGCGTGTCCGGAGCATGTCAATGCACGGATTATCAGTAAAGGTGAACGCATTTCGATCCAGTTGATGAAGGCGGTTCTCGAAGCGAAAGGTCATGATGTCAGTCTGATCGACCCGGTCAAATATTTACGCGCCAATGGCAGCTATCTGGAAGCGATGGTGGATGTTGATGCTTCCACTGAAAACTTTAGACGCGAGCCCTTGCCTCAAAATCATGTGCATATTATGCCCGGTTTTACCGCGGGTAATCCGAAAGGTGAGCTGGTTTGTTTAGGGCGTAACGGCTCAGATTATTCTGCGGCTGTGTTAGCGGCGTGTTTACGGGCTGAATGCTGTGAGATCTGGACGGATGTTGACGGCGTTTATAACTGTGACCCTCGCTTAGTCAACGATGCCCGTTTACTCAAATCTCTGAGTTATCAAGAAGCGATGGAACTGTCTTATTTCGGTGCTTCGGTGTTACACCCCAAAACCATTGCCCCGATTGCCCGCTTCCAGATTCCGTGCCTGATTAAAAATAGTTTCAATCCACAGGGAGTGGGAACGCTCATCGGTCAAGATACCGGTGAAGATCAATTGCCGATCAAAGGCATTACCACGCTCAATGATTTAACCATGGTCAACGTTTCCGGTCCCGGCATGAAAGGAATGGTCGGGATGGCCAGCCGGGTCTTTGGTTCAATGTCTGCTGCGGGCGTCTCCATTGTATTGATTACTCAATCTTCATCTGAATACTCAATCAGTTTTTGTATTGAGTCTCAGGACAAAGAGAAGGCTAAACGAGCGTTGTCTGAAGCGTTTGAGTTAGAACTGAAAGACGGTTTGCTGGAACCGGTTGATTTCATGGATGATCTGGCGATTGTAACGCTGGTCGGGGACGGAATGAGAACAGCCCGTGGGATTGCGTCACAATTCTTCTCATCTCTGGCCGAGGTTCATGTCAATATTGTCGCGATTGCTCAGGGATCATCTGAACGGGCGATTTCTGCGGTCATTCCGGAAGATAAAATATCTGAAGCGATCAAAGCGTGTCATGAGAATTTGTTCAATTCAAAACACTATCTGGATGTCTTTGTTGTCGGAGTCGGTGGCGTCGGCGGTGAGCTGATTGATCAAATCAATCGTCAACAAGAGAAGTTAGCATCAAAAGATATTGTCATCCGGGTATGCGGCCTTGCCAACAGTAAAGGTTGCTTGTTGGATGCAGAAGGACTCCCGCTTGACAACTGGCGTCAGCGTTTACAGGAAGGTGCCACTGAATCATTCAGTCTGGCCCGGCTGATCGCTTTGGTACAACGAAATCATATTATTAATCCGGTCTTGGTTGACTGTACTTCCAGTGAAGTGATTGCCAATCAATACGTTGATTTTCTCAATGCCGGTTTCCATGTGGTCACACCGAACAAACGCGCCAACACTGCGAGTATGGCGTACTATCAGCAATTGCGTCAGGTATCGAGAAACTCGCGCCGTAAACTGATGTATGAAACAACCGTCGGTGCCGGCCTGCCTGTGATTGAGAACCTGCAGAATTTGATTGCTGCCGGTGATGAATTAGAGCGTTTCAATGGGATTCTGTCCGGGTCACTCTCATTTATTTTCGGTAAACTGGATGAAGGATTGACGTTAAGTCAGGCAACTCAAGTCGCGAAAGACAAAGGGTTTACCGAACCTGATCCCCGGGATGATCTGTCAGGTATGGATGTTGCCCGCAAACTGTTGATTTTGGCGCGTGAAGCCGGCATGAAGCTTGAACTGAGTGATATCGACATTGATCAAGCATTGCCACCGGGGTTTGATGTTTCAGGCAGTGTGGACGAATTTATGGAGCGGCTGCCTCAAGCAGATGATTATTTTGCATCCCTTTATGCAAAAGCAGCCAGTGAAGGTAAAGTATTACGTTATGTCGGAGAAATTGCTGATGGTCGCTGTCGTGTGTGTATTGCACAGGTAAGTGAAGATAATCCGATGTTTAAAATCAAAGATGGCGAGAATGCACTGGCATTTTATAGCCGTTATTATCAACCGATTCCTCTGGTGCTGAGAGGGTATGGTGCAGGTACAGAAGTCACGGCTGCAGGTGTCTTTGCAGATGTGATGCGGACACTCGGTTGGAAATTAGGGGTTTAATTTTATGAGCACACAACAAGAAAGTGTGGTGGTTTATGCACCGGCTTCTATCGGTAATGTCAGCGTCGGGTTTGATGTTCTGGGCGCAGCGGTTTCTCCGGTGGACGGTACATTGCTCGGTGACCGTGTTGAAGTGAAAAGCAGTGAATCTTCTTTCGCTCTCAAAGCGGTCGGGCGCTTTGTCGATAAACTGCCGACCAATCCGCAAGAAAACATTGTTTATGATTGCTGGATGGTTTTTGGCCGGGAACTGAAAAAGAAAGCGGTTGATTTAAAGCCGCTTGAAATGACGCTTGAGAAGAACATGCCCATCGGTTCAGGACTCGGGTCGAGTGCCTGTTCGATCGTGGCAGCTTTGGATGCACTGAATCAGTTTCATGGTAACCCTTTGAATGAGACGGAACTGCTTGCGCTGATGGGCGAAATGGAGGGGCAGATCTCCGGTGGCGTTCATTATGATAATGTGGCACCGTGCTATCTTGGCGGTGTACAACTGATGATTGAAGAGCTGGGGATTATCAGCCAAGAAGTTCCTTGTTTTGATGATTGGTTCTGGGTGATGGCTTATCCGGGAATCAAAGTTTCAACGGCTGAAGCTCGTGCAATTTTACCGGCTCAATACCGGCGTCAGGATATTATTGCACACGGTCGCTACCTCTCCGGATTTATCCACGCTTGTCACTCTAATCAACCGGAGTTGGCGGCAAAAATGATTAAAGATGTGATTGCTGAACCGTATCGTGAGAAACTTTTACCCGGTTTTGCTGCGGCTCGCCAGTATGCAGCCTCAGCCGGTGCTTTAGCCACGGGCATTTCCGGAAGTGGCCCGACGTTGTTTAGTGTCTGCCGGGAACATGACGTTGCAGAGCGTGTCGCCCAATGGCTCGAACAGAATTATGTACAGAATGAAAATGGATTCGTCCATATTTGTCGCCTGAATAAGCAAGGCTCCAAACAGACAGGAAGTAAGCTATGAAGCTTTATAATATTAAAGAGAATGATGAACAGGTTTCTTTTGGTCAGGCTGTCCGTCAGGGGCTTGGCCGTAATCAAGGACTATTTTTTCCGTCAGAACTCCCGTGTTTTGATGATATCGATGGATTGCTCGCTGAAGATTTTACCTCCCGTAGTGCCAAAATTCTGTCTGCGTTGATTGGTGATGAGCTGTCTCCTGAAGCGGTGAAAGCTTTGGTTGAGAATGCATTTCAGTTTCCGGCTCCGATTCAGAAGGTGAAAGATCAGGTTTATGCACTCGAGCTGTTCCACGGACCGACACTGGCTTTTAAAGACTTTGGCGGTCGTTTCATGGCTCAGTCTTTGGCGGCCGTATCAGATGGTGGAAAAATCACTATTCTGACAGCAACCTCCGGGGATACCGGCGCAGCCGTGGCACATGCTTTTTATGGTATGGAGAATATTCAGGTGGTGATCTTATATCCGAAAGGAAAGATCAGTCCGTTACAGGAAAAGTTATTCTGCACTCTGGGGAAAAACATCCATACCGTTGCGATCAACAGTGATTTCGATGCATGTCAGGCTTTGGTGAAAAAAGCTTTTGATGATCAGGCACTGCGTGCTGAGGTTGGGCTAAACTCAGCTAATTCCATTAACATCAGCCGGTTAATGGCACAGATCTGTTATTACTTTGAAGCTGCGGCTCAAATGAGCAAAGCAGAGCGCGAAAATCTGGTTGTTTCAGTACCAAGCGGTAATTTCGGTAATTTAACCGCCGGGATGTTAGCTAAAGCATTGGGGCTGCCGATTAAGCGCTTCATCGCGGCAACCAATGTCAATGATACCGTTCCTCGTTATCTGGAAACCGGTAAGTGGGAGCCGAAAGCGACGATTGCCACCACATCCAATGCGATGGATGTCAGTCAGCCGAACAACTGGCCGCGGATCGAAGAGTTGTGTCGTATTCAAGGTTGGGGGTTGGAAACGCTCGGCAAAGGTGCGGTTACCGATGAAGAAAGTGCGGCATCTGTACGTGAGCTTTATGATTTGGGGTATTTGTGTGAGCCGCATGGCGCGATTGCTTATCGAACTTTAGGACAACAGCTTCAACCGGGAGAAACCGGCTTATTCCTCTGTACTGCTCATCCGGCAAAATTTAAAGAAGTGGTTGATGAGATCCTTGAAACAGATATCCCGCTGCCGGGACCATTGGCTAAACATTCGCAAATGGCATTGCTTTCTGAAGTGCTCGATGATGACTTTGAAGCATTGAAAGCGATTTTACGTCGGGTTCAGTAATTGATGCGCGATAAAAAAACGGCACCGGGAAGGTGCCGTTTTTTATGATATATCAGAAATAAAGCGTTTATTATTGATTACGCTTATGTCTCATGATTACAGCGTTTCAGTAAAAGTACGTGCAATCACATCACGTTGCTGTTCTGGTGTCAGTGAGTTGAAACGTACAGCATAACCTGAGACACGAATGGTCAGTTGTGGATACTTTTCTGGGTGTGCAACGGCGTCTTCTAGTGTCTCACGTTTCAGGACATTAACGTTGAGGTGCTGGCTGCCTTCAATACGTGGTGCTTTCTCAATTGCGAGCTCGCGAGACTCATACTCTCCCAGATCGCTGGCAGGAATCACTTGATCGAATTGATACCCGGCAGTTGCTGCCATGCAGCGAGCTTCATTTTTCTCTTGGTCAAGTAACCAGATAGAGTTGATCAGGTTGTCATTCGCGGCTTTTGTAATTTGGATACCTTGAAGCATTGCTTTCTCCTCATCCACTGATTGTGGCGCTGATTGGTGTTAACTTTCAAAATAAGTTGAGCTAAGTATTATATAGCAAATAACCTTTTTTATTGTATTGATATAGGTCAAAAAATAACAACTAAATTATCTTCAGATTAGTCGTTTTTGTTGATTTTTATCAATAAGTGATTCAAAAATATAAATTTAAATTTTTTTTAATATTTAAAATAATTTTTAAATCAATAAGTGTTGTAAATTTACAACAAAATGTATTCAGTGAAGTGAATACAACTGCGCAATTGATTGATGTGAGACGATTTAATGCAAGAACAAAAATTTATCGGTGCCCATGTGTCTGCTGCGGGAGGTGTTGAAAATGCACCGCTCCGTGCGCATGAAATTGGTGCAAACAGTTTTGCACTTTTTACTAAAAATCAGCGACAGTGGCAGGCGAAACCGTTGTTGCAAAGTTCCATTGATGCATTTCAGGCGAACTGCCGGGCATATGGATTTGAGCCGCAACATATTCTGCCGCATGATTCCTATTTAATTAATTTGGGTGCACCGGATCCGGAAAAGCTGGAGAAATCACGTGCTGCTTTCGTTGATGAAATGGAGCGGTGTCGGTTGCTCGGGCTGCACTTACTGAATTTTCATCCCGGCAGCCATTTGAATCAGATCAGTGAAGAAGCTTGTCTGGAGACGATTGCAGCATCGATTAATCTCGCGCATCAACAGGTACCCGATGTCATTGCTGTGATTGAGAATACCGCGGGACAGGGAAGTAATCTCGGTTGGCGCTTCGAACATTTAGCCCGGATTATCGAATTGGTCGATGAGAAGGAACGAGTCGGTGTATGTCTGGATACTTGCCACTTATTTGCCGCAGGATACGATCTGAGGACGGCAACTGCCTGTCAGCAAACATTTGCTGAATTTGATCAATGTGTTGGGATGCACTACCTCAGGGCAATGCATCTGAATGATTCAAAAATCGGTTTGGGAGGGCGGGTTGATCGCCATCATTCATTAGGTGAAGGGATGATTGGATGGGCGTGTTTTGAATACATAGCCAAAGCCCCGAGATTTAATGATATCCCCTTGATTTTAGAGACGATTCAACCCAATTTATGGCCGCAGGAGATTCAGACGTTACGTGATTATGCGGCTGAGGTGAATGTAAAAACTGTCACCGTGTAACTTGGCATATATTTTTCATGGGATATCAGGTGAATCTATTTTCAGACATGGTATCTCAGGAGGCCGTTATGTCATACATTACCCATTCAATCTCTCGTCCGGTATCGCCTTTACCGGTACCAAACCGTCATGTCTCTGGTCCGGGTGGTCGCCATCGCGGTGTGCCAGTCCGTGGCCGGTAAAACAAATCGTATCACCCACAACGGTATGGCGAGCAAATCGGCATTTTTGCGGGTGCAACTTGATTCTGTTTATGAGTAGAATAGAGCCATTCTCGACGTTATTTAGGATGGTTCATGACAAACTTACTGACTTGGCACGATGTAATTGGTGCGGAAAAACAGCAGCCTTATTTTCAGGAAACGCTTGCTTATGTAGAACAAGCGCGTCGGCTTGGCAAGGTGATTTATCCGCCGGCGAAAGATGTGTTTAACGCGTTTCGCTATACAGAATTCAGTGACGTAAAAGTTGTCATCCTCGGACAAGACCCATATCACGGGCCGAATCAGGCGCACGGGCTCTGCTTTTCTGTGTTGCCGGGGGTAAAAACACCGCCTTCTTTAGTCAATATGTATAAAGAGCTTGCACAAGATATTCCCGGTTTTTCGATCCCTGAGCATGGTTATTTGAAAAGCTGGGCGGAGCAAGGCGTGTTTCTGCTCAACACAGTTCTGACTGTCGAGCAAGGTAAAGCGCATTCTCATGCCGGGACAGGCTGGGAGACGTTTACAGACAAAGTGATTGCGGAAATTAATGCGCACCGGCAAAACGTTGTTTTTCTCTTGTGGGGGGCTCATGCACAGAAAAAAGGGAATTTTATCGATCGCACAAAGCACTGTGTTTTAACTGCGCCTCATCCTTCTCCTTTATCTGCTCATCGCGGCTTTTTCGGCTGTAAACATTTTTCTAAGGCAAATCAGTATCTTCAAGAACATGGTGTGACGCCCGTCAATTGGCAGCCGGTTCTGGACTAGGGCACGGCTAAGAAAAATTGTATTTTTTACGACCAGAATCAAATCAGTCTCCCGATAAGTTATATACAATTTGTTTATCACATTATGAACCGGAGAGGCGACATGATGATAGAACGGATTCGTCGGGAACATGGTTACATGACCCGTTTATTAGCCATCCTCAAGCGGAAGCTGCAAAGGCTTCAGAATGAACAGGCCGTCAATTATTCCCTGATTAAAGAGATTGTCGATTATTTGAGTTCTCATTCAGAAGTCGCGCACCATCCAAAAGAAGATTTAATCTATCAGTACTATATGGAAAAGTACGGCGAAAGGGAGTACATCGCTGATCTGGAAGCCGAGCACCGCAATTTGTCTGAAAAAACACACGAGTTTCTTGGGGTAATTGATATGATTTTGCAGGATGTTATTGTTCCTCAGGATGTGTTTGTCAATCAGTTATCCGATTTTATTGTCGAGCAGAAACGTCATTTAGATCTGGAAGAGCGAGATATTTTACCGCTGATTAAACAGACCTTTACTGTTGAGGATTGGCAACATGTTGAAGGGCAGTGGACACAAAACGAAGATGACCCCGTCTTTGGTGAGACCATTGCTGATCGATATAAACAGCTTGCTCAACTCGTAAGAGAAGAGATGCTCGAAGAAAAGTAATATGAAAAAAGGTTCCCCCTCGGGAACCTTTCTACTTTCAGATATCGATATCTGAGAGTTCAAGGCTGATGTCCATATCCATCAGCTCTTTCTGTAATCTACGTTTATCGCGTATTGCTTCTATTTCTCTCCACATTCGCTTTGTTGGTTTAGAGCGGGTTACTCGGATTTTACTAATCTCTTTTTCAAGTAAATCTTCAAAGTGCAAATCATCCATAATTAGCCTCTTTATATTATGTATGCTCTATGACGAAATCTGCTCTGTATGAGTCTTAAATATCACAATTGAAGCCAGTGTATCTATGATATGTTTCTCATTTGTTTCGATTTGATGACTTATTTCTGAACAAAGATCCCTATTTCTATGTTGAGGAAAATAAAATTGTACGTTTTTTGTTCTGTCAGGCATCGAGAGTATGCTCAAATTTTTTCTGAGATTGTTAACAAACATGGGCGACGGACAGCTCAGTGTGTCAATTTTGAGGTGATGTTCTAAGCGGATCAGGTGACTTGCCTTCGATAACGTCTTAGGTAACTGTCAACATTGGTGAAACGCTTGAATCATACAATGCCTCTGTTGCTTTAAAATTCGCTTTTTTTGGCAAATTTGTAAAGCTTTATTTTAGATAAATGTTGTCATTTTGTTTTTTATTTGTGTGTTTTTGTTGCCGGAATGATTATAAAAATAGCGTTTGCGAACAGTGTTGTGTATTGATTTTTTGTTTGTTCGATAGCATTATCTTCCGCGCTGAGTGAATGTGTTTGCGATTTATTCGGATATATATGCTAGGAACAACAGGGACTGTTGCCAATAAATTATTATAAGATAGGGAAATATCAAGTGATGGTGTAGAGCAAACTTGTGCTCTGAACTCTTAAAGAGGTTCTTGTGACAGACTTAATCAATTTACTAAATGACCTGCTTTGGGGGTCAATCCTTGTATATCTATTGGTGGGCGTCGGGATTTATTTCACTATCCGACTTGAGTTTATTCAAATTCGTCATTTCCGCCATATGTTCAGTGTGTTGAAAAATAGCCGTAAATCAGATAAAGCGGGTATTTCTTCTTTTCAGGCGTTGTGTACCAGCCTTGCTGCCAGAGTCGGAACCGGAAACATGGCAGGGGTTGCGGTGGCACTCACAGCCGGTGGACCAGGCGCTATTTTCTGGATGTGGATGACTGCGATGGTCGGGATGGCGACATCCTTTGCTGAAAGTGCATTAGCACAATTGTATAAGACCAAAGATCGTGATGGTAACTATCGTGGTGGTCCGGCTTACTACATGGAAAAAGGCTTAGGAATGCGCTGGATGGGAGTTCTGTTCTCCATTTTCCTGATGATTGCATTCGGTTTGGTTTTCAATGCAGTGCAAGCGAACTCAATTACCAATGCCATGAATACCGCGTTTGGCTATGAGCCTGTGTATATCGGGGCTGGTATTGTAATTTTATCAGCGTTTGTGATTTTCGGTGGTATCCGGAAAATTGCCCGCACCGCTGAATTAATTGTTCCGTTGATGGCGCTGGCCTATTTGGCGATTGCTATTTTCATTCTGCTGACAAACATTGATAAGCTTCCGGCCGTCTTTAGTCTGATTTTTAAAAGTGCTTTTGGTTTTCAGGAAGCCGCTGCCGGTGGTTTAGGGTATATGATTGCTCAAGCGATGATCAATGGTGTCAAACGTGGGCTGTTTTCAAATGAGGCCGGGATGGGGTCTGCACCGAATGCGGCTGCAACGGCAACACCATATCCACCGCATCCTGCATCTCAGGGCTATGTACAGATGCTGGGGGTATTTATCGATACCATTGTGATCTGTTCTGCTACGGTTGCGATTATCTTGATGTCAGGTGAGTATGTGCCGCATGGCGAAATTACCGGGATTGAATTAACGCAGCGTGCGTTGGACACTCAGGTCGGTGGATGGGGCAGTATTTTTGTTGCCTTTGCTATTTTCTTCTTTGCCTTTACATCAATTATTGCCAATTACTCGTATGCTGAGACCAACTTGGTGTTCCTTGAACACAACAATAAAAGGGGCTTAGCGATTTTTCGGGTAGTTTTCCTGGCGATGGTCATGTTCGGTTCTCTGGCGACATTGCCGACTGTTTGGTCGATGGCTGATGTGTCGATGGGGTTGATGGCGATTGTGAATCTAATCGCGATTCTGTTGTTATCTGGCATTGTGGTGAAACTGGCGAAAGACTATAACCGTCAGTTGAAAGCCGGTAAGGTACCAACCTTTAATGTGAAAGACTATCCTGAATTGCAGTCTCAGTTAGAAGAAGGCATCTGGGAAAATCCGAAAGATTAATTATTGGTAAAACCGATAAGAAGGATTGAAAAAGCCATGCAGACAACGCATGGCTTTTTTTGTACGCTATAACGATAAAACATGTCGGATTCAAGTGTATGAATCTGATTGGTCACATTAATGACCTCAATCATATAATGATCAGCAGAGAAAGGAACAGAGTATGTTAATCGTCGTTTCCCCCGCTAAAACACTGGATTATGAGTCACCTTTACAGACCGATAAACATACGATCCCTGAATTACTCGACCATTCAAAAGAGTTAATTGAGGTTTGTCGCCAGTTAACGCCCGCAGATATTGCTTCACTAATGAAAGTGAGTGATAAGATTGCCGGGTTGAATGTCGCCCGGTTTGCCGAGTGGAGTAAACAATTTTCTTTTGAGAATGCCCGACAAGCGATTCTGGCATTTAAAGGCGATGTGTATACCGGGCTTGAAGCAGAGACTCTCTCTGACGATGATTTGGATTATGCCCAGCAGCATTTACGGATGTTGTCAGGCCTTTATGGTTTACTGAAACCCCTTGACTTAATGCAGCCTTATCGATTGGAAATGGGCACAAAGTTGGCCAACCCTCGTGGTAATAATCTCTATCAGTTTTGGGACAATGTCATTACTGAAAAACTGAATGAGTCGATTCAAGCGCAGGGGGATAACATTCTAGTGAATCTGGCATCCAACGAGTATTTTAAAGCAGTTCATGTGAAGGCATTAGATGCCCGAGTGATTACACCGGTGTTTAAAGATTGCAAAAATGGCCAATATAAAGTGATTAGCTTCTACGCGAAAAAAGCGCGAGGCATGATGGCTCGATATATTATTGAGAATCGAATCTCGTCTGTAGAGCAATTATTGGCATTCAATGTCGCCGGGTATGAATATGATGCCGGAGAGTCCACTGCGACAGAATTGGTTTTCAAACGGGAAGAACAGTAATTGTTCGGAGGATAGGCAGATGTGGTACTGGGTGAAACGTTGTCTGGTTCGTTACGATAGCTGGTGCCAGCGTATGGGCTTAACACCGGCACAAAAACGAAGTTGTGTGCCTTATCGAAGTGAAGGGACCGATGCGACTCAAAGCAAGCGTCCGGTAAACCATGACAAACACCGCTAAGCCCAGACTGTTTGATACCCATTGCCACCTTGACTTTGAACCATTTCAGCCTGATGTCAGGTGGCATTGGCAGCAGGCTTGTGATGCCAGTGTTTCACGCCTTCTGATTCCTTCTGTAGGCATCAGTAACTGGGGGGCGGTGCAAGAACTGACCACCATCGCACCACAGCAATTATACTATGCTCTTGGTTTTCACCCCTATTTTTTAAATACCGATTGCCCAGAAATGAGTTGCTCTGAACGGATGGCGTTTTTAGAAGAACGTCTGGCCATTTCTGATGAAAATTGTGTCGCGATTGGCGAGTGTGGATTAGATGCCATTGTCGATGTTTCACCGGCGCTTCAGGAAGCGATCTTGATTGCTCAACTGAGTATTGCTCAGCATGCCGGCTTACCCATCATTCTCCATAGCCGCAAGACCCAGTCACGATTGTTGCAGTTAATCAAACGACATAAATTTACCCGGGGTGGGGTATTACATGCCTTTTCGGGCAGTGAGCAGCAAGCGCAGGCATTTATTCAGTTGGGGTTTAAAATTGGTATTGGTGGTGTGATCACTTATCCCCGGGCTGCAAAGACACGGCGAACCGTTGCCCGGCTGCCGCTAGAGAGTTTGGTACTCGAAACGGATGCCCCGGATATGCCATTGTGCGGATTACAGGGGCAGGCCAATCATCCCAAATATTTACCTTTAGTTTTACAAACTTTGGCACAACTGAAGACGTGTGATGTCACGGATATTGCCGCGCACTTATGGCTGAATAGCCACCAAGTCTTTGGTATTGATGCGGACTGACGTTTCGTCAATCTATGTCTGCGGGGATTGCGTGCCGATCATGTGTTATTACAGACATGATATAAAAATATCGCAGCAGTCATCTTCTATACCTCACTTTTCACATTTATATGCATATATCCGATCTTGAAATGCATTGTTCGTCTACTCTTCATGTCAATGCATTCACTAAATACATTTATAGATCTGTAGGTAATCATCGAGCTGATTACTTTTGTAAGTGAAAATTTACTTTTTGAGCATGGATCACATTTTTACTGATATTTAGTATGGTATTTAACTGCTTGTGTTCGTTTTTTGTTAAAAACAACCAGTTTTATGAGGAAACATGCGATTTTTTTGTGAATTGCATCGTTTATTTTTGTAATTTAATCAATTTTTGTTTCATTTTGGTGCAATCCCAAGAGCAAGGGAATTCAACATCAAATAGTTGATATTTCTATATAATGTAATGTTTGATATGCCACAAAATTATGATGTGGTTTATCTGATATAGTCATTTTTGCTAGCTGATTCTATTTTTTGGTGCAATCGTTTGATATCTGCAAATTGTCGTATTGTATGAATGTTGCATATAACTTTGTTTGCTTGATGTTGATTTTTTGTTAACTGATGATGTTGAATGGTTTTCGGTTTGGCAGTTTTTGTGATTAGTATCAATAATTGTGGTGAATGATTTTTCTTTTGTGGATAAATGTGTGACCCGTAATTGCTTTTGACTTGGGGCATCGTATAATCCGCCACCGAAATGTCTTCCTCCACTCAAACGAATAATTCACGTATAAGGATTCATAAACTATGGGCTTGTTTATGAGCGTAGTGGGAATGGTTGTTCTACTTGGAATAGCCTTTCTGCTGTCAGATAATCGTAAAGCGATCAATTTTAGAACGGTTGGCGGCGCTTTCGCCATCCAATTTTTACTCGGTGGGTTTATTCTTTATAGCCCCTGGGGTCGAGACCTTCTGGCCGGATTAACCTCTGGCGTACAGAACGTCATTAACTACGGCAAGGATGGTACCGGGTTCTTGTTTGGCAGCTTAGTGAACTTTTCGGTTGATGGGCTGGGTTTCATCTTCGCGTTTCAAGTTCTTCCTGCAGTGGTGTTTTTCTGTTCTCTGATTGCGGTCCTGTACTACATTGGGGTTATGCCGGTAGCCATTAAAATCATTGGTGGTGCCTTACAGAAAGCATTAGGAACATCTCGTGCAGAATCGATGTCTGCTGCTGCCAACATCTTTGTCGGTCAGACCGAAGCACCATTAGTCGTTCGTCCTTACGTACCGAAAATGACTCAGTCTGAGCTGTTTGCCATCATGTGTGGTGGTCTGGCTTCGATTGCCGGGAGTGTTCTTGCCGGATATGCCGCGATGGGGGTTCGTCTGGAGTTTTTGGTTGCCGCATCTTTTATGGCCGCTCCGGGTGGATTACTGTTTGCCAAAATCATGAAACCAGAAACGGAAACGCCCCATAGTCATGAACTGACGGATTTTGATGATGGTAATGATAAGCCATCGAATCTGATTGATGCTGCTGCCAGCGGCGCGTCGACCGGGATGCAACTGGCGCTGAATATTGGCGCGATGTTACTGGCGTTTGTCGGCTTGATTGCTTTAGTCAACGGGATGCTGGGTGGTATCGGCGGCTGGTTTGGTATGCCAGAGCTTTCTCTGAACTTGATTCTTGGTTGGTTGTTCTCTCCACTAGCCTTCATCATCGGTGTTCCTTGGTCTGAAGCGACAACCGCCGGTTCATTTATCGGGCAGAAGATTGTACTGAATGAGTTTGTTGCTTATTCCAACTTTGTGCCTTACATCGGTGATCACGCTCAGGTTGTTGCTGCAACAGGGCAAGTGATGTCAGAGAAAACAACTGCAATTATCTCTTTTGCCTTATGTGGCTTTGCTAATTTATCTTCAATTGCCATTCTGTTGGGTGGTCTGGGTGGGATTGCACCGAATCGCAGACATGATATTGCTCGGATGGGTATCAAAGCTGTGATTGCCGGTACATTATCCAATTTAATGGCTGCTACGATTGCGGGTCTTTTCCTCTCTTTCTAGTCAGCAGAAGAGCATCTATATTTAATGCGCCTCAGAGATGCCAAGAGAATATAGTAAATTCTATGTAATTATCTAACTGACTGAAAGCCCTTTGAATGCTTAATTCTTAGGGCTTTTTTATTATTACACCGTGTGTAAATAAGTGTATAAAAATCAAAAGCGGTAATTAGGACACATATCAGGTTAAGAGGCGGCATTGTTTTCGGTAGCCGCGTAGAAGGTTATAGGAGTGACAACTGAGTACTAAAGCTGTAACTCGACTACTTGCTAGTTGCCAAACGAGTGGCTAATCCCAAGAATACTAAGCCTAATATTCCATCAATATGACGCCCTAGACTTAATTTACCATTGATAAAAGAGCCAAGTTTGCTAAATACAAGTGAAAACAATATGTTAATTATCAGAGCTGTAGTGCTTAGTAATAATCCCAAAATCAAAATTTGCGAAGTAACATCGATCTGTGAACTAGTGAATTGAGGTAAGAACATGCTAAAAAATAGCAGGGCTTTGGGATTCATCAAATTATTAAATAAACCCTGATAAATTAGCCGGGTCATAGTCAGAGATTTAGTTTTTGTATCATTCTTCTCTGCAAAATCGTCACTAAGCCATGACTTAAGCATTTTCAAACCTAGCCAAGCAAGATATAGAGCGCCAACAATCTTAACTCCTAGAGCCAAAGTTGGTACAGCCTGCAATAGTTGACCAAGACCAAACGCCACCAAAAAAGTCTGAACTAGCCCAGCTATAAAAACCCCGAAGGCTATCGAAGCTCCCGATTTAAACCCACGAACTGAAGAATAAGTTGAAATCAGCAACAAATCTGGGCCAGGGGAAAGTGTAACCCTCCCCGAAAAAATGGACGCTGGTAAATAGGGCTTTTCCGTTTACACTGAAATAAACGGAGAGTGCATGATGAAAAAATCACGCTATACAGAAACGCAAATCGTCAAGATCCTGAAGGAAGTCGAAGCCGGCAGGAAAGTCAATGAAGTGTGCCGCGAATACGGGATCTCTGATGCAACCTACTATAACTGTGACCTGCTCCCCTAAATCTAGTCCAGTCTATACTTAGTGATGTTCATCCAACCAAGGAGATGATGAACATGAAGAAGCGATTCAACGAACAACAGATCATTACCATTCTTAAAGAAGCCGAAGCAGGTATTCCCGTCAGGGAGTTGTGCCGTAAACACGGGATCTCGGATGCGACTTTTTACACCTGGCGCAAAAAATATGCGGGAATGGATGTCTCCGAAGCCCGTCGGC
>NZ_FULE01000077.1 GCF_900163965.1 Vibrio ruber DSM 16370
ACACTTGCCTTCTATATTTCGGTGCAAAGACTATGTGGTATTTACAGTTCCAGCGCGTGTGCGCTAAGCTCTTTTCGTCCCCCATTGGGACCCCCTTTCAATTCTTAATTAACTCTTGTAGTTGCCAGACCACAAGACGTTTTTATCAAATTGAAAGGGGTTATATAACTGACTTATAGCTGTAAGCTTTACGGAACCCCCAGCCTAGCTGGGGGTTTTCTCTATACAAAAAAATGGCCCATAACAGGACCATTTTCTCAAATTAGCATCAATTCATAGGAAAAGATCTATTTCAGCTTACGATTCACTGGCTCAACATAGGATAGTACAGTATCCCAAGGTTGTTCAATCCATGTATCCTGAGCAACATCAACGATATACTCGTCGACCAAATCTTTACCGGCTGGCTTGGCACAGACCGTCACAAGTTTCGCTTTTGGATACAACTCGCGAATTTTACGAGCCGTATCACCACTGTCGACTAAATCATCAACAATCAAATACCCTTCACCATCATGTTCAGGCGCCTTCAGAACGCTCATATCGCGCTGATGATCGTGGTCATAACTAGAAATACAGATGGTATCCACATAACGAATACCCAATTCCCGGGCAAGAATTGCTGCCGGAACAAGACCACCACGACTCACACCAATCAGACCTTTCCACTGTTCTGCGGGCATTTGACGCTCGGCAAGCTGGCGACAATACATCTGCATATTATCCCATGTAATCAGGAATCTTTTGCTCATTATTTTCTATCCAATTTTTATCTAAAATCTAATTCGTTAGCCTGCAATATATTTTACAACAAAAATTGCAGCCATGACCCACACGCTGAGTGAAACATTGCGCGCTTTACCACTCAAAAGTTTAATCACTGCATATGAGATAAAACCTAAAGAGATACCTTCAGCAATTGAAGACGTGAGAGGCATCATTAAACAGGTCACGACAACAGGTGCCGCTTCTGTGAGATCCCGCCAGTCAATACTAACCAACCCAGATAGCATCAGAATAGAAACGTAAAGCAGCGCACCTGCTGTTGCATATGCGGGAATCATACCAGCAAGGGGCGCAAAGAATAAAGCAAATAGGAACAGAATGCCAACCACAACAGCCGTCAATCCAGTCCGTCCGCCAGTCGCGACACCAGCAGCACTTTCAATATAAGAAGTCGTATTCGATGTGCCGAGCAGCGCACCGGCAACCGTTGCTGAAGAATCAGCCAATAATGCCCGGTTCAGACGAGGAATTTTTCCATCTTCACCGATGAGATCAGCTTTTTGAGCAACGCCTACTAAGGTTCCGGCCGTATCAAACAGATCGACAAACAAGAATGCAAATACAACCGAAATCATGCCGACATCTAACAGCGCGGAGAAATCCAGTTGTAAAAATGTCGGAGCAATGCTCGGTGGCATAGAAATCAAACCGCCCCAGTGAACATCACCCAGCATCAGGCCAATCGCACTGATTGTCAGAATAGCAATCATCACACCGCCTTTCACATTACGATAAACCAATGCGATCGTGAGAAAGAAACCGAGGGCGCCTAAAACACAATGCAGCGAAGTAATATGACCAAGAGAAACCAGTGTCGCTGGATTATCAACGATAATCCCCGCATTTTTTAACGCGATAAAAGCAAGAAACAGACCGATCCCTGACGAAATGCCGGTCCTTAAAGACATCGGAATTGAATTGATAATCCATTCGCGAATCTTAAATAAACTCAGCAAAATGAACAGAACGCCAGAAGCAAATACCGCAGCTAAAGCAACTTGCCATGTATACCCCATGCCGAGCACGACGGTGTAGGTGAAAAAGGCATTCAGTCCCATTCCCGGAGCCAGAGCGATCGGATAATTGGCGATAAACCCCATGATGAAACAGCCAACAGCGGCCGCCAGACAGGTGGCAACAAAAACGGCGCCACGATCCATTCCGGTATCGGCTAAGATTGCTGGATTGACAAAAATGATATAAGCCATGGTCAGAAAAGTCGTAATTCCCGCAATGACTTCTGTTCGCATGGTTGTACCATGTTCACTCAATTTAAATAGCTTCTCGATCATGATGGTTCCTGTATAGATTCAAGTAAACGGTTGCGTAAACGATTGGGAGGCGATTATAGAGAGTAAATACGGCAAATTCTAGCGTAATTCATATAAAAACTGACTGAATAATCAAGTTTATGAAACCTTGTAAATATCCCGGTTTACGCGACAAAAATTATCAAAAATGCGCTTTTTATTGCCTTCGATGACCCAATAAGACAGACAATACCAGGCGAAAAGATAAAAAAACGCCACTTCATATGAAGTGGCGCTGGAAAGGGGTCAAAATTTCCAATAAAAATTAGGGGTGAACAAAAATGTCCGAGCTGCAAGTTTCTATCGTTTCCAACTGACAATGTTTCCAACTGGCTATCACAGCAGTCGGTTAGAGTTCCCTGAATATTCCCCATCAATCTCACTGGGAGTACTGCACTCAGGCAACACCATAAACTGGTTAACATAGAAGCATTGCAAACAGGGATAAATATACCATAAAGAAAATTTATTACAATAATACTGTGACAAAAACCAGATAAATTCGATTTTTGTGGCTGTTTATTGAGATTAATGTAATTAAATTACCAAAAAATGTGAAAATTTATTCCTAAACAGAAATAATAATAATCAATTCCATTCATATTAGTTTTAAAAAAACATGTCTCACGCTATCCCCTTCATGGCGAGGGTGATATTCTCTTGCTATCGGCTGGTGCGCATTGTCTTCAGTACAAGCATGTCTTCACTAACGAATGCTTAAGTACAAACTAAGCTTTAAGTACAAATTAAGCTTTAAGCACCAACTCAGTTTGATTTGATCCACTTTTCATCGACCACCTTGTGGAACAGGAGTCTTCAGTGTCAGAATTCCAATCCGAAATTAGTCACCTTTCACCGTCTCTCGTCTGGACGTTTTTCGATAAGATATGTTCTATCCCACATCCTTCATACCATGAAGAAAATCTGGCCCAATACATTATTACATGGGCTCAAGAGCAATCACTCGATGTCAGACGGGATCCGACGGGTAATATTTTCATTAAGAAACCCGCGACATCAGGCATGGAAAACCGGAAAGGTGTCGTGTTACAAGCACATCTGGATATGGTGCCGCAGAAAAATGAGGAAACGGTCCATAACTTTGAACAGGATCCAATCCGTCCTTATATTGATGGCGAGTGGGTTACCGCTCAAGGCACGACTCTCGGAGCAGACAATGGTATCGGGATGGCGACCTGCCTTGCTGTTTTAGCTTCAGACAATATTCAACATGGTCCTTTGGAAGTGCTGTTGACGATCAATGAAGAAGCAGGCATGACTGGTGCATTTGGTCTGGAACCGGGTTACCTTGAAGGAGAGATCCTGCTGAATACCGACTCAGAACAAGAAGGCGAAGTTTATGTCGGCTGTGCCGGTGGCATTAACGGCCTACTTGCTTTTGACGTTGAACGCTGTCAGGTTCCGGCAAACCACGTGATCCGCAAACTCCAACTCAAAGGTCTCAAAGGCGGCCATTCTGGCTGTGACATCCATCTCGGACGAGGCAATGCCAACAAACTATTAGCCCGATTTTTGGCACAACATGCCGAACCTCTGGCACTTCGACTGATTGATTTTCAAGGCGGCTCACTGAGAAATGCCATTCCTCGTGAAGGTTTTGTGACCCTTTCTCTCCCGGAAGACAATGTCTCCAGGCTGACGGAAGCATTTCAATGCTTCACTGAAACCATTCGTCAGGAACTGGAACAAGCCGAAAACAATATCATAACCGAATGCCATCACATTGAGTTAGATCCAGCGCATCACCAGGTATTCGATTTACCGACTCAGCAACGTTTCATTGCTACGCTCAATGCAAGCCCCAATGGCGTAATTCGCATGAGTGATGATTTCCCCGGTGTCGTTGAAACTTCACTGAATCTGGGGGTTGTCAAAACTGAAGCATCAACAATCTCTATTCTGAGCCTGGTCCGTTCTTTAATCGACTCAGGTCGCCAACAGGTAGAAAGCAGCCTCAGGTCTATTGCCGAACTGGCCAATGCACAAGTTGATTTCTATGATGCATATCCCGGTTGGAAGCCTGATACCAATTCAGCCATTATGGCCATCTTCAGAGAGCAGTATGAAAATATCTATGGTCATAAACCGAATATTATGGTGATTCATGCCGGTCTCGAATGTGGGTTATTTAAGCGTCCTTATCCGGATATGGATATGGTGTCGTTCGGTCCAACCATCAAGTTCCCCCATTCTCCGGATGAAAAAGTACAGATCAGTACCGTTCAGCAATTCTGGGAACAAATGATCGTCATGCTAAAAAGCATTCCTGAAAAAGACTAAATCACAATATACCGTAGCGGAATCCCCGCTTCCGCTGCGGTAAACACTATTCTCATACAATGTCGATTTGGGCAATATATCTCATTGAAAATAAAATAAATTTATACGTAACCTCCGGTTCGAAACATCCATCATGATTATTTATCGTGACGGATAATTTTTTTGTTCGCTCAATGCTGAAACTGCTGGTAGTGTTCGCTCAGGCAAAACCACATCTGTTTAATAATTAAGCGCATTTCTGTATAAGATGCTCCCTAAGGGCTATGATTGTCAGTGGGGGAACAGCCTTGCAGAAATAAATTGCCCAGCGCCTTTCCTATCGATTCAACGTCTATCAATCGAAGAACATAAAGATGAATGAAAAAATTATGATTGGCTGGAGAGAAACTCTCAGTCTCCCGGCCTTGGGAATTCCTAAAATCAATGCAAAGATCGATACAGGCGCAAAGACATCTTGTCTCCACGCATTTAAAGTAAAAGCCTTCAAAAAAGAGGGCATACAATGGGTACGATTCTGGTTGCACCCCCATCAAAAGGATGATTCAGAAATTGTCATTTGCGAGGCACCCGTACTTGATCGACGTATCGTCCGCAACTCCGGTGGCTATGAGGAAAAACGGTATGTGATCCGCACAGAGATCAAGCTAGGTACAGAACAATGGCCGATCGATATTACACTGACAAACCGTGAAAATATGGCTTTTAGAATGTTATTAGGCCGGACAGCGATGCGCCCGAGAATCATCGTTGATCCGGATGCTTCATTTCTACTGACTTCTGGTGATAACGCATGAAAATTGGCATTCTTTCGCGAAACAGCTCGCTCTATTCAACCCAGAGGCTGATTGAAGCGTGTAAAAACCGGGGGCATGAGTACAAAGTGATCGACGCTTTACGTTGTTACATGAATATCAACTCAGAAAAACCAGAAATCCACTTTAAAGGGGAGCAGCTATCCGGGTTTGATGCCATCATTCCACGCATCGGCGCATCAGTGACCTTTTATGGCACAGCCGTCTTACGTCAGTTTGAAATGATGGGGGTTTATCCGGTGAATGAATCTGTCGCGATCAGTCGTTCCAGAGACAAACTTCGCTCCATGCAACTCTTGTCGAGAAAGGGCATTGGTATGCCTATCACCGGATTTGCCAGCAAACCCGATGATATCAAGGATTTATTGAACATGGTCGGCGGTGCACCGGTTGTCATCAAACTCCTTGAAGGAACACAAGGGATTGGCGTGGTTTTAGCTGAAAACCGTAAAGCTGCGGAAAGTGTGATTGAAGCCTTTATGGGGCTCAAAGCAAACATCATGGTTCAAGAATATGTGAAGGAAGCCGGTGGTGCTGATATCCGTTGTTTTGTCATTGGCGACAAAGTGATAGCCTCGATGAAACGTCAGGGCGCAGAAGGTGAATTTCGCTCCAACCTGCATCGGGGCGGAACAGCAACGCTGGTTAAAATTTCTCCTCAGGAAAGAAAAACAGCGATTGATGCAGCAAAGATTATGGGACTCAATGTTGCCGGAGTTGACCTGCTCCGCTCCTCTCGCGGCCCACTCGTGATGGAAGTCAATTCGTCTCCCGGTTTAGAAGGAATTGAAAAAGCAACGGGCAAAGATATTGCCAGCATGATCATTGAGTTTGCCGAAAAAAATGCACAATTGAGAACAACAAGAACTCGGGGAAGAGGATAACATATCCCCCTCAAGCGTCGGTGACACACACTTGAGGGGATAACTGCCGCAATACGAACAGCAATATAAATCTCCTATCCTACTGAGAGAAAAGAGAAAACCACATCACAGCAACCACAAAGACAGGACAAACATATTTAATATATACGGGCCATAAACGTCCGAACCAATGTTGAGAAACACCCGGAAATCCATGCTCAAGCTCGGTAATTTTAGCCCGATGACGCCAGACCCATCCCCCGAACAGACAGAACATCAACGCAGCAAGCGGCTGTAGATACTGTGTCGCCAGCATCACCACCAAACCAAACAGTTCTGCAAAATGATAGAGCACCACGACACTCAATAGCGCAATGACCGTCCCTAATATCCACGTCGTCCCATTCCGGCTGGTATTCCACCGTTCACTCACAAGCGTGACCGGACATTCAAGCATGGAGATTGATGAAGTCAGTGCGGCAATGGTCAACAACAAAAAGAAGATGACCGCAAAAAACTGCCCGAACATTCCCAAACTCTCAAACATCATCGGTAATACACGGAAAACCAAAGTATCTGAATTGAGTAAACTCCCATCCGCAGCATAAATTTCAACACCTTGCTTCATTGCCACAAACATCGCAGGCATAACCACTAACCCTGCAATAAAAGCAACCCCGGTATCAACCAGTGTGACACTCAATGCCATTTTGGGCAGATTCTCTTTTTTACTCAAATAGGAACCATATACCAACATTGAACAGCCGCCGATGGTCAGCGAGAAGAATCCTTGTCCCATCGCGGCAAGGATTAAGTCTTTATTCCAAATTTTGGAAAAGTCAGGAATCAGATATTGCTTGAGTCCTGCAACTGCCCCGTCTTGCATTAAAATATAAATGAACAATACAGCAAAGAGAACAAACAGCGCCGGCATCAGACGTGTCGACCATTTTTCAATGCCCTGCTTAACACCGCCCTGAACAATCAAAATCGTTAAAACATAGAAAATAATGGTGCCGAACAAATTACGTTCAACAGAGAAACCTTCTAACCACTGCGACAGTTCTCCCCACCCCAGTAGCTGACAAACTGCAGCCAGAAAGAAGCAAATGATCCATCCACCGACAATACTGTAAAATGCGAGCACAGCACAGGGCACACTTAACCCCAGCCACCCAACACCAGCCGCAAATTTCTGAGCTTTGGGATCAGGAGAAAGTGAGCGCATACTATCAACTGGATTTGCCTGACCATGACGCCCAATCGCCATTTCAATGACGAGCATCGGGAATGCAACAAAGGCAATCAAAACGAGATAAACCAACAGGAAAGCACCGCCACCATTACTGGCAACCTGAGTCGGGAACCCCCAAATATTACCTAAACCAACCGCAGCACCGGAAGCCGAAAGAATAAACCCAAGCCGGGACGCAAAAAAATCACGCGAAGAAGATTGTGCCATACCACTCATACAACATATCAACAAACTAGTTGATGAGTACAATAATCGAAAAATTGGCTTTTCACAATCAAAAAAGCGATTCTTTGGTGTTTAACGCCCAAATACTCCTATATTCAGCTGTGAATGAACATAAATAGATAATAAGTCTCTCTTTCCTCAGTCGTGGAATCACATTTATCCAGCGTTAGGTCATCGTTCATGTAGAGCGCTACACTTCACATGATCTGCCTTGACTAAATGCACGACAAATTGCTGCAAAAAACATCGCGAAAGATCAACAGCCCCGAGTCACCAATCAAAACTCATTTGTTCTTTTTCAGTCTGTTCGGCATTCAGTCCGACGGACAGACCAATCAGTCGAATCCCTCGCCCTTGTTGTCTTGACAGCGCATCTCGCAATAACTCAGTAAAAAAGTTCTTATCTAAGGTTTGTTGTTTGTGTTCAACAGTCGTTTGCTTAAAATCATCAAATTTCAGCTTGACCCCTTGCCGAACGATTTCCTTTTCCGGGGATATTTTTTCGAGCCGAGTCACTAAGGATGGATATAATCGGTCAATCACCGCTAAACACTCGGCTTCGGTATAAATATCTGCACTGAATGTTCTCTCAACGCCAACCGACTTTCTGACTCTCGATACTTCAACCGCTCTTTTATCGATACCGTGGCACCTATCCCACAACGTTTGCCCTAAACGACCAAAGTGTCTGACTAACAGATGGTGCTCATATGCTTTCACGTCTTTGCCATAAAACAGGCCGAACTTGTGTAGTTTCTCTAATGTAACTTTTCCCACGCCGGGGATTTTACCCAGTGGCAATTCCTCAATGAAAGCATCCAATTCGCTCGGAGGAATCACACAAATACCATTCGGTTTATTCATATCCGAGGCGATTTTGGCAACAAATTTAAGAGGGGCAACGCCGGCACTTGCCGTTAGACTCAGCTCAGATTCAATGGTCTTTCTGATATCTTGAGCAATCAGTGTCGCCGAGCCTTTAAACAGCGGGCTATGCGTGACATCCAGATAAGCTTCATCTAAAGACAGTGGTTCAATCAAATCCGTGTATCTGATAAAAATTTCACGGATTTGCTGAGAAACAGCCTTGTACTTCTCCATATTTCCGGAAATCACCGTCAGATGCGGGCATAACCTGAGCGCATGAGCTGTTGGCATAGCAGAGCGAACCCCGTACTGGCGCGCTTCATAACTACAAGTCGAGAGTACACCTCGTCCAAACTGAGAGCCTCCGATGGCCAATGGAATACCTCTCAAATCAGGGTTATCTCTTGCTTCAACCGCGGCATAATAACAATCCAGATCGATGTGAATGATTTTATTGGTCATAAGTATCCAGTGCCATATCCAGATGATGAAGACAACTTTGTGCAGCCATTAGGATAAATTCCGTGACTAAAAGCATTTCAATAACACGCCAAAATACTGTTCACATATACAGCATAATACAATATTGTTCTAGAAATAAAAGAAGGGAGACATGACTAAATAATGCGCGACACGTCGCTCATTTGGAATACAACCCCATCGGGTTATCGATATCGATCTAATTTGCTAAAAATATACCTTCAATGACGCGTTCTGCGTGAAATGATCAAACCACTCCAAACTTATTGAATCATTTCATATTTACATAAACATGCACTGACTTGTGGGATGCTGCCAGAATTACACATTTAACACTCCATATGATGCATATTGTGCTATAGGATGAGCAAACACTAAGTGCATACGGAGTGCCATTTATGTTTAACAAAAAATATATGTATTTCGGATTAGTGTTGCTAGGTATAAGCAGTGGTGCTATGGCTCATTCTTTATATCCCAACATAACTCCCCACGAAATCCCTCAGGCAAAGCTCATCAATAGTGAACTGCCAAATATTTTGATCGGTGATAATGAGTTTGTCTACCAGCCTCATTTCCGACCGTTTGATATTGATAGTTTTTTTGCGAATACCCAACCTTCATGGCAGGCACGCAAAGAAGCACTTAAACATTGGGCAGGGGCAACGGGCGTTGATCCCAGAATCCTGTTAACGACCCTGATGATTGTTCATCCCAAACAAATACCGACAGCTGATGAGATTAAAGCGGTAGCAAATCAGTTGTCACAACATTTTTACTACTACGATTCACGCAAATCACTGGTGCAGGAAAATTACAACGCTGCGACTTTGGCGATCGCACAACAACTGCCGACATTAACGGATTGGAACAATTGGCAACGTCAATATGAACAATGGTTCGGCCCGATCCTTCCAACACAACAAGCACAACCACAGGTAAAGCCAGCAGCACCGGCTCTTTCTCTGGCACCTTCTCTTGCTGATGCGAACCGCGATCTCGGTGTTATCCAGTGGCCATGGATGCAAGGCTATTCATGGAAACCGAATGGTCCACATTCGCACACTGGGGATGGATATCCGTTATCATCTATCGATGTTTCCTACAATTGGCCAGACTGGGGAGCGCCCACTTATAGTGTTACGGCCGCTCACGATGGTTACGTAACTGTCATGTCTCGTTGTCAGGTCAGAGTGACTAACCCCAACGGATGGGAAACTAACTATTATCATATGGACTGGATTCAGGTAGAGAATGACCAATGGGTAACGAGAGATACTGAATTAGGTATTTATGCAAACCAACGTTCAACTGCACTGTGTGAAGGTGGTTCATCGACTGGCCCACATTTACATTTTTCTTTACTTTATCGAGGACGTTTTCAATCTTTACAGGGTGTTCAGCTAGGTCCATACAAAATACAAGTCGGCCGTCACAACTATGATAGTGATTGTAACTATAGCTGGTTATACGATACACGAAATGGACGCAAAGTGTGCCTGTATCAAAGCGTTGATAACCCGCCTCTTTAGAGCTTCGAGCTTGTCTCATTTCATCAGCAGATAAACGATTATGTTCAATCTCCCAAGTCGTGGAGATTGAACATAAAACCCATCAATTTGCTTTCAAAGCCTGACCCTTAAGATTGCTCCTCACTTGAAGGGTTTTCCTCTCCCCCACTTTCTCATCCGTTTATCGTGTGAGCTCAACTAAAGTTGAGAGCAAGGCTTAGGCGCTCGTTTCAACAATCGAATTCGTGGCAGTAACAGTCCCGTATGACCTGCCCCCAAGAATTAATCCAAAATTTCATTAGTAATGCTTATTAAATCACCATTGTTCGTTACTGTTCTTGTGGTTGCTGCAAACTCAGATGGAGTCAGATAATCCAGTGCTGAGTGAGGACGATTTTCATTGTAATCCATACGCCAGCTACTGATGAGTTCACGAGCATGACTCAGATCCCGAAACCAATGTTCGTTTAAACATTCATCGCGGAACTTTCCGTTAA
>NZ_FULE01000050.1 GCF_900163965.1 Vibrio ruber DSM 16370
ATCAGAGGCTTCCATACCACCGTACTTCGATTTCCAGTTATAGTAGGTTGCATCAGAGATCCCGTATTCGCGGCACACTTCATTGACTTTCCTGCCGGCTTCGACTTCCTTCAGGATCTTGACGATTTGCGTTTCTGTATAGCGTGATTTTTTCATCATGCACTCTCCGTTTATTTCAGTGTAAACGGAAAAGCCCTATTTACCCGCGTCCATTTTTTCGGGGAGGGTTACAAAGTGGCTTCGTGAAGTGTCCAGTCCTATTAGTGCAGATCAATCCAGCGCGGGAAACCCATGTGAGTTACCTGTCGGTGAAAGAGCAGAAAGAGCAGAAAGAGCCTGCTAAGTATTTTTACCCGGCTTGCCTGAGTAAAATTGACCAACAAGGTTGCCAACTAGTGGCGTTGTCTCTAGATATTGATCAACTTCATCGGCAATGTCATCGCAGCGGGCAATTCTAAGCTGGGTCTCCTGATCCAACTGGGTCAATACAAATTTGCTGCGCTGGATTTCAATCGCGCCAAACAAGTCCACTCGGTCAAGCAAGTAGCAAACTAGTGATATTCCGATTGCCGATAACGCCCCTACTAGCACTGCAGTCAGCATTCCAGCTATCGGGGCTAACAGAGGCACGCTAAGAATAAACTTCTCAATCGCTTCTTCGACTGCAACACCCGCTACCACAATGCCACCGGATGCAATTAGCTTCATAGCTTCATGAGCGGCCTCACGATAGGACAACCCCTCCTGCGGGAACAGCAGGGTTTTGACCGCCTTGAGCAGGGAAAAGATACCTTCGCGGATCATGCGAACTGCCCGTTTGCCCGTGGTGACAAACGCATTGATAATCACGGTGACGAAATTCGAGATAAAGCCGGAGATAAACCCGCCCGAAAAACCTGCAATTGCATCTTTCCATTTAGCGGCCACGCGCTGGCCAATACGTTTGAGCCGGACTTTAGCATCAGCAAACAGCGATGGGCCTTCCAGCCCCAAGCGGAACACCGCCCGAAGCTCCTCAAATGTCGCAGAGAACAGCTCAATCAGCAAAGTTCCGAATGCCTGTTGTACGCCCATTTTGAAGCCTTCGTTAGCACCGCTAGAAACAACATCATTACAGAATTTTTTGCTGGAATAATATTTCTTGTTGATCGCACTATCTTGTGCTTTCTGAGCCTGTTCGCCCTGGGAGCGAACTTTTTCCGGATCGACTTTTTCCAACTGCTCAAGTTTAGCCAGCTCTTTACACTCTTTATCCGTCAGACTGCTCTGCTGATTCAACTGATTGATACGATCCCTCCGCCCGGCAGATGTGTCTTCAAGGAAGCGGGCAAACTCTTCCGGTGACTTGGCTTTTTTGGAGCGATTAATCGAAGCGTGGGTTGGGATCAGGTTTTCGTTCTGGTTAGCCAGCTCTTCAGTCGATATTCCAGCAAGAACCCGACCGCCATCGTCATGGGTCTGTTTGCCGGAGATCACATGCTCAAGGTCAGTCTTGTCGTGATAGCCCAGCGTATCGCCACTGTAGCAGTCCTCGATACCTACAGTTTTTCTAGAAGTGGAATTACGTCGGTTATGGTCGACATAGTTGGTGTGGCTATGCACAGCGTGAGTATCGTAATCACCTCGCTGCTCGTAATTCTGCTGTGCTTCTTTAGTGGCATAGATGCCTTGACGCGCATTATGGATAGTATCCACATTGCCGCCGACTTTGTCGTAAGCACTTAGCATTTTGCCTAAACCAAAAGGCCCGGCAATAGACTGCAACACATCACGTTGGGCTTTACCCAGCACATCGTTGACCCGTTGCTGCTCAAATGCAGTACGCATTTCCAGCAGCAACGCCTGAGCTTCAGCCGGATCAGCCTCAATGGGACAGGCTAGGTTAGCAGTGTAATCAAGTGAGCTTAAACGAGCGTTATCAACCTCACTGTCTAAAATCTGACCGACCAATTCAGACGATACTGCTTCAAACAGACGCGGCTGTTGTTTACGTTTTTCTCGAAAGGCTTGGCGCTTCTTAAATCTATCCTGCCTGTCCATGACTGATTTCCTTTGACGTTATGCTCATGCTGCAGCTTTCAACTCATTCCATGCCTGGATAAAGGCACTTTCATTTTCATGCACATGACCATCTGCATGTACAACGACATCGATGATTTCGTCCACTAGCTCCAAATCGAGATCCGCGCGCTTAACCAGCTCAAATGCTTCGCGGATATTCAGCGGGCTCTCGTATATCTCGGTTAGTTTTTGCTTAATTTCGTCAGGCAGAGAGCCAAACGCAACACCGGCGATAAACTCATCAATCTGTGTTCGCTCATCGTCACAAAAAGAGCCATCGCAGTGAGCCACAGCCAAGGCTACAGCCTCCATGGCATAAATAGTATCGTAGTAAGCCACTGAATCTTTGAGCTTAGCTACGGCTTGTTTCAGTTTGTTTTCTAGCTGCTGCAACTTAACCGCGTTTTCTGTAACCCCATCAGCTTTACCCTCGCGGTAAGCCTTCTCTTTAATATCATTGTCGCTGTCCATTGCAGCACCAACAGCTGCGCCAACGGCTCCTGCTCCAACTGCAGCAGCAACGGTTCCAGCGCCAGCTAAAGAGCCTGCGAGTGTCGCTGCGCCCAAAATAGATCCACCACCTGTAAACGGAGCAGCAGCAACCGCGCCAACACCAACGGCAACACCACCAAGTACTTTCCAAAAGCTCATAACAACATTCCTTTTTATGTCTTCTATATATCTGTTATCAGCACACGAGCTTGATAAAATCAACTCATTGCATATAGAACAGCTTATTCAAAAATTAAATGAATGCAGTAGGTATATAACCACCTTGTGAAGTGCCTCACCTTTCATTGGCACCATTTACTGGCAGGTTGAGTTATTTACTAAATAAACTCATAGCGTTTTTACTAACCGATGGATTACGTAGTACCACAGGAAAATAGCTTCAAACAACTATCAAGGCTGTTTTAGGGAATTTTTGGCGGTCATGAGAGAGCATTCCTCTTCTAACCATTTTCTCTGTGATTCGAGCTGCCACTAAGTAACCACCCGCCACCATACGATTATGTTGAACCCTTAACTTTGATCCTTACCAGTAATTTTGGATACTGAGTTAATTGAGAACAACGAATAGCAAGGTGAAGCATGGCAATTCAAGAAGAAAGGTAGGAGTAGGACTTCCAGTATCAAAACCCTTAGGTGTAGAGCGTGTATCGTCTGATGCTTATAAATTAGAAAAACTAAGCCAAATAATTCCGTTAGCTTAACCTTAGAACTCTTGCTCTAACCTAAAATATGGCAGCGTCCCGATCCGATCGCTGCCATTTTAGTATGATACTTTAATACTCAGTATGAATCTTTATTACTTATAATGAGACTTTATTCCTCTCCTACACAACAATATTTCTGGTACCTAATCCTTACTCAACTGTAACCGCTTTTGCTAAGTTACGTGGCTGATCGACATCGGTGCCTTTAATTAACGCGACGTGATAAGACAATAGCTGCATTGGGACCGTGTAAAATATCGGGGCGGTGATCTCGTGGACGTGCGGCATCTTGATGATCTTCATCCCCTCACTGTCTTCAAAACCGGCCTTCTCGTCAGCAAAAACATAGAGCAAACCGCCACGAGCGCGGACTTCTTCCACGTTGGATTTGAGTTTTTCCAGCAGGTCATTGTTCGGTGCAATCACTACGACGGGCATATCGGCATCAATCAATGCCAGCGGGCCATGTTTTAGCTCTCCGGCCGCGTAAGCTTCAGCATGGATATAAGAAATTTCTTTGAGTTTCAGTGCCGCTTCCATAGCAATCGGATAATACTCACCACGCCCTAAGAAAAGAGTGTGATTCTTATCCGCAAAATCCTCCGCCAGTGCTTCAATCGCTTTATCAAAGGCTAAAGCACTTTCAATCTGAACAGGTAGTTCATGGATCGCCTGAACGATCTCCGCTTCTTTTTCAGCATCGATATTCCCTTTTTGACGGCCTAAACCGGCCACCAACATCAACATCGCAGCTAACTGAGTGGTGAATGCTTTGGTCGATGCCACACCGATTTCTGTGCCGGCTCGGGTCATAAATGCAAAATCGGATTCACGTACCAGAGACGAACCGGACACATTACAAATCGTCATCGCAGCCATATAGCCTTTTTCTTTTGCGATGCGTAAAGCGGCCAGTGTATCTGCAGTTTCACCAGACTGAGATAAGGTGATCAGCAAGCTGTTGGGGCGAACCACAAAGTTACGGTATCTGAACTCGGAAGCAATTTCTACATCACAACTGACGCCTGCCAGAGATTCAAACCAGTAGCGTGCTGCCATACCAGAGTTATATGATGTCCCGCATGCAATGATCTGAACGTGTTCGACTTTGCTCAAAATCTCTTTCGCATGAGTGCCAATGCTGTCGATGATCACCGAGTTGTGCGTCACCCGACCTTCCATCGTCTGCTTCAGCGCGTTCGGCTGTTCAAAAATTTCTTTTTGCATAAAGTGACGGTATTGACCTTTATCACCGGCATCATGTTCAGCATTCGATTCGATGATCTCACGCTCAACCGGTTGACCTTGCCCGTCAAAAACGGTCACACTCCTACGGGTAATCTCAGCGACATCCCCTTCTTCAAGATACATAAAGCGGCGCGTTACGCTTAATAAAGCCAACTGATCCGAAGCAAGGAAGTTTTCACCGACGCCAAACCCGATCACAATCGGGCTACCTGAACGTGCGACAACCAAGCGGCTGGGATCACGGCGGTCAAGCACAACCGTTCCATATGCCCCTTCGAGCTGTTTGGCAGTTTTCTGCAGGGCTTCAACCAGTGATTCACTCTGGCGCAATTCCCATTCCACTAAGTGGGCAATGACTTCGGTATCGGTCTGAGACTCAAAGACGTAACCCCGGCTTTGAAGCAACTCTCGCAATGCTTCATGATTTTCGATGATGCCATTGTGCACCACGGCTATATCACCGGAGGCATGTGGGTGAGCATTGGTTTCTGAGGGTTCGCCATGTGTCGCCCAGCGGGTATGAGCAATACCGGTTCCACCACTCACATTGGCAGCGTTAACAGCATCGGCCAGTTCCTGCACCTTGCCAAGACGACGAATCCGGGTACAGTGATTCTGTGCATCAACTATCGCAACTCCTGCTGAATCATAACCCCGGTATTCCAGACGACGTAACCCTTCGACCAATATTTCTGCAATATCACGCTGTGCCACGGCACCAACAATTCCACACATAATTCGTAACTCCACTTAAATTTCAATATGTTCTGCTCCGACAAAAAAGCGCTTAAATCCGCGCCATTCTCATCCGAACCATTTAATTCACTTTAGTTTGAATGACTCTCACCTGATTGGCTTCGATCATAGCCACTTGCTCATCCGTAATATTGCTATCGGTCACGAGCACATCGATTCGCTCCCAGCCCAGCTCGAGGTTGGGAATTTTGCGACCAATCTTGTCTGATTCAGCCATCACGACCACTTCACGGGAAACTTCTGCCATAACACGACTGAGCCCTGTCAGCTCATTAAATGTGGTCGTTCCCCGGGACAAATCAATCCCGTCACACCCGATGAACAACTGATCAAAATCGTAAGAACGTAATACCGATTCTGCCACCTGCCCCTGAAAAGATTCAGAATGCGGATCCCAAGTCCCCCCCGTCATCAATAGTGTCGGTTCGTTTTCCAGTTCGTGAAGTGCATTGGCAATCTGCAGGGTGTTCGTCATCACAACTAACCCACGTTTTTCATTTAATTGTTGAATCAACGCAGTGGTTGTACCTCCGCTGTCGATCACAATACGGTGATGATCACGAATCAATTTGGCAGCTTCTCGTGCGAGAGATATCTTTTGAATCGAAATATTTTTATCAAACTCATCAATGACAACTTCTTTCGGTAGCGAAATTGCACCACCATAGCGTCTGAGCAATAGGCCATTTTTTTCTAAAGAGGAAAGATCCTTACGGATCGTTACTTCGGATGTATTAAACCGTTCAGAAAGTTCCTCAACACTGACCTCTCCGATCTGATTGACACGTTGGACAATTTCATGACGTCTTGCTTGAGTGTTTCGTTTCAACATAAATAAAAAACAAATAGGTTTCGATATGAAATATATAATAATCAATTCGAAATATTTTTGTCTATTTATTTCGATAATAAAAATTAATCTTTCATGCTAAAACATTGTCCTAAGACAATTCTTAGGCCGTGATATTCCATTCATTCAGTGTTAGAATTCTGCTCGGTGAAAGTAAGAAAATTACAAAATTGAATGTGTACTTACTGAAAACCCACCTCGCAATGACGAAAACATCGGATCCTTGCGTGGTTTTCACACAAAACAAGCGGTTATGTGTAGTTATAAAATAACCGTTTTGTTGAAAGAGTTTCAGCTTTAAAGTGTATTTGACAGAGAGAAGCAATCGGCTCTTCAAGAGTAAAAGACAAGGGCCACTGACTGCACTTTACGGCACTCACTATCTTTCAAATTGATACAATTATCGGAGCGTATTTTCCATGAAGAAGACCAAAATCGTTTGTACGATTGGCCCTAAAACTGAATCCGTAGAGAAGCTAACAGAACTTGTTAACGCAGGCATGAATGTCATGCGTCTTAACTTCTCTCACGGTGACTACGAAGAGCATGGAACTCGTATTGTGAACTTTCGTCAGGTGATGAAAAACCTTGGCAAGACATTGGCAATTTTGTTGGATACCAAAGGACCGGAAATCCGCACAACAAAGTTAGAAAATGGTGAAGATGTCGAGCTCGTCGCAGGACAAACATTTACGTTTACGACAGATACAACCGTCATCGGTAACCAAGAGCGCGTTGCCGTGACTTACTCAGGTTTTGCACAAGATTTAAGTGTTGGTAATACCATCCTGGTCGATGATGGCCTGCTCGAAATGAAAGTGCTCGAAAAAACAGAAACCGAAGTAACCTGTCAAGTTCTCAACAACGGTGCTTTAGGCGAAAACAAAGGGGTCAACTTACCTGGTGTTTCCGTCAAACTGCCGGCACTTTCAGACAAAGATAAGTCTGATCTGAAATTCGGTTGTGAGCAAGGCGTAGACTTCGTTGCTGCTTCATTTATTCGTAAAGCAGACGACGTCCGTGAAATCCGTGAATTCCTTGCTGCACACGGCGGTCAGGATATTCAAATCATTTCTAAAATTGAAAACCAGGAAGGCGTTGATAATTTCGATGAAATCCTCGAATTGTCTGACGGTATCATGGTTGCCCGGGGTGATCTAGGGGTTGAAATCCCGGCAGAAGAAGTCATCTTTGCTCAAAAAATGATGATTGAAAAATGTAACCGTGCCAGAAAAGTAGTCATTACTGCAACTCAAATGCTCGATTCTATGATTAAGAATCCACGTCCGACTCGTGCAGAAGCGGGAGACGTTGCAAATGCGATCATGGATGGTACTGATGCAGTGATGCTATCCGGTGAAACGGCGAAAGGTAAATACCCGGTAGAAGCGGTACGTATCATGGCTCAAATCGCAGCGCGCACAGACAGTGCTCAAAAAGCTGAGCTGGGTTCTCGACTCGACAGCCCTCGCCTGAGAATTACAGAAGCCGTATGTAAAGGGGCAGTTGATACAGCTGAAAAGCTGGCTGCACCACTGATCGTTGTTGCAACTCAAGGCGGAAAATCAGCGCGTTCTGTCAGAAAATATTTCCCGACAGCACACATCATCGCTTTGACGACTAACCAGAAAACTGCAGCACAACTAGTCTTAACGAAAGGTGTTACGCCAATCGTTGTTGATTCAATTGCCAGCACAGATGATTTCTATATCTCTGGTAAGAAATTGGCTCTGGAAACAGAATTGGGCCGTAAAGGCGATATCGTCGTCATGGTTTCTGGTGCCTTAGTTGCTTCAGGAACAACCAACACCGCATCGGTTCATGTACTGTAATTGAGCCTATGCACCGCTCAAAAAGCGGCAAAAACAAACGGGGCGCTGAAGCGCCCCGTTTTCTTTGACTTTCGTCGAACTTACCAACCGAAAAATTCTTTATTATGTGTATTCAACAGCAACACCATCGGTAAAAAATACAACGCACTCAATTTAATACCGAGGATCACTAAAGAACCAATTGTTAATCTCACCAGAAAATGATTCAACATACCACTTAGCCTCATTTGCCCAGTATCTTGGTCTCCTTATAATTTTTTCACTTCTCTTTAGATGGGTAAAATTGTTGTTCCGGTCAACGCTGGGGCGATAAATTCAATAAGGCTGGTAGTATACCAACTTTGATAAATTGCTCAATATTCAACCAATGTTAAACTTTCGTCTAAGACTGACTGACGCAGACCAAATTAGTTCAAGCGATATAACACATCAACGCTGTCGCTGATCACAATCGTCTTATCCTGGTAATCCTGCAAACCTTCTTTCTCATTCATAGAAACAGCACGCATCATCATCGGCTTAGCTTGCTGGGAGTGATAATCGACCTGCCATACCGGACCGAGCGTCCGTTTGAATCCTTTGGCGATCGACAGGGCTTTCGTTGACGCATCCTGAATCGCTTTATCTCTCGCCTGAGCCTGATATTTCTGATGATCTTTCACCTGAAGTGTAATGCGATCAATGCGGTTAATCCCGGATTCCAGCGCCGCATCCAGAAACTCATTCAATTTATCCAATTGAGCAACCGACACGGTCACACTACGGCTTGCCCGATAACCAACCAATTCAGGCTTCCCTTCGTCAGGATAGTGATACTGGGGGGCAAGGGATAGATTAGAACTGGAAATTTGTTCAGCTTTAGCGCCTAGTTCCTGTAATTGTTTTGAGAATTGGCGCACAACGGTATCCACACTCTCTTTCGCCTGTTCTGCATTCAGTGTCGATTGCTCAACCTGAACAGAAAATACAGCACTGTCGGGCACCACTGTGACTTCACCAAATCCGGTTACAGATATATGTGGGAAGTTCACTTCCGCTGCATAACCGTGTAGACAAAACATCATTAAACTCAGAATCATCAACCGCATAACTTTCACTCCCACATAACATATTAAGAATTATTCTCAAATCTTCTCTGATGCAGAATTCATCACACTGAATCCTTATTTTGAAACCACTCAGGTATTCAATCATAGGATAATTTGATTGTAATTAAATCTGCCTGTGACAAAAATAACAAAACGCTAACGACAGTCTTAAATAGCAAGAAAACATACCAGTTTTGAAAATATCGGATCTCGCATTTTCTGGCCGTGAATCAATACATCACAGGTTCTCTGCCAGAAAAGAGAATACCTCCTGCTATGAATGTGGAAGGCATAAAAAAGCGGTGTATCACGACACCGCTTTGCTCAGGAAATGGCATTAATCGGCTTTATCCACTTTGTTCAAATGAACACTCATTTGTGGGAATGGGATTTCAATATCATTTGCATCAAGTGCTTGTTTAATATTCATCATTAAATCGAAATAAACCGGCCAATAATCTGCGGTTTTTACCCAAGGCCGAACAACAAAGTTCACCGATGAATCTGCCAAAGTATGAACACCTATCGTTACATCAGGATCTTTCAAAATACGGTCATCACGTTCAACCGTCTCACGCAGAACTTGTTTGGTCTTCTGTAAATCAGCGGAATAAGAAACACCGATCATCAGATCGATTCTGCGTGTTGCATGACGTGAGTAGTTGGTAATCGCCCCGCCGATAACAGAAGAATTCGGCACGACAACCATTTTATTATCCGGGGTTTTCAAAATCGTTTGAAAGATTTGGATACTTTCCACAGAGCCGGCAACACCAGCTACTTCGACATAGTCGCCGGATTTAAACGGGCGGAATGCAACAATCAAAATGCCGGCAGCAAAGTTTGACAGAGAGCCCTGAAGCGCTAAACCAACCGCTAAACCGGCAGCACCAATCACTGCGACAACCGATGCGGTTTGTACTCCGATACGGCCTAATGCAGCAATCAGAACAATGACAAATAACAAATAGCGCACCAAGCCGTGAATAAATTCAATAACGGCCGGATCCATATCCTTTTTACGCAAAACCTTAGCAACGCTACCAGCAATGACTTTGACGAAAATATTACCAAAGAACAGAATCAGAAGAGCAGCGATAATATTCACACCATACTGTAATAAGATATCCGAGTTATTTTCTAACCAGCCATTCACCTGAGATAAGCTATCAGACAAAGGTATTGCGTCATTCATGAGTGATTCTCCAGCCATTTATTTTCCCTCTTTTTATCATAAAACTGATTATTTTCTACGATATCAACTATCAAACAAGTCATATCAACGCCACACTGATTATATCAGTTATAAAAAAACCCGCTCATCAGAACGGGTTTTCTAACAATAATTTGATATGAATTCAAATTATAGCACGTCAATCGCATTCAAATCTGCAAATGCTTTTTCAAGACGCTTCACCATAGATGCTTGGCCGGCACGCAACCAAACACGTGGATCATAGTATTTCTTATTCGGCGCATCTTCACCAGTCGGGTTACCGATTTGGCCTTGCAGATAATCGTGGTTGTCCGCTTCATACTGACGGATACCATCCCATGTTGCCCACTGAGTATCAGTATCGATGTTCATTTTGATCACACCGTAGCTGATTGATTCTTGGATTTCCGCTTCGCTGGAACCAGAACCGCCATGGAATACAAAGTTCAGAGAGTTTTCAGGCAGACCGAATTTTTCAGAAACATGTGCCTGAGAATCACGCAGGATCGTTGGTGTCAATACAACGTTACCTGGTTTGTAAACACCGTGGACGTTACCGAAAGAAGCAGCAATCGTGAAACGGTGGCTGATAGCATTCAGTTTTTCGTATGCATAAGCAACATCTTCAGGAGAAGTGTACAGCTCAGAAGTGTCCATATCTGAGTTATCAACGCCATCTTCTTCACCGCCGGTACAACCCAGTTCGATTTCAAGCGTCATGTTCATTTTTGCCATGCGCGCTAGATATTTTTCACAAATCTCGATGTTTTCTTCCAGAGTTTCTTCTGACAGGTCAATCATGTGAGAAGAGAACAGTGGCTTACCTGTTTCAGCGAAGAATTTTTCACCGGCATCCAGCAGACCATCGATCCATGGCAGCAGTTTTTTAGCTGCATGGTCAGTATGAAGAATGACAGGCACACCATAAGCTTCAGCAACGGTATGAACATATTTGGCACCAGCAATCGCACCCAGAATCTGAGTTTGCTGACCTTCAAGTTTCAATCCTTTACCGGCAAAGAAGCCAGCGCCACCGTTAGAAAACTGAACAATCACCGGAGACTTAACTTTTGCAGCTGCTTCCAGTACCGCGTTTACAGAATCAGTACCGACACAATTAACAGCTGGCAGTGCAAATTTATTTTCTTTCGCTACTTGAAAGACTTTCTGAACATCATCGCCAGAAATGACTCCTGGTTTTACAAAATCGAAGACCTTAGACATGGATTTGATCCTATTTTCTGTCGTTTAAAATAAAACTATTTAATCAATTTTTACAAACGTATGCTGTAGGTGTTTACCTGTAATGGCAACTATTCTAGCAAATAACCATCGTTCTTGCACAATTGCCGCCGGAGGTAAACAGAAAGCGGGAGTCGTATCTTCTCCCGCTTGATATCATCATGCTTTTGCGCGCGCTTCCAGCATTTCAACAGCTGGTAAAGTTTTTCCTTCAACAAACTCAAGGAAAGCACCACCGCCAGTCGAGATATATGAGACATCCGCTTTAATACCGAATTTATCAATTGCAGCCAGCGTATCACCGCCACCGGCAACAGAGAAACCTTCTGAATCAGCGATTGCTTGAGAGATACCTTTGGTACCTGCTTCAAAATTCTTGAATTCGAAAACACCGACAGGGCCATTCCAAAGAATTGTTTTTGCTTCTTTCAGAATTTTTGCCAGAGCCGCAGTTGAGTCAGGACCTAAGTCGAAAATCATGTCGTCGTCTTGAACTTCAGATACGTCTTTGATTTCTGCTTCTGCATTTTCGTCAAACGCTTTGGCACAGGCAACGTCAGTTGCAACCGGGATAGCACACTCGTCCATCAGTTTTTTCGCAGTCTCAACAAGGTCAGCTTCATACAGAGACTTACCGACATTATGGCCGGCTGCTGCGATAAAGGTATTCGCGATACCGCCACCGACAACTAATTGGTCAGCAATTTTTGACAACGACTCAAGCACAGTCAGTTTGGTTGAAACTTTTGAACCACCAACAATCGCAACCATCGGACGAGCCGGGTTATCCATCGCTTTACCCAATGCATCCAGCTCATTTGCCAGCAAAGGACCGGCACACGCAATCGGTGCGTGCATACCCACACCGTGAGTTGATGCCTGCGCACGGTGAGCGGTACCAAATGCGTCCATCACAAATACGTCACACAGTGCTGCATATTGTTTAGACAGCGCTTCATCATTTTTCTTCTCGCCTTTGTTAAAGCGAACATTCTCAAGCACAACTAATTCACCGGCATTGAGTGTTAAGCCATTCAGATAATCTTTGGCGAGTTTCACTTCACAATCCAGTGCATCTTGTAAGTAGTTAACGACTGGTTGAAGTGAGAATTCCTCTGCATATTCACCTTCAGTCGGACGACCGAGGTGAGATGTCACCATGACTTTTGCACCAGCTGCAAGACAGTGTTTAATCGTTGGCAGTGATGCCAAGATCCGTGCATCTGATGTTACTTTGCCATCTTTTACCGGCACATTCAGATCGGCACGAATAAATACGCGTTTACCTGCTAAATCCAGGTCAGTCATCTTGATTACAGACATGGTTGTCCCCTCAAATTGCAATATTGGAAAATATTTTGACAGTTCCGCAACCCTGCCGAACCATCGTTTATCTTGATATTGTATTCACCCGTCGCAGCCATCTTATTTATTTCGCTCTAAAAAATAAATACATCTTCGTTCTCGGTAAACTGCTACTGTAGTGAATCCATTGCTAAAGCCGTATCCAACATACGGTTCGCAAAACCCCATTCGTTATCGCACCAGACCAGCATTTTTACCAGCCGTCCGTTACTGACTCTTGTTTGTGACCCGTCAACAATGGCGCTATGCGCATCATGATTGAAATCGGTCGAAACAAGTGGAGCTTCAGTATAGTCAACAATGCCCCGTAATGTACACTGTGAAGCATCAATTATGGTTTGATTTACGTCATTAACTTTAACATTTGTGTTAATTGTGACACTTAAGTCCATCGCGGTAACGTTCACCGTCGGCACCCGTACGGAAATGGCTTCAAACTTATTTAAAAACTTGGGAAAAATGCGCTCGATCCCTTTATGTAACTTGGTGTCTACCGGAATAATCGACTGGCTGGCCGCACGGGTTCTGCGCAAATCATGATGATAGGCATCAATCACCGGTTGATCATTCATGGCCGAATGAATGGTGGTGATGGTACCGGAATCAATGCCAAAATTCTCATCCAACACTTTGATAATCGGTACAATACAATTGGTTGTACACGAGCCATTAGAAACAATGCGATGCTCGGCTTTCAACGAATCATGGTTAACCCCATAGATAATAGTATTATCTAAGTTATGGCCTCCGGGGTGTGAAAAAAGAACCTGCCGTGCCCCGGCTTCCAAATGGGCGAGCCCATCCTCCCGACTGCCAAAAACACCGGTACAATCGAGCACGATATCGATGTCCAGATCATTCCACGGTAGACGTTTCGGCTCAGGTAAATGAAGAATCCGGATTGCATCAGATCGGCCATCATCATGGCTGATATACAAATGCTCTTGATCATGACGAACCTTTTTAAAAAACCGGCCATGACTCGAGTCATACTGGAGGAGATGAGCCATCGCGTCAGGTTGAGCCAGTTCATTGACGGCCACCACTTCAATATGCTGGTTCTTGCCACTTTCATAGACAGCTCGCAAAATATTCCGGCCAATCCGGCCAAAACCATTGATGGCGATTCTTAGCATTTCTTCCCTCACCTTTTATTCTTATTCTTGATTTCAATTAGAGTGATGATAGTAACGGATAGTCTAAAAAATAACATGGGTTATCTCTTTCCGTAGCAGCATGATATCAACGACAGACAGACTTGCTGACCGCAAGTATCACGGCAGACCTATCATCCGAAGAAAAAAATGCCGGACAGTCGCCCGGCATCAGTTCATGAGTCGTTATCGCCTTGTATTTACCCTAAAGACAACGCGACTTCGACGACATTCTCGACAGTAAAGCCGAACAGTTTGAACAACTCGCCCGCCGGTGCTGACTCACCAAAGCTGGTCATGCCGACAATCCGGCCATTGAGACCGACATATTTGTACCAGTAATCGGCAATACCCGCTTCAATCGCAACACGTGCTGTCACCGCAGCAGGCAGTACCGCTTCACGGTAAGCCGCATCCTGACGGTCAAATGCATCGGTTGAAGGCATCGAAACCACTCGTACCTGCTTGCCTTTTGCTGTCAGCTCCGCTGCTGCCTGAACCGCCAAATCCACTTCAGAGCCGGTCGCAATCAGAATCAAATCCGGTGTGCCCTGACAATCTTTGAGGATGTAGCCGCCTTTGGCGATGTTTGCCACCTGAGTCGCATCACGCTCCTGCTGAGCCAGATTCTGACGTGAGAAAATCAACGCTGTCGGTGCATCTTTGCGTTCAATCGCCAGTTTCCACGCCACGGCCGATTCAACCTGGTCACAAGGACGCCAGGTGCTCATATTCGGGGTCAGACGCAGGGTCGCCATTTGCTCCACCGGCTGGTGGGTCGGGCCATCTTCACCCAGACCAATCGAATCGTGCGTGTAGACCTGAATGTTCTGCACTTTCATCAGTGCCGCCATCCGCATCGCATTACGCGCGTATTCCATAAACATCAGGAAGGTGGCCCCGTAAGGAATAAACCCGCCATGCAGCGCAATCCCGTTGATGATGGCCGTCATGCCGAATTCACGCACACCGTAATGGATATAGTTACCGGACGCATCTTCAGCCGTCAGTGATTTCGAGCCAGACCACATGGTCAGGTTGGACGGTGCTAAGTCAGCCGAGCCGCCCATAAACTCAGGAAGTAATTTACCGAAAGCTTCCAGTGTATTTTGCGACGCCTTGCGTGATGCAATTGTCGCCGGATTCGCTTGCAGCTCAGCAATAATTTGATTGGTTTGCGTTTCCCAGTCAGCCGGTAGCTCACCATTGACCCGACGCTTGAATTCAGCCGCCAGCTCAGGGTAAGCCGCCTGATATGCAGCAAACTTGTCATTCCATGCCGCTTCTTTGGCAGCACCGGATTCTTTCGCATCCCACTGCGCATAAATGTCAGCCGGAATTTCAAACGGGCCATATTCCCAGCCCAGTTGCTCACGCGTTGCCTTGATTTCATCCGCACCCAGCGGGGCACCGTGACAATCATGCGAGCCGGATTTGTTCGGTGAGCCAAAACCAATCACCGTTTTCGTACAAATCAGCGTCGGACGCGATGTTTCTGCTTTTGCCGCTTCAATTGCCGCTTCAATCGCCGCAGAATCGTGGCCGTCGACTGCCGGAATAACATGCCAGCCGTATGCTTCAAAGCGTTTGGCCGTGTCATCGCTGAACCAGCCGTCAACATGGCCGTCAATCGAAATCCCGTTGTCATCCCAAAACGCAATCAGCTTGCCCAGCCCCAAAGTCCCGGCCAGAGAGCAGGCTTCATGAGATATCCCTTCCATCAGACAGCCGTCCCCGAGGAAAGCATAAGTGTGATGGTCAACAATGGTGTGTTGGTCACGGTTGAACTGTGCCGCGAGCGCTTTTTCAGCAATCGCCATCCCGACCGCATTGGTGATACCTTGTCCCAGCGGACCGGTGGTGGTTTCAATCCCCGGAGCATAGCCGTATTCCGGGTGACCCGGTGTTTTGGAATGGAGCTGACGGAAGTTCTTCAGGTCATCAATCGACAGGTCATAACCGGTCAGATGCAACAATGAATAAATCAGCATCGAGCCGTGGCCGTTAGAGAGGACGAAACGGTCGCGGTCAGCCCAATTCGGGTTTTGTGGGTTGTGGTTCAGATGAGAGCGCCACAGCACTTCAGCGATATCCGCCATCCCCATCGGGGCGCCGGGGTGACCTGAATTGGCTTGTTGAACACCATCCATACTTAAAGCGCGGATCGCATTCGCGAGACGTTTTTGGGAAGACATGTCAGCTCCTGAAAGTCATAAAGCAAAAAATGAATAAAGTAGATTACGACGAAACAACACCGTATTTAAAAATACTATATTAAAAAAAGCACCATATTGTCGCAAAGCCCTTTCCTTGGCGCAATCGATTTACTGTCCCAATAAATGCGCTATCTGTCGCAGATTTGTCGGTTATTTTTCACAAGTCAAAAATTCCGCGCCCTCCCTATACGCATCAGGATGTTTATTGGTCACGAAAAAAGGCTTGTAATTCCGTTTATGCTGCATAAAATAGACGTCTAGATGTAAAAACATCTCTTGCGCTTAGCGCTTGTTTGCAAATAATTTCGAGTAAGTGTTCAGTATGACTTGCTCATCATCTGAGTGGAGTTCTCATGACAAAGCATCTGTTTACTTCTGAATCCGTATCAGAAGGACATCCCGATAAAATTGCTGATCAAATTTCCGATGCCGTACTTGATGCGATTTTAGAACAAGACCCGAAAGCGCGTGTTGCCTGTGAAACCTATGTCAAAACAGGCATGGTCATGGTTGGTGGCGAAATCACGACATCAGCTTGGGTTGATATTGAAGAATTAACCCGTACCACCGTCCGTGAAATCGGCTATACCCATTCAGATATGGGATTTGATGCTGACTCTTGCGCGGTTTTAAATACCATCGGCAAACAGTCTCCCGATATTAATCAGGGCGTTGATCGCGCTGACCCGAAAGAGCAAGGCGCCGGTGACCAAGGTATCATGTTTGGTTACGCGACGAATGAAACCGACGTGCTGATGCCTGCACCAATCACGTACGCACACCGTCTGGTACAACGTCAGTCAGAAGTACGCAAAAACGGCACTCTGCCTTGGTTGCGTCCGGATGCAAAATCACAGGTCACTTTCCAATACAACGAAGGCAAGATTGTCGGGATCGATGCAGTCGTACTATCCACGCAACACAGCGACTCGATTTCAACCGATTCACTGAGAGAAGCGGTGATGGAAGAGATCATCAAACCAACACTGCCGAGCGAATGGTTAACGAAAGAAACCAAATATTTTATCAACCCGACCGGTCGTTTCGTCATCGGTGGCCCGATGGGTGACTGTGGTCTGACGGGGCGTAAAATCATTGTTGATACATACGGTGGTGCAGCGCGTCACGGTGGTGGTGCTTTCTCCGGGAAAGATCCATCAAAAGTTGACCGCTCCGCAGCCTACGCAGCACGTTATGTTGCGAAGAACATTGTTGCTGCCGGTCTGGCAGATCGTTGTGAAATTCAATTGTCTTATGCGATCGGTGTAGCGGATCCGACCTCAATCATGATTGAAACTTTCGGCACCGAAAAAGTCGCACACGACATCATCATTGAAGCAGTTCGTCACTACTTCGACCTCCGTCCGTACGGACTTCAGGAAATGCTTAATCTGTTACAGCCGATTTATAAAAAGACAGCGGCTTACGGTCACTTCGGCCGCGATGAATTCCCATGGGAAGCAACCGATAAATCAGCATTACTGCGAGACTTTGCCGGTCTGAAATAAGCCGGAGCTGTTCTTACACAATATTATTTTTAACATCAGGCCCTCCATTCGGAGGGCTTGCTTATATGTCCAGAAACCGACATGATAAGTAGCTTGTATTTTCACGTCCCACAACTTGAAATGCCCCAAAAGATAAAGGTAGAAAAACGTGTCAGCCTCACCGATACCCGCTGAACTCCATACCCGGGTTACTGCTTGTATCCAGTCTTGTATTGAGCAAGCGTCGCGCTACTTTCAACATCCTTTCCCCCAACCGGCCCTCAGCTATCAGTTACGTGGGAAAGCAGCCGGTAAAGCCTATTGCCACCTCTGGGAAGTTCGCTTAAACCCGGTGTTATTGCTTGAAAATCAAAGCGAGTTTTTACAACAAGTGATTCCCCATGAAATTGCGCATCTGCTGGTTCACCATCTTTACGGGCGAGTCAGACCACATGGTTCAGAGTGGCAATCGGTAATGCTGCAGGTATTCAATTTACCACCGCAGACGACACATCAATTTGATACCCGTTCGGTCACGGGAGAAACCTTTGCATATCATTGTCAGTGTCAGACGTTTTCGCTGTCGGTTCGCCGCCACCGAAAAGTACAGCGCCAGCAAGCCATCTATCGTTGTACCCGATGTCATCAACCATTGAGATACAATGGTGACGGGCATGCATGACAAACTAAATTTTTCCTTTTAGTTTTCAACCGTTGCTCTTGTAATTTAAGTCTGCAGCGCCCATCTTATACCCAATTAAAGCGACAAGCCTTGCCTGAATGATGGCAAGCTTGTTAAGAACCACCCTGCGAACAAACCGGTTCAGGAACAATCGATTCAGGAAAATCTATGAGAATGCCCCGTATCTACCACCCGGAGAACATCTCCCCCGTGAGTCTGGTGACATTAAGTGAAGATGCCGCCGGTCATATTGGTCGCGTGCTGAGAATGCAAACAGGGCAGGAAATCTTATTGTTTGACGGCCATGGCGCAGAGTATCCGGCCATATTGGCCGAAGTCAGTAAAAAAACAGTGACTGCGCAAGTCGGAGAAGCCGTTGTTCGCGACAATGAATCCCCCTTGCACCTGCATCTTGGTCAGGTGATTTCACGCGGAGACAAAATGGAATTTACCATTCAAAAATCCGTAGAGCTCGGTGTGAATACCATCACCCCGCTGTTGTCAGAACGGTGTGGTGTCAAACTGGATCAAAAACGCTTTGAGAAAAAATTGCAACAATGGCAAAAAATTGTCATTGCAGCCTGTGAACAATGCGGCCGCAATACGATTCCTGAGATCAGACCGATCATGTCACTGGCAGACTGGTGCAGTGAAGCAACAGACGCGATAAAACTGAACCTTCATCCTCGTGCATCGTATTCAATCAATACCCTGCCGGCACCGGACAAAGGCATCCGGCTGCTCATCGGTCCGGAAGGTGGTCTGTCTGCTGAAGAAATTCAGATGACTAAAAATCATCAATTTGAAGAAATATTACTCGGTCCCCGCGTACTCAGAACAGAAACGGCAGCCTTAACGGCGATTACCGCCCTGCAAGTGCGTTTTGGTGACCTCGGCTAAATAGCCAATTGAATAGTTGGAGAATAAAAAATGATTAAACTAGGCGTTGTGATGGATCCGATTGAAGCGATCAACATCAAAAAAGACACCACTTTTGCAATGATGCTTGAGGCACAGCGTCGTGGCTATGAAGTTCACTATATCAGAATGGATGGTCTGCATTTAGATCAAGGCGTGGCTTATGCCGACACCCAAATTGTGCATCTGCAGGAAGATCCGAACCACTGGTATGATATTCAATCCAGCCAGAATATCGCCCTGTCTGAGCTTGATGCGGTACTGATGCGTAAAGATCCCCCATTTGATACTGAATACATCTACGCGACCTATATTCTGGAAAGAGCCGAAGAACAGGGCACCCTGATTGTCAATAAACCGCAGAGTCTGCGTGACTGTAATGAGAAGTTGTTTACGGCGTGGTTCCCCGAATTAACACCAACAACCATCGTGACCCGCAAAGCAGAGAAAATCAAAGCGTTTCAACAACAGCACGGTGATATTATCCTTAAACCGCTGGACGGAATGGGTGGCGCGTCGATCTTCCGTGTGAAATCAGGTGATCCGAACCTTTCCGTGATTATTGAAACCCTGACCAACCAAGGTCAGAATTACTGCATGGCGCAAACCTTTGTACCGGATATCAGTAATGGGGATAAACGTATTCTGGTGGTTGACGGTGAGCCGATGCCATACTGTCTGGCCCGAATTCCGCCCAAAGGTGAAACACGAGGTAATCTGGCAGCCGGTGGTACCGGAGAAGCCCGGCCGCTGACGGAAACTGATCGTCAAATCGCGGAAAAAATCGCACCGACACTCAAGGAAAAAGGCTTAATCTTTGTCGGTCTCGATGTGATTGGTGATAAACTCACCGAGATTAATGTCACCAGCCCAACCTGTGTCCGGGAAATTGAAGCGAAATATCAAATTTCAATTACAGGCAAGCTCATGGACGCTATCGAGCGTCGCGTAAACGCATAAATGATGTAGAATTTTACGCTGAATAATGAGGGCTCATCTGATGAATTTAACCAATCATTTTCTTGTAGCGATGCCGGGAATGCAGGATCCGTACTTCAAGAACAGTGTGATTTACATTTGTGAACATAATGAAGAAGGTGCGATGGGGCTGATGATCAATGCCCCGACTGACATTACGATAGAAACCATGCTCAAACAGGTCGATATTGCTCCGCTTTATCCGCAGGAGCATACCGAGAGCCTGAAGAGCCCTGTTTTTAACGGAGGCCCGATTTCTTCTGATCGCGGTTTTATTCTACATCGCCCGAAAGATTATTATGAATCCAGCCTGCAAATGACCGATGAGCTGAGTGTCACGACGTCTAAAGATATTCTGGCCGTGCTGGGCACAGACGCAGAACCCAGTCATTATCTGGTTACACTCGGCTACTCAGGTTGGGAAGCCGGGCAACTGGAAAGTGAGTTGGTTGATAATTCATGGCTGACCATTGAAGCGGATCCTGATGTCATTTTTAACACACCGATTCATGAAAAGTGGGATCGCGCGGTCAAAAAACTGGGCATCACTCCGGCACAGCTATCAACGATGGCCGGACACGCTTAACACCACAAAGTCAAGCGGATCTATTGAGTAAAGAGTAAAACATGTCCAAAACCATCATGGCCTTTGATTATGGCACCAAGAGTATCGGCAGTGCAGTCGGTCAGGAAATCACCGGAACAGCATCCCCCCTGAAAGCTTTCCCGGCCAAAGACGGTATCCCGAGATGGGAAGATATTGAGAAGCAGATTACGGAATGGAAGCCCGACCTTATCATCGTCGGCTTACCCACCGATTTACACGGCAAAGACTTAGACACCATTACACCGCGGGCGAAAAAATTTGCCAACCGTCTGCACGGCCGTTTCGGTTTACCGGTTGAACTGCATGATGAACGTCTGTCCACCACCGAAGCGCGTAGTACGCTCTTTGAACAAGGCGGCTTTCGGGCGCTGAAAAAAGGCAATGTCGACTGTCAGTCAGCCGTTATCATTCTCGAGAGCTGGTTTGAAGCACAGTGGGGCGAGTAATTCCCCCACGTTCTCTTCTGACTCTGTTTTCAATTCGCCTCCTGTAAAACTATCCCGAGATTCAATAAACGCTGTCGGTCTTGCAGCATGGTTCTCATGCCACGGCCAGCGCCAGCCTGCATGACGGATTCAATCTGAGGCAGGCGGTTTTCCCGAATCAAATTCCGCACAGCAGAAGTCGCTATCAACACTTCATAACAACCGACGCGTCCGCCCCCGACTCTGGGCAATAACTGCTGAGCAATCACGGCCTGAAGCGATTCGGCCAATACACTGCGAACTCTGCCTTGTTCATCCGCGGGAAAAACATCAATGATCCGATCAATCGATTGAGCAGCATTCCGGGTATGTAATGTTGCCAACACCAAGTGCCCGGTTTCCGCAGCGGTCAACGCTAACCGAATAGTTTCCGGATCCCGCAGTTCACCAATCAGCAACACATCAGGATCTGCTCTTAATGCTGCACGGAGCGCATCCGCAAACGAGGCACTGTCACGCCCGATTTCCCGGTGATGAACTAAAGACTGCTGAGAAGAGTGAACAAACTCAACCGGATCTTCAATTGTCACGATATGCTTCGCATCACGGCCGTTGATTGCATCGAGCATCGCAGCCAGCGTGGTCGACTTGCCTGAACCTGTCGCCCCCGTGACCAGTACCAGCCCCTGACGATAACGACAAATATCAGCCACAATATCGGGTACATCAAGTGATTGTAACGTCGGAATATCACTCGGGATGTAGCGCATCACTGCTGCATAACCTCTATTTTGAACAAAACGGTTCACTCTGAAACGGCCATATTCACTCTGATAACACCAATCGACTTCTTTGGCAGCACAACATTGTTGACGTTGGGCGGTCGTCATCATCGATTCCGTCAAAGCCAGTACCGTTTGACTGGATAAAATTTCACATTCCAGCTTTTTCAATGTGCCATCAATGCGTAACATCGGCGGATGGCTTGCAGAAAGATGTAGATCAGATGCGTTATGTTTTACACTAAGAGCCAATAACGTTGATATATTCATGGGTTGATTCAGTCATTCGTTTTTATCGGGGAAATACATCGATTGAACATTTATCCGCTGGCGGTGTTCGGCTTACAATGAATCGTTTATCATGAACGGTTTATAATGAATCTTTTACAATTACCTGTTTAGACAACCAATTATGAGTACGATTGCACAAAACATTCAACATATCATGTCAGATATCGAGCGGGTTCAAGAAAAATGTGGCCGTACTCGAGACGCTGTTCTTTTGCTGGCAGTCAGCAAAACCAAACCAGTTGAAGCGATCGCTGAGGCCATTCAGGCCGGACAGCTTGCTTTCGGTGAAAACTATGTGCAGGAAGGGGTCGAAAAAGTGCAGCACTTCGCCCGACATGCACCGGACAAACCGTTAGAATGGCACTTTATCGGTCCGATACAGTCCAATAAAACACGTCAGGTTGCAGAGCACTTTGCATGGGTTCATACCATTGATCGAGAGAAAATTGCCCAGCGTCTCAACGATCAAAGACCGGCAGGAATGCTGCCGCTTCAGGTGCTGATTCAGGTCAATACCAGTGGTGAAAACTCAAAATCCGGTGCAAAAGAGCAGGAGATTTTTCAACTGGCTGCATTGATTTCTTCGCTGCCAAACCTCACGTTAAGAGGATTAATGTCAATTCCGGAAAATGTGCCGGACTATGATGCTCAACTGGCTGCGTTTAAGAAATTAGCCATACTGAAGACAAAACTACAAGAAACCTATCCCGAAGTGGATACGCTTTCCATGGGAATGAGTGGAGATATGGAAGCTGCGATTGCAGCAGGTAGTACCATCGTCAGAATCGGAACCGCCATTTTTGGTGCCCGAGATTATTCAAATACCTGACGCTAAAACACGAAGGAAACTATCTATGGAACAAAGACAGATCGCCTTCATCGGTGCCGGCAATATGGCAAAAGCGATCATTGCCGGATTTGTTGGCAACGGATATCCGGCAACACAAATCACCGCGACAGCCCCGACCGATCGGCACTTATTACCGCTGGCAAATAATTATGGTATCCGGACATCACACGACAATCATCAAACCGTACAGCAAGCAGATGTCGTGGTTCTCGCCGTGAAACCCCAACTCATGGCTGACGTCTGTCGTCACTTTCATGATATTGATTTGTCACAAAAGCTGGTCATTTCTATCGCGGCGGGCATCAGTTGTCAGCGCTTGAGTGAAATGCTGAATGCGCCGGATCTCAACCTGATTCGGGTAATGCCCAATACGCCATCCCTTATCAATCAAGGGATGAGCGGGTTATTTGCCACGACATCAGTGACGGAAACAGATCGGGCATTTACAACAGCGTTGTTTCAATCCGTCGGGGAAGTTTGTTGGGTTAGTGATGAATCTCAGATCAACGGGATCATTGCCGCAGCAGGCAGTGCACCCGCCTATTTCTTTCTGTTTATGGAAGCGATGCAAAAAGAGGCGATCGCGCAAGGATTTGACACCGAAACGGCACGCTTACTGGTTCAGCAGAGTGCCGTAGGCGCTGCAGCTATGGTGCAGGCAAATCCGGACACCGATCTGGCCACTCTCAGAGAACAGGTGACTTCAAAAGGGGGAACGACGGCTGAAGCAATCCGTACCTTCAATGAACACAATTTTCCTGAAGTGGTTGCACAAGCAATGCAAGCTGCGGTAAAACGTGCCGAAGCGATGGAAAAACAATTTTAATGATCATGACGGATAGACCGAGACGGCATATCCGCGAATTAAGGGCAATTTATGAATTCAATGAGTTTTCTGATCTCTACCCTGTTTGACCTGTACATCATGGTCGTTCTGATGCGTCTCTGGCTTCAGGCCGCCCGTGCCGATTTTTATAATCCTTTTTCCCAATTTGTGGTGAAAGCAACTCAGCCAATCGTCGGCCCGCTACGCCGTATTATTCCGTCACTCGGCAGCATTGACTTGGCAACGGTATTATTCGCCTATGTGTTGTGCGTACTGAAATTCACCATCCTCGTGATGCTTGCTTCCGGTGGTGCGGCAGGATTCAGCAGCTACTTTTTATTCTTGGGGCTGCTTGCTTTGATTAAAGCGGCAGGCGGATTACTGTTCTGGGTATTACTGATTCGTGCAATTCTGAGTTGGGTCAGTCAAGGCAGAAGCCCGATTGAGTATGTTTTTATCCAAATTACAGAACCCTTCCTCATGCCGGTCAGAAAAATTTTACCGGATCTGGGTGGCATTGATCTGAGCGTGCTGGTGGTCTTCATTTTATTGCAGTTCATTAACATCATGGTCGGTGACTTTATTGGCCCGCTATGGAATCAGCTGTAATGGCAGACATCTGTCAGGAAGGCGCAGATCTTATCCTGAGGCTGTATATTCAGCCAAAGGCAAGTCGTGACAATATTGTCGGATTACATGGCGATGAACTCAAAATCGCCATTACCGCGCCACCAGTCGATGGCAAAGCCAATGCGCATCTGATTAAATTTTTATCCAAACAATTTAAAATTGCGAAAAGTCATATCGAAATAGAAAAAGGCGAGTCGGGCAGACATAAACAAATCCGGCTTCACGCCCCGGCTCAAATGCCTCAGGCTATCTTGCAGTTGTTGCAAACCACTTAACAGCCTCATCCGTTACCGTATACCCACAAATAATATGGATCGATAAATATAAATAAATTGTTCGTATACGAACATAAGAGTACACTCCTTATAGATAAGCAACATAATTCACAAAGACTCTATGAGGTAATGACGTTATGCAACGTATGAAAGACCTTCGTCAATATATTGAAAAACTGGAACAACTCGGGGATATCCGTCACGTTGACAGAGCTGTTGCCCCCCATCTTGAAATGGCGGCGATTACACGACGTGGCTATGACCTTCACGCCCCGGCTCCTCTATTCAGCCATATTCTTGGCACCGATAAAGGCATGAGAGCAATGGGCGCTCCGGCAGCAATCAGCTCAATTGCAGATAAACCGGCTGCGCGGGTCGCACTCTCTGTCGGACTGCCTGAAGATGCATCATGGCAAGAGATTGTCGAATCTCTGGCAAAATCGACTTCTGCTGAACGGATTCCGCCCAATATCGTCGCAACCGCCCCCTGTAAACAGAATATTCTCCACGGTGCCGATGCCAGCCTTGATCGATTTCCGATTCCTTATCTTCATGAAGGCGACGGCGGCCCTTACTGCAATACCTGGGGCACAATTGTGGCGCGTACACCTGACGGTCAATGGACCAACTGGTCGATCGCCAGAATTCAGAAGTTAGATGCTCACCGTATGACAGGGCTGATTATGCTGCCGCAACATATTGCCTGTGTCTGGGAAGAGTGGCGTAAAATTGGCAAACCCATGCCTTATGCCTTAGTACAGGGGTGTGAGCCGGCCTTACCCATCGTCTCATCAATGCCACTCGATGATTACGAAAATGAAAGTGACTACCTCGGCGGACACTTTGGCGAGGCGATTGATGTCGTACGGTGCGAAACGATCGATCTGGAAGTTCCGGCGAGTGCCGAAATCGTCATTGAAGGACATATTTCCATCGAACGTGACAGTGAAGAAGGGCCGTTTGGCGAGTACCCGGGGTATGTCGTGACCGAAACCAGTATGCAGCCCGTCTATCACGTTGAGTGTATTACTTACCGCGATGACGCCATCTGGCCATTCGTCCCGGAAGGCCGTCCGATTGATGAATTCCATACTGCTGTCGGTGTCGCGATGAGCGCAGAAGCACTTTCCATGCTGCGTGAAGCCGAGTTACCCGTGACCACGGTCTGGTCACCGCTGGAGACGGCCAACCACTGGTTATTTGTCACGGTCCCTTCCGACTGGCGTAACAAGCTGCCCGGTGTGAATAGTGAAGCCTTTGCTCACCAAATCGCACAAAAAATCTGGCAAACCAAGTATGGTGCAACCTGTCCGGTTATCTATGTACTGGATGATGATATTGATCCGACCGATCCAGCCGATTACCTCTGGGCTTTGCCGACGCGGATGCATCCAACCAAACGCCGCGTTATCGATCATGGCCCGATTCTGCCGTTACTGGCCTGTTATACAGACGAAGAGTGTCAGGCACATACTGCTGACCGAGTCGTACATGACTGTCTGCAACCTGCCCCTGGAAACGGACGCCTGCGGCATAGTTCATTTAAAGGGGCTTATCCGGAAGAGATTCAAGCGCGGGTTATCGAACTCTGGGATAAATAGTTCAAGCAGTACATCCAAGCGAGTCCCCCTGAGACAGCTCTCCCTCATTCCAACATCGTGCGAAAGACCCAATCATTGATTATCCGTTCAATCGACGGATTTTGATCATTGCTCCGGGGTTTTATCGCTTGGTACTGACACCTGACATGATACAGCGAACCTTCTTACCGTCAGCGCTTTCCCTGCGCCAAAGATGGAAAAGAATCTTCATGAAACCCTTCGTCTCTGTAGGTTCGGGCGATTTCCTTAAACTGTGATTCAATTGCCAGAAAAGCCGCCACAATCGCAGGCTCAAAATGCGTCCCCGAACCTTTTTTGATGATTCTGACCGCTTTCTGATGAGGAAATGCCGGTTTATAAACCCGTTCAGAGATCAGCGCGTCATATACATCAGCCAAAGCCATCAAACGGGCGCTGAGCGGAATCTCGTACTCTTTTAGCCCCTGAGGATAACCGCTGCCATCCCATTTTTCATGATGGCTCATGGCTATTTCTTTAGCAAATTGGAGAAAGTCATATTTGAAATCAAGCTCAGACTCCACAGAAAGAATCACATTACGCCCAATCTCAGTATGCTTTTTCATAATCTCGAATTCATCTTCAGTCAGTTTGTCAGACTTCAGGAGAATTGCATCAGGAATTCCCACTTTACCGATATCATGCAGTGGTGCTGATTTAAACAAATTCTCAATCGTCTCGGGAGACAACTGTTCCGCATACAGCCCTTGCCGGACTAATTGCTCCGCCAGAGATTTGATGTAATGTTGAGTTCTGCGAATATGATTGCCCGTTTCGTTATCTCTGGTTTCTGCCAGAGACGCCATCGCTTCAATCGTTGCATTCTGCAAACTTTCCAAATGACGAGTACGTTCCCGAACCCGAGCTTCCAGAACATGATTTTGACTGGCAAGATCTGACATCGCCTGCTTCAGACGCAGATGCGTATAAACTCTGGCAAGCAGAATCGGTGGGCTAATCGGCTTGAGAATATAATCAACAGCCCCGACATCAAACCCTCGCTGCTCATCCGCGACTTGCGACTTGGCCGTCAAAAAAATAACCGGAATTTCCTGAGTCCGCTCATCAGATTTCAGGCGGAGACACACTTCATAGCCATCCATTTCCGGCATCATAATATCGAGTAACACAAGATCAGGCAGATGTGTCTGACATACTTTTATCGCCTGTTCACCTCTTGTGGTAATTAAGACATGAAAATAGGGCTTTAAAACTTCCCCCAACAAAGCGCGATTCTCAGCATTATCATCAACAATTAATACCGTATCTCTTTCATCTGTATCTATTTCATCGTCCATTCTCTACCCCTGTCACTATTGAAAGATCAAGCGGATAAATACTGACTGCTTTTCTGAGCGCATCGCTTGCCGCCTCGAAATCACAGTCGTGAATATACTGGCAACAGGCGTCAAATGACGCAGATGTTAATAACGTTTTGAGCAACAGATAATGCTCATCAAGATACTCAACAGCACGATTATCATATTCTTCTAAAAGAGATGCTAACTGATGAATCACCGTGATATGTGCTTGTGTCAGAGAGTTTCCTGACTGCGCGGCAGGCTCCGGACGCTCAAGTGACTGACATAATCTGGGTACCAATTGTGCGATGTGTTCCTCTGCTTCACACAAGATCTCGGCCAGTGCATCCTCTTCTTCGTCAGACTTCATTGCCATTTCAATCCGGGCTGCAATATCGGAAAGCCGCATCAGTCCGAGATTTGCAGCCGAGCCTTTCAAGGTATGTGCCATTAAAATAGCTTGATCTCGTTCCCCTTGCTCCAACGCGGTATGAATACGAGGAACAATGTTATGTTCTTTGTCAATGAGTTGAGAGAGCAACCGTAGATAAAGCTGCTTATTGCCGGCTACTCTCATGAGTCCATTGTGGTAATCCAAAAAAGAGAGTTTTTCCAACTGAGACGAACCAGAGTGAGTCAAAGCGAGTCTGGGCTGCTCCGGTGAAGAGTCAACCGCAGCAGGCTTGTCAGTGTGACACCATTTTTGAATGGTGCTCAATAGAATACTCGGATCAATGGGTTTGGAAATATGATCATTCATTCCCAAACCGAAACAGCGTTCCCGCTCTTCAACCATTGCATGAGCCGTCATCGCAATCAACGGAATATCGTCATAGGCCGGATTACTGCGAATACGTTCACTGGCTTCATAACCATCCATGACTGGCATTTGTAAATCCATAAAAATGATATCAAACCGCAGGTCATCATCCAGAGACTGGGATAACAGCGTAAGAGCTTCCCGGCCATGACAGGCAACTGTGACATCCATCCCCCATCCTTCCATTAACTCTTGTGCGATCTGTTGGTTGATTTCATTATCCTCCACCAACAGCACCCGAACCTCTGTCAGATCATCCTGAGATCTGGCCAGCTTCGCTGACGAACGATGTGATAAATGCTCAGAAGGCCCGAACAGGGTCACCAGCAAATCAAACAGTTTCGATTGTCCGACCGGCTTAGCCAAATAACCGGATAGTTGCAGTTCCTCGCTCACATGAGCGAGTTCATCTTTGTCATAAGCGGTTACCATCACAATATAAGGCTGATAGGCCGGGGGAACCGTCTGACGAATCTTACGACAAGTCTCGACTCCATCCATATCCGGCATATTCCAGTCCATCAATATGAGATTGATCGGTTTCCCTTCTGCCATCGATGTATCAATTTGTGCCAGAGCTTCACTAGCATGGCTCACCAATATCGGTTTATGCGGCAAAACATCGAGCATATCGCCCATGACCATTAAAGCATGTTCGTTGTCATCGACCACCAACGCTCGGATCGTGTCCAGTGTATCGGGCAGCCCATCGGACACAGTCCGAGCCCCCTGTTCTGCTTTCAGCCAGACATCGAAAATAAAATGGCTCCCTTTGCCCAGCTCACTTTCGACCCGGATGCTGCCACCCATCAACTCCACCAGACGCTGACAGATAGATAACCCCAGCCCCGTCCCGCCATACTTACGAGTCGTACTGCCGTCAGCCTGAGTAAATGCCGAGAATAGCTGCTCAACCTGCTCCGGCCCCATCCCGATCCCTGTATCTGAGACCGTGAACTCCAGCTGAATTTGATTCCCCTGTCGTTGTACTTCATTCACAGCCACTGAAATTTCACCCTGTTCGGTAAATTTCACCGCATTGTTGACCAGATTGATAATAACCTGCCCCAAACGCAGCGGATCGCCACATAATTTTTTCGGCAGCCCTCTCGGCATAGAAAACAGCAGTTCTAACCCTTTATCAAACGCTTTTTGGCCGTTAATCATGGATACATTGTGAAAGATATCGTCCAGTTCGAAACTGACATGCTCTATTGTCAGCTTACCGGCTTCAATTTTGCTGAAATCGAGGATGTCATTAATAATGCCCAATAAGAGCGATGCGGAATTATGAATTTTAGACAGATAATCGTGCTGTTTTGCAGTTAAATCAGTCTTCAAAGCCAAATGAGACATGCCAATAATTGCGTTCATCGGTGTCCTGATTTCATGACTCATATTCGCCAGAAACATCGATTTAACCTTTAGCGCCTCTTCTGCTTTTTCGCGCGCCTCATACAACTCATTTTCAACCATCTTACGCGCAGAGACATCACGCAAGAATAACGCCCCCTGACAGCGATCATTGAGCGTAAAAATTGTCATTCCCAAATCGACCGGAATCATCACCCCGGACTTGGTATACGTTTCCACCTCAAAAAACTCGCCGTATACTTGGGCTTGCTCTTGAATGGATATCGGTGGGCGCAACACCTCAGCCAGTGTCTCCGGCATCACCATTTTTAACAGTTCAGTACAATCCTGACCTAAAACGTCCTGACTCCGATATTGATAAATCACTTCAGCCGTCTGATTCCAAAGTAAAATTTTGCCCTGTTCATCGACGATCACAACGCTCGACGGTGCGCCATCAATGATCGTCCGGGCAAAGATTTCACTGTCTTGCAAATCCCGTGTTCGCCTTACAATTTCTTGTTCTAATCCAACCTGATGTTGTGCCAATTGCTGATTTTTATACTGCAGCTCACTCATCAGCTCATCACGGCTCTTCTCGCGCAATTGATCTGCCAATTGTTCGAATTCAAATGCGGTCGGCTGATAATCAGCAACGCAGGGGATCCACCAACAGATCGCCTGCTTGTTCTGTTCAATCATTAAGCCGGGGACGCTAATTCTGCCGGATTCAGCGTGTTCAGGAACCGGGCAACTCACCATGACCTGCTCCTGTTGAAAGACAAAATCAATTGAGCAATCCCCGAAAGACTCAAGCAAACGAAGCACAAATTCAGCACTCATCAACATGAAATAATCTTGCTGCTCGGGACTAAAACGGTAACAACGGAAGATAGCCTGAAATTTGCGCCGAATCGCCAGTTTACTGATATTGTCGTTATAGACGGAACATTGGATCGCTTCATTCATGCTTGTACTCCAACACCATCACGGTGATATCATCATGTGGTTTACCGAAACGTTCGATCAGAAACGAAACAAACTGCGGCAACGGACGATACTGAACAAAATGGCACTCTCTCAGATCCAAATTTTCCTTAATCCCATCAGTGGTCAATAAGAAACGGTCATTATTACTAAATGTGCCCTGAAATAGATTTAGTGTCGGGATCATCTCTCCGACAATCCCCGGCTGAGCGAAATAAGAGACCCAGTCATCACCACATTTTCTCATCAACGTATTCCCGACACCGACTCCCTGAAAAACTCGCGTCCGGAGATTAAAAGAAACCAAAGTCACCGCTGCGCCCAAACTGCCACGAAAGTAATCATGCATCTGCTCAAGCAACTGTGAGACGCCATCAAATGAGCGGTTATTAAAGCAACCATCAAGATAACCTTCCATTTCCCGAGCCAGATGAGCTGCTTCCTGCCCGTGCCCTAACACATCAATAATCGCCACCATCAAAACGTTGTCATGTTCCCTTACTAACAAACCATCACCAGACTCAGACTCTCCGACACAGGGAATAGAACGAGAATACCAATCAAACGGCATTGCTTTTCCCCCATTTAATGACGGTCACTGTCGTCCCACATGGCTCGGTACCGGACGTCTGTGTCAACGATTTGATCTCAAATTGATCCACCATTCTTTGCACACCCGGTAATCCCATTCCTAAAGAGCCTCCGGTCGAAAAATGCTCTGCCATGGCCTGTTCAATGTGCGCAATTCCCGGCCCCGAATCCCGGGCGATAACCCGTATCCCCTGCTCACTTCCCGACTCACCTTCCAGCTCAGAATGGCGCTGGATCTCCGCTAGCTCGATCCGGCCATGAGCGGCATACTTGACAATATTGGTTGCCAGTTCAGAAACAATCGTGGCAATTTCACTCGTTGTGGTCGGGGAAAAATTGAGCTGCTGAGCAAATGTAAATGTCCCCATTACGGCCGTCATTACATCTGCTTCACCGTGAATATAGTAAACATTCCCCAGCGTCTTTACTGATACTTGCTCATCCACTTCTGCGCTCCTGAGACTCCCGGAGCAATATCAGCCCCTGATTCAAATCCGCAGCACAACATAATGCTGATGTATCGACCCCCAAATTCATCAATCCCATGACGATACCCGGCCTGAAACCAACGAAGATGCATTGTCGCCCCATCACCTGAACATTCAGAGATATCTGGATCAATGCTTCAATATCTTGACGATCTAATGTTTTTACATCAGACATATCAATCAAAACGCCTTGGATATAATTTGCCGATATTTGGCTCAACAGTTCATGGCAAAAATCGCTAAGAACCTCAGCCGAAAGATCTGCCTGAATAGACGCAACGAGCGCATGTTTGATCTGACTAATCGCAATCGATTCCTGCATCATTGCGCTCCTGAACTATTCCGAAAGCTGATTCAACGATGTCACATTCAGGCCAATCATCTGAAACGCATATTCAAGCGCATCTCTGAGTGTCGCATTCGCCTGAACTTCACCGACATTAATCCCCAGTTGCACCATCGTCTGAGCAATCGAAGGAGAAACACCGGAGACCAGACAAGTACATCCCATCAGTTTGGTTGCTTTGGTGATTTTAATGAAATGGTTGGCTACGGCCGTATCCACAACCGCCACCCCGGAAATATCCATAATGAAAATCTTGGCCCGGTTGACGGAAATCTTATTCAAAACCGCAGCCATAATATCTTGCGCTCGCTTGGAATCGATGATCCCGACTAACGGCAGCATTAAGATATCCTGCCAAATCATGGTAACCGGAGTGGACATTGCCAGCAGCGCCTTACTCTGCTCCGAAAAGCGTTTATTAATCAACCGGGAATAGGTTTCAACGACTATCGTGGTATCCATATGGAGCAATTTCATAAATGCGGTTACATAGGCGTTATATGTCTCGGTCTCCATCGAATCATCGTATAATTTTTGCGTAAAAATCAGCATCGAGGTATTCATACCGGCAAAATAAATCGGCAGCGGTAAACCAACGCGAGCATGAACTTCCCCTACATCCCGGCGTTCCTGAACATAGTTATCATCAATATCGGCTTTGAAAAATGCGGTCCAATAACGGATTTGTGAGTCCTGAACATAACGTAATCTTCCGGGATCTCCGAAAAACTGAGCATATTCAGGGAGCTTTTCCAACCAGATATAAAAGTGTTTGACGTATTCCCCCAGCTTCGGAATCATCATCTGCCCGAATTGGCGAATGAGATCTAAATCTTCATCCGTTACGTCATGTAAGCGCAACAACGATTGTGCGTCTTTCATCTGTGTGAGTTGAACATCTGGCGACATACCTAAACTCCCTTACTCATCGGTGAGCTCCTATTCTGCGTCTCTGCATCGTTCAGCACAGCCTTCGGCAACAGACAGAAGCACATGTACAGACTTTAATCATAGTCGATAAATTCGCCACATCATCACAAATAGCTCATAAGTTAATAGTAGATAGGTTACATATAAACACACTCCTCCTACCACATGATATTTTTCGATATTCTTTCCAGTTAATCATTAATAACTCACACCTATATTTATACTTATATTAATAAGGAGAGGTGTATTTTTTAAGCTCTCCCAATAAGGAAATTATTTCCCCAATATATTAATCAAATGAATAAAAAACCTTCGATAAAAACTTTACGCCTTGATACAATTTGCACATCACAATAATGAAACATTATTTCAAAAACAAAAGAGCATTTTATTATGAAATTGAAAACAACCGTTGGTTTAATGAGTTTATATTTAATATGCCAACCCGCTTTTTCGGCAATTCCTTATCATGGTTATCAGTATGATTACACCCAGCCAAATGGTGATGTTATTACTCTGACTCTTGAAGGGAATGACTATTATGCCGAACAAAGAACCCCATCCGGTCAGCTGGTAATTTATGATAAACAGTTGGGCGGGCTTGCTTATGCGAAGGTCTCCGATGACGGAACAACCCTTGTTTCTAAAGGAGAATTAGTCACTCAGGCAAAAGAGCAGCTGGAACAGAATCTGAGAAGCAGTCTTCATTCATCCGTTCTTTCTCAGACTGAACAACAGCCGGGTTTATCCGCTAAAGCGCGCGCAAAAATAGCACAAGAAAACCGCGATAAATTATTACATATTCCGGAAGATGTCAGTCATATCGCGACATCATTAGTACAAACTGCCGATTCATCCAGTCATATTACCGGTAATGTCCGTGGACTGACGATATTAATTGACTTCCCGGATGACCGCCAAGAAATTAGCCGTTCAGAAGTCGAACGCTTCTTAAATGATTTAAATTATAAAGGATACGGAAATTTCCAATCTATTCGTGGATATTTCCGTTCTGTATCCGGCGGAAAACTGGATTATACCAATACTGTCAGCACCTACTATACTGCCAAACATAACAAATCTTATTATACCGATCCGAACCTTGACTTTGGTATCCGGGCACAAGAACTGATTCATGAAGCATTAGAGTGGATGGAATATCAGCAAGGGTTTGATTTCTCCACACTGACAACTGACCGCTATGGCCGCATCAGAGGGCTTAATATCTTCTATGCCGGAGATTCAAACAGCGCATGGTCGACCGGCCTGTGGCCACACATGGGTGGCGTCAACCCGCAATTCTGTGCTGACGGTGTCTGTACCAATGCTGCACAGATGTCAGATATGGGTAGCAGATTATCGATCGGTACCTTCGCCCATGAATCCGGGCACCTGATTGCAGACTGGCCTGATCTGTATGATTACGACGGTAGCTCTAATGGTTCTGTCGCACAATACGGCATTATGGGTTATGGCAGTACCAACTCTCGCTCAATGCTACACCCGGTACCACCGGTTGCTCCGTTGCGTGATAAGGCTGGCTGGGAAACCGTCGTAGAATTAAACCCGGCTGTCAATCCAAATGCACCGACAGGCCGCATTTCAGCGACGTCCGGCAGCAATACATCCTACAAGTGGTCGAATCCGAACAATCCGGAAGAATCCTTCTACATGGAAGCGATTTATCAAAGCGGACAAAATACCGAACAACTAGGTAGCGGGCTGGCGATCTGGCACGTTGATCCGAAAGGGAACAACTCCGACGAATGGCACCCTTACATCCAGATGGAACATGCGGACGGAAACCGTGATCCGGAATATCTACGTAACCGTGGTGATGCCTATGATGTTTATGGTCAGTATGGTGAGTTCTCTGCAATCTACCCCAATGACCAGACATCCAGAGGCACCAACTCATTATGGTGGAACGGGCGTGATTCCGGCCTGAGCATTAGTGATATTTCTCAACCGGCTCAAACGATCTCGTTTGCTATTTCAAAAGATGGTAATGGCGGTGGTGATAATGGCGACGGAGGCTCTTCAACCGAAACCAAAGTGTACACCAACACCATAACGCAAGGCGGATACACTGCTGAGCCGAACAACCAAGCATTTCGTTATGAAGGCGGTACCATCAACGCGACTCTCGTCGGCCCTGACGGTACAGATTTCGACTTGAAACTAATGCGCTGGGACGGTAATAACTGGCAGCAAGTTGCAGCGTCTGAAGAGCCGGAGTCCAGAGAGCAGATCACCTATACGGCTGATGCGAATTTCTACTACTTCCAAGTTTTTGCATACAGTGGTTCAGGTCAGTACAATCTGACTATCTCGCTCAGCCACTAATCACAGATAGCCCCATCCAAACGCGGTGCTGAGCACCGCGTTTTTTATCAACGCCACACCCCGAAATATCCCTTACCTGCTCACGAAACCGCACATTCATCTTGATCATCCTGTCCACCATCGGGCGAATCCGCTATGATCAGCGCAATACTCCGCCAGCTCAGACCGGGCGATACACAAACACTTACAACGAGGGACTGTTATGAAAAAATTGCTGCTGACGTTCGTTACGCTCATCTTAACGGGATGTCTCGGAATGCCGGATAAGGTGCAACCGGTCTCTGACTTTGATGTAAAACACTATTTGGGTAAATGGTACGAAATCGCCCGTTTAGATCATTCGTTTGAAGAAGGGCTGACTCATGTCACCGCAGAATATACCCCCAGAGATGACGGTGGTATTTCGGTCTTAAACCGTGGTTTTTCTCCAAGCGAAAATCAATGGGAAGAAGCGCGGGGCAAAGCCTATTTTGTCAACAGTGATTCAGAAGGCTATTTAAAAGTTTCCTTCTTTGGCCCGTTTTACGGCTCCTACGTGATCTTTGTGCTCGATAATGACTATCGCTATGCCTTTATCTCCGGCCCGGACACCGATTACCTATGGCTGCTGGCTCGCACCCCGACCGTTGATCAGCAAGTGATCGAACAGTTTATCCGTATGGCAAAAGAACGGGGCTTTGATACTGATCGTTTGATTTTTGTTGATCAGCAGTGAGCGGCTGCCTGTGAAAACGGTTAGACCATCAACAGACAGGCCCGAATATGCGCAAATCAGACCGACTTTTTCAACTGACAAATATGCTCCGTAAACACCAGCCCATGACCGCCAAACAATTGGCAGAAAAGTTACTGGTGTCTGAAAGAACCGTTTATCGCTATATCGATGACTTATCGTTATCAGGTATCCCGATTTATGGCGAGCCGGGAGTCGGATACCGATTATCAGCCGGATTCGAGTTACCGCCATTGCAATTATCACCGGGGGAGTTAGAAGCACTGATCACTGGCGTCAGTTTTATCGCATCTTTAACAGGAAAGAATCTTGCGGCTTCAGCGCAGTCTCTGCTGTCAAAAATCGAGGCGGCGCGGCCCAGTGAATTGATCCAGACCACAGGTCAGGATCGTGTGGTGAGGGTTCCAGCCAATCACCGAGAAACAAAGGCGTATCAAATCTGGGAGAAAATCCATGTGGCTATTGCAGAAAAGCGCTGGATCAACATAACTTATCAGTCACTTTCAGAGGTCATCACGTCGAGAACCGTCTTCCCGTTAGGGTTATTTTATTGGGGCGGTAAATGGACGTTAGGCGCTTGGTGTGACATGCGCGGCGACTATCGCGACTTTAGAATTGACCGCATCGCTCAATTAGAGCGGTGCGACAATGAGCCTTCTCTGCCTGATTTTGTTGCTTTGTCGGCATACATCGAATTGAAAGATTCGCCTGAATTGAAAAATATCCATATTGACTGACACAATGGTGTCAGTAGCAAAGCCTTAGACTCATGATTCAATTCATCACTAAGGCATGAACATGATAAAGAACAATCACATTGATAACATTGGCGGTATGGAATTTGCGACCTTCAGACTCAAAGAAGGGGTAACAGAAACCACATTAGTCGAACTGTCACACAAAGTAGAACAAGAATTTCTGCGCCGGCAAGATGAACTCGTGCTCCATTTTCTGGTTCGGGGGAAAGATGGGATGTATGCTGATGTCGCGCTTGCAACATCACAAGAAAAGGCCGAGGCCTATTGCCAGCAGTGGTTAAGTCATCCCGTGGCGCTCGAATACCTGGAACTGATCGATGAAACGTCGGTAGACATGACGTTCTGGACCAGAATTAACTAGGGGTTGTTGACCTTTCGTGGTTGAATTTTGTTCAATCTGAACGGGTATTGATCGCGGCGCGGGGCATGCCGCTTAGCTATCCTAAGCAAATGACCCGCAACAAAGAGCAAGACACGTTCAGATGAACCCTCTGGGCAGCATTTGTCGCTCATTTATCCAGCGTTAGGTCATGGTTCATGTAGGTCGCTACACTTCACATGACCTGCCTTGACTAAATGCACGACAAATTGCTGCAAAAAACATCACGAAAGATCAACAGCCCCTAAAAGTCCGAACAACAAACACAACCGTGACCGCTTTTTAGCCTCGCGCTTTTAAGCGGTTACCTATCCGTTGAATGGCCGTCAAGTCACGGACATCAATGAAGGAGAACTGGCAGAGTTTGTTTTGATTCGCCGTTATCCGAGTGATCCATCCCGCTGTGATGTGGCTCAGTTTTTGTCCTGCGTAAATTTAAAGGTCAGGGGGTCGGTAAACAAGCACTCGCGCAAGTCGTCAGGGCTTTTCCCGGTAAGTGGCAAATTCGCGTACTGCTGGAAAATTCAGGTGCACTAAGTTTTTGGCAGTCTGCTGTCTCTGATATTGTCGGCGAGCGTTACCAGTTATCCCAAGCCAATGACGTGGATCTGCTCATGCACTTTATTTATTTTGAGACAACCAATGCATCGGCTTAACAAGAGATGAAACCTGCTTTCATGTTTCCACCACCCAAGCATTAAAAAAGTATGAGTTTTCCTGAATTGTGTCGCAAAGTGACCCTGCATATATCGCCACCGCCACCAAAATCGCTCACGATACCAGCATTGAATCACAGCAGGGTATCACCATGACAAAACTGCAAATCATCAACAAAAACAACACTGCCCGATACGGTAACGGTTTGTTTTGCCCCCGGCTCATAGTAGGATAACCGCGATGAAAACAGCACTCGATCACCTCCCGGAGCGGAAGCAACAAGAACTTCACACCATCACCACCGTATTACGCGATACGCTGGATGATTTTTTGCACAACAAAAATGGCAGCAAGGCCGAGTTTCGGATCCTTAAAATTATCCTGTTCGGCAGCCATGCCAAAGGCACATGGGTCAGCGATCGACCCAACGGTTATATCAGCGACTACGATATTCTGGTGATCGTCAATCGTTCGTCATTGGTCGAAGAGTATGCGGTGTGGCACAGTGCCGAAGAGCAGATTGCACGTCGGGTCACCTCTGCCCCACTCGGCTTGATCGTCCACACGCTCAATGAAGTCAACCAACAACTGCAACAAGGTCATTACTTCTTCAAAGATATTCGTGAACAGGGCATTGAACTGTTCAGCACCGATAAGCGGGAACTGCCCATGCCGGGGAATTTAAGTGAGGCCGAGCGAGTGGCAATTGCAACCAAGCATTTTAATCATTGGTTTAGTAGCGCAGCACAATTTTATGAATCAGCATATAAACCAATGCTTGAAAATAAATACTTCAACTATGCTGCATTTCAACTCCATCAGGTAACGGAACGCCTGTTTGCCTGTACCCTGTTAGTCTGTACCAACTACCTGCCCAAAACCCATAATCTCGAAAGCCTGCGTTCGATGTGTGCCCAGCAAGATCCGGCCTTTGCCGAACTGTTCCCGATGGAAAACAAATTCCACCGCCGCAGCTTCCAGCGCCTCAAACGCGCCTACGTCGATGCCCGCTATTCCGAGCATTACGAAATCACTGAAGAAGAGTTAGTTTATTTGCAGAGTGAAGTAGAGAAATTGCAGGAGATGGTAGAGCGGGTTTGTCGGGGGAGGATCGAAGTTTAGCGATATGGAGCAGGTTGCTCCATATCGAGTTTATTAGGTGAGCGTGACACAGAATAATGAGCAGTCCAATCACGAAATCAAACCACTTTAAAAACCTATAATTTAATGAACGCATCATTTTCAAAATAATATATAAATGCTTTAAACAAATCACCATCTCTAATATTATTTTTCTGCATTTTTAAATTATTAACTATACTTTGTATTGTTTGGATTCCTAAAACATATCTATATCCAGCATCTTTAACTGCTATTGGATCTTCATCTTCGTCATCAGAGTCTACATCATCAGGATCTTCTATAATAACTAATGTATCTAAACTCCAAGATGAAACATCTTTCGGCAAGTACAGCGCTAAACGCCAATCAATATTTTCAGAATTACTTAATACATCTCTTAGTTTTTTTTGAAACATTTTATCTTCCATTTTATCTTCCACCTCCCCAATAATACATACCTCCCTTGCCTCCGGGATGCAAGGATTCTTGAACTATACCGGGTGCTTGATGCTGAGATAATGGCACCAATTGCATTACACCAGGTTTCTCTGGATGGTGATGCCACGTCAAATCTTTTACCGGTGAGCGTCTTGGATAGGCGCCACGAGGTCCTGGTTTAACTCCTTCAGTAATTCCTGGGTACATATTTTCCATACTAGCGGCAAAGGCAGGATCTGCTTGCATTGCCTCATGCAGATTCTTATTAGCTTGCTGGAAATGAACTTTATCAGATCGTCCCGGATAAAACTCTTTGTCGATCTTAGTTTCGTAAGCCACTGAATATTGTGGGCTACTAAGTGGTCTTCCAGAAGCATCTTTACATCCTTCCGTACTCAACCCCAGCGGATCGACCCATGCCATCGGGTTATGCACATACCCCTGTGGCCGCAACCCTCCCGCAAATCCAATAGGATCGGGGCTAAGATATTGGCCGCTGTCTGCATCGTAGTAGCGATTAAGATTGTAGTAAAGTCCGCTTTCTTTATCTTCGATCTGTCCCTGATAACGCAGGTCACAGGTCAGCGCTTCGTTGGCGGCATCTTCGAGATAACCCCGTTGAATTTTGAGATTGAACTGTTGCTGCTGGTATTTGCCCCACAGTGCATGTTCACCACGCCATTCGATGTCACCGGTTTCGGTGACGAGTTCCTGCGGCGTCCCGGCATGGTCGGTGACGATATAGTGCAGGTCTCTTCGGTTGCTGCCGTGACGAGTGGTGACTTGCGCCATCGGGCGGTGGCTGCCGGGCTCGTACAGATATTCGGTGCTGGTCAGTGCTGTGCCGTCGGCGGTGATTTGGCTCTGCTGCACCAGCGTGCTGCCGTCCCACAGATAATGGGTCTGCTGCTGAGTTTGCAGACACTCTTTAGCAATCCGTCGTCCGAACGGGTCATAACGATAGCGGTAACGTCGTCCGTCCGGTAGCTCGATATGGGTCAGGCGGTCTTCGTCATTCCAGATAAATCTTGTACTTTGCGGGCGGAAGCCGTCTCTCGATTCGGTTTTCTCGATGACCCGGCCACATTCGTCGTAACGATATTTGAAGCGGCCAACTTCAGTCACTCGCCCGGCTTTATCATAGTCGCGTTTCTGCCGTTTTATCCGTTCATCGGCCAGCGACACCACATTGTCACCGTATTCGCTGCCGAAGCCTTCTTCATTGAGGTTCAGCTCGCTGTCATACCCGAACAGATGAACGAACCCTGCTTTGGTCTCCCATGATTTACGCTGGCGCACCGCAGTAATCTGACTGTTGGGGTTGAGAGTGAATTCAGCACTACCGCGATGACTGTCTTCTATCCCGGTCAGCCGGTCCAGTACATCGTAGCGGTACTGGCGCAACGACTGATTGCCGAGCTGCTGCCCGGTCAGCAAACCGGTCGCACTCCACTCATGGCGCAAGTCAAAACCGCTGCCGTTGCTGCGCTGCTTTTCTTCTCCGCCCGGATGGTAGGCAAAAGTCAGCGGATTGTGACTGCCGATAGCAAGTGCGGACAACTGTTGCTGTTGCCATTGATAACTGCGCTCACTCTCCGTCCCCGATGACTGAATCCGCCGTCCGGCGGCATCGTATTGGTGGGTCAATTCGGTGCCGTTGATATTTTCACTGACTAGTTGCCCGGCCGGGCTGTAGGCCAGTGCAATCCATGCATCACCGTTTTCTGCGTAAGTAAGCCGCGAGGCGGCATCATATTCATACCAGCTTTTGCCGGTCGGGTTGTCCTGATTATCGAAGCTTTCGCTCTGCAACAATCGTCCGCACACATCGTACTGATAGCGTAAAGTGTGACCATCTGGTTTGCTGCGCTGCACTAATCGGCCAACAGCATCATAGCCATAAATCTCAGTGCGCCCGTCGTAATGACGTTCGCTTTCAATCCGCCCCAGCTTGTCGAAACCGTACAGCCACTGCTGCCCCTGACTGTTGGTAACACCGGCAAATTCGGCTTCAACATTGTAGTGATAGCGGGTGGTTGCCCCCAGCGGGTCGGTGACGGTTTGGAGCTTATCGAATGCGCCATAGGTGAAGCGCTGCGTCTGACCGAGCGCATCGGTGACCGAAACCAGATTGCCTTCGATATCGTAGCCAAAGTGTGCTTCAGAGCCGTCTTCATAGATGACTTTATCGGGAAACGAATTCGATTCATGGTAATGCCACTGGCGGGTGAGATTGCCCTGAGAATCACGTTTATCACTGACCCGTTTCACCAAGCGGTCAAAACGGTCATAGTGGAAATCCATCCCGTAACCGGTATCCGGCTCTAAGCGGGTTAGCAGGCCGCGTTCATTGTAGCGATAGCGAGTGACGCTACCGTCCGGCCCGGTCACTGAATCCTGCAAGCCGCGTTCGGTATAACTCATCTGCCAGATCCGGCCTTCCGGATCGGTGACTTGGATAACATCGCCCTGAGAATTGTGTTCATACAGCCAACTGGCACCCAACGGGTCAGTGTAGCCAGTCAGCCAGCCCTGCTCGTTGTAACCATAGCTGTGTACAGTACCATCCGGCAAAGTCACTGCGGTGATATTGCCCCATGCATCATAGCTGTAGGCTGTCGTTTCTCCCAGTGCATTGGTTTCGCCAATCAGTAAGTCGTCCTGCCACTGCTGCTCGATCCGGTTACCGGCAGCATCAACAATCGCATAGGGACGGTTACGCTCATCCAGATGATAGGCTTTGATCCCACCGAAAGCACTCTTGTAGTAATGAACATGGTTGTCATCGTCATAGCGGATTTGGTCAGTCCACAACCCGTCAGCACAACGGCTGGCAATCGCCCGGCCTTGTTCATCATAATCGTGCTCAACCCACGTGTGGGCCAAATCCTGCCAGCGGGTCAGGTAACCCTCTTTACTGTACTGATAATCGAAATTACGACCAGATTCTCCCCGCACCGAAAGTAGCCTGCCGGATTTGTCGTAGTCATAACGGGCCAGTTCCCGCAGCGGTGCCTGATCGGCTTCGCATAAGATCAGGTGTGTGATACGGTTACGCTCGGTTTTAACCTCAATCAGCCGTTCGTCACTGAGAATGACCCATTTGAGGGTTCGGCGGTCATAAGCGAACTGAATGGTATTTCCGTAAGCGTCTGATATTTTGGATAAACGCAGTGTCGCACCAATCGCATGACCGAAATGATAGGTCAGACCATCTTTATGCCGGAGAATTAATTCCGCCTGTTCGCCCCGAGTCAACCGCCACTGGGGTTTCAGTAAAGATGTACTTTCTTCATCCGGCTCGGGAAGCGCGAATATACCTTGGGTATAGTCGGTGTCGGTAAAGGTAGCTAACATCCCCTCGATGGTCAGCGAAATATCCCAGCTGCTGCGCCACAAACTGCCCATCAACCCGGTTTCTTTCAAACCAGCCGAGTGATAGTAACGTTGGTGCGCTAAAGGCAGAATCCCAGATAATACAAAATCTTGTCTCTCTTCAAACACCTTCCCAGTGTATAGATCTATCGGTTCGCCTTCTTTTCCGCAACCACCGTTTTTTTTCTGCTTTTCTAATTCAGTCGGATCCTTCCCATGAGTGCCATCCGGTTTATCACCATGAATTGAAGCTTGCTCAGCATTGATATTATCGACTTTGTTCGCCCCTTTGTGATGCGGTGTACCAGTTTTGCGGGTCACAACTTTACCAATAAATTCATCGACCTTCGCACTGATTTTACCGACCATCTCATCGATTTTGCCCTGTAGCCGCTCCATTGCCTTCACCAGTTTCTCAAAAGAGTCCCGGAGTAATCTCACCGCCCAGTTCTTACTGTTTTTAATTGCTTTGGTAAGCCCGTCAATGATTTTACTCAGCAATGCTTTGGCCTTCCCTGCATACTCGCTCAGTTGTCCGCTGAACTTTTTCAGGTACTTGACCAGATTGCCGTTTGACAAACTGCGCAGCATTTTCATCGCTTTCTGAATAGTGCGCGAGTCGGCTTTCTCCAGTGCATTGATGATTGTTTTGCCGGTTTTCTTGGTCGCATCACCCAGTCCCGGTACAAAGCCAACCACCACCAGTACACCGGTCGCCCAATGCCAGAAACCCAGTTCTTTTTTGGTACAGGTATCCCAGCCCCAGCAACCTAAGTCATAGAGATCCATCGCCTGACCGACCACCGGTACAAAGCCGAGCGCAATTTCACAAAACAGCAGAATCGCCGTATTGTCGTGTGCCATGCCGGCCATTTCTCCGGCCAGACTGTGGTGAATCTTGTTGATCGCCTTTTTCAGAGCAGTCGAACCACGATTGATCTCTTTTTCCAGCTCCCAAAAGCGACGATAAGCAGCTTTATACTCCTTATCGATCCAGGTAAATAATTTACGATCAATATCAACAAATTCGTCAGAACTACCATCCTCATCATAAGTCAGATAACCCTGCCGACTCAGCAAGGAATATAGCGCAAAGTATTCACCGGCTTTGGCGGCATATTCAGGATTGGCCTGAATCACCGGGTTATTTTCTGCCGATTCTTTGGGGTTGAATTCATCGCTGCCTTCGCCCAGCAGAATCTCAAAGCCACCACAGCCCATATTCTGGATTTTGCACATCCCCTGCTTATCGGTCTTGCCCGAAATCTCGGTTTTATTGCTGTCGGTCAGCACAAATTCCGCTTCCGGTATCGGCTTGTCATCATCATAGTGGTAACGGATAAACACTTCACAGCCACAGTCAACACATCCGCCATCAAGTATATTATCGGTCGAGAAGTTCTGTGTGGCAGCCTCTGCACTGGAGAGCAAGTCGGCTTTTTTATTCTCGCTCATGATTGTTCTGACTCCTTATCCAATTCATCTAACCCACGTTCAAATAACCGATCCATCCGACTTTGCGTACCCTGATAATCCGGTGATTTTAAAATCTGTTCAGCCCAAGGCTGCGTTGTAAACTGCTCGCCGAAAACCACGGTCAGACTCAGATACCGGACTACATCATTCGGTTGGGTAAACCCCAGTTGATTGGCCTGAGTGATATGCTGATAGAGATATTGATCGAACTGTGCCTGTTCCCAGCTTTGCGTTTCGCTGTGATGGGCTTGTAAATGATCCTGATACTGACGGTAGATCTGTCGGCTGGCCCAGATGCTGAGTGCCTGATACTGTGCTTCAGTCAGCGGCGTCGGTAACGGGAGTGTGGTTTCTTCCAGGATCGGCTCCTGAAACCTGAGAACCTTCGCCTCCGGCTGATCCGGTTCCCAGTAGGCAATCTGTCGTAACGGCCCCTGAATATGTTGCCGATAGACAGCATCGCTGGCCTGCCAGAGCACACCCAGTACATCCCAGTCTGAAAGACGCAGCAGAAACTGTTCCTGCGTCGGGGTTTCGACCAGCGTCCATGCCCGGAAATACCGCATCACTAAATCGCTCTGACGGCTGAGCGGCAGTGAATGAAAACTGGGATCCAGCTGGATCGCAATGCCCCAGTGGGGTTGTGTCGCCACCTGCTCTTCGAGCCATGCCCATGATTGCAGCGGCATAATATAGGGAGAAATCGAGGCATGAATATCGCCCATATCGCCCCAGTACAAGCGTGTCTCAAACTCCGGCATCTGTTCTGCCAGTTCACGGATTTCCGGATGAATCGCAGCTTCAGCGACCACAAACCACCCCGGTTCTTCCAGTGTAGTTTGCCAGTTTTCCAGCGGGACATCTTCCCACCACTGTTCAGTATCTGTCATTTCTCACTCTCCATAACCACGTTCTCTGGTGCCGGTGTTGCCAAAGCAGAATTGTTCGCCACATCAGGCTCTGCCAGCCATCCCGGAGAACGGTATGCAACAAGTTCATCCTCACGTCCCAGATACTGATGATACAGCTCGCCAATTGCCTGACGGAGCGGATAAAAATGCAGCAAACGCTGGAACTCGGGATGTTCATCAAATCGATCGCCTAAATAAAAGCGATATAGGGCGTAGGTCTCTTTATCCAGTTCAGTTGCACCGGCATATTTCTCTGTTGCCAGCGCCATGCCCTCATGAAAACGACTTTCTACCTGTGCCAGAGATAAAGATTCACCATACTGGGGTAATAATTTCTGGTATAAGGTTTCAACCAGCGAATGAAGCTGTTCCGGATAGAAAAACTGGTCAAATTGCGCCAGTGTCAGTTGGAGAGGCAATTGAATCTCAGTTTGGGGATCGACTGGGACAGATGCTGACGACAGATCAAATGCACGCAGTTTAAGCTGCTGTTCATCCCGGATCGGCAGATAGATCCCCCGATGTTTCCCCTGAAAACTATATTGTTGTACCGGGGTTAAAATACGCCACCACTGAGGTAATACTGCCGGATCATAAAAACGCAGCATCACCTGCGTCTGATCCGGATAGAGACAAGAAACCCACGGATGCCAGTGTGCCCGCAGAGCAGAAAAATCACCGTCAAACAGGCCGACAAACCCGAACTGTTCCGCCCGGGGTTCATTTTCTGCCAGCCAGTAATAGAGTGTTTCTCCCGGATTACCATCGCGAATATCGATCAGTAATGGCGAAACATCGGTCAGGTGCTGAAGCTCACTGCCACGCAACAGTTCACACCATGTGACATCCTCGCGTCGCTTCATGGTGTTCCAGAATTCAGTCGCTTGCGGAAACTGAATACGATCAAACAGTAAGTAACATGTTTTTCTTTCTGACGTATTTCCTTCTGACATCGTTAATATGTCGAATAAGGATTTCATTTTTTATTTTTCCTAGCCTGAGTGAACTGTGTTATATTTTCTTATCAGGTTCTATTGTTCTGTATAATGAAACGTTAGCATTGCCCGATGCTCTTCCCACCAATCATATTCCCCGTTATATAGCACTGTCTTCTCATCTTTCTTTTCTAGTAATAAGACTTCATTGTTCTGGTAAAACTTAACTGAATCACTCAATTCAACACAGCCGTTAAGTATCCTGATTATGGACGTCATACTTTCATCGTACTGTTCCAGATCCGGTGACAGTATGATCTTGACTACAGGCAGAAAACCGACTTCATCCCGGATAAAACTATCGTCCAAATGACTTTTTGACATAATAAATAACAGCTTACCGTCAAAAGCATATCCTTGAATAACACCATTTTCTTCCGGTTGAGTTTCAACAAACCCAAAATCATTTAACATGGATTCGGTCATATCAACACTCAAATACAATTCATAATCTACAGACATCTACGCTAACCTTTAATTAGAGGAAGAAGGGTTACCTTACCATTTTGAGTAACAATAACATTTTTCAAATTAGTAACAGGCTCAGCTTTAATCGCATCAACAATTTCTGCAACTTTGCGTTGACTGTCATCCATATTTAACACAATTGTCTCGGCTTGTTTTTTTATATTAACTTTCTCATTAATCGTACTTCGAATATTTCTTGCAGACGTATTTTTCCCGGGAGAAAACACATCTGCAACAACATTATCGAAATGAGTATCTTCAATCTTACCTTTCACAATCAACAAGTCAGGATTTCTTTTCGTTCCTTTTATAACCGGGTTCTGCTGGACATCTAATCCATGAGCAACAAGTGCATCCACAGCTTCATTTTCTCTGATAAGGGAGCGACGAGTTGCTTCATCCGCTTTTTTAGGGATCTTGGTTCGAGTTCCAGAAAGTATCCCCTTACTCGCCGCCTGTTCTCCCTTCGACTCAACCGCCTTCTCTTGCCCTTTCGCCGAACGCTCATAAATCTCCTCCACAAACGGCAGGCTTGCCCAGTCAAAAGGCGGGGCTTCGGCAAGTGGCTGGATACGCAGGAAAGGCGACTGTTTCAGCGCGGCCCCTTCGCCACAATCATGTGTCGGGGATTTGTACGGCGTGTCGCCGATAAATACATTCCCGGAACCTGCCGCGACCGAGCCGCCGCAGTCGATGGCATCACCAACCCGGGCTGCCGGTTTGCCGTTGATCGAGACATTGGCAGACCCGGCAGAGATACTGCGGCCGTGAATCCCGTGAGGAAGCTGCGGACACGGGCAGGCATGCAGTAAGATCGCATCGCCTTTACGGGCTGCGGGTTTACCGTTGATCGAGACATCGCCGCTACCGGCAATGATCGGCGTCGCCGGAAAACAGCCATGACCTGAGCCGTTGTCGCCGAGTCTTGCTGCTGCAGGCATGGTTACCCCCTCCGATCCGGAGCTTCCGGCTCTTGTGGTTTATTGGTCTCATCCGGTTTCACCATCGTTGGTGCGGTACCTTTATCCGGTGAGCCACCTTCGTTGATTTTGACTTTCGTGCCGGAGATCGTAACACCGCCACTATCAATTTTAACAAACCCGCCCGGCCCATGAATCGTCAGTGAATCGCCAGCATCGAGAATCACTTTTTTCGCCTTGAGATAACTTTCGTTATTGACTTCAACCCGTTGATTGGCACCAATTTTTTTCTCTTCAGATGCAGTAATATCAGCCACCCAGGCCCCTTCGATTTTTTGGATAATACCACCGGAAATAAACTGGCTGAGTTTACCGATGATGCGTTGAACAACGTTGCGGCCAACTTTTTGATGATGATCCTGTCCGAACTCTTCATTGACATTCTTGCCGACCAGACGATGAACATTTTCAGTAATCATCTGATACAGATGACGTCCGACCCGGCGGTGACTGTCTAACCCGACCGATTCACGATGGATATTGTTGATGACGATATCCTGATCTTTCTGGGCGTGAATATAGATCTGCTCGACACCCGACTGATCTTCAAAACGGACTTCGTTGGAGCCTTCGCCCTGGTGGGTCTGGGTTTTCAGAACGGTGCGGGTTTTATGGTTGGGCAAAATATAAGGCGTTACGTTGGTAGCATGGTAGGTCCGGCCGGTGATAATCGGCTGATCCGGATCACCGTTGAGGAATGACACAATCACTTCATGACCGATACGGGGAATGGCCATAAAGCCGTACTGAGCGCCGGCCCAGCCCTGCGCGACCCGCACCCAGCAGGAGCTTTTTTCATCGGATTGATCATAGCGATCCCACGGGAAATGCAATTTGACCCGGCCATGCTCATCACAGTAAATCTCTTCCCCTTTCGGGCCGACAACCGTCGCAATACAAGGGCCGTCTACTTGCGGTTTCGGCTGGGGCGTCGCTCGCCAAAGCGTCTCTTTCGGGATCACGGTAAACTGGTTGGCGTAAGTCGTTGCACCATGACCACCGGCTTCTTCCAATGCCTGTGGCTGAGTCCCCTGATGACTGACAGAGACCGCTAACCACTCTCGGTTCATCGCTGAATCAATGTGTTCTTCGAGCTCAAAACGCACCCCACCTTGCACCCGGGCATCATTGCTTTTACCGCTGGCGGTATGCGCAGTACGTCGTAGATATTCCAGTCGGATCTGGCTGAAGGCTTTACCATTGGCATCGTCTTTGAAGCGCCCCGGATGATCGAAATGTTCATAGTCAGGTAACTGATAACTAAGATCTGTGCCATCCTGCGATTGTGCAAAGTTATAATCCGGCTTTTTGAAGCTGTAGTCTTGCATCACGATCGAGCTCACTTCCGACTGATAATGCTCCGTCATGGTCGAAACATAAGGTGTCGTCATGTGGCCACCGGAAAGGGCGTTATACGGTACAGGTGATCCTAATTGCGTAAATCCTTCACTATTATCCGTGACAACCAATGTATGTTTGCCCTTTTCATGGGTGAAGGTGTACATCAGGCCTTCTTCCGCTGCCAAACGATGGAAGAAGTCGAGATCCGATTCCCGGTACTGCACACAAAACTCGCGCGGTGCACACTCACGTTTGACCGAAAAAACATAGTCAGTGATGTTCATCTCCTGAAACAGGATCTTAAAAATATCGAGAATGTTTTTTTCTTGAAAAATCCGACTATTGCGGCGTAGAGAGAGGCGTTCCAATGCCGGAACCAAAGTGACGGAATAAAAGGAATGAGAGTGTCCGGTATCCCCTCTGCTGAAATGGCGCACAATGCCGTGGACTTGCTGGGTCACCTCACCGTTTTGAATGACTTCCAATAATGCGGTTTTATCAACAATCTGCTTGGCGGCGAGATCAGCATTGCGACTGGCCAGTTCAATTTGATAGCGAAAACCGTAGATACGTTCTCTTGCGCCGCTGAGTGAGTCCGATACTGACTCTTCTCCCTGATATTCACGAACCACCAGCGTCTCATCATGCACACCATCGATCGTGAAGCGAAAACCTAACGTTGTCATTTGAATTGCCTTTTGTCTTATTATCAATCACCCCACCACAAAATAAGCAATAAAATGCTTACCTGTCGGGTTGATTTTCAACGTGTTGATCTCTGTTCCAAATCGGATCAACCTGTTTATTCAATAAGATAAAAGCAGCAACTGTTGTGCCAAGAGCGACGCTGTAAGTAAATCAATTCATTATATTATGTGATCGATTATTACAGGCAATTTATTGCCTGAAGGCGAGCAAAAAGTTGCCCGGCGAGCAAGAAATTGCCTGAATGAAATGGGAGGCATATCACAGCATCGTGACTCTGACTCCGGACAAAACTCTGGCTTTGATAAAGCTCCCAGTTGAGGAGCAACGGTCTCTTCCCGGGACACCAATGTCATCCGGTGATGTCATCTGCCATTGATGGAAGTGAATGAGGCAAGGTACACTATGCTCCCAATTTGCCTATCTCAGAAAGCGCATCTATATCATGCAGAAAATTGTTTTAGCGACCGGAAATCCGGGAAAAGTCCGGGAAATGTCTGATCTGTTAACCGATTTCGGTTTTAAAGTGCTCGCACAAACGGATCTCAATGTCTCCGAGGTTGCAGAGACCGGAACCACGTTTATCGAAAATGCCATTATTAAAGCGCGCCATGCAGCCGCTGAAACCGGGTTACCGGCAATTGCCGATGACTCCGGCCTTGAAGTCGACGCGCTCGACGGTGCACCGGGCATTTATTCAGCGCGCTATGCGGGTGCGGATGCCACCGATCAGCAAAACATCGAAAAGTTGCTGGCCGCAATGACCGATGTCCCCGAACCGCAACGCAGTGCACGTTTTCACTGTGTATTAGTTTTCATGAAACATGCCGCGGATCCGACCCCGCTGGTGTGTCACGGTGTCTGGGAAGGCTCAATTCTGTATCAGCCCGATGGCAACAACGGGTTTGGCTACGACCCGGTATTCTGGGTTCCCACGGAGCAGTGTGCATCAGCCGCTCTGCCCCCGGCCCGAAAAAAACAACTGTCTCACCGCGCTCAGGCGCTTCAACTGTTGATACAACAGTTCAGGCAACAGTCGATGCAAGCACCGAATGAGCAACAGCCATGCTGAAACCGCCGAAGCTGAGTCTGTATATTCACATTCCTTGGTGTGTCCAAAAATGTCCTTACTGTGACTTCAACTCTCATGCGCTGAAGTCCGGTATTCCTGAACAGGCTTATATTGATGCCCTGCTGGAAGATCTTGATCAGGATCTCCACCGCTATCAGCTCAGCGCGCCGTCAAGTCATGACGCATCCGGTCAAGGACAGCCACGAAAGCTGCACTCCATCTTTATCGGAGGCGGAACTCCGAGTCTGATCAGCCCCGGCGAAATTAAAAGACTACTCGATGGTGTTCAGGCTAGATTAGCCTTTCAACCGGATATTGAAATTACGATGGAAGCCAATCCGGGCACTATCGAAGCAGAACGATTTGCCCAGTACCGACAGGCAGGTGTCACTCGCATCTCCATTGGTGTCCAGAGTTTTGAACAGGAAAAACTCACCAAGCTCGGCAGAATACATGGTTCGCAGGAGGCAATCCGAGCTGCGCATCTGGCACATCAGATTGGTCTGAAAAGCTTTAATCTGGATTTAATGCACGGCCTGCCGGGGCAGACACTGTCACAGGCAATGGCAGATTTAGATCAGGCGATCGATTTAGATCCACCGCATTTATCCTGGTATCAGTTGACGATAGAACCCAATACGCTGTTTTATTCCCAACCGCCGCGTCTGCCGGATGATGATCTGTTGTGGGATATTTTTGAGCAGGGACATCAGAAACTCACCCAAGCCGGTTATATTCAATATGAGATTTCCGGGTATGCAAAACCGGGATTCCAGTGTCAGCACAATCTCAACTATTGGCGCTTCGGAGACTATCTCGGGATTGGTTGCGGGGCACACGGTAAAATCAGTTGCGCGAATGGCAGTATCATTCGCACCACCAAAGTGAAACATCCCAAGGGGTATTTAAATTTACTCAAACCTTATTTGGATCAGGAAGCGGAGGTGTCGGCCAAAGACCGCCCTTTTGAATTCTTTATGAATCGGTTCCGCTTAATCGAGCCTTGCCCGAAACAGGACTTTGTCGATACGACCGGCTTACCGCTCACAACGGTTCAACCGACAATCGACCGGGCTAAACAGCAAGGATTTCTCGGTGAAACCGATCTGCACTTGCAAATCACTGAACGGGGCAAGCTGTTTCTGAATGATTTACTGGCAGAATTTATGGCTGATGAGGAATAAGGATATTCCCGTCATCAGCACATCAGTCATAAAATGAGTGTTCACAAGTGTAATCTTGCGCCTGAAGATATCACCACTTAAAAAATAGAGCGGCCAATACGCTCGGAAAGTAATTCCAGTGCTTTGCTGCCGGCCAGCGAGTTCCCCGAACTGTTCAGTTCCGGCGACCACACCGCAATAGTCATCTCTCCGGGCACAATCGCGACAATACCGCCACCGACCCCGGATTTGCCCGGCATCCCCACCCGATAGGCAAATTCTCCGGCTTCATCATACAGACCACAGGTTGCCAGTAATGCATTGATCTGTTTGCTCTGAACAGCGGTAATCACCGCTTTATGGTTCAGCACAGAGACACCCTGATTGGCCAGATAACTGAAAGTCTTCGCTAACTGGACACAGCTCATTTTCAATGCACAACCGTGGAAATAATTTTCCAGTACCGGTAGCACATGGTTTTCAAAGTTACCAAATGAACGCATCAAATAGGCAATGGCGGCATTCCGGTCACTGTGTTTCATCTCTGATCGGGCAACGACTTTGTCATATACGATTTTCTGATCACCACTTAAAGCCCAGACAAACTCCAGCAGCCGCTGGCGAGGTGCTGACAGACGGGTCTGCAACATATCCGCAACCACAATGGCACCGGCGTTGATAAAAGGGTTACGCGGAATGCCATGCTCAACCTCTAACTGGATCATCGAGTTGAATGCTTGTCCTGAAGGCTCTTTCCTCACCCGTGACCAGATTTCATCCGGAGTATAGATCCCCATCGACAGCGTGAGATTAAGCACCTTGGAGATCGATTGAATGGAAAAGCCTTCATCAGCATCACCGGCCTGAAATAGTTCGCCCTCATTGGTCAGGACTGCGATACCCAGTTTGTCCGCCTGAACTTGCGCAAGTGCCGGAATGTAGTCAGCAACTTTACCGCGTCCGATCAGCGGACGCACTTCATCTAATATCTCGGTCAGTATCTCGTTTGTCAGTTTCATTTAGGCTACTTTAGTGATTGGCTACTCATCACAAGCGGTGAGTGAACGCAGGCTCTGCGACTCGACTACAGCATTATTCAATACAACGGAACTGGATATCCCAGACCCCATGTCCCAGACGGTGGCCACGTTGCTCAAACTTGGTCAGCGGGCGCTCATCCGGCCGGGGGATAAAATCACCATCGGTCGCGACATTGGCATAACCGGGGGCCTGATTCATGACTTCGATCATATGTTCAGCGTAGTTTTCCCAGTCGGTTGCCATATGGAAAATACCTTCTCCGACAATCAACTTCTGACGCACCATCGCCGCAAATTCAGGTTGCACGATCCGGCGTTTGTGGTGACGTTTTTTGTGCCACGGGTCAGGGAAAAATAACTGTACCCGATACAGACTATGCTCAGGAATCATCTGCTCGAAGACTTCAACCGCATCGTGGCACATAACCCGCAGGTTAGTCACTCCCGCCTCGCGCACAGCAGCCAGACAAGCCCCGACACCCGGGCTATGAACTTCAATTCCGATAAAATTCAGATGTGGTGCATTTTTAGCCATTTCAACCAAAGAAGTTCCCATACCGAACCCGATTTCAAGTACCACAGGGTTGTCATTGCCAAACACAGACTGCCAGACCAGTTTTTGCGGCTGAAAGTCGATTCCCATTACAGGCCAGCACTCGTTCATCGCAGTTTCCTGACCTTTGGTCAGACGCCCTTCGCGGCGAACAAAACTGCGAATTTTACGCATGACTTTACCATCATCGGTATATTCGTTGGTTGTTACTTCACTCATGGGGTTCTCGCCTGTTTTCTCACTCCCGGATATAAGGAGGTGTGATTATCCAAAGAATGCGTGTCTGTTCAAGTCCTGAACTGAAAATTATATTGGATTCGGCTTAATTTATGTGTTTTACAACGCAACTTTTCTGTGCTGCAATCAGCGTTATTTCATCAGGATCTGCGTTCATCGTCGCTTGAGATGGATACAATCGTAGAGTCTTACTACGGGCTAAACGGCCATTGATAAAAATCATTCATTCAAAAAGAAAAGTCAGCAATGCAAATGCAATATCCAATCTCGCCACAACAATTTCAGCAACACCTGATCGACTGGCAACGATCTCACGGACGTCATGATCTGCCGTGGCAACTCAATCCGACACCGTATCGTGTTCTGGTTTCTGAAGTGATGTTACAACAGACACAAGTGATAACCGTGATTCCTTATTTCGAACGCTGGATGGCGAGTTTTCCCAGTGTTGAGATACTGGCTCAGGCCACGGAAGATGACGTCATGCAGCACTGGCAAGGGTTGGGTTACTATTCCCGGGCGAGAAATCTGCGTAAAGCGGCGCAATACATCATGACTCAGCATCAGGGACAATTTCCGGATTCGCTTGAAGCGCTGCTGGATATTCCCGGAGTCGGCCGATATACGGCCGGTGCAATTCGTTCCTTTGCCTATAATCACTATGGGCCGATAGTTGATGGTAATGTCAAACGACTATTCTGTCGTTTTTTCGCCCTTGACGGCGTTCCGGGAACTTCAGCAGTTGATAAGCAACTCTGGCAACTGGCCGAAACATTCACACCGGAAACCGATAACCGAGCTTTTGCCCAAGGTTTGCTCGATATCGGTGCCACGGTCTGCAAACCCAAGAATCCCGACTGCGAACACTGTTGCTTTCAGAACACTTGTCTGGCTTTAAAACATAGCCGAGTGCATGAGTTACCGACCCCCAAACCGAAAAAAACCATCCCGACGAAAACAGGGCAGTTTCTCTGGGTGGAATCAGACAATAAGATTTTACTGGAAAAACGGGCAAGCGATGGGATTTGGGGCGCACTCTGGTGTCTGCCACAAATTCATCTGCAACCCGAACAGTTAGGTGAACATAAACAACTGAAAGGCACGTTCAAACACACATTTACTCACTATAAACTGGATGCAAATGTTTGGATGATCGACCGTTTGGGCATTACGGAACCCCAACAGCAGTGGGTCGAAAAAAGTGAAGTATTCAAGCTTGGATTGCCGACGCCGATAAAAAAATTCCTGACCCGTCACCTTGAGGGCTGCTGAAGTGGCAGGAAATTGGACTCTCTGGTATAACATCAGTAGTTTTTAACTCCAAACAATGAGGATATCCTTATGAGCCGCACTGTTTTTTGTGCACGTTTGAAGAAAGAAGCCGAAGGGCTGGATTTTCAACTTTATCCCGGCGAATTAGGGAAAAAAATTTTTGATTCTATATCGAAAGAAGCATGGGCCGAGTGGCAACATAAACAGACGATGCTCATTAATGAAAAAAAACTGAACATGATGGATCCGCAACACCGTCAACTGCTTGAAACGGAAATGGTCAATTTTCTGTTTGAAGGTAAAGAAGTTCACATCGAAGGCTATACACCACCCAGTGAGTCGTAAATTGTTGTTCACACAATCAGCGAGAGTTGCGATTGTGTGAACACTTCCCCGCACAGGTGTTATTGATGATCAATTTGATTCGACATTTTTTTTCGACGCACTGTGTTGCGTTCAAGAAACAAACCACCCGACGCAGGATGCTGCTTCTTCTCGTGATTCCATTATTCACCAGTGGCTGTAGCCGCGAGTTGATCGAAAAAATATACGATGTGAACTACGAACCGACCAATCGCTTTGCTAAGCATTTAGCCCCCCTTCCCGGCCAGTTTATGAAAGATGCGGCCGCGTTAGATGCCCTCATCAGCAGCTTCACCGGGAAAATAGAACATCGCTGGGGAAGTAAAGAAATTAAAATTGCCGGCAAAACAAACTATGTTAAATATATCGACGACTATCGTAGCCGTGCCGATGTTAATTTCAATCAAGGACAAATTACTGTCGAGACTGTCGCGACGACCGAACCGTTGGAACATCTGAAAAAAGCGATCGTCACCACCCTTCTGACACCGGATGATCCCAAACACGTCGATCTGTTCTCATCCGAGAAGATCGTTCTCAAAGGCAAACCATTCCTCTATAAACAAGTCGTCGATCAAGATCATAAAGCGATTCAGTGGAGCTGGCGAGCCAATCGATTTGCCGATTACCTGATCAAAAATAAGTTGCAAGTCAAACAGGTCGATTTCAAAAAATCTTATTATGTTGAAATTCCGATGGTGGAAGATCAAGTTGAAATTCGCAGCTACAAATATGCCAATATTATCCGCCGGGCGTCTCGAAAATATGGCATACCGGAAGATTTGATTTACGCCATTATCAAGACAGAAAGCAGCTTCAATCCTTACGCGGTGAGCTGGGCCAACGCTTATGGATTGATGCAAGTCGTGCCGAAAACCGCAGGAAAAGATGTCTTTCAACGCATCAAAAAGCGTTCTGGGCAACCTTCTCCTGAATATCTGTTCAATCCGGAGAACAATATTGACACCGGAACTGCCTATTTCTATATCTTAAAACATGATTATTTGAATTCAGTCGCAAATTCGCTGTCTCTCGAATACAGCATGATTTCTGCTTATAACGGTGGTGCCGGTGGTGTACTCCGTACGTTCAGCCGCAATAAAAAAACGGCATTGAGTAAAATCAACCGTCTGCAACCCAATCAAGTCTACTGGGCGCTGACTAAAAGACATCCGAATTCAGAGTCCCGTCGTTATCTGGAAAAAGTAACGCATTACAAAGAGATGTTTAATTCGGGACAGCTATAAATGAATCTTGAGTGAGTAAACCGTCTGCATTGTGAACGACAAGGTCAAAAATCATGCAAACGGTCACTTTTTTCATAGAAACGTGAAAAACTAGTTGACGATTGACGTGTAAATCCGTTTAATAGCGCTCCGTTGCCCGGATAGCTCAGTCGGTAGAGCAGGGGATTGAAAATCCCCGTGTCGGTGGTTCGATTCCGCCTCCGGGCACCATAATTTATTTAATCTGGTGCTCAATAAATCGGATTAAAGCAAAAGCATTGAGAATAAATATCGTGCCGGCTTAGCTCAGTAGGTAGAGCAACTGACTTGTAATCAGTAGGTCGCCAGTTCGACTCCGGCAGCCGGCACCATTTATTCCATGCCTCGATAGCTCAGTCGGTAGAGCAGGGGATTGAAAATCCCCGTGTCGGTGGTTCGATTCCGCCTCGAGGCACCATCTTTTCCCCCTTAGTTCAGTTGGTAGAACGGCGGACTGTTAATCCGTATGTCGCAGGTTCGAGTCCCGCAGGGGGAGCCACTTTCTCAAAGCCACAGCAATTGCTGTGGCTTTTTTATTATCGGGTTCCCTCCCCTTGTATTCCGAATTTTTCACGTCATCAAAATCGGCGCTCAACATTCTGGCCACTTTTATACGCTCAGCAAAAGCCGTGACCGAAATCCATTTCCAAGTAAGTCCTCCCCTTTTCAATTCCCGCTCAGTCGTACAAAATTCAGGGACAATTTCTCGTATTTCTCCCGCTACCTGCGGATAAGATATCTCAATAAACCTCTATTTCTGGGGGACTTGGGCATAAAAGCAACAAACGATACTTTTTTTGCATTTTGTTGTTGACCTTGTCTGAGAAAAACTTTTTAATACACCCCGTTGCCCGGATAGCTCAGTCGGTAGAGCAGGGGATTGAAAATCCCCGTGTCGGTGGTTCGATTCCGCCTCCGGGCACCATGAATAATTTGAAAATGATTAAGCGCCGACTTAGCTCAGTAGGTAGAGCAACTGACTTGTAATCAGTAGGTCGCCAGTTCGATTCCGGCAGTCGGCACCATCATTTGCATAGACGAGAACGTCTTAAAAGTTTATTCCCCCTTAGTTCAGTTGGTAGAACGGCGGACTGTTAATCCGTATGTCGCAGGTTCGAGTCCCGCAGGGGGAGCCATATTTTAGCCGGCTTAGCTCAGTAGGTAGAGCAACTGACTTGTAATCAGTAGGTCGCCAGTTCGACTCCGGCAGCCGGCACCACAATTTGCATAGACGAGAACGTCTTAAAAGTTTATTCCCCCTTAGTTCAGTTGGTAGAACGGCGGACTGTTAATCCGTATGTCGCAGGTTCGAGTCCCGCAGGGGGAGCCACTTTAAAAAAAAGCCACAGCATTTGCTGTGGCTTTTTTTGGTTTGGCTGCGCTCGCAACCTCAGATCAACTTAAAAACCTTTGGCTTTTTTAATTAACTCATAAGCCTGCTGAATTTCCTGAGATTTTTCTTTCGCGACGGTCATCATCTCCGGTGGCAGACCTTTCGCCATCAATTTATCGGGATGATGTTCATTCATCAGTTTCCGATATGCTCTTTTTACCGTTTTTGCATCAGCAGTTTCATCCACCCCCAACACATGATAAGCATCGCTCAGATGATTCGCATTATAGGCTTGGTTGAAACCACCACCCTGCCGATTGTCTTGATAACTCTCTTGTCCTGAATTCGCATGACGTTGAAAGCGAAATGCCGCTTCCTGCATTCTCAGTCGCTGCTCAAGCTGCGCCGCTGAGAATTCCAGTCCCCGGGCAATTTTATGCAGAATATCCCGTTCACTCGGATGAAGTTCCCCATCAGCAAAGGCTGCTGAAATCTGTAATTCAAGAAAAAATTGAATTAAATCACGTCGTCCGCCAGTCGAGCGCATCACTTGCTCAAGGACCTCTTCCAAAGGAAAATCAGACTCTTTTCCTTCACGGAATGCTTCTTGTGCCGAGCGTTGTTGCGCATCATTGAGATTCATCCGATCCATCATGATGGTTGCTAAACGAATCTCTTCTTTTGTGACTTTTCCTTTGGCCTTGGCAACATGGCCCATCACCGAAAAAGCGGCACGAAAGAACTCCTCCTGACGCTCTTCCTGAGATGCACCACCATGACCTCCGACCGAAGAAAATGGTGATCCTTGATACTGTCTCCGGGCTTTATCAAACTGATGTCCAAGAAAAAGCCCGAAAATGGCTCCCAGCGGCCCTCCCAGCAATAAACCAAAAAAAGTACCCAAAAATTTGCCTAAAATATGCATTATTGACTCTCATTCTATGAATTTTTTACGAGTTGCGCAGTCTACTAGTGCTGTATGATTGAATTTCCATTATGATTAGAGACATTTTTAGTTCAACTGATGCTGATCATCCGAATCAACTCAATTTAACAGGATAACACAACTAGATGTCAGACTTTCCTCGTTCGTTGCTAGCAGCGTCGATCTGTGCAGCACTTTTTATCCCATATAGTTATGCAGAAACAGCTCCGCAAAGCAATACGGTTACTATCGGTCAGTGCCGTGCCGGAGACATCGAACCAACCAACCAGAATGAGCAACCCATTAATGTTGAAGCGGATAAGCTCGAAGCAGTTAATGGTGATAAAGCAACATACGTTGGTAATGTTGTCGTCGTTCAGGGTAAAAAGCGGATGAGTGCCGATACCGTCACCCTGCATCAGAAAGATAACATTGTGGTCGCACAGGGGAATGTCAAGTTCGATGATGGTGAAGTTCAGGCCGTCTCTGAGCGGGCAACCAATAATCTCAACACCGACCAGCTGACTCTGGAAAAAACCAATTACCACTTTCTCTGCCAGCCCGGTCGCGGTGATGCGGTTTATGTCGCCAAAACAGGTCAGGCAATGTATGAGATAGAAGATGGCTCAATCACGTCTTGCCCTGACGGTGATAATGCCTGGCGTTTAAAAGCATCCAGTATTTCAATTGATCAGAATGAAGAAACCGCAACATTTTATAATCCCCGAATGGAAGTACTGGGCGTTCCCCTATTCTATTTGCCATTACTACAAGTGCCGATTGGGGACACACGAAAAACCGGATTTTTGTACCCGACATTTTCTTTCGGTTCAAAAGACGGCTTTCAACTGAATGTTCCGATTTACTGGAACCTTGCCCCTAACTATGACTTGCAGACCGATCTGAAATATATGGAAAACCGGGGCACCCAACTGAACAGCCATTTTCGTTATTTGAATACTTTTGGAAGGGGCGATATTACTTATGAATATCTGCCGGATGATAAAAAATATCCGGAAAAAGATGATCGCTGGGGATTCCAACTGACTCATTACGGCATTTATGATCAATCCTGGGCGCTTGCAGTCAATTATGCCGAAGTCAGTGATATTGATTATTTTTCAGATCTGGGCTCAGAAATAGGCACCCGGCAAGATGGCCAGTTAACTCAGGAAGCCAGTGTCAGCTACCGTTCAGCTAACTGGGATCTTTCTCTGCTTACGCGGGACTTCCAGATCCTGACGACAACGGGTAACCAACCGTACAAATTAATGCCTCAGGTTGCATTTAACTATTACGCCCCGGAGCTGATGCGCTATCTTGATTTTGACTTAATTAGCCATGTCTCAAGATTCGATACTGATGAAAATGGTGCCCCTTCTGCAACCCGTGTCCATATTGAACCCGGCATCAAGATTCCGCTCGGGGCAACCTGGGGAACCTGGACAACAGAGGCACGCTTACTTTCAACCTATTATCAACAAGATTTAGATAACGTTGATCCCTCTAAAGGCTATAAAGAAAATGTCTCCAGAGATATCCCTGAGTTTCGCTCAAATCTCGGCCTGATTCTTGAGCGGGATACCGTCGTTTTAGATGGTTATACCCAGACACTAGAACCTCAGGTGCAATATCTTTATATTCCCAAGAGAGACCAGAGTGATATTGCCCGTTACGATACGACACTGTTACAGACCGACTACTATGGTCTGTTCCGGAGCCGTAAATACAGTAGCGTTGACTTTGTCGCCCCAGCCAACCAAATTAGCTATGGGGCTGCATCGCGCTTTTTCGACGATCAGTATAAAGAACGCTTAAATATCGCTTTTGGGCAAATATTCTATTTGGATAAAGGCCTTAAAAATAACTTGAATAATTCAACCACCGAAAACTCAGATTATTCGGCCTGGGCTGTGGAAATGGATTTCAACTATGACGACGCACTGTTCTATCATGGTGGTATCCAATATGATGTTGATACCTCTCGCGTACAGTTGTCTAACAGCACACTTGAGTACCGGCATGATAAGGGCTTTATCCAGACCAACTACCGCTATGTCACCCAAGATTACATAGAAGATACCGTCGGTGACACGCTGGACGTCAATTCTCTGACCAAAGATGGCATTTCACAACTTGGTGTCGTGGCACAATACAATCTCACACCGAAATGGCAAACGAAGGCGCTCTACTATTATGATCTCACCACAGACAATCCATTAGAATGGCAGGCCAACCTGACTTATCTGTCTGACTGTTGGTTTATCGGCCTGACGTACAGCCGGGAACTGGATAAGTGGACCCCTTCATTTCAACAATACCCTGATGCCGAAGCAAGATATGAAAGCAACCTGAGTGTCAATATCGGTATCATTGGCTTGGGAACGAATATGACGCATAACAATGAATTACAGTCGAATGCAATTGGTTATGGACGCCCCTTCGTGCTAAGTAACTAATGCAATACACCCAGAGCAATAGTGAGGCCATCGTGCCAACCTATTGCTTGCATATTAACGTTTGTAAATCATTATATCTTTGAATAATCAGTAGCATATTAAGATATATGCCTAATCAATAGGATTTTCGATGAAACTGTGGCAATACTTTCTAATCACAATCATCAGCCTTTATAGTCTGAACATCAATGCAACCCCGGTCGAACTGGATCGTATGGCCGTGATTGTGAATGACAGTGCGATTTTAACCAGTGATATAGAAACAGAGATGAAGCTGTTTAAAGCGAATGCTGCGCATCACCATCAGACGCTTCCGCCGGACGATATCATTCGTGCACAGGTGGTTGATAAACTCATTTCAGACACACTGCAAAAGCAGGAAGCCGACCGTATCGGGGTAAAAATCGACGACAATCGTTTAAATCAGGCGATTGAAGAGATAGCCAAGCAGAATGACCAAACGGTACAGGAATTGAGAAAATCAATCGAAAAAGCCGGGGTCAGCTACGGGACTTTCAGAGAAAAAATCCGTGATGAGATCGCTATTTCTGAAGCACGTAATGCCCTTGTGCGCCGTAGAATTAATATTTTACCGGCAGAGGTAGACTCGCTGGCAGATATTCTCAATCAAGAAACAGATACGTCCGTTCAGTACAAAATCAGTCATATTCAGCTCCGTATCGATAATGACAATGAGAAGTCTAAAGTCGAAGCGCTGGCAAAATCATTAGTCCGCCGGCTCGCCAAAGGCGAAAGTTTCAGAACATTGGCACTCACCTATTCCAAAGGCCCTAAAGCACTCGAAGGCGGAGACTGGGGCTGGATGCGTAAAGAAGAAATGCCGACCATTTTCGCTGATCAGATCAAGATGCAAAACAAAGGGACGATTATTGGCCCGTTCAGAAGTGGCGTCGGACTCCATATTCTGAAAATTGATGATGTGAAAGGATTACAAACCGTATCCGTCACGGAGGTCAATGCACGTCACATTCTGCTTAAAACCTCCATTATTTTAAGTGATGAGGGTGCGAAAAAAGAGCTGAACTCATTCATTCAGAAAATTCATAATAAAGAAGCGACTTTTGGCGAACTTGCTGAGCAATACAGTCAGGATCCGGGGTCAGCATCACAACAAGGTGAACTTGGCTATCAGTCACCTGATATTTATGTGCCGGAGTTCAAACATCAGATTGAGACCTTGCCTGTTGGTCAAATCAGTAAACCATTTAAAACCGTTCACGGCTGGCATATTGTCGAGGTCTTAGGGCGTCGTCAGGTAGATAAGACCGATGCCGCACAGAAAAATAAAGCGTACCGAATCTTGTTTAATCGTAAGTTTAATGAAGAATCCAGCACCTGGATTCAAGAGCTGAAAGCAAGTGCCTTTATTGAACGGCTCAAGGACAATGGAAATGACAATTAAGCGTATTGTAGTCACCGCCGGAGAACCGGCGGGAATTGGTCCGGATTTAGTGCTGGCACTCTCTCAGGAAGACTGGTCACATCAAATTGTGGTCTGTGCAGATAAATCACTATTACAACAACGGGCTGCTTTGCTGGGTCTCAATGTTGCACTCAATGATTATGACCCTGCACAACCTCCGGTTGCGCAAAAGGCTGGCTCACTGGTCGTAGAACATATCGCACTGGCAACGCCTGTCACTGCCGGACAGCTTGATGAAACCAACAGTCGCTACGTACTGCAAACACTGGAAAGAGCCACAGAAGGCTGCCTGAGCGGTGAATTTGATGCCGTCGTCACAGGCCCTGTCCATAAAGGTGTGATTAATCGTTCCGGGGTTGCCTTCAGCGGACATACCGAATTTTTTGCAGAAAAATCAAATACCCCGCTAGTGGTGATGATGCTTGCGACAGAAGGGCTTCGGGTTGCGTTGGTGACAACCCATATCCCTCTCGCTTATGTATCAAAGGCCGTCACCACCGAGCGTCTTAAAAGCATTATTCGTATCCTGCATAAAGACCTGAAAGAGAAATTTGCGATTGATGACCCACACATTTACGTGTGCGGACTGAATCCTCATGCAGGGGAAGATGGTTGCTTAGGCAGTGAAGAAATAGAAACCATTACACCGACACTAAATGCATTGAGAGATGAAGAAAATATACGCCTTACCGGGCCACTGCCGGCCGATACGATATTTCATGACAAGTATCTCGAACAAGCTGATACAATTTTAGGTATGTATCATGACCAAGTGCTTCCTGTACTAAAATATAAGGGATTCAGCCGCTCGGTCAACATCACGCTGGGGCTGCCTTTTATCCGGACGTCGGTTGATCATGGCACAGCTTTGGATCTTGCCGGTACCGGCACTGCCGATACCGGCAGTTTGAAAACAGCTTTACAGCAAGCAATCGAATTAGTAAATAAGCAAACAAAGTAATTAATGATGATAAAAAATGATGTCCACTTAGGGCACAAAGCCCGAAAACGCTTCGGTCAAAACTTCCTCAATGATCCTTATATCATTGATGGTATTGTTGCGGCGATTAATCCGAAGCCCGGACAAAATCTGGTTGAAATCGGTCCCGGTTTAGGGGCGTTGACCGAGCCGGTCGGGAAAGAAGTCGATAAACTCAGCGTCGTAGAACTGGATCGGGACTTAGCCGAACGGCTGAAAAACCACCCCGACCTGAAAGACAAACTATCGATCTACGAAGCAGATGCGCTCAACTTTGATTTTAGCCAACTGGTACAGTCTCAAAACAAACTGCGTGTGTTTGGTAATCTGCCATACAATATCTCAACACCCTTGATGTTCCATTTGTTTGAATTCCAGAATCAAATTGAGGATATGCACTTCATGTTGCAAAAGGAGGTTGTCAACCGACTTGCAGCCGGGCCGGGAACCAAAGCCTACGGACGCCTGACAGTCATGACTCAGTATTATTGTAAGGTGGTACCGGTACTGGAAGTACCGCCGGAGTCGTTTGTCCCGCCACCGAAAGTGGACTCAGCAGTTGTCCGGCTTGTACCACATCAGGAGTTACCTTATCCTGCAACCAGTCTTAAATGGCTCGACAGAGTCTGTCGGGAAGGATTTAATCAGCGACGTAAAACTGTACGTAACTGTTATAAATCACTACTTGATGTTTCAGTCTTAGAAGAGCTAGGGATCAATCCGACTAGTCGTCCGGAGAATCTGTCCCTCAGTCAGTTTGTCGCAATGGCAAATTGGCTCGACAGCAACAGCTAGCAGCATGATTGCCGCGGTACTAACCGCGGCACGGCCGAGTAAGGAGATTATATGGATATATCCAAACCATGCATTAAAGTGCAAGTTCATACCAAATATATCCCCGAACAGTCACTCCCGGAACAAGATCGGTATATTTTTGCGTATATCATAACGGTGAAGAATCTCAGCCAGGAAACGGTGCAACTGATCGGACGCAGATGGTTAATCACAGATGCCAACGGGAAACAGATGTCCGTAGAAGGTGATGGTGTCGTCGGTGAACAACCCCATATTGCAGCCAATGACGAATATACCTATACCAGCGGAACCGCTCTCGAAACACCGGTTGGAGTCATGCAAGGACAGTACATTATGCATGACAGCGAAGGAAAAGAGTTTACGGCAGAAATAGACCCTTTTCGCCTCTATGTACCGCATATTCTAAACTGATCACCTAAACAAATTGATAAACGAATTGTTTTAATGCTTGCAACGAACAGGAGCGATTGAATTGGCAAATTATATTGTTGGCGATCTACAAGGATGTCTGGACGAACTCGAACTACTCCTTTCCCAAGTTGAATTCAGCCCACGGCATGATCAACTGTGGATTGCCGGTGATCTGGTTGCCAGAGGCCCTAAGTCACTGGAAACGCTCCGATATATTAAAGCATTAGGAACATCCGCCAAAGCTGTATTAGGCAATCATGATCTCCACTTGCTATCAATTGCGCTCGGCATTCATCCGCTGAAAAAGAAAGATCGCACCGCAGCTATTTTTCAGGCTCCGGACCGAGATGAGCTGCTCGAATGGTTACGGTTCCAACCCCTTTTGCAAGAGCATCCAGAGTTTGTCGTCTGCCATGCCGGTATCTCACCACAATGGGATCTGCCGACAGCACGTCAGGCTGCACAAGAAATTGAGTCACTACTCCGGAGTGCTCAATGGCCGTGGATTATCGAACATATGTATGCAAATATGCCCAATCAGTGGCATGATTCGCTGTCAGGTCTGGAACGCTACCGCTATATCATTAATGCCTTTACCCGAATGCGTTTCTGTACTCCCAGTGGCGCTCTGGATATGGACTGTAAATTACCACCTTCTGAAGTCGACCCCAGTCAATTGCGCCCATGGTTTGATCTGCCAAGAGCAATCCCTATCGAAAAACGTATTATTTTTGGTCACTGGGCGGCATTGGAAGGATGTGTCAGAAAAGATGTCATCGGACTGGATACCGGTTGTGTCTGGGGTGGTTCATTGACCATGATCCGCTGGGAAGATCAACAACTGTTCAGCCAGCCCGCCGTGACAGAAACTCAGGTGCGTTAAACCGCTCTGCCCGAGTGATCATTCATGACTATGCTCTAGTATTACAAATGACATGTCATAAGCATTTTTCTCATCTTGGGGATACGCTTCCCGATAAGTCTCATGCCATTCAGTACCGATATCCGGAAAACGGGTGTCCCCGTCAATTTCAGCCTGAATATAGGTGAGATATAACCTTGAAGCCAGCGATAAACCCGACTGATAAATACTTCCCCCGCCGATGATCATAACTTCATCCACCTCGCCTGCCAGCGTCAATGCATTTTCAAGCGAGTCAGTTACATCGACCCCGTCTGCGTGAAACTGAGGGTTGCGAGTGATGACGATGTTTTGCCGCCCGGGAAGCGCCTTACCAATCGACTCGAAAGTTTTTCTTCCCATGATGATAGGTTTGCCTAGCGTACAACGTTTAAACCAGGCAAAATCTGCCGGCAGGTGCCAAGGCATTTGGTTTTCTTTACCAATCACCCGGTTATTCGCCATCGCTGCAATCATACTGATAATCATAGAAATACCACCGTCACATCAAAAAAACAGCTGCTATTCTAGCGAGATTCGTGCTGCAAGCAATCTAAACAACTGGCTTTCGACGATAAAATAATAAGCCGGGCACCGCGAGACCAACGGCCAAACCTGCAATAATAAACATCGCCTTCAGGAAGTTTTCCATCAAAACGGAAAATAACTCCGGCGTAAAACCAAGATGATTGATCTCAACCATCGCAATCATCGCCCGGTAAGTGAAAACCCCCGGAACCATCGGAATTAATGCCGCCACAGTGAATACTTTCGGATGGGCGAGAAAACGGTGAGACCAGTGAACCCCGATCATTCCGACCAGTGTAGCAGCAAAAAATGTTCCCCACTCAATCGGCATTCCATACTTCATCAATAGAAAGCGACAACCATGGCCAATCGCACCACCCAGTGCACAATATTTCAATGCCGGTACCGGAACATTAAAAACCAATGCAAAACCAACCGCAGGAATTGACGCAAAGAACATGTCGTTCAACAATCCCAGTAATAGCGTCATCACCATATCTATATTCATCATTACCACCCCGAAACGCCTGTCACAAACATTGCTGCAATAATCCCCAGACACGTTGAAAGTGTCAGGAGCGATGCAATCATAAACCGGGCGATCCCCGTATTGGCATATCCTTTCAGCATGTCAGCCACTGAATTAATCAACGGGAAACCAGGCACAAGCATTAATACTGAGCACGCCATCACCAAAGTCGGGTTATTTCCCCATTGATAACTGACAGCCTGAGCTGAAATTAAAGAGGTGACAAATGCCGTGGCGGCAAAGTTAAGCAGCGGGTTAAAATGTCGGTGAGCAATTTCCTGTCTCACGAACATACCAACAGAAGAAGCAACGAAAGTGGCAGCAAAGATACTCCAGTCTCCGCCAGCGAGACGACTAAATGCTGCACAAGATAATCCAATCATCACGAGCACCAACCAACGATTATATCGCTGTGGGGTGATCCGGTTTAGTTTTTGTTGCGCAAGCTGATAATCAACAATACCTTTTTCCATCATGATACAAATACGCTGAATATCAGTCACAACTTTCATGTTGATGCCACGGTCCTGACATCGACGTGCTGTCGTTATACAATGCGCATGATAAACGGTCGTTACCACCAGTGAATTTGCTGTCAGCGCAACTTCGACTTCATCCATGTCACTGGCAATCCCCATCCGTCTCATGATATCCGCAACTAAGGTGCTCTCTGCTCCATGAGCTAACAGCATCTGCCCCGCCTGAGCAATCAGACGAGAGACTGCTCTCTGTTTCGATGTCATGATTCCCTTCCCAACCTAATCCATTCGTCAATCACATACGAAACTCAGAGTTTGCCCGAAAATGATACGTTGGAAAATGATTTAGACAAAAAAAACCGCAATAAAAATCGCGGTTTAAAAAATTAAATGCATTGATTAGTCTCGGACATAGATCACATGACCATCGTCGTCATCGTCATCATCCCAATCCTCGTCATCCCACTCTTCGGTAATCACATCCGGACTATTCATAGCCGACTGATGGTAGTCATCCCACATAAATTCGACTTTTTCTTCTTCAGTGCGTTCTGACGTTTCTTTTGGCAACGATTCCATAAAATCAGCCAGCTTCATACAGAGTTCACGCGTGCCCTGTTTATTGATGGCTGAAATCCGGAAATATTCATCTTCCCATTCCAGTTCATCCAATACAGACTGAATAATCTGGTCAGCTTCATCTTCAGGGAGTAGATCAACTTTGTTAAATACCAGCCAGCGTGGCTTTTGTGACAACTTGTCATTATATTGATGCAATTCATCAATAATGATTCTGGCGTTTTCAGCCGGATCACTTTGATCAATCGGTAATAAATCGATCATATGTAACAATACACGACAGCGCTCAAGATGTTTCAGGAATCGAATCCCCAGCCCCGCACCATCGGCAGCGCCTTCGATCAACCCCGGAATATCAGCAACCACAAAGCTCTTTTCAGGAACAACACTGACGACGCCCAGACTTGGAATCAGCGTGGTAAACGGATAATCTGCCACTTTCGGTTTTGCCGCCGAAACAGCGCGAATAAATGTCGATTTTCCTGCGTTGGGTAAACCCAACATGCCAACATCAGCCAACAATAGCAGTTCTAAACGAATTTCCCGGACTTCACCTTTCGTTCCCATGGTTTTCTGCCTTGGGGCACGATTGACCGATGACTTGAAACGAGTATTGCCTAAACCATGCCAGCCACCTTTGGCAACCATCAGTTTTTTGCCGTGCTCTGCGACTTCACCAATCACTTCATTGGTATGGATATCCACTGCCCGGGTTCCCACCGGAACACGAAGCACTTTGTCTTTACCGCGTTTTCCCGTACAGTTACCGCCACGGCCATTCTCGCCGCGTTCCGCGTCATAAAAGCGCTGAAAGCGATAATCAATCAGTGTATTGAGGTTTTCATCCGCGAGAATATAAATATCCCCGCCATCACCACCATCGCCACCATCAGGGCCGCCTTTCGTGACGAATTTTTCACGCCAGAAGCTGACAATGCCGTTACCACCGTCACCCGCCTGAACCTTTACGACAGCTTCATCAACGAATTTCATTTTTCACTCCGCATGATTTGCGTTGCAATATTACCTAAAGCTCTTGCTATAAACTTTAGCAGAACTCCGGGCAAATCATTTATAACATTCTTTAAGTGGATCGCCTGCGGATCCACAAACTTGCAATAAACAAAAAACCCCACCAAATGGCAGGGCTTTTAAATTCATCAGGAAGCTAAAATTATTCAGCTTCGATACTAACGAACTTACGGTTTTTAGAACCTTTTACTTCAAATTTCACTTTACCGTCAGATAGAGCGAAAAGCGTATGGTCTTTACCGATACCTACGTTAGTACCAGCATGGAATTTTGTTCCACGTTGGCGAACGATGATGTTACCTGCCAATACAGACTCACCACCAAAACGTTTTACACCAAGACGTTTACTTTCTGAATCGCGGCCGTTACGAGTAGAACCACCAGCTTTTTTGTGTGCCATTGTTAAACTCTCCTACGTTAAGCGTTGATAGCAGTGATTTTCACTTCAGTGAACCACTGGCGATGGCCTTGTTGCTTGCGAGAATGCTTACGACGACGGAACTTAACGATTTTTACTTTATCGCCACGACCGTGTTGTACAACTTCTGCAGTTACTTTTCCGCCATCGACAAGAGGCGCACCAACAGTGATTTCTTCACCGTTAGCAACCAGAAGAACTTTATCAAATTCAACAGTTGCGCCAGTTTCAACGTCTAATTTCTCTAAACGAAGTGTTTGACCTTCGCTTACTCGGTGTTGTTTACCACCAGACTGGAAAACAGCGTACATATTTTACTCCGCTCTTTCCGCACAGCCATCCTACTATTTGAGTAATTTTGGGTGTGCGCTAAACTAATCATCAATAGGGCGCAGATTCTACGCGAATGCTGTTTTTAAAACAAGCGCTATTTTTAAAAAATTGGCGAAAAACAACTCATAGGGCAAAACTCTCTCGAGCCTAGCATTATAGCATGTATTCATTGCTGTTTTTTAGTGTATTATGAGCGGATTCAAAGAACATTATTTCCTTACAAATATCGAACTTCAGCCGGATTTACAATGGATTTTAAAGCTATCCAAGCGCTCACTGCCGATGATATGGCAAAAGTTAATGAGACTATTCTTGCCCAACTTAATTCTGACGTTTCATTGATCAATCAGCTTGGTTTTTACCTCATCAATAGTGGCGGTAAACGCCTGCGTCCTCTGCTAGCCGTACTCTCTGCCCGTGCGCTGGGATATACCGGTGAGGCTCATACTAAAGCCGCTGCATTTATTGAGTTTATACACACCGCGACATTGCTCCACGATGATGTCGTCGATGAATCGGACATGAGACGGGGCAAAGCCACCGCCAACGCAACTTTTGGCAATGCCGCCAGTGTATTGGTCGGTGACTATATTTATACACGTTCATTCCAAATGATGACCCAACTTGGCTCACTTCGGGTGCTGGAGCTGATGAGCCACGCGGTGAATGTTATCGCTGAAGGCGAAGTCCAACAGTTGATCAACTGTAATGATCCGGATATCACCGAAGAGAATTACATGCAGGTGATCTACTCCAAAACAGCCCGTTTATTTGAAGCAGCGACTCAGATCGGTGCGATCCTCAGCGAGTCTGACGCTGATATAGAAAAAGCATTGCAAGACTATGGCCGTTATCTGGGGACAGCATTTCAACTGATTGATGACTGGATGGATTACACATCAGATGGTGATGAAATGGGTAAAAATGTCGGTGATGATCTGGCCGAAGGAAAACCGACGCTTCCCCTACTTCATGCCATGCGCACCGGAGTCCCCGAACAAGTGCAGATGATTCGGGATGCGATCGAAAAATCCAACGGTATGGAACACCTCGAAGCGATCCTTGAAATTCTGGAACAGACCGGCTCTCTGACTTACACTCAGCAAAGAGCACAAGAAGAAGCCGACAAAGCCATTGAGGCACTCCGGATTATTCCTGACAACGAATATAAAGAAGCGCTGATTTCACTGGCTCATCTCGCGGTACATCGCACTAAATAACACGGTTTATTCCTTGAAAAAAAAGCTGGCTAAGCCAGCTTTTTTCATTCTAATCAGTATATCGAATCATTATGATGCGAAATCAACACCAAGCTGAATATCGCCATTCAACGTATCCAGCATACCGTCCAGCGCTTGCTGTTCAAACGCACTCAGTTCGCCATAACTCAATACTTCTTCAATGCCATCTTTGCCTAATTTGATTGGTTGAGCAAAGAACGGTGCCAGTCCGCCATCACTTTCAATATAAGCGCACTCGATCACATTGGCTTCACCCTGAAGCGCTTTTACGAGAGACAAACCAAAACGACAAGCAGCCTGCCCCATTGATAATGTCGCACTTCCGCCACCGGCTTTTGCTTCCACAACTTCAGTTCCTGCATTTTGAATACGGTGCGTTAAGGCAGCAACTTCATCATCAGAGAAAGAGACGTCTTTGACCTGAGAAAGCAAAGGAAGAATTGTCACCCCTGAGTGGCCGCCGATTACTGGCACATTCACATCCAGTGGGTTTTTCCCTTTCAGTTCACTGACGAATGTTTCTGAACGGATCACATCCAGTGTCGTGATACCGAACAATTTACGTTTATTATAAACACCTGCTTTTTTCAACACTTCCGCCGCAATAGGAACAGTAGTATTAACAGGATTCGTGATAATTCCGACACAGGCTTCAGGACAAACGACCGCAATTTTTTCAGCAAGAGATTTGACGATCCCGGCATTCACGTTAAACAGATCTGAACGATCCATACCCGGCTTACGGGCAACTCCCGCAGAAATCAACACGACATCAGCACCTTCAAGGGCTGGCGTTGGATCTTCTCCTGAATAGCCATTGATTGAAACAGGCGTCGGGATATGACTGAGATCTTTTGCTACACCTGGTGTCACAGGTGCAATATCGTAAAGGGCAAGATCAGAACCGGCAGGTAGATGATTCTTCAATAACAGAGCAAGGGCTTGACCGATACCACCAGCGGCACCAATAACAGCGACTTTCATTTGTAATTCTCCTTGAGCGTTCTCTCGATATTTCTTTTATAGGGTAGTTATGCAACTGGAAAAGCTATAGCAATTACAACTTGATTACAATTGGCTCGCGCTAGCTTTGCGAAGTGACGCAAGAACCAGTTTGAAGCATCGGCCTGAGCAAGCCTTCCCTACAGTATTAGTATCGATTATACAATACGTTATGCTTTATATATCCATTTATACCAAAATAGCTGACAACTGATTCTCTATATTGAATTTTAAATCAGTTGGAGCATTGTGCATAACTATGCGAAAATATTCAAAGGATACATAAGGTCGCTATTCATCTTGTGTGGTAATTTTGATAACCGTAAGGCTGATGCCATCTACTGGCTAAAGTCTTTGCTAAGTAAATTATGAAAAACGTAGATAAACAGGACTTACTCGTCCGCTCATTTAAAGCGTTACTGAAAGAAGAACGCTTCGGCTCTCAAAGTGACATCGTCGAGGCTTTACGCAGTGAAGGATTTGAGAACATCAATCAATCCAAAGTCTCCAGAATGCTCACAAAATTCGGTGCAGTCCGGACTCGCAACGCAAAAATGGAAATGGTGTACTGTCTTCCGGCAGAATTAGGAGTCCCGACCGTTTCAAGTTCTCTGCGGGAACTGGTACTTGATATTGATTATAATCCGGCGCTGGTCGTCATTCATACCGGCCCCGGTGCTGCGCAACTCATTGCGCGCTTATTAGATTCTCTCGGTAAGTCAGAAGGCATTCTTGGCGTCGTTGCCGGAGACGATACCATTTTCATTACCCCAACCCGTCAAATTTCCGTTGAAGAGTTACACCATTCCGTATGCGAACTTTTTGAATACTTCGGGTAATTTTTGCGACATAAAACACTAGTGATAAAAAAGACAATATCTTGCTTGTTGAAGTCATTAATGTGATTAGTATCACATCTTCAGTATCTCTAGTGTTTGATTTTACTCATATTTAAACTATTGATTCCATTCACCAATTCGATTCTCTTTTGCCAGATATTTCTCTGATATTTTTGTCATATGTGTAATTCTCATTAACAATATTTCAATTTTGTGCCAATTTTTTGATATTATCGGCTCACTTTTCCAGTCATTGTGAAAAGTTGCTGTTTCTTCAATGGGAACGCTCTTAGTCTATATTCACTGAGAGACAACAAGCAAAAAGGAAGGAATATTCATGGCATTGAATAAAATTATGAAACTTAGCGCCATTACTGTCGCAGCCATTGGTGCAAGCGCTGCCGTCAATGCGCAAGAATTCATTACAATAGGAACAGGCTCTGTCACCGGTGTGTATTACCCAACTGGTGGTGCAATATGTAAACTCGTGAATAAAGATCGCAAGGAACACGATATTCGTTGCTCCGTTGAATCAACGGGTGGTTCCATTTATAACGTCAATACAATTCGCTCCGGTGAACTTGATTTTGGTATCGTCCAGTCCGACTGGCAGTATCACGGCTACAACGGAACCAGTAAATTCGCTGAGCAAGGCCCTTACAAAAAACTACGTGCAATGTTCTCTCTTCATACAGAACCATTTAACGTCATTGCCCGTACCGACGCCCATATCGATAATATCAAAGATTTAAAAGGCAAACGTGTCAACATCGGTAACCCCGGTTCCGGTGATCGCGCCACGATGCAAGTTGTCATGGATAAAATGGGCTGGACGAAAGACAGCTTTAAACTCACTTCTGAGTTGAAAGGTTCGGAACGTTCTCAAGCGCTGTGTGATAATAAAATCGATGCGTTTATCTACGTTGTCGGTCACCCGAATGGTTCTATCAAAGAAGCAACCACATCATGTGATGCGAAACTTGTCCCTGTAACCGGTCCGGAAATTGATAAGATCGTTGCAGAAAACCCTTACTATACTTATACCGATGTACCTGCCGGGATGTATCGGGGAACCGATCAGGACGTAAAAAGCTTCGGTGTTGCAGCAACACTGGTCACCAGTGCGGATGTCTCTGACAAAGTTGCTTATAACGTGGCAAAAGCTGTGTTTGAAAATTTTGATACCTTCAAAAGACTTCATCCGGCATTTGCTCACCTGAAAAAAGAAGACATGGTGAAAGCAGGGATTTCAATTCCGCTTCATCCGGGTGCAGTCAAATATTACAAAGAAGTTGGCTTACTCAAATAAGAATCTCCTCAGGCTAACGTACTGATAAATCATGAGGAGGCCGAGCGCCTCCTCTTTGTATTTTGGTATTGCATGAATCACTCATTTTAATTTCGCAATATCGTTTCTGACTTTCCGCGGATGTTGAAAGTCATGGTGTAACTTCATCATTAGACCATCAATAATAAGGATAACGTACATGACGCAGGCAAATGTGCAGGACATGGTGGCACAGGCAGATACAGGTGCTCGCAATCCCAAGGGCCTTGCAGGCCGGATTCTCTGGGTTGTTCCGGTCTGTTGGTCACTCTTCCAACTTTGGTATGCTTCCCCGCTACCATTCATTTTTGATTTTGGCGTTCTCAACGACACACAGGCGCGTTCAATCCATCTGATGTTTGCAATATTCCTTGCATTCACCGCCTATCCGGCCATGAAGAATTCTTCCCGGGATCACATTCCCCTGATTGACTGGATACTGGCATTACTCGGCAGTTTCTCCGCTGCTTATATTTATCTGTTTTATGAAGCACTGGCAGGTCGTTCAGGGGCTCCGACAACCGTTGATATTGTGGTCTCAGTAATCGGTATGGTGTTACTTCTTGAAGCCACTCGCCGGGCTTTAGGTCCACCGTTGATGATGGTGGCAATGGTATTTCTCGCATATACCTTCGCCGGACCGTATATGCCGGATGTCATTGCACACAAAGGCGCAAGTTTAAATAAAGCGATGTCTCACCTCTGGCTCACCACCGAAGGGGTCTTCGGCGTTGCTTTGGGTGTTTCAACCTCATTTGTATTTTTGTTTGTGTTGTTCGGTGCGATGCTCGAAAGAGCCGGTGCCGGTGCCTACTTTATTAAAGTCGCTTTCTCGTTGTTGGGCCACATGCGAGGCGGGCCGGCCAAAGCCGCAGTTGTCGCCTCCGGATTATCCGGACTGGTTTCCGGCTCTTCGATTGCCAATGTCGTGACCACAGGGACATTTACCATTCCGTTGATGAAACGCGTTGGTTTTCCCGGCACCAAAGCCGGTGCCGTAGAAGTGGCCGCCTCAACCAATGGTCAGCTGACACCACCGATCATGGGCGCAGCCGCTTTTCTGATGGTTGAGTATGTCGGTATTTCTTATGTTGAAGTGATTAAAGCCGCTGCGCTGCCAGCGATCATCTCTTATATCGCCCTGATTTATATAGTCCATCTCGAAGCCTGTAAAGCTGGTATGGAAGGACTGCCGCGGCGTAAAACGGTCACCCTGCTGCAGAGCGTGCTGTCTTTTACCGGCACAATTCTGGCACTCGGTGCCATCAGTGCCATCGTCTATTACGGTGTTGGTTGGACCAAGTCAGCCTTTGGTTCAGCGGCAACACCTATCGTGACCCTCGCGCTACTTGCCTCCTATATTGGTTTGGTCAAAATATCTTCTCGCTATGTGGATCAGACCGTTGATATCAACGAAGAACTCAACGAAGTACCTGAACCCGGTCCGACACTAAAATCAGGGCTACACTTCCTGCTGCCAATCGTGGTGCTGGTCTGGTGCTTAACCGTTGAACGTTTTTCTCCCGGATTATCAGCATTCTGGGCAACCGTGTTTATGATCTTCATTTTGCTGACCCAGCGTCCTTTAATGGCTTTCATGAACAAAACCGGTGATATTGCCGCCCAAGCAAAAGTCGGCTTGAATGATTTCTTTGAAAGTCTCGCCTCCGGTGCGCGTAATATGATTGGTATCGGGGTTGCGACCGCAGCCGCCGGGATCGTCGTCGGTGTGGTCACCTTAACCGGGATCGGACTGGTCATGACTGACTTTGTTGAGTTCATTTCCGGTGGCAGCGTGATCATGATGTTGATCTTCACGGCGGTAATCAGTCTGGTGCTGGGAATGGGGCTGCCGACCACGGCAAACTATATTGTGGTCTCAACGCTGATGGCTCCGGTCATCGTAACGCTCGGGGCGCAACACGGTTTGATCATTCCCTTGATCGCGGTTCACCTGTTTGTGTTCTATTTCGGTATTCTGGCAGACGATACGCCACCGGTCGGGCTGGCTGCATTTGCTGCATCCGCGATCGCCAAATCCGATCCGATTCGAACCGGTATTCAAGGGTTTACCTATGATATCCGGACCGCCATCTTACCGTTCATGTTTGTCTTCAATACCCAGCTGTTATTGATTGGGATTGATACTTGGTGGCACTTAATGCTGACCATTTTCTCTGCCATTATCGCGATGCTGCTGTTCTCGGCGGCAACACAAGGATGGTGGTTTACCAAGAATAAATGGTGGGAAACGCTCTTACTGCTTGCGCTGACTTTTACATTCTTCCGCCCCGGGTTCTGGTGGGATATGCTCTATCCGGAGCATGAACTCCATCCGGGAACCGAGATTTACCAGGTGACGCAACGGCTTCATCCGGGAGAAGCATTAAAGTTGGTTGTCTCAGGCGACAAAATGAATGGTGAACATGTCACGAAAACAGTTCGGCTGCCATTTGATGAGCGCGCCAAAACAGCCGAAGAGAGAGTCAGCTCAATGGGCTTGATGCTGACCGAGAAAGGGCAAGATATGATCGTCGATATGGTTGAATTCGGGAGTCCGGCAGAAGCCTCCGGCATTGATTTTGACTGGAAGATTGACTCAATCATTGTCGAATCTGAACGACCAATGAAAGAGTGGGTTTTCGTTCCGGCACTGTTCCTCACGTTATTATTGATCTGGAATCAAAAACGTCGCATTAGATCATCAAAATAGATGTCACATCAATATGCCTGACACAGGTCAGGCATATAATGACCCGGATTCTGGCTAGAGAGGTGATATACCCATGTACAAACACATTCTTGTACCTGTTGATTTAAACGAGCAAGGCTTTGCCGATAAAGCGGTAGAAATCGCAGTCTGGCATGCAAAAAATTCCAATGCGGAGATACATCTGCTCAATGTGCTTCCCGGCATTCATATGTCAATGGTTTCGACTTATTTCCCTAAAGATGCGGCAGCCAACATGAAAGCTGACGTCAAAGCACAGCTCAAAGCTTTTGCGGAAGCGCATATTGACGAAGAAGTGGTCTATCATCTTCATATTGCAGAAGGGAAACCCTATAGCACCATTTTGGATTATGCCGAAAAACTGGGCAGCGACCTGATTATCATGCCGAGTCACAAACGCTCCAAAATTGATAAGGTGGTCTTAGGCTCAGTAGCCAGTAAAGTGGTACAAAACTCCCCGATTCATGTACTGGTTGTCAAACCTCAGGAATACTAATCTCAGCGCGATTGAATACTGGGATGAAGAGAATACAAAACAGGTGCAGAGTCGAATCGGCACCTTTTTTATATGTTCAGTCTTATATGCTCAATTGCTTCAAAGACACCTTTCTTCAAAGATAAAAAGCTTCAAAAACAAACAGCTTCAAAGATAAACAGCTTCAAAAACAATCTGATCGTCACAACGGAAAGTGCGTCACACATACCCCTTCACTTAAACCGATTTGGCAGCTTTCTTCCTGCCCGTCCAGTTGAACCGTTAATCGATATAAATCCTGTGGATCCGGATGTTCGGGATTAAAATAACGTGGTGCCTCAACCTGAAAAACCGCACTGGCCTGATCGCTTCTCATATCAATCGGGATCTGATAGCTCATCCCGTCAAATTTAATCACCGCTGATACCAGCCCGGGTTTTAACATTTCAAAATAAATATGAACCAACAGTTCACAGCCACCACCGTGATGCCAGACCTGTTCCGTTGTCAAATGGGTCAATCTGACGTGGCGGATGCACTGTAAATAAGGTTCCCGCCAGATACCGACGCGTGAGTCATAATGACGAACGGGCTCTTTTCCCAGAAAGCAGAGCGGATGTTGTTCGACTTCTATCAAGGGTTCATCGTCAGGCTCGAGAAATAAAATCTCAAATCGGTTCCGACCGGGTTGAAGTAATGATTTGATATCTTTGCGATAAACAGATGACAACCCATCACAGTCAAACAGAGCGACGCCATTGAGGCGGATCTCTGCATGATGGTCGATCCCTTCTAAAACGAGATCAATCCCCGTGAAACTCAGCAATGCGTCATCCACTTCAATATCGTGCATGAGGTGCCATTCCTGTGCTGCAATCTCTGCTTCAGAAAGCGTGACAGGGAGAACCTCGCTCAGCGGTGCGGGAAAACAGATATCATCCTGAGGAACCGTGAGATCAGTCAGCGGAGAGAGCTGCCAATAACCTGCCAGTGAATATTTCATATGCCACAACTTGTTCTGGATCAATTTTTACATTGTCCCAGAGTCGCAGCTATTTTGAAAGAATCAAATCTCTGCCCATAAAAAAAAGCCGCTCAACAGCGGCTAAATCAATCAACGGCAAAAAACGTCATCAGGTACAGATCAATCATTTACTTACTGGTGTAAAATGCCCTTTTTAAAGCAAGTTCGACCCCGCGAATCTCAGCCAGCCCTTTTAAGCGGCCGATACAGGAATAACCCGGATTGGTTTGTTTTTTCAGATCATCGATCATTTGATGACCGTGATCCGGACGCATCGGAATACGGCGCACATCCCCTTCCATTTCACGTCGATGCTCTTCTTTCAGCAGTGCATTAATCACGTTGTACATATCCACATCGCCATCTAAATGCGCGGCTTCATGGAAACTCATCGGGTTACCTTCTTCACGCAAGGTTGAACGCAAGTGAGTGAAGTAAATCCGGTCACCATAGGTTTCAATCATCCGCACCAGATCATTATCGCCGCGCACCCCGTAAGAACCGGTACACATGGTGATTCCATTCATCATACTTGGCACTGCTGTTGTCAGTGCTTCAATATCTTCAATGGTTGAGACGATCCGGGGGAGACCAAGAATCGGACGCGGTGGATCATCCGGATGAACCGCTAATTTGAGGCCGTACTGTTCACATGTGGGCATCAGTTCCTGAAGAAATAGCACCATATGTTCACGCAGTTTTTCTTTGTCGATGCCCTGATAGGTATCAAGACGCGCCTGAAACTCTTCTAACGTATATCCTTCTTCTGCCCCCGGTAAACCCGCAATGATATTGGCGGTTAATTTCTTAATTTGTGCCTGAGACATCTGTTCGAAACGGGCTTTCGCCTGAACTTGTTCTGCTTCAGTGTAATCGGCTGTTGCCCCCGGCCGTTTGAGAATGAAAAGTTCAAATGCCGCAAATTCAATCTGATCAAAGCGCAGTGCTTTTGACCCGTCGGGAAGCTGATACTCCAGATCCGTACGTGTCCAGTCGAGTACCGGCATAAAGTTGTAACACACGGTATCAATGCCACATTCGGCGAGATTAATCAGCGATTGTTTGTAGTTTTCAATCCACTGTGCATAGCGACCAGTGCGCGTTTTAATCTCTTCATGTACCGGAACACTTTCGACCACAGACCAATTAAACCCTTTCTGTTCCAAAAGTGCTTTACGCTTGAGGATCTCATCTTTGCGCCATACTTCACCGTTCGGAATATGATGCAATGCAGTTACAATTCCCGTGGCGCCTGCTTGTTTAATATCATCTAAAGACACAGGATCGCTTGGGCCATACCAACGCCAAGTTTGTTCCATAATTGTTTCCTAGTTATTCGTTTTCCAGTGATTCGTTTTTCAGTGATTCATTGTTGAGCCATATCGAATGAGTGCGACATGGTTTTATCCACAAAATTAGCGAAACAGATAACCATCAAATAACGGGTCATCCATATCGGATAATTGAAACAGCGTCTGCTTTACATTTTCGATGTGTTGCCACATCGCTTGTCTTGCCCCGTCCGGATCTCGCTTTTGTAATGCCTGTAAAATCCGCTCATGATCCTCTAACCATTGACACCGGTAGGTATTGCTTTTAATACGAGAATGCAGTTGCTGCCACATTGGGCTTTCATTTCGCCGCTCCCACAAATCATGAATGATGTCACTCAGAACACTATTTTGAGAGGCTTCAGCAATCGTCAGGTGGAATAGCCGGTCATATTCGTAGTCTTCAGTCCCATTTTCCAGATTGACGCGCTCTTGATCCAAATAGTACCGAAGGCGGGAAATTTCATTCTTGGTTACATTCGATGCAGAAAAACTCGCGATCTGGCTTTCCAGAACCTGTCGCGCCTGTAACAATTCGAACGGCCCGACATCACTACTGCGGTTTAACTCTGGCGCCTGCTCTTCCTGGCATGTGTCCGGCAATTTAATGACATAAACCCCCGACCCCTTGCGGACTTCAACAAATCCTTGCAGTTCTAACATGATAATCGCTTCGCGAACGACGGAACGGCTCACATCCAGTTCTTCAGCGATCTCCCGTTCAGGCGGCAGACGATCCCCGAGACCAAACTCTCCGGACGCAATTCTGTTCTGCAATCCAAGGCCTATTTTTTGATAAAGACGCTGTGGATGAATCATATCAACACGAACACCGAGGTTTGTTTGAATACCCATATGATCTCGCTTAGTTCACTACCGTTAGTCTGGGGGCAGGTATTATTGGATACAGATACAACGACAATCGAACCCTAAAAATTGGTTGACCAAGATACATTGGTCAACCTTTGATGACACGCTTAATTTGTTGCCAGCGCATCAATTTCTTTGACATATTTTGCAATTGCTTGATTACTCAATGCTTCATCATGCATCGGTTTCACCGCATCAATAAACGGCTGCTTCTCAACTTTTACGAAAGAAACACCCATTGCTGTTTTCGCTTTTTCCTGCGCCTCGGCAATCATTTTGGTCCAGAGATCTTTGTGATACAGCATTGACTCTTTGGCAGCTTTACGAATAGCAACTTGCTGATCTGGCGTGAGTTTATTCCAAGACTCTTCACTGATAACCAATACATCAGGAATCATGGTATGTTCATCCATGCTGAAGAATTTCGCGACCTCACCATGACGAGAGTTGGTTAAAGCCGTTTCATTGTTCTCAGCACCATCAACCACGCCTTGTTGCAGCGCAGTGTACAATTCACCATAAGCCAGCGGAGTTGGCGAGCCGCCCATAAGTTTAATCATGTTGACTGCGGTAGGGCTGGGCTGAACACGAATTTTCATCCCTTTCAGATCAGCAGGTGATTTAATTGGTTTCTTGGCGTAGAAGCTACGCGCACCACCATCATAATAAGTTAATCCGATGAAACCTTTTCCTTTTGATGCATTTAAAATATCGTCACCAACCTGACCGGTCAGCACGCGGTAAAAGTGGTCGCGATCATGGAAAATATAAGGGATGTTAAATGCACCATAAGCCGGTTCAAAAGACTCCAGCTCACTCGCATTTGATTTCGCGATATCCAAAGCACCATTTTGCAGCAGCTCCATCGACTCACGTTGGGTTCCCAACTGGCCATTCGGATAGATGCGAATTTTCACCTCACCGTGGGTATATTCCTTTACTTTCTCTGCCATATATTGCATCGACTTGTGAACCGGGTGATTTCTGTCTTGGTTATGGCTCAGCTTTAGAATGGTGGTCGCAGATGCCGTAAAAGAAATTGAAGCAGCCGCCACACAGGCCATCAGGGTAGACAGCGTTTTTTTATTCAACCGCATAATGTTCTCCATTTAGAGTGATGTTATTTTCATGCGTTATCTTTCAGATTGTCGGATGAGCGATCCATGCCTACTCATCTCATCTTTAGTAGGTCACCCTTAAGTTAGCTGCCAATGCAGACCAATTTCAATAAAAAACTTCACATTGGTTGACCAACTTCATAAAAAATGACCACAACTGTTCAGACCAAATATTAATGAGAGTTCGATCACAGGCTGTTTCTGTGTGACATGCTCTAATGCCAAGCGATTTTATGAAAAATAATTTCCCCTACATGCTTATATAACAAAAATTGGTTTACCAGGAGTCATTATGGACAAGTTAATAGGCGTAATTAATCGAGGGCTGTCGATATTCTGCATCGGGTTATCCAGCGTCCTTGTGATTTGCGTCGTCTGGCAAGTTTTCTCTCGGTATGTATTGAATACCCCCAGTACAACGACAGACGAGCTCGCTCGCTTTCTTTTTATATGGGTCGGCCTGATGGGTGCGGCATATACATTGGGACAAAAACGCCATTTAGCCATTGAATTACTTGAACAAATTTTAGAGAAAAATCCGGCTAAGCACAGCATTCTTCGGCTTGTCATTAATGCAATCAGTATCATTTTTGCCAGTGTCATCATGGTTTACGGCGGTGGAAAACTGATGCTGCATGTTCTGGAAACCGGTCAGATATCTCCGGCACTCAGTCTAGAAATGGGCTACGTTTATGCAGCAATTCCCCTCAGTGGGATCTTTATGTTGATTTATCTGACAACTGACTTTTTGACCAACCTGAGAACTCTGATGTGTAGTAAGTCACATAAAGAGGATTCTGTGGCTAACCAATTAAAATAGGAACTGACTCATGGATTGGCAAATTATTATTGTTCTGTTTGGTACCTTCTTTATTTTCTTGGGATTAGGCGTACCAATTTCATTTGGTATTGCAATTTCATCACTGCTGACAGTCATGCTCTCGCTCCCTTTTGATGCAGCAATTGCGGTCATTTCGCAGAAACTGGCTTCAGGTTTGGATAGTTTCTCTTTACTCGCCATTCCTTTCTTTATTCTTGCCGGAAACATCATGAATCAGGGGGGCATCGCCCTACGGCTGATTAACTTTGCGAAAGTGCTGGGCGGCCAATTACCGGGATCATTAGCCCACGTCAATGTACTGGCGAATATGATGTTCGGTTCAATTTCCGGCTCAGCAGTTGCATCCGCAGCAGCGGTCGGTGGCACCATGTCTCCGTTACAAAAGAAAGAAGGCTACGATCCGGCCTATTCCGCAGCCGTCAACATTACCTCTTGTCCGACCGGATTACTGATTCCGCCCAGTAATACTTTTATCGTCTATTCATTAATTTCCGGCGGGACATCGATTGGCGCCTTGTTTCTCGCAGGTTACATCCCCGGCCTGATCATGGGCTTAGGTTTAATGGTTGTCGCGGCAATTATTGCGAAAAAACGCAACTATCCGGTCTCCGAAAAACCCAGTGGTCAAATCGTACTGCAAAGAACACTCGATGCGCTGCCAAGCCTTGGTCTGATTGTCATCATTATGGGCGGGATTATCGGTGGTATCTTTACCGCGACTGAAGCATCCGCCATTGCAGTGGTTTACACACTGATGCTGGCGGTGGTGTTCTATCGTGAAGTCACGATCAGACAAATTCCGGCGATTATTTTGGAGTCGGTGATCACCACCTCTATTGTACTGCTCTTGATCGGTGCCTCAATGGGGATGTCCTGGGCAATGGCCAATGCCGATATCCCTTACATGATCAGTGATGCACTGATGAATGTATCTGAAAATCCGATCGTCGTCCTGCTCATCATTAACCTGATTCTATTAATCGTCGGGGTCTTTATGGATATGACGCCGGCCCTGTTGATTTTCACCCCGATCTTTTTGCCGATTGCGATGGATCTGGGAATGGATCCGGTTCACTTCGGAATCATGATGACGTTTAACCTCTGTATCGGTATCTGTACGCCACCGGTCGGTAGTGCACTGTTTATCGGTTGTTCGGTAGGTAAAGTGAAAATCGATAAAGTGATCAAGCCATTGCTGCCTTTCTATGCAGTCTTAGTGCTCGCGCTGATGCTGGTCACCTACATTCCGGAAATCAGCTTAGCACTGCCTCAAGCCTTCCTCGGCTATTAATCTCACTGGTATTCTTGGGGGCGTACGATAGGGGCGCCCCGGTGTAAGGACTAAATGATGAAAACATTAAAACATTGGCAATGGGATTCAGCTCTGGGTAACGAAATCATTCTTCGCTGCGATGCAAAACATACCCTGCATATCTTTGTTCTCGAACCCGATATCTTCCGCGTGCTAGTCAAGAAAAATGAAAGCTTGCGCCTCGACAGAACCTGGACCGTCTCCCCTGCCGCCGATGATATCGACTGGAACGGCCGGGAAAGAACATCGGTGCAAGGCTATTCGCTGCCCGATTATCAGTTAAAGCACAATGATGATGTAGTTGAAATCGCTACCGACCGCCTGAAACTGACCATCACACAACCCTTGCAACTCCACTGGCACTACCATGCACAGGGGGAATGGCAGCCCCTCGCCCATGATCGTAAAACCGGTGCAATTCAGCTTGCGACAAGTAGCGAAGGGATCGCCCACTTCATGCACCGGGGCGATAACGAGCATTACTTTGGACTCGGAGAAAAGACCGGGAATCTCAACCGGGAAGGCCGCCGTTTTGAGATGCGTAACCTCGACGCGATGGGATACAACGCCAGCTCGACAGATCCACTTTATAAACACATCCCGTTTTATATTACCCGGACACCACAGAATGTGAGTTACGGTTTGTTCTACGATAACCTCGCCAGCTGCTGGTTTGACTTGGGCAATGAACTCGACAACTATCACATCAAATATCGTAGTTATCGTGCTGAAGACGGCGATCTGGATTTTTACTTCATCCTTGGCCCGCAAGTTATTGATGTCACCCGCTCGTTTGTCAAACTGACCGGCGGCACAATCTTCGGCCCGAAATGGAGTTTAGGCTACAGCGGTTCGACAATGCGTTATACCGACGAACCGAATGCCCAGGAACTGCTCGAGAGCTTTGTCGATCAGTGCGCAGCCCATCAAATCCCATGCGACTCTTTCCAGCTTTCATCAGGCTATACCTCAATTGGCGATAAGCGTTATGTCTTTCACTGGAATCATGACAAAGTCCCCGACCCGACGGCCATGTCTGACTATTTCCACCAGCATGGCTTGAAGCTCGCAGCCAACATCAAGCCCTGTCTGCTGCATGATCACCCGATGTATCAGGAAGTCAAACAACAGGGGCTGTTTATTCAGGATTCAGAAAGCGATACTCCGGAAATATCGGTCTTCTGGGATGCGGAGGGTTCTCACCTCGACTTTACCAATCCGAAAACCATCGACTGGTGGAAAAGCAACGTCACCAAACAGCTGCTTGAATACGGTATCGACGCAACATGGAACGACAACAATGAATATGAAATATGGGATCGTGAGGCGCGCTGTTACGGGTTCGGCAACGCCATCCCGGTTAGCTTGATCCGACCGTTACAACCCCTGTTGATGATGAAAGCGTCGTACCATGCCCAGCGAGAATTCGCACCGCAGTTAAGGCCTTACCTGATCTCCCGTTCCGGATGTCCCGGCATGAACCGATACGTCCAGACTTGGAGTGGTGACAACCGCACCAACTGGACGAGCCTGAAGTACAACATCAAAATGGGCTTGGGCATGAGCCTATCGGGTTTGTACAATATCGGCCATGATGTCGGTGGATTCTCCGGTGATAAACCGGATCCCGAACTCTTTGTCCGTTGGGTGCAAAATGGCGTGATGCACCCGCGCTTCACCATTCATTCATGGAATGACGACGGGACGGTCAATGAACCGTGGATGTACCCGGAAGTCACCCCGATTATTCGCAAAGCGATGGCACTGCGCTATCAGCTGATGCCTTATCTCTATGATGCGCTGTGGCTGGCTCACCATGAACATCAACCAATGCTTCGTCCGACCTTCCTCGATCATGAGCATGATGCCAACACTTGGGCGGAAAATGATGACTTTATGCTCGGTCAGTCGCTACTGGTAGCCTCAGTGGTTGAACCGAATCAACGTCAGCGTGATGTTTATCTCCCGAATAACACCGTCGGCTGGTATGACTTCTATACCCACCAATGGTTTAGTGCCGGTCAAACGATCACTGTACCGGCCGCGTTAGAGACGCTGCCGCTGCTGGTCAAAGCCGGCTGTGTACTGCCGCTCAACCCGGAAACCGGTGTCGCAAATACCCGGCATGACAACCAGCGTGTGTTACTGATTTTCCCGGCTCAGGGCACACATCATTTTTCGCAAACCATTTTTGACGATGACGGTGAGAGTTATGCCTATCAGAATGGTCAATATGCCGAGCTGTCTGTCGCTGTGACAACCGATGCCAAATCGGTTCAGGTCTCCGTCTCGAAAGCGGGTGACTTCCAACCCGATTATGATTGCATCGAGATTCAACTCCCTATGACGGAAAACCGGCAGCTGATCGTCAACGGTCAGCCAACTGAGAACCATCATCATATTTCAATCTGAGAAGAGAGCAACATGAAGACGATAGCGAATACACAACTCAATTCTGGCGTATCTTTACCGGAATATGATCGAAGCCGTCTGGTGACGAGAATAGTTCACTTAGGATTCGGCGCATTCCACCGCGCACATCAGGCGCTCTTCACCCATGAAATGTTACAAAAAACCGCCAGTGACTGGGGAATCTGCGAAGTCAGTCTCTTCACCAGTGAAGACCTGATCACCGCACTGCGCCGTCAGGATCACTGCTACACCGTCGCAGAAAAAGGTGCAGAGGAAACGGTTGTCAAAGTGATTGGTGCCGTGACCGAGTCATGCCATCCGAAGTTGGACAGTATTGAAGCGGTACTGGAGAAAATGGCGGAACCGCAAGTGGCAATCGTCTCGATGACCATCACCGAAAAAGGGTATTGTGTCGATCCGGCGACAGGTCAGCTAGACCTGACTCACCCTCTGATTCAACAGGATTTACAAACACCGCACGCCCCCAAATCAGCGCTCGGTTATATCGTTGAGGCGCTGAAACGACGTCATGAACGAGGCTTACAGCCTTTTACGGTCATGTCATGCGATAACATCCAAGAAAACGGGCATGTGGCCAGAGCCGCGGTGCTTGAATTCGCCCGCCAACTGGATTCGCAGCTTCACCGCTGGATCGAAACCCATGTCACGTTCCCTTGCACCATGGTTGATCGGATTGTACCGGCAGCAACGCTTGATACACTTGACGAAATTGCAACGTTGTTGGGCTGCGACGATCCATGTGCGATTGCTTGTGAACCCTTCAGTCAATGGGTGATTGAAGATAACTTCGCTGCCGGGCGTCCCGAATGGGATGTGGCGGGCGCAGAGTTTGTTGACGATGTCGTCCCCTATGAAGAGATGAAACTGAGAATGCTCAACGGGAGTCACTCGTTTCTCGCTTATCTCGGCTACCTCGGTGGCTATGAGCATATCTCTGACACGATGACGGATGCAGGCTATCGTCAGGCCGCTTTCGACATGATGCTCAAAGCGCAGGCTCCATCACTCAATATGCCGCAAGGAACCGACCTGACAGCCTATGCCACCCAACTGATTGAACGTTTCAGCAACCCAAGTCTCAAGCACCGCACCTGGCAAATTGCGATGGACGGCAGTCAAAAAATTCCGCAACGGATGGGTCACAGCCTGAAATATCATCTGGCTCATGGCAGTGATTTTTCGTGGATTGCAACCGGGATTGCCGGCTGGATGCGTTATGTCTCAGGTATTGATGAGCATGGCAATGAGATTGATGTGCGCGATCCGATGGCAAAGCAGCTCCGTGATATCTGTGATCAACACGGACTCAATGTATCGGTTGTGCCGGCATTGCTTAGTGTGGAAGCGATTTTCTCTCGCGAACTGGGCCAGAACCCACAAGTCATTGACGCTGTGAGTCACGCCTATCAATCGTTACTGGATCATGGTGCCCGCGCAACGGTCGCAGCACTGTCAGGAGGAACCCAATGAAGAACTTTATGGATGAAGACTTTTTGCTGAATACGGAAACCGCGCGTCGTCTCTATCACGAATACGCCTGTCATCAACCGATTTATGATTATCACTGCCATCTGAGTCCGGCAGACGTCGCGAATAACCGTCAATTCGAAAACCTGACCCAAATCTGGCTCGCAGGTGATCACTACAAATGGCGAGCGATGCGCTCGGCAGGGGTGTCTGAACACCAGATCACCGGGAATGCCAGCGACTATGACAAATATCTCGCTTGGGCCAATACGGTGCCGCAAACATTAGGGAATCCTCTGTATCACTGGACGCATCTGGAACTGCGTCGTCCATTCGGCATCACCAATACCCTGTTGGGGCCGCAAACCGCGAATGCGGTCTGGGAACAGTGTAACGAACGATTGGCCATGCCAGACTATTCTGCCCGGGGAATCATGCAACAGATGAACGTTGTCATGGCGGGTACCACGGATGATCCGATCGACTCACTCGAACACCACCGGACCATTGCTCAGGATAATGATTTCGATATCGCGGTTCTGCCAAGCTGGCGCCCGGACAAAGTCTTCAAAATAGAACTCGATGGTTTCGCTGACTACATCCACAAGCTGGGGGAAGTCGCTGATATCAACATTGAACGTTTCAGTGATTTACTCAGCGCACTCGATCTGCGTCTGGCTCACTTCGATGCCCATGGCTGCCGTGCCGCAGACCACGGGATTGAGATTGTACGCTATGCGCCGATCCCGGATGAAAAAGCACTTGATACCCTGCTGAGACGTCGCTGCAATGGTGAAACACTCTCTGAATTGGAATGCGCCCAGTTTTCAACCGCGGTGCAAGTCTGGCTCGGTCAGCGTTACGCCAAGCTTGGTTGGGTTATGCAACTCCATATTGGTGCACAGCGGAACAATAACAGCCGCATGTTCGCCCAACTCGGTCCGGATTCGGGCTTCGATTCAATTGGTGATCGGCCGTTTGCTTTTGAACTGGCTCATCTCTTAGATGAAATGGATAAGACCGACGCCCTGCCCCGAACCATTTTGTATTGCCTCAATCCGAGAGACAACGAAATGATGGCGACCATGATTGGTAACTTCCAAGGCGGCGGGATTGCCGGCAAAATCCAGTTTGGATCGGGATGGTGGTTTAACGATCAAAAAGACGGAATGCAGCGCCAGATAGAGCAGCTCTCACAGCTTGGCCTGCTCAGCCAGTTTGTCGGTATGCTGACCGACTCACGTAGCTTCCTCTCTTATACCCGTCACGAGTATTTCCGGCGGATTCTGTGCAATATGTTAGGAGGCTGGGTCGAAAATGGCGAAGTCCCCAATGACTTCTCGTTACTCGGTCCGATGGTTGAGAATATCTGTTTTGGCAATGCGAAACGCTATTTTGAAGCGAGGGATTAACGAATGAAACATATCGCCATTATCGGTGAGTGTATGATTGAGCTGAATGGCAAACCATTCGGTCCGATGCAACAAACATTTGGCGGTGATACCCTCAACGCAGCCGTTTATCTGTGCCGGGGCCGAACTGCCAATCAGGATCCGGCGAATATTCAGGTCTCCTATGTTACCGCGTTGGGAAGCGATCCGCTCAGCCAGGGAATGATCTCACGTTGGCAACAGGAAGGGCTCGATACTGAATTGGTATTGCGTGATGAACACCGCTCTCCGGGACTATATTTAATTCAACTCGACGATCAGGGAGAGCGGACATTTTTATACTGGCGTCATCAATCGGCAGCGCGTTATTTAATGCAACATCCCGATATTGACGGAATCAAAGCCGCGCTGAGCCATGTCGATATGGTTTTCCTCAGCGGTATTACCCTCGCAATTCTGCCGGAACAAGATCGAATGGATTTACTCAACCTGCTGGCAAAACTGCGCCAGCAAGGGGTGGAAATTGCATTTGACAGTAACTTTCGCCCGGCACTGTGGCCCGACGATCATCATGTCACCGTAAAAACGATCTACGAAGCTATGTATCGGTTAACCGACTTAGCCTTGGTCACATTTGATGACGAGCAACAATTGTGGGGAGATAATACACCGACACACACGCTCAACCGTTTGAAAACGCTGGGAGTAAAACATTGTGTAGTCAAAACGGGGGCTGATGGATGTCTCGTTGAGGCTCACGGTTTGCCAGCTCAGACCGTCGCCACGACTCCGGTTGAACAGGTGGTCGATACAACCTCCGCCGGTGATTCATTCAATGGTGGATTTTTATCGGCCTACTTAGCCGGATACGATCTGGTTGAGGCGTGCCAGCGAGGCAACAAACTCGCGGGAACAGTGATTCAACATCGCGGTGCCATTATCGACAACATCTACACTCAAGCCGCTCTGATTTCTTAATAAGGAACAACCATGTCAGACATTAAACAGCAAATAAAAGCTATCAAAATCATTCCTGTGATTGCAATCGACAAAGCTGAGGACATCATTCCTCTGGGCAAAGTGCTGGCTGAAAACGGCCTGCCCGCAGCCGAAATCACCTTCCGATCAGATGCAGCCGCCGAAGCCATTCGTCTGCTGCGTGAATCACAGCCAGACATGCTAATCGGTGCTGGTACCGTACTCAACCGGGAGCAGGTTATCGCCGCCAAAGAAGCGGGGGCGACATTTATTGTCTCTCCCGGTTTCAATCCCAATACAGTCCGGGCCTGTCAAGAACTCGGCATTGAAATCATTCCGGGAATCAATAACCCGAGCGTGGTTGAAGCCGCACTGGAAATGGGAATCACCACCATGAAATTCTTCCCTGCGGAGCCATCGGGTGGGATCAACATGGTTAAGTCTTTGCTTGCACCGTATACCAATCTGGAGCTGATGCCGACCGGTGGTATCAAACCATCAAATATCAAAGATTACCTCGATATCCCTCGCGTGATAGCCTGTGGGGGAACATGGATGGTCGAAAAATCACTGATTGAATCCGGAAACTGGGAAGAAGTCGCCCGCCTCACGCGCGAAGCGGTCGCTTTGATTCAAGCGTAAGCCCTGACCAAAATCCCCCCTCATTGAGTGAGGGGGATCCAAAAAGTAACAGCCTTGCTGCCCCCACGAAACAAATCCGCTGAAACCAACCTTCTGCTCACCCCGATGAGTCCGCTTATCGTCCGAATCTCAATTCATTCTACACTCTGAGCCTCCCACATGATTACGCTGACACCATTAGCTCACTTTAGAATCGGTGCTTATGGGTATATTTAATCAATTAATCATTATCAAACTGTTCAAATAGGCAATTAAATAACTGAGAATTCAGATAATAAAGAAATTGACAAAATAAACAATTCAATATTATTAAAAACATCCTAGTGATATATTTTCAATTAATGAATAGGATTCATACACATATAATAACCAAACCACCAATTACACATAATGTAACAAAATAAATAACATCTTAACATTAAAATAACACTTGTAAATCAATGACATATAATAATAAAGTAACAAATTACATGCAATATAATTAAGATATTTACATAATAAAACAAATTAAACAATATTATTCATATAGATAAAAAAACCAATTTATCAACACGAAAAGACATATATAAACTCCAACTTGGGTTGAAAAAATTAATTTATTTAAATTGTGTTAATAATTTATTAATAATGTGATCTAAATAGCGTTTGTAAATTTATCAAGATTGACAAAAAATTAGGCTTGTTTAGATTGATTAGCACAAGAAATTCATTTCTAATTAATTAAACTCAACAGAGGTTTCCATGGAGACAGGATTTTCTTTAATCAAAAAATCGACTGCCAATATAGAGAAAAAAGTAGAAAATTCATTTAACTGTAATACCATCCCTATATCAGATGGAATATTATGTGTAGGAAAAAAAGAAAAATATAGCCAGCATAATGGAGAAAGCACCATCCATTTAATTGGCGATATACATAACTTAGGTTTTATTCATGAGTTTGTGTCAAACTTATGCTCGAATGCGAATAATCTAAATCCTGCAGATATTATAATGATCATGATAAAGCAACTAGGCTTTCAATCACTCTCTGTACTGGAAGGCGATTTTTGCATCATCATGGAGAATAATAATTTAACATGCCAAGTTATTACTAATCCATTTGGTATGAATCCTGTCAGTATTATTTCATCTTACGATAATCATTCATTGTGGATTACGAATAATTTGAAAGTATTCGCAGCTGTTGAGGGTGATAAAGCAGTTCATTTTAAAAATCCGAATTTAGTTTGTATCGATGGTCCAAGAGAAAATAACTTTTCTCCCATTCACAATGCAACTAAACTAAAACCAGCCAGTATTAATGAGATATCTTTTGATCGTAAAGGATATTTTTATAATAAAAGTTCAGATCTATCCTTTTGCAGTAATCATGGTGAAACAAACTTTGATGAAGAGCACCTGCTGCAAATCATTGATAACTACATCAAAGCACCTGTCAGTGATTCGCATAACCAGTATAAAAAGGTGGGGATTCCCCTTTCTGGCGGACTTGACTCCAGTCTCATTACGCTATTAGCAAGCGAACAATTCGATAATATTTATACCTATTCAATTGGCACTGAATCATTCAATGAATTTCCATATGCAGAGATCGTCTCAGAGTGTCTGCACACCACTCATGAAAATAAGGTATTGGATGAGAAAGATATCATTCATGGTGTTATTGAATCGATTTACTATAATGAAATTTTTGATGGGCTCTCTGCAGAAATTCAATCTGGTTTATTTAATGTTTACAAAATGGCAAATAAAAACTCAGAGCTCTTACTGACGGGTTATGGTTCAGATTTATTATTTGGTGGCGTCATCAATCCAAATAGTCAGCATGACCCGAACCAGGAACTGAGCCAATTAGTCTATCGGACACAGTGGACATCAGAGTTTTCAACACTCGGGCCTCGCGAGCTTGGTATTGATATCCGACATCCTTTCTGGACAAGAAGACTCATTTCATTATGTGAAAATATGAATCACAAATTAAAAATCAGAGATAATGAAAATAAATATATTCTGAGAAAATATGTAGACTCATTCAAAAAATTACCGGATGAAATTGTCTGGCGTAAAAAAATCGGCATCCATGAAGGCTCAGCCGTTGATCAATCATTTGCCAATACACTTGGTGTAAAAGTTGATAATTATTACGAGAAGAATTTATTTACATACAAGATGTACCAATCATTAATATTAGGCCGAATTAATATTGATGACTACAACTTAGATGAAATTAAAAAAATTATTACGGAGTAATGTCATGACTATTAAAACTTCCGACATCAATTCTGTCAGAGTAATTACACTCAATCATAAAAGTATCCATAATCCGTTTAGTGAAGAACTTGAAGATGCCGTGAAGGCAGCTTTAGTTGAAGCGGATCACGATACGAATATCAGTGCCATCGTTGTTCATGGTGGTGAGAATCGCTCTTTTAGTGCCGGGGGCGATTTTAATGAAGTCCGCAATCTAAAAGGCGGGATAGAAGTTGATCGATGGATCGATAGAGTCATTGACTTATATCAGACTGTACTCAACGTCAGAAAGCCAACTGTTGCGGCAATCGACGGTTATGCGATTGGAATGGGTTTTCAATTTGCCATGATGTTTGATGTCCGAATCATATCATCTACCGGAAAATTCATTATGCCTGAATTAAAACATGGGATTGGGTGTTCTTTAGGCGCTCAAATACTATCGCACTGCATTGGCTATAACACGATGAAGTCGATTGTTTACAGCTGTGATGAGCTGGATGCAACGCAAGCAACTCAACTGCATCTCGCTGATACGATGACTCAACCCGAGCAGCTTTTAGCAGCCGCGATTAACGAAGCAGAGAAATTAGCGGCCTACCCAACACCGTCTTTCCAATCGACGAAAAAAGTAATGAATCATAAATATTTTGAGCTTTTAGAGACCGCAAGAAAAGAATCTAAAGAAGTTCACCGGCTTTCATTTAGCGCCGGAGATGCACAAAAACATTTTAACCGGGTATTAAAAACAACGTCAGAAATAGGAGTATAAAACTAATGGATTACGAACCAATCATGAGTACCAGCTTTGGTGCCAGAATGACTGAGGAAGGCTTCAGACAATCAACACCTGAAGAAATCAAACAGCTCTTAAGAGAGAAAGGGTTCTTGGTTGTTCAAGACATTAAACTTGATGCAAATGACTTCCGAGATTTTTATACCACTTATGGTGAAATAGTTGAGTATTCGGAAGAGCGAATCGGTGTCGGATTTGGCTATGTCGATACACTCAAGCTCGATGGTGAAAAAGGAAAAATTGTTACTGGCCGGGGACAATTACCACTCCATGCGGATGGTGGATTATTACTCACTGCGGTAGACCATGTTTTTCTTTATTCCGATACCATAGAAAACATGAAATTCAGAGGGGCAACAACCGTCGTTGACCATGTTCTTGCGAACCAAGAAATGCCGAGTCACCTGAAAGATATACTTGAAAATGAGACATTCCAAGCGCGTGTTTTAGAAAAAGGGTATTACTCTGATGTCTCTCCGGAAGGTTGGTTTGATGTGCCGGTCTTTACAGACCTAGGGTGGATTAAAAAGATGCTGATCTATTTTCCATTCCATGAAGGTCAGCCAGCTAGCTGGGAATCAAGAATCGTCGGTTTCTCACAGGAAGAGAATGATAAATTCTTCAAAGAGCTTGAAGCATTCTACAAACAAGATCGATATTATTATAAGCATTATTGGAAAAGTAATGAGCTTCTTATTATGGATAACCGTAGAGTTATTCACGAAAGAGAAGAATTCCAGGATGATAATATAGTGCGACGTCTATATCGTGGTCAAACATCTGAAGCGAAAGAGTTAGCTGAGCTATCCGCCTAACCTAAAATAGCAAAGGCAAGTAATGTGTAATGATTACTTGCCTTATTTTTATAATAATGGATATCCTATGGAGAGGGAAATATGTATTCTCGGCACTCAAATTTAGAATTATTTTTCAAGTATTTTTCATCTATTATTTTATCCAACAAATATACTGGGATATTATCGGTAAAATTATTTAAATGGCTAATTACTCAAGGTGTAAGATCAAAGTTTCACAATATTATATATAAAATATATTTTGGCGGAGAAAGTATCAATGAAGCAATCCATACATCTGATACACTCAGCCGGGATGGAACCGCAAGTTTACTCGACTATGCTGTCGAAGGTATAGATCACTCATCCGGGTTTCAAGCGGCTCTCGATAATACAATAAGTTTAATCAAGCTATCGAGTCAGAAACAGCATATCCCATTTGTTGTTATTAAACCGTCTTCAATTGGCTCAAGCCTGATTTATCAGAAGATATCTCATCGTCAATGCCTTTCAACAAGTGAACTAAATGACTGGAACCAAACCAAACAACGTTATGAAGATATATTCGAGATGGCGTCTCAGCATCATGTGAAAGTGATGGTCGATGCCGAACAGTCCTGGATTCAGCCTGCTGTGGATGAATTGGTCGTTCAATATATGAAGCAATATAATACGAGCCAAACCGTTATTTACTTAACTGTTCAATGCTATCTCAAAGATAAACTGGCATTTCTCAAACATTGCTATCAACAATCGGTTCAGCATCACTTCAAAGCGGGCATTAAATTGGTTCGGGGCGCCTACTTGGAAGATGAGCGAAAATATTGTACAGATATGTCTGAATTTCCTATTTTTTCAACAAAAGAAGAAACAGATAATAATTATTCATCCGCCATTGAATTTATTGCAACAAACATTAGTCATTTCTCCCCTTTCTTTGCAACACATAATAGTGAAAGTGTTGATAAAATCGTTCAATACCCGGTGCTATCTCATACTTGGTCCGGTCAACTTTATGGACTTTCGGATCACTTAACCAATTACCTTAAACAATATGGATTTAAAACAAGTAAATATATTCCCTATGGCCCGATGGAGAGCTCTTTGCCCTATCTGCTACGGCGAATTGAAGAAAGCTCCATCTCTACCAAATCTTTTCTTGAAGAGCAAAAAACGATCAAAAAAGAGATAAAGAACAGACTATTTCATAAAAAAACACCATCAAATTTAAACCAATTAGATGACAAGAGATAACAATGAAAATTAACAAATGTATCATCAACAAAGAAATAATTGAGTTTCCACTTGATAAAGAAACCTCCATATTAGACACCGCATTGAAATTTGGCATTGATTTACACTACAATTGCCGAGCCGGTTTCTGTGGCCGTTGTAAAGTGTTATTAAAGAAAGGGCAAGTTAATATGGACCATTCAGGGGGAATCTCTCGAACAGAAATAAAAGACAGCTATATTTTAGCTTGCTGTTCAACCCCCCTAACCCCAATTGAAATAGAGGTTATTAATTGATGCGTTACTTATTATTTCTATGTGTTTTTTTTATTAATCCCCCAGCATTTTCATCAACGGACAAACAACTTAAATTAAATGAGTCACTGGTACAATCCGGTGATTATTATGTTGGTGATGTTTTTGGCCGACAGCCATATGAAGAACATACGAATGTATCTGTAAAATCTTTCTATATAATGCAGACAGAAGTAACACGTTCACTATTTGAACAAATCACAAATTGGGCAATACAGAATAAATTGGTTGAAGGGGATATCGTTAAACATACAAATAAAGCAGAGGCAAACATCGCTGTCGCAAGTGTATCATGGTGGGATGCCATAATTTTTTCAAATATGATCAGCCGTTACTTCAATCTGTCTCCCTATTATTTAGATAAGTCCGGCAATCCCATTTTTGAACGCCCTAAAGATGGCACTGTGTCTGTGAATGAGTCAGCATCCGGCTATCGACTTCCCAGTATTTTTGAGTGGCAAATTGCAGCTCGCGGGGGGCAAGAAGCATTAAAAAACCAGACATATGGCACACTGTTTGCGGGCTCAGATCAACCAGATACGGTCGGGTGGTTTCCAACGGATGATTTATCACAACAAGAAATTCCCTATATTGTCGGACAGAAACAACCCAATGAACTCAATCTGTTTGATATGTCCGGTAATGTTGCAGAATGGACAGGTGAAGTCTTTAATCTGGATGGCAATAACGTCCTTTACTACTACTGTGGGGGGAGCTTTATTATCAGCGACAACTCACTGGCAAACTGCGATATCCATTCCCGTCATCATAAAAGACCTGACTTAGGGTTCCGGTTAGTGAGATATGCCTCCCAGCCTTAAATATTCCCACAACAAACACGATGAGAAATCTATTTTGAATCATGCCTACAAATATTATATTGGCGTACTGATTGCTGTCATCCTATGGGGAAGCAATTTTGTGGTGATAAAAATCGCACTACAGCAGGTGGACACATTAGCGCTACTCTCGATTCGCTTTGTGCTGAGTACGATGATTCTTGGCGGGATCTGCCTTTTCAGACGGCAATCGGCCACACCACTGTCATTGAGAAACTATATGTTTCTCTTTTTCCTTGGGATACTCGGAATTGCAGGGTTTAATCTGGGGCTTTTTTATGGGCTTAACGACACATCACCTATCCATGCGTCGCTTATTGTGTCTCTTTCACCATTGATGACCTTATTTATCGCCAGTCGCTTTCACATAGAGCGAGTCAATCTCTCTCACGTCATCGCTCTTTTACTCTGTATGCTTGGGGTTTTTCTGGTGATTGGTTCACCATTGGATCATAGCTGGCTGATGATTAAAGGCGATTTAATCATTTTTGTCGGCACACTTTCTTGGAGCATCTATACCATTTTTTCCACAAAAATCAGATCTCAAATCGAGCCACTTCAGTTAACATTCGTGGTGATGTTTTTTGGCTCAATTTGTATTGTCTTGCTGAGCTCATCTCATTTGAACTTGTTCCGCGTATTGACAGAAATAAACACTCAGGCTTGGGGGCTCATTCTATATATGGCGATATTTACAACCTGCATTCCTCACCTCTTGTGGGTTCACTCCGTGAGAAAAATCGGACCGACAGAGTCCTCGTTATTCTTTAATTTAATCCCGGTTTTTGCCACTATCTTCGCTATGTTTACCGGTTTCATCCCTGATCAATACCAGATCATCGGTATTATCATCTCATTTGCGGGCTTAGCTATTCCTAACCTATATACCTACATCGTCAACCGTGCTCATTTGGTGACGAAAAAAGAGGCGGTTCACAAATGAGGTATCTGTACTTGGTCGTACTGCTCCTGCACCCTTTTTATGCTTATCCTGCGGCTAGCTTTTTCGAATTAAATAGTGGCTTGAACCAGATAGATTTAAACTCAGATGGCATTGCTGATGCTGTTTTTTATGCAAGGTTTGATAACAACACATCTCATCCGGATCCGACCCTCTCGGTTTATATCAAGAATAACGATGCAACCTACTCGATTGTACCGACACCGGCAGGTGACCGGTTCACACTCTTTGGTATCAATGTCTCGGTTTCCAATGTGTTGGTGAGGAGTTTCGGTTTTATCAAAACATCAAAGCAGGTCTATCTGGTGGTTGCAATTAAATCCGGAGACTCGCCCCATTTAAAACAGCTCTTCAAATTCAAACTCTATCAAATTGAAAAGAATCTGGAACACCCGGGAATTGCGCTATATGGCTGGACCCAAGTCGGGGAAAAAATAAGCAAAAATAAATACATGTCAGCAGATGTAGCGATCCGCGAGTGCCCCAAAACATGTTTTGAATAGCCGGAAAATAGAAAGCACGATGTGACGATAGTCACCAATACACAACTGTCCCCTGTTGTATATTAATAATTATTTAAATGGATATTGTAATGCCATATTTTTTATTAATCCTTGCTGCCATGTTTTGGGGTGGTAATTATGTTGTTGGTCATATACTCGTTGCCCAAGCAGACCCGATTGTTATGACTGAAGCACGATGGTTACTCACTGCGATATTACTTGGATTTTTTGTATTTCAACCAAGTTAAAAACAATTTAAACAAGATAAGAAACTGTTTTATTGCAATAATATTTCTTTCTGTTTTTGGGCAGGTTCTGTTTCCGCTAACACTCTATATCGGACTACAAACCACTACATCATTGAATGCTGCAATATATATGTCAGCGACACCGGGGATTGTGTTAATTATCAATGGCGTCATATTCAGAGATAAAATTACATTGAATAATATTCTGGGTGTTATTTTGAGTACGTTTGGTGTTTTCTTTTTAGTGATGAAAGGCAATGTGAGCGATACTCGAGTCTTCCACCATATCAATACCGGTGATCTATGGGCTATGGGGTCGGCCTTAAGCTGGGCATTTTATTGTTCTTTCTTACGGCTAAAAGACAAAACGATCCCCAGTAATGCTTTCGTCACTGTCAGCTCTTTTACAGGCGCAGTCATCTTAGTACCAATTGTCTGGTACTACACCACGACTCAATCTCCTATCAGTCTATCAGCCTATACTCATGGTAGTTTTCTGGCTGGTCTGCTGTATTTAGTACTCTTTCCGTCTTGGTTATCTTATGTCTTTTGGAACAAAGGTATCGGAGAGATCGGCGCGACAAGAGGAGAAATCTACACGCATATCATCCCTTTATCAGGCGGTGTATTCAGTATCGTTTTTCTGGACGTTCAATTAAAGAGTTACCATATTGTCAGTGCGTTGCTCATTGGGGTTGGAATCTGGTTTTGTTCAAAAAAACTCAAACCAAAATCGAGTCTGACCTCCCCGCTTGAGCATAAATGATCAATTTAGCATTCGCAGATGTGCGATCCGCAAATACCTCAAGGCCTTCTTTGAATAGCCAAACCAGACCACAAAAAAACCTTGCTTTACAGCAAGGTTCTTCATTGAAAGTTTCTGCGAAACCAGACGATGATTCATCATTTTCTGATTAAAAGGAAAAAATCGGAAAAGGTGTCCATTGCCAACCTGTAAGATTCTCACTTTTGAGTAATATGAAATCACTAGGGGCTGTTGTTCTTTCGTGATGGTTTTTGCAGCAATTTGTCGTGCATTTAGTCAAGGCAGGTCATGTGAAGTGTAGCGATCTACATGAACCATGACCTAACGCTGGAAAAACCAGCGATCACTCGCTGGCTTTCTATTCTTATTGGTCTTTCTTATTCGTCATCATCTTCATCATCGTCAGGATAAAGGGCATCTTCCCCTTCGTAATACGTCCCCCAACCATCATAGATAATGTCGAATTTCTCCGCCAGATGGATTAATTTTTCAGCCTGCTCATCAATGGCTTCAGCATTCAGGGCTGACTGCATGGTTGCATCGCAACAAAACAGCATTTGCCCGTCAGCTTCGTCTTCAACTTCTTCGGCTTCCAACACCTCAAAGCCCATTTTAAACGCTTCAACAGCGGCTTTTTCAAGCTGCTCAAATGTCTCTGCAAACAGGTGGTGTTCTATCTCATACAGCGCTTCAGGGTCACTGCCATCTTCGAGGAGTGCCGCAATAATTTCTCGGGTATCTTCTTTCTGTAATTCGATCAACGACTCAACAGAAACATAATCGTCTTCATGGGACATGTTCATACTCCAGCTTGATATTGAAAAATATTGATGATTAATCCGTCCCACCAACAGTAATTGCATCGAGTTTTAAGGTTGGTTGCCCGACACCGACAGGTAAACTTTGTCCGGATTTACCACACACGCCAACCCCTTTATCAATTTGTAAATCATTCCCGACCATCGAGACTTGTTGCATCGCTTCAATCCCGGAACCGATCAATGTTGCCCCTTTGATGGGGCGTGTGATTTTGCCGTTTTCGATCAAATAGGCTTCAGATGCCGAAAACACAAACTTTCCGGAGGTAATATCCACCTGACCACCACCAAAGTTCGGGGCATACACGCCTTTCTTAACCGTTGAAATAATTTCTTCCGGTGTATGTTGGCCGGGAAGCATATAAGTATTGGTCATTCTTGGCATCGGCAGATGCGCGTAAGATTCCCGGCGACCATTACCGGTCGGTGCCATCCCCATCAGGCGAGCATTGAGCTTATCTTGCATATAGCCTTTCAGCACGCCATTTTCGATCAAGACATTATACTGACCCTGAACCCCTTCATCATCAATATTCAATGATCCGCGGCGATCTTTTAATGTGCCGTCATCAACGATAGTGCAAAGATCCGAGGTAACCTTCTGCCCGATTTTACCGGAAAATACTGACGAGCCTTTACGATTGAAGTCCCCTTCAAGCCCATGACCGACTGCTTCATGTAATAACACGCCCGGCCAGCCAGCCCCGAGTACCACCGGCATCGTTCCCGCCGGTGCTGCAATGGCTTCTAAATTGACTAATGCTTGTCGAATCGCTTCATCAGCAAATTCATAGGCGACGGCCATACCGTCACGCTCAGTCAGAAAATAGTCATAACCGACCCGGCCACCGCCTCCGGCACTGCCTCTTTCGCGACGATCACCTTTTTGAGCCAGCACACTAATCGACAGTCTGACTAACGGGCGGGTATCACCGGCATATGTACCGTCAGTGGCTGCAATCAAAATTTGCTCATAGACAGCGCTCAGGCTGATCGACACTTCCTGTATCAACGGTTCTTTGGTACGGATATACGCATCCAACGCTTTCAGCAACTCAGTCTTCTGTTGCTTTTGCCAGCTATCAAGCGGATTATCCATACCATAGTAATCTTGGGTATTTCTACGGGAAAACGGCCGAACCCGTTGCTGTCCTGTCTGGCCTTGTTGCGCGATCCCTCTTGCTGCTGTCGCACTCTGTTGCAAAGCATCTTCTGTCAACTGATCCGAATAAGCAAACCCGGTTTTTTCACCACTGACCGCCCGGACGCCAACGCCCCGGTCAATATTGAAAGAGCCGTCTTTAATCAACCCATCTTCCAGAACCAGCGATTCATGCCAACTGGACTGAAAATACAGATCCGCATAATCGATCTGCCGGGCCATCATATTCGACAACGTTTGCTCAATGAATTGTTCAGAAAGCCCGGTCGGATGAAGCAGTGCTTTTTCTATATGTTCAATTGTCATAATTCGCTCTTCTGTTCCAAAAACTGATTGGTAAATCTTGTATGAGATTGGACCGGCATTGAAGATCTCACCTGATCTAATACATCCAGATCAATATCGGTGACTAATGTCGCTGCGGTTTGCGCAAGACCAGCCACAATCTCTCCCCAAGGATTGATAACCATCGAATGTCCCCACGTTTCACGACCACCTTCATGAACACCGCCCTGATTGACAGCAACCACCCAACACTGAGTTTCAATCGCTCGGGCTCTCAGGAGCGTTTCCCAGTGAGCACGTCCGGTCACCGCGGTAAACGCGGCCGGCACTAAGATAATCTGGGCACCTTGCTGGCGTAACATGGAGTAAAGATGGGGGAAACGCACATCATAACAAATCGAAAGCCCCAACTCACCAAATGGTGTTGACGCCATCCGGACTGCCGAGCCGGCAAGAAAGATATCCGACTCGCGATAATGTCGGTGTCCATCGGCGACATCAACGTCAAACATATGCAGCTTATCATAAGATGTGACGAGCTGACCGTCGGAGGAATAAACCAGCAAAGTGGTTGTCACGCCCTGCGGCGTTCTCACCGGGAAACTACCGATGACAAGCCAGACTGAAAACGCTTTTGCAATCCGGCCAAAAGCATCCTGCAAAGGGCCGGTACCCAAAACTTCGGCATGACGATGATAATCCTCTTTGTTACCGAAGACGATGGCATTTTCCGGTGTGACAATCCACTCTGCGCCCTGAGCAGATAAAGCTTCCACCTGTGCTTCAATCCAGCGGAGATTGTGCTCAGGATCGGGCCCGGATGTCATTTGAATTAAACCGACTCGGCTCATTGGGTCGCTCCTTGTTTGTGTTGCTGTGCTTCTTCGCGTAATTTTTCCGGTAGTTTGAATTCACCTTTACTCCGGGAGATCTCTTTCACCACAGGTTTATCAATCGGCCCTTTCACTTCATAGTTGACCTCGGTAAATACCTCAACCACCGGGGAGATCACCGTCGTGATTGCCAACACATAAAGTGCTGTTACCGGGTTAACGGCGAACGCACTGAGGACAGGGATCCCCGAAGTCATATCCGGCACAAAATTTACTTCAGCATCAATGGTATTCGCGTTCAGGTCAACCATCCCTTTAATGGTCATATTGCCAGCCAGTGCATCCATCTCAATATTATTGGTCACGAACACACCCTGTGAGATTTCTCCGCTCCCTTCAATGGAGTCAAACGCCATTCCCTGATCAAATACATCACTGAAATCGAGCTGCATCTTACGAATAATGGAATCTAAACTGAATAACCCCAGAAAACGTGCCGCACCACTGACATCGGAGATGCTGCCTTTACCAAGTTTTGAACTGACCGATCCTTTGAGTGTATCGACCTGTGCGGCCCATGGCGCGCCATCCCATGCCATCTGCGTCTTGATCGAGAACGGTGCATTCTGGATCCCAGACGTGATCCCAAAACGCTCCATCAGATCACTATTATTATCGCCTTTCAAATCCATACTTAGCACAGTATGGGACTGTTTCCCATCCAGTGTCCACTGACCATTGGCATGAATTTCATTACTCCCGCTGACGATATCAATATTCTTCCACGACAGCACTTTTCCTTGCCGCTGGAAATCCATATTCAACCGACCGACTTTATACCCCTGAAACCAGAAGTCTTGGATCACTAGTGTCAGGTTTGGCATCAACTGATGAAACTGACGATCAAAATTGGTAATACTGCGCTCGTTCTGTCGAGATTCATCAATAAACAACGAATCGTGCTCTTTCCGGTTTTCTAACGCAGGGATATACAGATGCAGTTGATCCAACGCGACACTTAAATCATAGGGAGCAATATAATTGGCTTTCCCCTGAACTTCTTGACTCTGGACATTCATCCGCCAGCCAAAACTTTTGTGACGGGCCAGAAAATCCACATCATGCCATTCCAGTGTCGCCAATATCAGATCTTTCACCTGTATTTCAATATGATCCGGTATCGGGAGCGGTGGCATTGCGGCAGCTTGACTGGCACTGCTTTTCGGTGCACCTGAAGGTGCCTCTTCTGTGGTCAGCAGTTCAATCCACTGATCGAGATCGAAGTGATTCAAGCGAATTGTAGCTGAATGGCCGACAATCGGGCTGACTTTAAAGCTGCCATTGCCTAAAATCAGATTGGTTGCCGTAAGCACCGGCTCGGATTGTGTCACGTCGATTTCCGTCTGATACTTGGCATGAGGCACCTGAATCCGGGCACTGATCGTTTCCTGATTGCCGGAAATTTGTAATACGGCTTTCCCTGGTTCCTGACTCTTTTTATTTAACGGATAAGGATACTGACTGGCAATCGCTTGCAAATCGGTGTTCAGGTTTGCCTGATAAGAGAAACCGATATCATTGAGCTGAATATCAACGCCCATTTCCCACGGTGCATGGCCGGAAAGCGGTTTAACCCATTTTTGACCGACATAAGATGCCAGAGGCGTCACTTCCCAATCGCCCACCGTATCAATATGGACGTTGTATCCTTTGCTGCTGCTTTCACCCTGAAAATCCCATGACACAGGTTGGCCCAGCATTTCCCCCTGTAAGGCTGAAGCTGTAACCACATCATTATCAAAACGAATCCGGCCGGAAACTTTGCGTAAATCCAGTGAGGGAGACTGAATATCAACTTGATTGTTCTTTAAATCTGCCCATCCCCATGCCCTCGGCTCTTGACCACTTTCAAAGGGAATGTTGAGCTGAAACTCAGATTGAATCTTGCCGTTCACCTGTACGGTGGTTAATGCGGCACCGACGGAATTGACCAACGGGGTCGATGTCATGAAATCACGTAATGCATTCCCCTGAGCTTCCGCTCTTGCTTCAATTTCAATATGTCCCGAATTGATTAAAGCCGGAATCCGTCCGGTTATGCGTAGCGCGTTGACATCCATCAGATGTGCCTGCCTCGAATCCAGATACATGGATTCATTCTGAAACAGCAGATTCACCTGCAAATCGGTTAAAGGTGGCCATGCGGTATCATAACTGAACCGGGCATTTTTTAACCCGACCCAAGCCTGAAAAATACCGTCATTGTGCTGATAAGGAAAATCGTTCAGATGCCCGTACCACAGTATCTTCGCTGTCTTGACCTCTCCGCCCTGAATCGCAGTCGACAGATAATCGGTCAATTCATCACCAAGTGCACGTACCGGTAAATAACGCCATGTTTCACCAGCCTGAAACAGATCGACTTCGGTATACAGTGACAGTAACGGGCTTTGATCATGGAAAAAATCCAGTTTAAATTGACCGACGGTCTGTAAATCAGGGGTGCGTACGGCAACCTTGTCTGACCATAATGACCAACCGTCAGCAGTAGACTGCCAGACTAAATTAACCTGCCCTTTCTGGATAATCAGCGGTGCCTGAAACACATCACCGTAAGGCAGTGTGTCATCATCGAGACTGGCCCGAATGACAGCCTTATCGGTATTGCCACGGATACTTGCCTGTAAGTGATGTACTTCCGGCAACAAGTACCACTGCTGAATCGCGCCCTCGGAAAGTTGTGCTGAATATTGGCGGATCCCCTGCATATTACCGGCTAAGCGAATATCATGCAGTGTGCCTTGCGGTTTCAGTTGTGCCAACATCCCTTGCAATTGCTTGGACAAAGGTATGCGTTTAATCATCGGCACGAGCGAGCCAATATTGATCTCACCGATATTCATCAGCCAGTGATCCGGCTGCCATTTCATTAAAAAGTTGAGTTCCGGCCACTGAATCTCATCCGTTTGTAAGACGACAGACTGCGCCTGAATCACCATGCCGTCTTGTTTCGGAATCAGCCGGAATACCCCTTCCTGCATATGTAAACGGTGCTGCTTACTTGTCCTTGTCGTTGCGTCTTTATTGGATAAATCCGCCCAGAACAGATCGGAAGGGAGAACCTGCACATAGCCATCTTTCGGCGTATTGTGTTCGAGCGTCAACCAGCCATTAAAACTGACCTGACCGCTATGAATACCGGTTTCTTTTTTCAGGTACTGAGACAACCACGGGCCGACACTAATATTGTCTGAACTTACATAAAACTGACCGGAAATATCATGAAATGAATCAAAATCTTCAAAGTCTGCACGAACAGAAAGCGAGTTAATACCGGTATTGGTAACACTTACCACGCCTTGCGCCTGATGACGGTGTCCATTGTTCTGCCATTTTAGCCTGGAAATCTCCAACTGCCGGATATCACCAGAGACGGAACGATAACGAACAGCCGAGTCCAGCACCGAGAAATCATCGAGCTGACGCAGAAAAATATTGTCCAGATGACGAATGGTTTCAAGCTGTACTTTTTTCTGCTCATCCTTGTCATTGGGCGACTGCTGTTGAAACAGATCAACCGAACTGACATCCAGCTTTGACTGATAAATGACTAAATTGGCAATCACTGGCTGCCATTGCAGCAGGGATTTAAATAAATCAAATTCAAGATCAACCCGGTCAGCCGTAAAATGAATATCCGATGTGTCAGGTAAATGAGCTTGAAAGCCTTCTAAAGAAATAGAAGGATGCCGATTACGCCAAAACCCCTCTATGTTCTTCACAGAAAACTGAATTTCAGCCTGCAGGTTCATCCATTCGGTCATTGGTACTTGATACTGATTCATATGAGGTAAAGCAACTCTCAAAGCTGAAATCAGAATCGCAAGCAGAACCAACAGGCTTAATAACAGCCATAGTAATGTCCGTACAAAACGAGAAACTATAAAACGCACAATACCCTACTCAGTTAAGTCACATCATGACAACATCAAACTGTTCTTGGACATACAAATGTTCCGCTTGAATCCGCACTTGCTTGCCAATAAAGACCTCAAGTTCTGCCAACGCATGAGATTCATCACCCTGTAAAGAATCAGCAACGGCCGGCGAAGCATAAACGACGAACTTATCTGCATCATAAGCCCGGTTCACCCGGGTAATTTCACGCAAGATCTCAAAACAAACGGTTTCAACGGTTTTGACTTGTCCACGCCCTTCACAGGTTGGACAAGTGGAACACAGCACATGTTCAATACTTTCCCGCGTTCTCTTGCGTGTCATCTCAACCAACCCCAAATGCGTAAAGCCATTAATGTTGGTTTTGACCCGATCCTTACTCAAGGCCGTTTCTAAGGAAGCCAACACTCGGGTTCGGTGTTCTTCGGAGGCCATATCAATAAAATCGATAATAATAATGCCACCGAGATTGCGCAGCCGAAGTTGCCGGGCGATCGCTTGGGTGGCTTCAATATTGGTGTTGAAAATGGTCTCTTCCAGATTACGACGACCGACAAACGCTCCGGTATTGATATCAATCGTGGTCATGGCTTCCGTTTGGTCGATAATCAGATAACCACCGGATTTCAGCTCAACCTTACGCTCCAGAGAACGCTGAATTTCATTCTCTGTATCATACATATCAAAAATGGGTTTATCGCCTTCATACAAAAACAATTTCTCGGTCAGTTCCGGCACATATTCAGAAGTAAATTCTTTAAGGTTTTCAAACTCCAGACGAGAATCTACCAGAATTTTAGTTAAATCCGTTCCGACGAAATCTCTGAGAATACGCTGTGACAGTCCCAGTTCACCATAGAGGGTGGTTCGCGTTTTATACTTTGCCCGCCGCTCCATGATCTTGCTCCACAAGCGCTTGAGAAAAGCAGCATCCTGGGAGAGTTCTTTCTCATCAGCACCTTCTGCGGCGGTGCGGATAATAAAACCGCCCAGCTCATCACAGTAGTTTGCGACAATATTCTTGAGACGCTCTCTTTCACATTCACTTTCAATCCGTTGGGAAACACCGACATGGCTGGCTCCGGGCATAAAGACCAAATAACGGGAAGGCAGAGTGATATCCGTTGTCAGACGGGCTCCTTTGGTACCGAGCGGATCTTTGACAACTTGCACCACAATATCTTGTCCCTGACGGACAAGTTCTGAAATATCACGAACCTGAAACTGTTGTTTCTCATTTTCCGCCACACATTCTGTATGGGGAACAATATCAGAGGCATGAAGAAAAGCAGCCTTATCCAGACCGATATCAACAAATGCAGCCTGCATTCCGGGCAACACCCGGCTCACTTTTCCTTTATAAATATTTCCGACGATACCGCGTTTTGCATCCCGTTCGATATGAATTTCCTGCAGGACGCCACCCTCTATCATCGCCACGCGACTCTCACTCGGCGTTACATTCAACAACAACTCTGCACTCATGAGCGCACCTCAATTTGATTTTATAAAAACTTATGCAAGAGCTGGTCAGTTTCAAATAACGGTAGTCCGACAACGGCAAAATAACTACCTTCAATCCGAGTTACAAATTTTCCACCCAATCCCTGAATTCCATAACTGCCAGCTTTATCACACGGTTCACCCGATTGCCAATAGCGTTCTATTTCATTATCTGACAACGGTTTAAACCATACATCCGTGGTTACCACTATCGTGTGTGTTTGTCGGGCATCGGTGACCGTCACGGCGGTCATGACCTGATGGTTTCGTCCTGAAAGCTGCGAGAGCATCTGCCGGGCATGTGTAAAACATTGCGGTTTTTCGAGAATATGCTGATCAACCACGACGATTGTATCAGCTCCTAACACAACGGCGTCCTCAGAGGTCACCATGTGCAAACCCGCGATTGCTTTTTCCCGGGATAATCTCGACACATAGGCTTGCGCTGATTCATGCGCCTGATGCTCTTCTGCAACCTCAGGTAAAATAATATTGAACGAGTAACCTAACTGCGTCAGGAGCTCTTTTCGTCTCGGGGAAGCTGAAGCAAGATAAAGAGTCCGGTTGTTCATCGGATATTCCAGTAGCGTCTCACACGTCTCAGCAGCAGGAAAAGCCACGGCCATAAAATACAGCTAATGATTCCGCCCCATAGAGACAGCGCATTGAACTCGACCGGCCTGAATAAAAACTCTCCGCCCAGTACCATCACATCAAGCGCAATGGTCAGTAACCCAATCACGATTGCCTGCTGCCACAACGCCATATTTCGCAGAATCAAAAAATTCATCGCGACAATATACACAATAATAGACAACATCATGCCACGGATCCCCAGAGTCGATCCGAGAATCAAGTCCCAGAGTAGCCCAAGAACCAACGCTGTACCGACATTCACACGGTGCGGCAACGCAAGTACCCAGTAGCAGAGAATCAGTAAAATCCATGAGGGGCGCAATAATTCAAGCGCCCCCGGCCACGGGATCGTCTGTAAAACCAGCGCACAAAAGAAGGATATCCAGATCACAACATGTCCTTTCAGGACTTTATTGGCCACGCTGCGCCTCCTTATCCAAGGTATCCGTTAAAGACTGGCGGGCTTTCTGCTGTCGATCCTCATTCGGCCAGACTAACAACAAATAACGTAAGCGATCGAAGTCAACGACCGGGGTTGCTTCAATCACAGCAAACTCACGACGTGTGTCTTTATCTACTTTGGATACTCTGGCGACAGGATAACCCTCCGGGTAAATGCCTCCCAACCCTGAAGAGGCCAGCAAATCCCCTTCTTCGATATCGGTACTACTCGGAATATGCTCCAGTTGAATATATTCCGACTGGCCATTCCCGGAAGCAATCACTCGAATATCATTGCGTAAATCCTGAACAGGAATCGCACTATTGGCATCAATCAGCAGTAACACCCGGCTATTATGAGCAGCCACAAACGTCACCTGACCGACGATCCCTTTTTCATTAATGACAGGCTGGCCTTCATAGACGCCATCGGTCCGGCCTTTATCAATCACAACTTGGTGGGTATATGGTGAGGTATCGACCGCCATCACTTCCGTGACCATCTTTCGCTCATCCCGAACAAAAGAAGAGCCCAGCAATTTTCTCAGGCGCTGGTTTTCTTCTTTATACTGATTGAACAAAATTAAATCACTTCTGAGCGTCAACACTTCTTGTTTCAGCCGTTGATTGGACTCCAATAACGTCTTGTGACTCTGCATCCGTTCGTATAAACCGTCAAATAAAACCCGAGGCAAGTCTGCTGCATACTGAATAGGCGCAACGAAACTATTGAGAAAGTAACGTACGTGAGAAAAAGTATTTAAACGACTATCAGCCAGCATGAGACTGGCTGATAGTACAACGGCAAAAAAAAGACGTAGCGAAAGAGATGGACCTCGCCCAAAAATTGGCTTCATGATGACAATCCCGTTTTGCAGCGTCTCTTCATCTCAAACAATGACACAAAGATGGCACTACTCTTCACTAAATAAATCACCGCCATGCATGTCGATCATTTCTAGCGCTTTACCACCACCGCGGGCGACACAGGTCAGTGGATCATCGGCAACCACAACAGGGATTCCCGTTTCTTCCGTCAGCAGACGATCAAGATCTTTCAGCAGTGCACCACCACCGGTCAGCACCATCCCGTTTTCAGAAATATCAGATGCCAGTTCCGGAGGACATTGCTCTAATGCAATCATCACAGCAGAGACGATACCGGTGAGCGGCTCCTGAAGCGCTTCCAGAATTTCATTCGAATTGAGCGTGAAACTGCGCGGTACACCTTCAGCTAAGTTCCGACCACGAACTTCGATTTCACGGACATCATCGCCCGGATAAGCCGTCCCGATTTCATGTTTAATCTTTTCTGCGGTTGCCTCACCGATCAAACTACCGTAGTTACGGCGGACATAATTGATAATCGCTTCATCAAAGCGGTCACCACCAATGCGAACCGAAGACGAATACACGACACCATTAAGAGAAATGACTGCGACTTCCGTTGTACCGCCACCGATATCAACCACCATTGAACCGGTCGGCTCTGAAACACGAAGCCCCGCACCGATGGCTGCTGCCATTGGTTCATCAATCAAATAGACTTCACGCGCACCCGCACCTTCTGCCGATTCTTTGATCGCACGCCGTTCAACCTGAGTCGAACCACAAGGCACACAAATCAACACTCGGGGGCTCGGTTTAAGAAAACTATTGTCATGGACTTGTTTGATAAAAGTCTGCAACATTTTCTCAGTGACATAGAAGTCAGCAATCACACCATCTTTCATGGGGCGGATTGCTGAAATATTCCCCGGAGTTCGTCCCAGCATCTGTTTCGCCGCATGTCCGACAGCAGCGACACTACGACCACCACGCCCTTTATCTTGGCGAATTGCTACAACTGAAGGCTCGTCAAGAACAATACCTTGTCCTTTCACGTATATAAGCGTGTTGGCAGTCCCTAAATCAATCGATAAGTCGTTTGAAAACATGCCACGAAGTTTCTTAAACATATTCTTCGTTCATCCTGCAAGAAAATTGAAGATTAAAATTCCGTTAAATGTACCAATGCCTTGCTGTCACAGCAAGATATTGACACCGAAACATGGACAGAAACACGCAATTTCTAACAGATTTCTTACTCAGGGCAAAGATTCAGCCTGAAATAGCACCGAATCTTAACCTATTCTGTCAGCGTTGTGTGTGTTTCGTTTTCCAGCGTTTGCGTTTCCCCGGTTTAATATTGGTTACCCGGGGTTTAGGAATCCATTGAGATTCGATATCAAATAACCGTCCCTGAACGCCACTGACACCCAAAGACTGAAGTATTTTCCATTCATTGTCAGATTCAACACCAACAGCGATAACCTGAGTATCTGCTCCCCGGCAGACTCCAACCATACTCCGTACAAATAATTGGTTCTCGGAACGCCGTTCAATTCCTTTTACCAGACTACGGTGAAGTTTCAGATAGTCAATTTTGAATTCTTTGACGTAATGAGTACTGACAATCGTTCGGCCGACTTGTCCAACCACAGTCTGACAACTGAACGCCTCGATCATTTTTAACACTGGCCGCATATAATCAAGATGTTTGACTAAATGGCTTTCGGTAAACTCGAAACAGAGCCGCTGACGATAGGCCCGGGGCAGTTGCATCAGCAAATTCCTGAACCAGATAAAATGAGCACGCTGCGCAAATGAGGTGACATATAAATTAATCGAGTACATGTCGCAGGCACTGTCTTCCTCCCGGAGAAACTGAACCACACGATGACAGGTCACACGATCCAGCACCATCTCATATCCGACGGCCACAATTGCAGAGATAAACCGGGATGTTTTCATAAATCCCTGCCCCGGTTCGGGAATTCTGACAAACAGTTCTTTATGGGCAACTGAAAGCTGCTTCTGAGGGGAAACAATATAACAGTCCTGTTTGAACAAACATATTTTATCTTCGGTCAGGTTATGTTCAAACAAACTGCGCCAGCGGACATTGCCTCTCTCATCATCAACCGATTTAACCTTGTTAAAACGGCTCCATGCGTTGCCCCCTTCCAGTTGTGCACTTTTTAATGCGGTCTCCACTTCATCAATAATTCTCCCCCACTGTTCACCTTCGCTGTACATCGTGATGCCGATATGACACCAGTTACTCTGATCCAATGGCAGTGGCGGGCTCAACCGCTCAATCCCTTTCAAACATTGAACAGCAACCTGAGCCACTTCCTTTGAATTTTGATGAGGGATCAACACCGAGAAAACGGTGTCATAATAACGCGACAGAATTGCATCCGGATAACGCTGGATAACATTCGAAATACATTCGCCGACCTGAACAACCAAATGATCAAATTCTGATTTATCCCGCCCGTCCAGCTCTTCGAGCTGTAACATTAAGACACCGCCACGTGCATCATTTTCAAGTAAAGCCGCTTCCAGTTTACTATCAAATAACACCCGGTTGGCAGCCCCAGTCAATTGATCCAGAAATGTCTGCGTGCGGATAAATGTATCAAAACGGCTTCGTTCCTGCCGGGCATCTTTCAGTTCTTCAATCAGTCGATCAAGCGCTTCACTTGCTGTGTAAGGCCATTCTCTTTCATCACCCTTTGCATAGCGCTCGACCTGTCCCGCCAGAATCATCCTGCCGCGTTCTTCAAGCAACTCAGAACCAAGTAACTGAGCCCGTAACCATTTCACACCTCGCAGCAGACACACCACAATCAAAATGACAGCAAAGGTAGTTGACCACATGGCGCTGAAAGAGTAGGTAAAACCAATATAAGGCGGAACCGCCTTAAAATGTAAGGTGTAATCTTGATTACGTTTCAGCTCAAAAGCAGCATGATACAAGCGGCTCTCCTCAACCGAAGAGGTCGTATCTTTAAATCGATATACCACACCGGCTTTGGATGTGAGCGTCATTTCAACAATATTACTGGCATGAAGTAACTTGGGAACCCAACGCTGCATAGAATAGGCCGCGTCAGGCTCTTCCAGTTCTTTATCAATGACTTCAACCACACCATGTAGGTAATGATTGAGATATTCCTGTCCTAAGCGTTGGAAAGAAAGGGTTCCGCCAATAAATAAAATAAAAATCGCTCCGGTCACAATCATCGTGACCACCGCAACCAGTCGGGTGCTGAGCTTGAGCGTTGGCGTATATCTCATGAATATCAAATCCTTTTATATTCATTGAAAAATTGAATGATCTTTCATTCAGGATACAACGAAATCGTGTCATGCGGCGGCAAATCGTATAACACAATCAAAAATAACAGGAAATATTGACTACCCTATGGAAGACAATATATACCTGAACCGAAGTATCCAAAAGAACACCTTCATCCACTTTCTACGTCCAAGCTAGATTTTATTCCGCCTGTTCTTTCCTGTTCTCAGATAAGTTCCTCCATTTCATCAAGATATCTGTTGTTATGACGGTTTTTATCAAACTGAGATCCATTCATCGGGTTCAACGCAAATTTGAGACATTCCTCCAATAAATGACCTTCAACAACGCACCATCAAGATACAAGTTGCTTCTGCTGTTGCGTCAGCCAGTCAATCCAGGCTGACATCCCCTCACCCGTGGTCGCTGAGATTTTGATCACTTGGATATCCGGATTGATCTGACGAGCATTGGCAATACAGGCTTCAATATCAAAATCGACATAGTTCAACAGATCAATTTTATTCACCAGCATCAACTGAGAAGCAGCAAACATATTGGGATACTTCAATGGCTTATCTTCACCTTCAGTGACAGATAAAATGGTGACTTTATGCCGCTCTCCCAGATCAAAACTCGCAGGACAAACTAAATTGCCGACATTTTCAATAAACAAGATGCCAGACGTTTGCATGTCAAGCTGATGATACGCGCGGTGGATCATCTGAGCGTCGAGATGGCAGCCCTTGCCGGTATTGACTTGAATCGCGGGAACAGAGGTTGCCCGAATTCGGTTGGCATCCTGACTGGTCTGTTGATCCCCTTCAATCACTGCGCATGAACAGGTTGATTGCAACTGCTTCAATGTTTCGACCAGTAGCGTCGTTTTACCGGACCCCGGGCTCGACATCAGGTTTAACACCAGTTGGCCATGTTGCTGAAAATGAGCACGGTTTTCATCAGCGATGCGATCATTCTGGCTCAAAATATCTTGTTCCAAATGAATTAACTGGCGCTGAGATACCCCTGTGACATGGGTTTGAGCCGCTCCCTGACCATAATGAAGATCGCCTTGAGTCGTGACCGTTGGCTGATGCGGTGCTTCATGGTCATGATGATGGTGGGAGTCATGCGTGTGAGGCTTTGCAGAAGATTGATGCATCGTCTGCATTTGTGAAGAGACTTCGTCCTGATGAATATGATAATGGATATGATGATGAACGTCGCCCTGATGGCTGTAATGATGATGAACCACCATCGGCTGTACTTTTGACGGTTCAGCATGTGTATGAGGATGGGAATGGTCATGATGGTCATGATGGTCATGATGGTCATGATGGTCATGATGGTCATGATGGTCATGATGGTCATGATGGTCATGATGGTCATGATGGTCATGATGATGCTCATCCAAATGGCTTTCGCCACAACCGCAAACACTACACATAAGATTCTACCTCTATCGATTTAATTTTTAATTCTTCTCCGGTTTCAACTCGCAACTGATACGAATGACATAACGGACAGCCGGTATAATGGGTATCGATTTCAACTGGTTTCTGACATTGTTCACACCAGGCTGTGGCCGGAATCATCTCCACCAAAAATTGCGCCCCTTCCGCTAACGTCTCGCGGCTGGCAAACTGCAATCCCGTCAATAACGCATCCGGTTCAATGCAAGAAAGCACCCCAATCCCCAAGGTAACCGCAGTGATACGATTAACCTGCCGCTGCCGTGCATGTTCTACGACCAGATCAATGGTTTTCAGGCTTAGCGATAATTCATGCATAATTGACTCCTAGCAAATGCGCGGTAACAGTTCACCGGCTGGGAAATCGAGATAACGCCGGCTTCCCCAAGCGCTGTGCAGCACTGGTTTTGCCGGTGATAAGGAAACGGCTTCACCGATCACTGCTGCATGTGCGTTAAACTGATGCAAAATCTCAAGTGTATGCTGTGCCTGCGTTGCTGGAACCGCAATGACAAACGTCCCTTCATTAGCTAAATCATAGGGCTCAAACCCACATAATTCACAGATACCCCGCACGGCATCATCAACCGGGATTTGCGTTTCCTGAATTGCCAGTTGTAAACCACAACTCTGGCACCACTCATTCAGCACCGCAGCCAAACCGCCGCGCGTTGCATCGCGCATTGCATGGATATCAATTGAAGCAGCTAACAACGCCTCAACCACCGGCCACAGTACAGCGCAGTCACTGATGATCGGATGGGCAAGCCGTAATGATTCTCTGGCTGCCAGAATACAGGCACCGTGGCAACCGATATCCCGGGAAACCAAAATCACGTCCCCGGCCATAATCCGCTGCGCCGAGACATCTGCTTTTTGTATCGCACCAATACCGGTGGTATTGATGAACACTTTATCTGCCGCACCTCTGGGCACAACTTTGGTATCACCACAGACGATCTGGGTCTGACCGACAGCAAGCTCTGCTGCCATCGCATCGACAATCGTTTCTAATTCGCTGATGAGCGTGCCTTCTTCAATAATAAAGCTACAGCTCAGATAAGTCGGTTTGGCAGCAACCATCGCCAAATCATTACAGGTACCGGCCACCGCAAGCGTACCGATATTCCCTCCGGCAAAAAAATGGGGAGAGACGGTAAAACTGTCGGTTGTCATGGCTAATGGTGACGGGATATTCAGGGTCGCGGCATCTTCAGCCTGATTGAGAATATCGTTCCCCAGTCGCTGCCAAAACAGATGCTGAATGAGGTGATTCATCTCGACGCCACCACCGCCATGGCTCAATTGAACGGTTTGCTGTTTTTTCATCTGCGAGACTCCTGTGGTTCAATATGAAAACCGGCGTAGCGATAATAAGCATTGCAAGCCCCTTCAGAACTCACCATACAACTGCCCATCGGCCGACTTGGTTGACACGCTTTGCCAAACACTTTGCAATCCGTCGGGCTGGCGAGTCCACGTAAAATATCCCCACAACGGCACGCTTTGTGATCCGGTACTGGCTCCTGCGGTAACAGCGATTCAAACAGCACTTCTGCGTCCAGATCTGCATATTGTGCCCGGAGCTTCAGGGCGGAGTTCGGTATATTTCCCAGCCCACGCCAGTTAAATGCTGCCCGGACTTCAAAAATATCCGCGATACATGCCTGCGCAACCGTATTCCCCTCAAGTGAGACAGCCCGTGTATATTGCGTCTGCAAAGCAGGCTGACCATCAAGCGCAAGTTCGACCAGCATATGTACCGACTCCAATACATCCACCGGCTCAAAGCCGGAAACAACCACCGGAATTTGATAATGCCGGACTATCGGCTGATAAATCTTCGCCCCGGTGATCACGCTGACATGGGATGGGCCGAGAAATGCATTCACCCGGGTCATTGAGTCCGCCATCACCGCATCCATTGCCGGTGGCACCAGCACATGATTGATATGAAAAAAAAGATTGTTCAACTGTAGACGTCGCGCCTGTTGGACTAAAACCGCCGTCATCGGAGTCGTGGTTTCAAAACCGATCGCAAAATAGACCACCTTTTGCTGCGGATTTTGGCGGGCAATTTCAAGTACATCCATCGGATCATAGATTGGCACGACTGACCCGCCGTTAGCCCGGCATTCAGCCAGCGACAAACGAGAGCCCGGTACCCGAATCATATCGCCCAAAGTGACCAAAATGACGCCTTCGGTCTGCGCCAGTATAATCGCATGATCAATACGCTCTTTCGGCATGATACAGACCGGGCATCCCGGCCCGTGGACAAAATGTAAATTCTCCGGAAGTAACTGCTGAATTCCGTATTTCATAATGGTGTGCGTGTGTCCGCCGCACACTTCCATCATGTACAGAGGCTCGGTCAAGTGACACGCTTTCTGGCGAATCTGTTCAGCCAAACCACGAATGACCGCCGGTTCGCGAAAACCCTGATACAAACTCCGGACCGAATCTGTTGCGCTTATTTCGTCATTCATCGCTTCACCCAATCCACATCTCATCAGAACCGACCTGACTGATCAGGTCGCGATAGGTTTGCAGGCTCTCCTTGGCTTCTTGCTGATCAATTTTACTGATCGCAAATCCCACATGAATCAGTAAGTGGTCACCGACCTGAATTGGTTCTGATATCAAGTGAGTACTAACTTCTCGCTCGACACCTAACGTATCGACGACCGCGGTCATCTGCTCATGTTCGACACTGACAACACTTGCGGGAATACATAAACACATCACTCGTTACTCTCTGTTGTCCGAAGATTCGGCCACAAGGCTTCACCATCGGATAATTCTGCTCAATCAGCGTTGGTGAATGCCATACCAAAGCTGCCCCATCGCAATACCGCTGTCATTCACCGGGATCATCGTACCGCTATATATCGGCTGGGCTTCGTCCTGTTTCTGCCACAAGACATCCATCAACAATCGATTTTGAAAGACGCCGCCACTGACAATAACCGGCAGGGACGGATAACGACCGGCCATCTGTTGAATCGCCCCGGCTAATGCTGCTATCAACCCCAGACATGCGTCAGAAACCGCTGCTTGGCTCAGCCAAATTTGGGATTCAATACACCGAATTAATAATGGTTTCCAATCCAGTAGCGACGTCCCGTCTGCCCAGTTCATTTCCCAAGGGATCTCTGCTTGCCCGGCAGTCATGGCTGCGGATTCCACCAGTAAGCCACTTTCGCCGTCAAAATCAGGACGATCAAGCAATGCGCCTAAACAAGCCCACGCATCAAATAAACGCCCGACAGAAGAACACAGCGGAGAGTGTTGACCGGACAACCACAGCTGATGCAGATTAGAAAAATCATGATCATCCCATCCCTGAAAGGCCGGGTGTGCCAGCGAGCGAATCTCTTGCAACGAATAACATTCCAGCAGCATTGCCAGCAAAATTCGGGCAGGTTCACGAATCGCCCGCTCGCCGCCAATCAAACGAAAAGGTCTTAAACTGCCACAACGCTGATAACCTTGAGTATCAGCCAGTAACACTTCACCGCCCCAAACCGTGTCATCATCCCCCATGCCGGTACCGTCAAATGCAAACCCTAATACGGGGTCGGTGATTTGATATTCCGCCATTACGGCCAGAATGTGGGCGTGATGATGCTGCACCGGTAAAATGCCGCCTGATCGCGTGTGAGCTGACTGGGTCGAAAAATATCCCGGATGATAGTCACACACCCAATGTGACGGTTCACACTGGTATAAATGTTGAAACAATGAAATAGTCTTTTCATAGCGCTGTTGGGTGTCGAGATCATCCAGATCACCGATATAAGGAGACAACATCGACTGTCCGGATAACGCCATAGCAATGGTCGATTTTTGCTGCGCGCCCATCGCGACAATCGGGGCGCCCTGATAATCACTGTGATGACTGAATGGTGCGTAACCTCGCGCCATTCTCAGCACCCGTATGGTATTACCAGCGTAATGCACAATGCTATCGTCACAGGGGTTGGCAATCGGCCGGTCATGATCCAGCACAGCGTCCAAAGCCTCCCCAAACAAGCGCAGCATTTCATCGCCGTCTGTTACTAATGGCATCCCGGACAGATTCCCACTGGTCATCACGAGAACAGGCTCGCTTCGGTAGCGACGATATTGTTCAAACAACAGATGGTGTAACGGGGTATAAGGGAGCATTACGCCCAAGTAAGGACGGTCACACGCCACTTCAGGGACAAGCTCAGGATGAGGCCGCCGGTTCATCAGCACGATCGGTGCTGCACTGGCCTTTAGTGCCTGCCATTCGGCGGGCTCTCCGGTAACATATTGCGCCGCGGTTGCGACACCATCGACCATCACCGCAAAAGGTTTACGCTGACGGTATTTCATTTGGCGCAATTTGCTAACACTCACTGACGATGTTGCATCACAAACCAGATGAAATCCGCCAAGCCCTTTTACCGCGATCACCCCGCCTTGGCTAAGTATCTCAGCCGCTTGCTCAAACACTTGATCATGTTGTGTGGTCAGCGTTCCCCGGGCATGACGCAAAGCAACCTTCGGCCCGCAATGGTGGCAACTGGTCGGCTGGGCATGATAACGCCGGTTGCTCGGCGCTTGATAAGCCTGCAAACAAGACGGGCAGAAATCAAACCCTTTCATTGTTGTGTTGCCCCGGTCATAAGGCAGTTGCTCAATAATCGAATATCTGGGGCCACAATGCGTACAGTTGATAAACGGATAGTGATAATAAGGGGAGTGTTGATCATACATTTCAGATAAACACTCGGGACAAATTGATTGATCCGGAGAAACACTGACCGCAACCTGTTTATCACGTTGACTCGGGTGAATGGTAAAGCCTTGTATTCGCCCCAAACGCTGTCGAGCACAAATCACATCATCAACCCGGGCAAGCCGGGGCGAGCGTTCTCTCAGCGCCCGGACAAACAAATCGAGCGCCTCTTTGTGTCCCTGAACATCAATTTTGACGCCTTCAGAGCTATTCATCACCCATCCGGTTAAATGATGCTGAACAGCGAGTTGATAAACAAAGGGGCGGAAACCAACCCCCTGAACAACACCGGAAACACAAATAAAATATCGTTCATTCATGGCAAAACCAGCCTTGAGAACTCTTGAGCACGAAGGGCACCAGCAAGCTTAAAGCGCACTGATTAAGAGAGGAGAAAAGACCCACCCAGCATTGCGACAACGGCACCTAGCGCTTTGACCAAACGACCACTGGCAGAAAAACGTAACACGGCACTCCCGATAGCGATCCCACTCAGATGGAGCAGAAAAGTAGACAAGACAAAACCGCTGAAATAAGCCAGAGCATGACTATTAAATGGCATCTCCGCACCGTGTGCCATGCCATGAAATACCGCAAATGCCATGACTAAAACCGTCACCCACTGATGAGAAATTTGTACACTACGCCACAGTAACAGCCCCATGACGACAACACTCAACGCAATATAAAGTTCGACGCCCGGAATAACTAAACCGGATACGCCTAAAATGCCTCCGACAATCATCAACGCAATGAAAGAAAGTGGCATCTGCCAGCGGCTTCTTCCCCCAAATAAAGCCGCCAATATGCCGACACTAATCATCACACTAAGATGATCGACACCAGTCAGCGGATGCAAGATGCCACTTTCAAAACCATGATCACCACCGTGGCCGGGATGCGCCAACGCCAGTGGAGAAAACAATACCAGTAACCCGGGGATTAAATTCTTTATTTTCATTCTCTTATCTCTTTATCTTAAACTAAATACATTCCCAACTATTGATTCAACCCGAGAATCCTTTCTGCGTGTGTATAAATATTGGCTTGTCCCGGGCGGCAGTAGCCGCACAGCGTCACATTGAGACGTTCCGCCAAATCAACCGCCATATCGGTCGCGGCAGAGATGGCACATAAAATTTCAATGCCTCCGGCGGCGGCTTTCTGCACCATTTCAAAACTGGCCCGGCTCGTGACTAATACCACCCCTTTCTGTTTATGATGTTTGGTGACCCAACCGATCAATTTGTCGAGTGCGATATGCCGTCCGACATCTTCAAATAATGCTTCCGGCTCACCATGTATATTCAGATAGGCAGCTGCATGGCAGGCACCGGTCAATTGATTGAGTTGTTGACTCTGTTTCAACTGGTTTAAAGCACTATCTAATTTCTGCACATGAAACGTTGTATGATTTTCCAGTGGTGTCTGTACCCGGCAAACATGGGTCAGCTGATCCGTACCACAGAGGCCGCACCCCGTCATGCCTGCCATCGTACGCCGTTTTTCCTGCAGACGATGGATACAGCGATTGGCAATCTCAATCGAGAGCGTAATCCCATCAGGGCTCATCTGAATGCTGATATCATGAATATCACGATCATGATCAATAATGCCTTCCGTCAGCGAAAAACCAACGGCAAACATATCCAGATCTCTGGGGGTACACATCATAACGGTGTAAGCAACCCCGTTATATTCCAAAGCAACAGGCACTTCTTGAATCAGTGTATCGTCAACCAAATGACACTGATTATCCTGCCGATAACGAACAATTTTTTTATGACTGACAGAATCTATATTCTGTACCGTGAAAGATTCATTCATAGGTCAATCCTGATTCATGACGAGGTAGATTCAGTCTCAGGCAAATAGTCCTTGCTGCTAATCCCCATCCGTTGCATTCGTGACAGTAATGTTGTCCTTTTTAACCCGAGTTTTGCAGCGGCACCACGTGCACCGGCCACAATCCCATTACTTTCTTTTAGCGCCTGAATCACCGTATCACGATTTATTTCAATCGTATCTTTTTTATCGTGATGAACGTCCGATACATTGCTTTGCTGCTGCGATTCAGCTTTCGGAATTTCCAGCCCCAATTTGACGAGCTCATCCAGTGGTGCGTTCAGTACATCGCCACGGGTCAGAATCACTGAGCGTTCAATAAAATTGCGTAATTGTCTGACATTCCCGGGCCAGGCAAACGCGGTCAGCGCTCTCATCGTTTCATTGGTAATCGCGGTAATATTTTTGCCCATCTGTTTGGCGATCACGCGGGTAAAATGTTTCACCAATAGAGGAATATCTTCAGGCCGCTGACGAAGCGGTGGGATCTCTATCGGAAAAATATTTAACCGGTAATACAGATCATTACGAAACGTTTTTTCCTGAACCATGGAGAGCAAATCAGCATTAGTTGCCACCACAATCCGCACATCGACCTGAATCAACTGGTTTTTCCCGACCCGCTCAATTTCATTTTCCTGCAATACCCGCAACAGTTTCGGTTGTAACTCCAGCGGCATATCACCGATTTCATCTAAAAACAGTGTGCCTTGATGCGCCTGCTCAAAACGCCCGACCCGCTGATGAACAGCACCGGTAAATGCGCCGCGCTCATGGCCGAAAAGTTCACTCTCAAATAAGCCTTCCGGTACCGCGGCGCAGTTCATTTTTATCATTCGCTTTTGACTACGCCGGCTCATTTTATGAATCGCCCGGGCGACCAACTCTTTACCGGTACCGGTCTCGCCCAGAATCAAAACGGTACTATCACAGTCTGCCACCATCGCAACCTGATCGAGCACACGATTCATCGCCTCACTCTGGCTGATGATGTCATCAAAAATACGCTGTTTCTCATCCTTTGATGCAATCGAAATATATTCGCTTTTGGGCAGCACTTTGGTATGGGTTTCATGCACACTCAGACTATGCATCGCCATTGCAACCCGTGCCGCTATTTGCTGAAGTAAGTCAAGATCAAGTGCCACTTCCTGATGCTTTTTGTTGAGCATGTAAGCGATATATCCGACGCGATTGGTACGAAACACCATAGGAATCACGATCAGTTGTTCAATATCTTCGGCAAATTCGATGGCATTCTTCTGAAAGAACAATGGCCGCAAATTATCCCCCTGAATCAACACCGGAGAATAAGGATCTACTGTATTCTGAAACGCACTGTCATCACTGAAAAAGTGGCACTGATGACGGATTTCTCCCTGAATCAAATCACTGGTGTACTGGATATAATGTCCCTGATAGGGTTCTATCAGTGCCAGATGATGCATCGCAAAATGTTGATTCAGACAACGCAACAAAGAATTCAGTAGCGTTTCTTTACTGTTTTGGCTGATCACGGCATTCGTGACATCCACTAAAATATGATAGTTATCTCGTTCATGGCTAAGCTGCTGCGCCATATTCGATGCTAATTCATGCTCGACAACATGGGCAATGAAAGACACCAGAATGCTACTAACCATGCGAAATTGCTTTTCACCATCCTCCATGTTACTGAGCTTGGGGTTGATGAATTCAATCACACCCAGCTGCTGACTGACCGTGTTCAGCGGCATTTTGCAATAATGATCAATGCCCCGGTAAGCCGGATGACCGGCAAAATGGGGATAGTAATAAGCGAAGCCGTCACCATCGAGTTCGTAAATACCATCATCATAAGACTGATGATATAAACCGCTCTCTTGCGGATGAAATGTCTCATGCTGAACTTGCTGATTGCTGTCAACATAGTAAAGAATCAATTCGTCAGAAACTTCCCGGTGAAGGATAATGTTCATCCGTTCGACCTGAAGAAATGAACATTCATCGTCATTTAGAAATTTCAACAAGTCATACATATCGTGGATCGACAGCATGGCTTGTGAAAATTTCATCAACTCTTGAGCAATTCTATTCATAATCAGTCACGACTCAATCAAAGGCTCTTTACAGAACATTGTACACAGACGTAAAGAGCCGATATTGATCTAATCACGCATATGCAACATGTGATTTAAGTCGCGCTTTTATTTGACTATACTCAGACTGAACATGGTTCTCTGCCCACGCCTGATCCTCAATCGCTTCGACCTTGACAGCACAATACTTGAACTCAGGTGTACTCGAAATCGGATCGACATGCTCAATCGTTAACTCATTACATGCACCAACCCACCACTGATAAGTCATATAAACCGCACCAACATTGACCCGTTCTGATACATTGGCGCGTGTAATAACTTTGCCTCGCCGGGAAGAAACCCAGACTAACTGCTGATCCGCAATTCCCAGCTGCTTCGCATCAGCGGGGTTCATTTGGACATATCCCGGCTCATCGGCCAATGTAGACAGGGCTTTGCAGTTCCCGGTCATGGAGCGGCATGAATAGTGACCGACTTCCCGTACGGTGGAGAGCACCAAAGGAAATTCTGCGTCTGTTTGTTCCAACGGCGGACGCCAAGGTGCACCGATAAACTTGCCTTTTCCTGATGGCGTCGCAAACTTATTGCCTTCAAACAAGAATGAAGTACCGGGGTGATCTTCGGTCGGGCACGGCCACATCACGGATTTAAGCCCTGCCATTTTTTCGTAAGTAACACCGGCAAACAGCGGTGTCAGTGCACGCATTTCATCCCAGATTTCTTGGGTATTTTCATAATGCATCGGATAACCCATTCGCGTGGCTAACAGACTGAAAATCTCCCAGTCAGGTTTGACGCCTTCAGGCGGAGTCACCGCTTTGTAGAAACGCTGGAATCCCCGATCCGCACTGGTATACACCCCTTCATGTTCTCCCCAACTGGTAGACGGGAAAATAATATCAGCCATTTCAGCAGTTTTGGTCATGAAGATATCTTGCACGATTACCAGCTCTAACTGACGCATCGTCTCCCGCATCGCATTCAGGTCTGCTTCGGTCTGCGCTGGATCTTCACCAAAAATGTAGAACGCTTTACAAGCACCTTCTGCCACTTTATGACCGATTTCAGTCATGCGATAACCGGGTTTTGCCGATAGTTTAACGCCCCAAGCCTGCTCAAATTTCTCACGGATTTTATCGTCAGTCACAGACTGATACCCTGGGAACTGATGCGGCAACATGCCTAAATCACAGGTGCCCTGCACATTATTCTGTCCCCGAACCGGACCACAACCGACCCCACGACGACCAAAGTTACCTGTCATTAATGCCAGGCCGGCCAAACCACGAACCACATCAACCGCCTGACCAAACTGGGTAACACCCATGCCCCATAAAATCATCGAACCGGAAGACTTGGCATAAGTCCGAGCAGCTTGGCGAACTTCAGCCGCTTTCAGTCCCGTCAGATGTTCGACTTTTTCAGGCGCATAATCCATGACAATCTTGCGGAACTCATCAAACCCTTCGGTGTAATTTTGTACATATGATTTATCATAGAGATTTTCATCAATCAGTGTATAAGCCAACGCGTTGACGACCGCCATATTGGCGCCGTTTTTCAAGGAGAGCCATTGATCTGCAACCCGGACCGATTCAATCTTACGCGGGTCACAAACAATGACTTTGGCACCGTTTTCACGCGCTTTTAAAATACGTTTGGCAATCACCGGATGAGAGTCGGCAACGTTATAACCGAAAATCAGCAAGCATTTTGCTTCTTCGATTTCAGGAATGGCATTACTCATCGCACCATTGCCGACCACCGATTCCAAACCTGCAACTGAAGGGGCGTGACAAACACGTGCACAGTGGTCAACGTTATTGGTGCCAATCACCGCCCGGGCAAATTTTTGCATCACATAATTGGATTCATTGCCCGGCCCTCTGGCTGAACCGGTAGTCATAATCGCGTCGGGACCATATTTCTGCTTGATTGCCGACAGTTTTTCGACCGCGAAATCTAACGCTTCATCCCAAGAAACCGCTTCAAGTTTGTCACCTTTCGTGCGACGAATCATCGGCTGTTTCAAACGTGGCGTCAGCAGTTGGGTATCATTTAAAAAATCCCACCCATAGTATCCTTTTAAGCACAACTGGCCTTCATTGGTTCGACCATTGGCAGGCTCTGCACCAACCACTTTATTGTTTTCAACTAAAAGATTTAACTTACATCCCGTACCACAATAGGGGCACACGACTAATTTTTTTTCGATCATAATTTTCTCACTATCCCCGATATTCCATTTTCATGCTGCTTCAAACCGAAATCACGGAAGCCTGACTTGCTGCCGCTTCTCGTTTTTGTTGACTGGTTTGTTGCAGTGACTCAGGTGCAATCAAACGAATCGCCTCTGTCGGACAAACCTGAACACAAGCAGGCCCTGCTTCTCGGTGTGAACATAAATCACATTTCAGCGCTTGGGATTGAGGCACTTGTTTTTGGAAAAGCGCGGCATGTTCAGACACCGTATTTCTCATTCGGGTCATGACACTCATCGCACCATACGGACAGGCAATCACACAGGTCTTACAGCCAATACAACGGGATTGAATCACCTTCACGTAACCATCTTCATGAACGATGGCATGATTCGGGCAAACTTGTGCACACGGAGCGTCGTCACACTGACGACACATCACAGGAACGGAAACTTCTGCATTTTTTACCAGTTGTAAACGTGGCGCAAAGTCCTCGTTCCCGTTCAAAGTACCCGATGACTCATCCTGATGAGCGACCGCACAGGCAATCTCACAGGTTCGACAACCAATACACTTATTGGCGTCAGCAAAAACAAATCGATTCATGCTGTATCCTTTTTGTGTCAATACAACAGAGTACCTTCAGACTCTGGGGGGTGGTTAATCATTACAGGCACAAGACGTGCCAATCCGGGAGTTACTATTTGAAATCATTTAATCCAATGATTTATAAGAAAAAATAAGTGACAAATTAAAAAACAAATCCAATCGGGAAGAACGCCTAAGCCCTTGACCCGATTGTTCAACGACAAAAGTGTCGAAGTTCGACACTTTTGTCGTCACGCGTTAGCAATGGCTAAAAACATTATCGTCACGCCATTCAGGTAACGATTGATAAACCGTCTCAACAGCATCGATAACCATCTGGGTCATCGGTGCAGCAAAGGCGACAATTGCGGGCTGAATCCCGATAAAACTGACATGAGGCACAAACGTTTTCAGCTCATCGATCAGAAAATTCAACGGCAGACTATGGGTAGAAACCATAAACATCTCAGCAATGGTATCGGGATCAATAACGCGAATTTCCCCAGCCTTTTCACCAAAATCAGCGGCATCAACAACCAGAACACGCTCCGGCTTGATGTGACGAATCCGATGTAGGGTATCTTCCGGCATGGTGCCGCCTTCTAATACTTCCCAACTGTCTATCGGTTGTTCCCGACACCGCTTAGCCAGCAAGGGGCCGGCACCGTCATCACCCATCATAGAGTTACCGACCGTCAATAATATTTGTCTACTCATTGCACCGTTCCTCGTACCATCAAATACATCATCGGCTCTTGATGAATGGCATTGAGAATCTCGATCAACCCTGCGGTCAAACGCTGTGATGTCTCAGACTGGGTCGCGGGGTTGATTTGCTGAAATGCCGTCGCCAACATATGAATGTGCTCAGGGAAAATCGTAATCTCTCCGAATTTGAGAAAGCCACTCATTTTCCGGTACGCTTCACTGTCTTTCGGTAATCCTTCAATCCACGCTAAATACTCTTCACCGTGGCAATCCATATCGGACTGGAGACAATCGACAATACCAAGGTGGTGCCCAATCGCCAGACTGTAATACATGATCTGTTGTGCTTCTTGAGGCACCTCTTTTTCATCAACAAACTTGCGCGTTAACCGATAAAAGCGCACCCGTTCTTTTAAGTGTCTCGAATACTTTTCGCTTTGCGCTTCAGCCACAGCCATGACAGGCACCTCCTTTGAGTTCATCGCCCACCAGCTGCTTCATCACCGAACGCATCAGCGTTTCAACAATTTCCGTCAGACGCGGATCGTTATGCTGATGAATATAGGCTTGGATCTGTGCATCCACATTGTCGGCATGGCACCCTTCCAGCACAGACATCAGCTCATCCGCAATGCGGTTGCCCTGACGATAACCGGCTAACAGGCGGGCTTCCCGTTCGAGCATGACCCGGATATCTTGCGGAATACCGGTATGACTCAAACTGGCAGGCTCAGCCTCGGCATCATGGTTTTTGGCATGCATTTTTTGTTCAAGTAACCCTAAGGCCACCGCGAATCCATACAGTGTGGCCGCCGGGGTCGGGGGGCAACCGGGAATATAAACATCCACCGGAACGATTTTGTCTGTGCCGCCCCAGACACAATAGAGATCATGAAAAATGCCGCCGTCACAGCCACATGCGCCATACGACACCACAATTTTCGGATCAGGAGCCGCTTCATAAGCCCGTAAAGCAGGGGCTCGCATCGCTCGTGTGACCGCACCGGTAAAGAGTAGGATATCGGCATGACGCGGGCTGGCAACCACTTTGATCCCGAATCGCTCGGTATCATAAACGGGGGTTGTGGCTGCAAAAATTTCAATTTCACAACCATTACATCCCCCACAGTCCACCCGATAAACATAGGCTGACCGTTTGATCTGTTTCAACAGGCTTTGCTTTAATGCCTGATGTTCAGGGGGGACTTCAACAGGCTGAGTCTGTGTATGATGAACACCCGATAATTGCTGAATACCTTTCACTGGACCTCCTCACGATTGATATCGGTGGCATTGATATCAGTGCCATTGATAGTGGGCATATGGCTCGCAGAATGAACATTCTCTGACATACCGGAATCAGGATGAATGGCAGAGATACCTGTAGTATCGATAGTGTTGACCGGTATCTGCTCGGCAGTCACGTAGCGGTTACATGCCAAATTTTGCCCATCCAGCATATTGGCCTGCCGACGACATTCCGGACAGCTTTCCAGCTGGTGACGACGCATGTCTAACGACTCACCACTCAACCCCGCGTGCTGAAGTATTTCCATAACATAATGGAATAATTTTTTAGCGATGAAAGGACGATCACATTCCCGGCAATTGACCAACTCAAACTCAGCCTGTTCATACAAATCTGCTTTGTTGGTCACAGCCAGTTCGAACTGTTGTGACAAGACCAATGCATGCGTCGGACACACTTCTTCACAACGTCCGCAGTAGATACAACGCGCCAGAGAAAGCTCCCAGCGACGGGTGCCCTTCTGTTCATCAGTCTCCATCACTAACGCGTTGGCAGGACAGGCTCTCATGCAGGCACCACAAGCAATACACTGTGTTGCGTCCAGTTCTGGCTTGCCCCGAAAATCCGTGCTGACTTCATACGGCGCAAAAGGATACCTGGCCGTGGCATCGCCGGTTTTTAAAACTGTTTTGAATAGTTTTAACATCACAACCTCACATTGATTTCAGGGGTGAGTTTTTCCGATTGATGCTGTACTGCTCAATCGTTTTGTACGGCACGGTTTGAGACCGTTTTTTCTTGGTATCAATGATGGTCACGCGATCCGTACAGGAATAACAAGGATCAAGACTACCGATAATCAGGGGCGCATCGGCAACCGTATTCCCCCGCAGCATATAACGCAGCGTCGGCCAGTTGGCATAAGTGGCAGCCCGACAGCGCCAGCGGAACAGCTTCTGGTTATCCCCCGTCATACTCCAGTGGATATTTTCACCGCGTGGTGCCTCGGTAAATCCCAAAGCAAACCGATGTGGGACATACTGAAAGTCTTCAGTCAAGATTGCTCCCTCGGGGAGATGATCTAATCCGAACTCAGCGATATTGAGTGAATCGAACACTTCGCGGATTCGAATCAGCAGGCGCGCCTGTACATCGCCACTGTCAAAATGGTGTAACCCGAGCGGAACCTGCCCGTAAGATTCCAGCGACTGACCATGTACCACCCGGGCATCGCGGGCAAATCCACTGCCACGCACCAAAGGGCCTACCGGGCTAAAGTCTCGGGCAATGTCTTTTGCAAGTACACCGACACCGGAGATCCGGCTGTCAATATTCGGCGTCGAAAGCAGTACATCGACCAACTCGGTAAATGACTGGCGAACTTCACGAATCATGGCAATGCCTTTGGTTCGCTGTTCTTTAAGGAAGTCACGCCGCACCCCGCCAATCAAGTTCATGCCGTAGGTTTTTCTGGCACCGGTCAGTAACTCCGCAAGTTCCATGGTTTTCTCACGCACGCGGAAAAATTGCATGAAACCGGAATCAAATCCGACAAAGTGGCTGGACAGGCCGATATTGAGTAAATGACTGTGTAAGCGCTCGACTTCCAGTAACACGGTCCGAATCATCTTGCCGCGTTCCGGGACTTCGATGTTCAGTGCGGTTTCGATAGAATTGTTATAACCGACGCTATGGGTAAATCCACAGATGCCGCACACGCGATCTGCAAGAAACCCGACTTCATGATAGCCCATCCGCGTTTCAGCTAACTTTTCCATGCCGCGGTGAACATAAAACATCCGATAATCGGCATCGACAATATCTTCACCATCAACAAATAAGCGGAAATGGCCGGGTTCGTCACTGGTGATATGCAAAGGCCCGACGGGCACGATCCGATCGGAATCGCTTCCCAGTTCATTGATAAACGGATAAGTTTCCGTCTCTGTTGTCGGTTGCGGACGTTGACGATAATCCATCGCATCTTTACGCAATGGGTGCAAATCTTCCGGCCAGTCATCGGGCAGCACCAGACGACGCTCGTCCGGCAAACCAATCGGGCGCAGACCGAACATATCGCGGATCTCGCGCTCTCCCCACACGGCTGCCGGGATCTCAGGTGTGATCGAAATAAATTCCTGATCGTTTGCATTCACCAAAACTTTGACGATCACCCAACTTTTCACTTCGCCTTCCATCGATAAAGCATGATAAACGCCGAAACAGCCGTTTAATGTCCGTTCATCATTACCAAAAGAAACGGATAACCATCCTCCTTGGTCGTAGTAGAGCCATTTCATCACCTCAACCAACGAGGTCATTTTTACGGTCAACGTCACCTGATTGTCGGCCTGCCAGGTTTCATCTTCTATTGCCGCAGGAAAATGTTGACGCACCCCATCGACATAGAGCTTCCCGATCTGCTGTTGCGTGTTTCTATTCAATTGATCCATGTCATAAGGCCTCTAGTTGATCGATTCAGTCAGAGATACAGCCGATAAACTGTCACTGCTTGAAGAAATGGGTTCAACACCTTGTTGCCAAGGGAGATTTAATGTTTCAAGGAGAGATTCATTGGGTTGATTAATGACAATTTGTGTCGCTTGTTCGACACCATGAAGAATCGTGTTCGGAATATGAGTCCCCATCACGACCATCAGTACAATCAGTGCCACCAGCGGACACACTGTCAGGTAATTCACTTCTCCTTTTTCAACATGCTCAGGAGCCGCGCCCATCACACAACCTGCAACTAACCGGGCGAATCCGGCCAGTACCAGTGTCAACAGCAGGAGTAAAACAATGATCAACACCGGATGTTGCGCATACAGCCCGGAACAGATAATCAGAAACTCACTGACAAACAGATTAAATGGCGGCACACCGGCCAGCGCCAGCGCACCGGCACCAAACAGAATACCGGTCCACGGGGCTATCCGAACCACACCTTTAATAATATTCATGTCCCGGGTGCCATACTTGAGCATGATATTACCGGCTCCGCAAAACATCAGTGTTTTACCAAGACTGTGGTTCATCATGTGAAGCAGCGCAGCAAAAATGCCCAGCGGACCAAGACCAATCGCGAATGCGATTAATCCCATGTTTTCAACACTGGAATAGGCTAATAACCGCTTAATATCCTTCTGAATCAGAATAAATAGCGCAGCGACACCAACCGAAAGCAGCCCGAATCCGAGCATCAGAGAGCGGGCAAAGTCACTGCCGAGTACAATCGAACTAAGCGTGAAATGACGCATAATGATCAGCAGCGCACAGTTTAATAGCCCTGCCGAAAGTAATCCGGAAACCGGGCTGGGAGCTTCTGAGTGCGCATCCGGTAACCATGTATGCATCGGAAATAAACCGGTTTTGGTCCCGAAACCAATCACGATAAAGATAAAGGCAATTTGCATCAGCCGCGGATCAAGCAAATGCGCATGATCCCGCAGTGTTGTCCATAGCAATGCCTGCTCCGGTGCATCGAATACTGCGACGGCATTGGCATAGGTCATCACCGTCCCAAACAGGCCAAATGCGACCCCGACGCTGCACAGCATAATGTATTTCCAGGCGGCTTCCAGTGATGAACGCTGATAATACAGCCCGACTAAAAACACCGAACTGATGGTCGTCGCTTCAATCGCCACCCACATCATCAGGATATTATTGGCGGTTAAGGCAATCAGCATCGTCGCCAGAAACAGATTGAAGAGTCCGTAAAACAATGAGACTTGCTTGCCTGACAATTCACCGTGCTGATGCTCGTGCCCGATATAACCAATCGAGTGAATTCCCGTACACAAGGCCACCAGCCCGAGTACCGCAAGGAACAGTGCCGATAGTCCATCAAGCATCAACCAATGACCGGCAGAAAAGATTGTGCCATGCCTGAACACTTCAATGGCCATCCCCCAACTGATGCCCCAAGTTGTCACGATACTGACGAGGTGAATCACCGTGGATAAGTGGCGGAACTGGTCACGCAGCGCAATGCAAATCAAGGCAATCATCGCTGCGGTTAAGGGAATGCCAAGCAAGTACGGAAACAGATTATTCATAGACATCATACAATTACCCTTTCAGTACAGTCAGTTGTTTCACATCCAGCGTATTGAGTCTGCGAAAAATTAACCGGGCCAGAATCACCATCACAATCACCGCAAAGATCGCGTCAATCGTAATCCCGATTTCCAACAAATGAGGTGCGCGATGTGCAACCAGCGCTAACATCAGAGATGAACCATTCTCCATCAGGCAATAGCCGAATAACTGCTTCAGAATGTTTCTTTGAGTGATGATACACAGCAGCCCGATAAAGAAGTGCGCCAGCGATACCGCGAGGACAGGTTTCAGCGTTGCAACCATCGGTAACGCTACGGGTTGAATAATATAGAGACAGGTCAGACTGATCACCGCGACGAAAACCGCAATCAACGCAGGGTGAAAAACAGGCTTTTCCGCTGCTGCATCGCGCATTTTTCCCAGTTGGATATATAAAATCGTCGGTAACAAAACCACTTTCGAAATAAAAGCAGTCATCGACCAAAGGTACAAATCACTCGCGTCGTAGTGGTCGGCGATGACCACAAAGAGCAGGACCAACACGAAAGACTGACAGGCATACAGCCAAGATGCAGTTCTGGCCTGACGGGCAATCACCACAAAATAAGACGTGATGACTAACAATCCGGCAAGATTATTCATCATGAGATCATTCATTATGCATCTCCTATTGAAGCCATGTTGCAGCAATCACACTCGATAGCACCGACATTGTGATTAATACAACTAAGGTTATTTTCATTGAACCGGGTAAAGGGGACATCCGCTCAACCGCTTCAGAAGGTTCACCGATAATGGTTCGCCCAAACCAGTACAGCAGCCAACCGAATGTCGCGACGGACTCAATCAGTGCCAGAACCAGAAGTGGCGTCAGCCAAGCATGGGTTGCAGACAGATGGAATCCGGCCTCGAACAACGGGAACTTACTGAAAAACCCATTCAATGGCGGAACACCGGCGATTGCCATTGCCGCGATACAGAACCCGACAGCCAAAAGCGGTGATTTGCGAATGACCCCCTTCAGTTGAGGCAACATTCGGGTGCCGCAGGCATAGCTGAATGAGCCAGCAACGAAGAAGAATAAACATTTGGCAAAGGCATGGTTGAAGATATAAGCAACGCCACTTTCCAGCGCCAGAGATGACCCCATCGCGGCCATCGAGAGCGCCAGAAAAATATACGCCAGCTGAGTGATGGTTGAATAAGCCAGCAAGCGCTTCATATCTTTTTGCGGCAGATACATTAAGAACCCGTAGATCATGGTGATCATCGCCGCGACAATCCCGACAATCCCGACGATTTCAGGAATATCTCCGGCAGACAGAATACTACGGGCAAAAATGTAAACGCCTACTTTCACCATCGAAGCAGCATGTAAGTAAGCACTAATCGGTGTCGGTGCATTCATCGCATCGGGAAGCCACATATGCATCGGTAGTTGCGCCGATTTCCCCCACGCGGCAAACATAATACCGAACAGCACCACCAATTTAGCCGTAGGGGCTAAACCTGCAATGGCAGTGAGTTCAAACGTCCCGGCTTGGACAAACAGGGTCGCCGCTGCGATAAATAAGCCCAATGAGGCAATATGAGTAACAAGCAACGCTTTCAGTGCTGAACGAAACGCCAGTGGGGTTTGGTAATAACCGATCAGAGACCAGGAACAAGCACCGGTAATTTCAAAAAACAGTAACTGTCCCAAAATAGTGGAAGAGAAAACCAGACCGGCCATGGCTCCGATAAAGATCAGCAGAAACGCATAATATCGTTTTGCACCATGCTGCGCGTGTTCTTTGTTCCCTGAACTCATATACCCCAGAGAATAAATCGCCACAATCAGGCCTAATCCGACAACCGCCACAGCGATCAGAGTACTGACTTTATCGAAAACCAGACCAAAAATAAGAACATGCCCGACATGCAACAGGGGTACTGAAGCTGATTCGCCACCGGCGGAGAAAAAGAGATAAGATAATCCCCACGTCCCTAATGTTGCCAACACGGCAAAAAACTGACAAATCCACTTTGCAGACTGCTCAGAGGCCAACAGGATGAATATTGCCCCTAAAAAAGGAAGCCCAATAGTGAGTAATCCAATGATTTCCATCGTTTAATCCCTCACAATCGAATGATGTAAAATGCGAGTGCTAAAACAGCACAAGCAAAGGCAGACCAAGTCAGCCGGTGAGAATTCAGGAAACGGACACGAGCCATGCTGTTTTCAACCAATGCCGCCAAAAAGAACACGACAATGAGCTTGAGCAACAGAATCGCGCTCGCAATCCCCAAAGCCGTTACCGTCAACTCAGCCGCTTTTCCCCACGGGAAGAAAATCGCCAAGAATAACTGAGCAACGACCAGTTGCTTCAGCCCCAATCCCAGCTTCACCATCGCGAGCCCCGAACCGGAGTATTCAGTAACCGGCCCCTCTTGCAGCTCTTGCTCAGCTTCAGCAGCATCAAACGGCAGTTTTCCCATTTCGATAAACACAGCAAACGCACAAGCAACACCGGCCAAAATTACCGGAATCGGCTGATTGAGACTGGCGGTTAACATGCCCTGACTGATGTAACCCAAATCGGTCGATCCGACCATTAAAGCCATCAGAAAAATCGCCAGCATTAACACCGGCTCGACCAAAACACCCAACGTCAGCTCACGACTACTGCCGATCCCGCCAAACATGCTGTTCGCATCAATGCCAGCTAGGGCAAAAAAGAATCGAAAAATTGCCAGTAGATAAATATCGGTGATCACATCCCCTGAAATCGGAAACGGCGACACCTGTGTCAACGTCGGTAAAGCCATTGCAATCAATAACATGGTGACAATCAGAATCCACGGCATTGCCCAGAAAATGCCACCGGCATTCTCCGGTGCAACTGACTGACGACGCAGTAACTTGGCGATGTCCCGATAATCCTGAAGCAATCCCGGCCCACGCCGGGAATGAATTCTGGCTCTGAGTACCCGTGAAAATCCGGTGGCTAACGGTGTCAAAAGCAGCATGAATAAAGCCTGACCAAACGCAAGCACCATCCAGCTCATCTCTGGCATATGTAGTTCAGGCATCATTTCACTCCTGATTCAAACGGAAGAATAAGTAACACAATCAGTGCTATCACAATGTAGAGACAGTAGATGCGGAAATCCCCGCCCTGTAGCTTTCTCCCCCAGTCCCCGAGCTTCAGCACCGCATCACAACAAGGTCGAACCAAAAACCGATCAAATACAGGCTCAATCGCTGCTGCTGAAATCGTGGCTTGCTGATAGCTTCGTTTCATCCATCCGGATGGGTCGAGCAAGATCCGCATCCGATAGATCGGTGAGAACATATAACGCAGAGGTTGCGTAAACCCGCTCGCTGAGACCGTCATGCGTTGTTCATAAGCATATCCGCACGCCCACGGGTCGCCTTGATGACGCCGTTCGAGGCGGTGTTTTTTAAACAGCGACAAAACCAGCAACGGAACAATCAACAGCACAATTAAACTGATGGTAATCACCGGCGTCGAAAGAATCGCCTGCGTAGTTGAGACCGGATGCAGCGCGATGCCCTGCTGCACATCGACCGGTGGCATTGCCAGAATATTGGTGGCAACATCAGAGATGTAAGGCGCAATCCAAGGCGAACCGATACCAAGAATAAGGCATAGCAATGCCAGAAACCCTGTGCCGACAAGCATCGACCACCCGACTTCACGGGCCTGACTGCCGATTTGGGTTCGCGGAGCACCGGTAAAACAGATACCGTAGACTTTCACAAAACACATACATGCCAAAGCCCCGGTTATCGCCAGCATCACGACAGCACCGAGCCCTGCCGTCACCATGAAGATATGATTTTGCTGGCTCATCTGGAACAGAGACTGATAAATGAACCATTCACTGACAAAACCATTGAGTGGCGGCAATGCAGAAATCGCCATCGTACCAATCAAAAAGGCGAGCGCGGTATAAGGCATCAGCTTACCTAATCCACCCATACTTTCCATATCCTTGGTATGAACTTGCGAGATCACTGAACCGGCACCAAGGAAGAGTAACCCTTTGAATACAGCGTGGTTAAGCAGGTGATAAAGCCCGCCCAACAAACCTAAAGCAGCAAGAATCGGATGACCGGATGCCGTCCCAATCATCGCCACACCGACACCCATTAAGATAATGCCGATATTCTCCACAGTGTGGTAGGCGAGTAGGCGTTTGATATCGTGTTCTGCCAGTGCGTACATCACCCCCAGTACCGAGGAGAAAGCGCCAAAGGCAAGCACCAGATATCCCCACCAAATTTCGGCACCACCGAGAAAAACGAGCCCGACTTTAATAATGCCAAATACCCCAATTTTGACCATCACACCGGACATCAGTGCGGATGCGTGAGAAGGTGCGGCGGGGTGAGCTTGCGGTAACCAGCTATGTAGCGTAATCATGCCGGCTTTCGCCCCAAAACCAAAGAACGCCAGTAAGAAGATGACTGATGACTCCCATGCGGGCAAAGACAGATGGGAAAAGTCGGTGAAATTCAGAGTGCCGGCCGCGCGGTACAGCATAAAGAAGGCGATCATGATAAGCACGGAGCCGGCATGGGCAATCAGAAAATACTGTAGCCCGGCACGAATACTTTTTTCACTCTGTTCCACCAACACCAGAAAATAGGATGCCAGTGACATCATTTCAAAGAACACGATGAAGTAAAATGCATTATCTGCCACAACTAACGCAACCATCGAAGCAACAAAAAGGTTGAGAAACAGGCTGATCCCCCATCCCCCTTTGCCTTGATATTCCTTCATATAGTGGAAACCGTATATAGAGGCAGCAATGACAATCAGCGAAATCACCATCACCATAAATGCTGCTAATCCGTCAAAACGAACGAGCAATTGCGCAAAAGGGAAAGGGCTGAAAAGCTGCGTTTGCCACACTTGATGGCTGACGAGGGCATACCCTGCACTGATCACACCGGTGACACCGCCAATCGTAGAACACAGACTCGCAAGAGACACAGCCAAAGATTCCTGCCGGGAATTGCCAAACAAGGCCACAACGCAGGCGATGAGATAACACCCCACCGATAAAGCCAACAGCGATAAAGGACTCATCATGTTATTTCTCCATATCCACAGTCAGTGAGCCGTTGGCAGTCACTTCTCTCTTGAGCTTGCGGGCACGTTCCGTTGCTTCGTCACTCACCAACACGATGGCTCCGGTCGGACAGACTTCCATACAGGCAGGGCCTTCCTCTCTGAACTCACACAAGTCACATTTCACCGCAATACTTTTCACCCCCGGTTCCCAAGCCAAGAGATCATGACCAAACGTTCGCGGCACGGACGTAGATGGGTTACTGGAACGTGGTGTTGACGGTATATAAGTGTCATAACTGTTGGCATGAGCAATCGGGCGACTGCCATCGAGAGCAATCGCACCAAACGGACAAGCTACAGCACACAATGTGCATCCGACACAAATTGATTCATTGAGAAATATCCGGTCAGCTTCTTTGGTGATCGCCTGAACCGGGCAGACCGTTGCACACGGCGCATCTTCACAATGACGGCACATGACCGGAACCGTTGTCTCGTTATTTTTCACAACAGTCAAACGCGGGTGACTTTGCAATCCGACTTTCTGGTGAACATCAGAACAGGCAGCCATGCATGTCTGACATCCGATACACTTCTTAGGATCGGCAACTACAAATTTTTTCATAGCATTCCCTGACAGCTAAATAATCAACTCAGGGGCAATAACCATGCCATTTGTATGACTTTATTTTTATTTTATAAAAATCAATAACTTAAAAAATTACTTACTTTAAAATTCATCATTCTCGCAAGTAGTGCATCACAAAATCAATCACTCTCGACACTGGGTGTCGACACTATTGACGAAACAAAGGTAAGTTCAGGATTCTACAAAAAAAGTCATAAAAAAAAGAGGTTGGCGATGCCAACCTCTTTTCGAATGTTTTTGCTTATTTCTCGATGGTTTTATCCGTTGTCTTGCGGCTCAAACAGATCCTGATGCAGTTTTTGAATCACACCTTTTGCATCGTCGGCATCAACAAGAAAACATAGATTATGATCACTGGCACCATAACAAATCATGCGCATATTATAATCACCGAGGGTACTGAAAACCTCTTTGGCATAGCCTTTGGTCTCCATATGGTTACCAATCAAAGCGACCAGACTCAGATTTCGTTCGACTTCAATATGTGCCAGTTCTTCCAACTCAGCCCGGGCAGCTGCAGGCAGCTCAGGCGCACCACCGGAAGTATCGGTCTTATCAAGTGTGATCGAAACACTAATCTCGGATGTGGTAATCAAATCAACAGAGATTTTATGCTTGGCCAGAATTTCAAACACCTTAGCCAAAAAGCCATACGCGTGGAACATTTTAGCACTGCGAATCGTCACCATCGTTTGATTGGCTCGCAATGCCAGCGCCCGGAAATAAGGCGAGTTTTCTACACGTTTACGAATCCAGGTACCGCCTTTCTCCGGCTCTTTCGATGAACCGACAAAGACAGGAATACCGTGCCGCAGCGCAGGAAGCAATGTTGAGGGATGCAGGATTTTTGCACCAAAATTCGCCATTTCTGAGGCTTCATTGAAGCTAATTTCGGGAATCGGCGCGGCTTTAGGCACAATACGTGGGTCAGTAGTATAAATCCCGGGAACATCTGTCCAGATTTCCAGACCTGATGCCTGAACCGCTTCGGCAATCAGTGCTGCTGAATAATCACTTCCGCCGCGCCCCAGAGTGGTGGTATTACCTTGCTCGTCAGAGCCGATAAATCCTTGCGTTACCACCAGATGTTTTTTACACAACGGTGCCAGTTTGTCTTTCGCTTGCATCGCCGTGACTTCGATCTGTGGTTCAGCGCGGCCATAGTAATCATCCGTGCGTAACACATCGCGAATATCAAATCTGACCGCATCGATACCCCGTTCTTTGAGAACCTGAGTCAAAATGTGTGTCGAGATTAATTCACCACAAGCAACCAGATGATCTGTCAGTTTACTGCTGGTCTGAAAAGATGCGGCGTCCGCGAGACTGGTTACCGTATCAAGGATGGCCTGAACCGCCTCTTTGACTGGGTCTTGCTCTTGCAACGACTCAATGATTGAAAAATGGATGTCAGACAATTGTTCTAAGATCGATGTACGTCTTTCGGCATCCTGTACACCGTTGGCCAGTTCAACCAGCAGATTTGTCACGCCAGAGCAGGCACTGCTGACAACAAGCTTGGTGTCCGGATTACTTTCGATGACGGCAGCACAACGACTCATTGCTTCGAAGTTTGCCACGCTTGTTCCGCCAAACTTGGCGACATTGAATGCACTCACGGCATTTCTCCCACGACTTCCTAAAATAAAAAATGTTGTGTTGGGTAACCAACGTCCAATGTTCGAAGAGCGTATTTCTAGAGCAAAAATAGAGGTAATTCGTTGAAAGTAGACCTCAGAAGCTCTTCACCAGCTAGCACTGATGACAGTTGACGGGATTCAGCCCATTCACCCGACAATCCAAATCCACAACTATGGATCGTCTCGGCACTACTCCCCCTGAATATTTTGTCTTGGAGTTGAGGCTCCACAAAATACCTGCCTGGGCAGTGCTCCTCTTCTGCTTAACAGCCTAGGTATTGAACGTTTTTGTCCTATCAATGTCAATGACAAATTGAAGCAAAATGGTTAAATTTTACGCAAAAACTCAGGTTGCAAAAAAATCCCCGACTAGACTTGTGTCGGATAGCTTTCCTGACGGATAAGCGTTAGCCTGAATACTTGCCAATCAGTGTCAATGAAAGGAGTCAGCTTGTGACTGTACAAAGTTTTTTTCCACCACAAAGAACGCTCATGGGCCCTGGCCCGTCTGATATTCATCCCCGGGTGTTACAGGCTTTAAGCCGACCGACAATCGGTCACCTTGACCCATTATTTATTCAAATGATGGATGAATTAAAGTCTCTGTTACAATATGCATTTCAGACCGAAAATGAATTTACGATTGCCATTTCTGCTCCCGGAAGTGCCGGAATGGAGGCTTGTTTCGTCAATTTACTGGAGCCGGGAGACAAGGTTATCGTCTGTCGCAACGGTGTTTTTGGCGAACGGATGCGGGAAAATGTCGTTCGGTGCGGTGCCCACCCGATATTAGTGGATAATGCGTGGGGAGAAAGTGTCTCGGTCGAAAAAGTCGAACAGGCAATCCAAGAGCATCCGGATGCCAAAGTGTTAGCATTTGTCCATGCAGAGACTTCAACCGGTGCGCTCAGTGACGCCAAAGCATTAGGCCATCTGGCAAAGCAATACGGTTTGTTAACCATCGCCGATACGGTCACTTCATTAGGTGGCGTGCCTTTAGCCGTGGATGAATGGCAGTTGGATGCCGTTTACTCAGGCAGCCAGAAATGCCTTTCCTGTGTTCCCGGCCTCTCTCCCCTGACCTTTTCTCCGGCAGCAATTGAGACGATTAAGGCACGCAAAACACCGGTTCAAAGCTGGTTTCTCGATCAAACCTTAGTCATGGGCTACTGGAGCGGGCAACAAAAGCGCAGTTATCACCATACCGCTCCCGTCAATACTTTATACGCACTGCATGAATCATTGGTGCTACTGCAGGAAGAGTCTCTGACCGCCTCATGGCAACGCCACCAGCAGATGCATCAGCAACTGAAACAAGGGCTGGAACAGCTGGGGCTGACTTTTGTGGTTAAAGAAGAAGAACGATTACCACAATTGAATACCGTGCGTATTCCTGAGGGTATTGACGATGAATGGGTACGAAATTATCTACTGCGTCAGTATAATCTGGAAATTGGCGCAGGATTAGGTCAATTTGCCGGTAATGCGTGGCGTATCGGGCTGATGGGATATAGTGCCCGCACCGAAAATATCGCGCTCTGCCTGAAAGCTCTGGAAGATGCGCTCACACAATGTAAGAGATAAAATCACTTAGGATCAGACAGTACGATGTTCTCTTTGTCCGGAAGCACGAAAGGATATTGAGGAAATAAAAACTCAGCCTCTATCCTTGATTGTTCTGCGCGATTCATATCTCCGATATGCTGATATAACGCCATGAGCAATTGATAGTATGCCGGTCTTGGCTGCCGCTGGATCAACTCAAGCAGCCAAGGGACATAAGTGCTCAACTGCTGTTGATGTTGTATATCCTGATGCTTCAGTTGGTCAATGAGTTGTGCTTGCATCAATTGATCTTGCCATACTAACGGCATATATTTTGGTGCCTGTCGTGCAATCACCTTCCCTTGTTGGTATTGCATAAATATATTTTTCGCGCGCAGAAATGCACCACAATAAATGAGCGCCACAACTGGTATCATTATTCCCGCCCCTTTTAAAACACGGGTCGTCAACGTATGGAGCGGCAGACTTCTATATTTTGCGACCCGTTGATCCACCCAAAACAACAGCATGATAAATGTGATCCAGTGAATCGTAGACTGGCTGAACACATCATCTACCTGACTCGCCATTGCAATCGGAAACAGTAGCGACAATGTTGCAAGACGGGTTTTGGTCTTGGCACCATAGATACGTCCCAGAACAAATACAGCAGCCAGTGTAATCGCAACAATGGGTAAAAGCCCGCCTTCAATCCCCCAATAAAGCACTTCATTATGTGGGTGAGACAATCCGGCCAAAGGGGATGAATAATTTGGGTTCAATTGGTGTTGCCGGGCGCTGTAAAGCACATACTCTTCTTCAAAATGTCCGTAGCCGTACCCTGTAAACGGTTTTTCGATAAACATATCAATGGTTTGGGCAAGGCTGTCAGATAACGGTGATAAACCTTTGAACGACTGAGTATTAAATGGTGTTGTATAAAGCGCCTGAATCAGAATAAAGCCGGTCAGCAAGCCCAACATGATTGAAATACTCCATCCCCAAAGCCTTTTCCGACTGGCGAATCGGTACAGATAGGGAAAAATCATCACGATTCCGATCAAGGTCACACTCCACCCCGTGACGGAGCGAAGCAATATCAATAGAGGAATGCAGAGTAATGGCGTGATATAGAGCAAACTGGCAAAACTAAATTGTGTCTGATATTTCTTCAAATATCGAGACAGTAAATATCCGGATGCCAAAAGCCCCGTAGCAATATACGTCGCGAATATGTTGCTCGTCGGAAACACGCCCAACGGCACTTGAGCCGGATCGATAATCAGTTGATAGTAGGCCAGAACGCTTTCAATCAATGTCGACAATACGATCAACCAGATCAGTCGGTGTTTATGCTTGTTACTGAAACGAAACTGCTGCAACACAACAAAGAGAGCAAAACCACCCCATAAAGCGATAACACGATATGCAGCAAGCGAGACAGAGGCATGATCATAAAACAGGGGCAACGTCAGCAGTAAACAACAGACAAAGAGACCAATCGTCAGTTTTGAATACCTGATTTTCCCGGCTCTGATCACCTGAAATAAACCGACAGCAATCGCAATACTGACCCAAAACCAAGTCGCAAGATTAAATAGCAGTGTCAGCCCTACGCCTATATCTAGGTCACTCGGAAAATGCAGGAAAATGAGGTACAGCATCCCGAGAACAAATAAAAAAGGTCGATTTAAAGGCAGTTTTACCGGAGATGGCTCGAGCCTCGTTCCCCGCACGATCAGTGTCGCCATAGTCTCATTCATAATTGTGGGGAGACGACGTTGCCATGTAAAACATAGTAATGCTATGTTTCTCGCCTCCCAGCAGAAAATATTATGACCGTTATTCTAACATAGGTTTCAAAAAACGTGCGGTATGAGAACCAGCCACTTTAGACACATCCTCCGGTGTCCCCTGTGCAATGATTTCTCCGCCGCCTTGCCCGCCTTCAGGTCCCAGATCTACAATCCAGTCAGCCGTTTTAATAACATCCAGATTATGCTCAATCACCACGACCGTATTACCATGATCCCTCAAGCGGTGAAGCACCGTCAGCAGTTGCTGAATATCGTGAAAATGCAACCCGGTTGTTGGCTCATCAAGAATATACAAGGTTTTTCCCGTATCTCGTTTAGAAAGCTCTCTGGAAAGTTTAACTCGCTGAGCTTCACCGCCGGAAAGTGTCGTCGCTGCCTGACCTAAACGAATGTAAGACAACCCGACATCCATCAATGTCTGTAATTTTCTGGCAATCGCAGGGACAGGGTCAAAGAAAGTTCTCGCATCTTCCACCGTCATTTCCAGCACTTCATCAATGGTCTTGCCTTTATATTTAACTTCCAATGTCTCTCGGTTATAGCGTTTCCCCTTACAGATATCACATGGCACATAAACATCTGGCAAGAAGTGCATTTCCACTTTAATAACCCCGTCGCCCTGACACGCTTCACAACGCCCACCACGAACATTAAAACTGAACCGACCCGGTTTATACCCCCGGGAGCGAGACTCTTGTGTGCCGGCAAATAACTCACGAATCGGTGTAAAAATACCGGTATATGTCGCAGGATTAGAACGCGGTGTCCGGCCAATCGGACTTTGGTCGATATCAATGACTTTATCGAGTAGTTCAAGTCCTTTGATCTTTTTATAAGGCGCCGGTTCTTCAGCACTGGCGCCGTTCAGCTCGATATGGGCAATTTTATAAAACGTGTCATTGATTAAGGTCGATTTACCTGACCCCGATACCCCAGTGACACAGGTCAATAGTCCAACCGGAATAGTCAGAGCCACATCTTTGAGATTATTACCGCAAGCCCCGGAGAGTTCGACCACCTTCTTCGCATCAAAGGGGGTTCTTTGCGTCGGAATAGCAATTGACTTGGCTCCACTCAAATATTGGCCGGTTAACGAATCTGGTGTCGCAATCACTTCTTCAACATTGCCCTGAGCAACAATGTGTCCGCCATGTACCCCCGCTCCCGGACCAATGTCGACAATGTAGTCAGCCATCCGAATGGCATCCTCATCATGTTCAACGACAATCACGGTATTCCCTAAGTCACGCAGATGTGTCAGCGTTTGCAGTAATCTTTCATTATCGCGCTGATGCAATCCAATCGAGGGCTCATCAAGCACGTACATCACCCCGACTAAACCGGCTCCGATTTGACTCGCCAAGCGGATTCTTTGTGCCTCCCCGCCGGATAGTGTCTCAGCACTTCGTGAAAGGTTGAGATAGTTCAGACCGACATTCACCAAAAACTGAAGCCGATCATTGATCTCTTTCATAACCTTTTCAGCGATTTGTGCTTTCTGTCCGGTAAGCTGTAACGACTCAAAGAAAGTCAGTGCCTCAGCAATACTCAGCTCAACGACTTCAGGAAGAGAGGTTTCATTGACAAACACGTGACGAGCTTCTTCCCGAAGCCGGGTTCCGTGACAACTGGCACAAGGTTTGGTCGAAATAAATTTAATCAGATCATCCCGAACTGAATTCGATTCAGTTTCGCGATAGCGTCTTTCCAGATTACTCAGAATGCCTTCAAAAGGATGAGATTTTATCCGAGTATCACCGCGATCATTGACGTATTTAAACTCAATCGACTGGGTCCCTGATCCTTGCAGAATGACATTTTGGATTTTCTTCGGTAGTTTTTCGAAAGGTGTCGTCAAATCAAAATCATAATGCTCAGCGAGAGATGTCAGCATTTGAAAATAATAGAAGTTCTTTTTATCCCAGCCACGAATCGCGCCATTTGCCAAACTGAGACTTTTATCCTGAACAACCCGGGACGGGTCAAAATACTGCTGGACGCCTAAGCCATCACAAGTGTGACAAGCCCCGGCCGGATTATTAAACGAAAACAGTCGCGGCTCCAGTTCCTGCATACTATAGCCACAATGTGAACAGGCAAAATTAGATGAGAATACGATTTCATCTCCCGCTTCATCCATCGAAGTGACAAGCACAATACCACCAGACAGTTCTAACGCGGTTTCAAAAGACTCAGCCAAACGCTGCTGCAAATCTGACCGGACTTTAAAGCGATCAACAATCACTTCTATAGTATGTTTTTTATGTAGCTCTAATGTCGGTGGATCAGAAAGATCGCTGATTTCCCCATCAATCCGGGCACGAATAAACCCTTGAGCTGCAAGATTTGCCAGCGTTTTGACATGTTCACCCTTCCGCTCTTTAACAATTGGCGAAAGCAACATCATTCTTGTCCCTTCAGGAAGCTCCAGGACTTTATCAACCATCTGACTAATTGTCTGTGCAGCCAGCGGAGTATGATGTTCAGGACAGCGAGGTTCCCCGACCCGGGCATAAAGTAAGCGCAGGTAATCGTAGATTTCGGTGATAGTACCGACGGTCGAACGCGGGTTATGTGAGGTTGATTTTTGTTCAATCGATATGGCTGGAGACAAACCTTCAATATGATCAACATCCGGTTTTTCCATCAAAGACAGAAACTGTCGTGCATAAGCCGACAGAGACTCAACATACCGTCTTTGCCCCTCCGCGTACAGCGTGTCAAAAGCGAGGGAAGACTTTCCTGAACCGGATAACCCTGTGACGACGATAAGTTTGTCACGCGGAAGTGTCAGACTGATATTTTTTAAATTGTGGGTACGAGCACCCCGAACGTCAATACTATCCATCTTCTATGCTCTGGTAACATGTGGCAATAACCTAGTATTACATAGAGTCAGATATGAGCAAAGTCTTACTGTATAAAAAAACAGTGTTCTGATAAAATAATGAGCGACATCTGCCGCTCATTCCGACAAACCATCGACTCAAGCAGAAACAGCTTGTTCACCTTTCTGCGCTGCTGGTTCACCTTTTTGCGTTGAATGTTTATTGAGTTCGACTTTATCAGAGTTCTTCTGATAGAGATGTTCGAAGCAGTAATTCGTAGCTTCAATATAGCCCTCAACACTACCGCAATCGAAACGGTGACCTTTAAATTTATACGCCAGAACACATCCGGCTTTTGCCTGTTTTAACAGGGCATCGGTAATTTGAATTTCCCCGCCTTTCCCCGGCTCAGTCTGTTCAATTAAATCAAAAATGTCAGGCGTCAGAATATAGCGACCAATAATAGCCAAATTACTTGGGGCTGTACCAGCCTCTGGTTTTTCGACCATATCATCCACCCGGAACAGATCATCTTTGATCATTTCACCGGCAATCACACCGTATTTGTGCGTCTCATCTTCTGGTACTTCCTGTACCGCGACGATTGAACAACGGAATTGTTTAAATAGCGCCACCATCTGGGCAAGAACACCATCCCCGTCACTGACACACAAGTCATCAGCAAGGACAACGGCGAACGGTTCATCCCCGACAAGTTCACGGCCGGTAAGGATCGCATGACCCAACCCTTTCATTTCACGCTGACGAATATAAGTAAAATTTGTGGTTTCAATAATTTTACGAATATCGACAAGCAATTTTTCTTTGTTGGTTCCTTTGATCTGGTGCTCCAGCTCATAGTTCATATCAAAATGATCCATGATCGAGTGCTTTCCTCGCCCAGTTACAATACACATCCCATTCATACCTGCCTGAATCGCCTCATCAACACCGTATTCGATCAAAGGCTTGTTGACGACCGGCATCATTTCTTTCGGCATTGATTTGGTTGCAGGTAAAAAACGAGTTCCATAGCCAGCTGCTGGGAAGAGACATTTTTTAATCATATTATCCTTACCTTGTTGTATTCAGGTTTCCATCAACTTTATTCACTCTACCACGACTTATACTGCAAGGTGATTGGGGATTGAAAAGATCCGGTCAAATCATACTACTGACTCATTTATGAGACTAGATTTTGTTTTGCCCATGTTGTCGCTTGAGTTCGGTTTTTTACCGATATTTTCTTAAAAATTTGATACAGATGTGATTTAACCGTGAACTCACTGATGAACAGGTTATCTGCGATTTGTGTATTTGTTGCCCCTGTTTTCAGACAACGCAGAATTTCCAACTCTCTGGAAGTCAGAGATATCGCTGCACTGATATGTTTATTGTTAAATAAATGGCGATAGTAATGAAGGAGCTGCCCACAAATATGTCGTGGTAAATAAATACGCCCCTCTCGGATCTCATGGAGTGCAGCAATAATCAGTTCAATCGGATCACTACGATAGAAGAGTCCTTTCAGGTTGCCTAACTGGAGAAGTTCTTCTGTTCTCGGGCGTTTATCAACATTGATGACAACCGTTTCGAGGCATAAATCCAGTGCGTTATACATGTTCAAACGGGATAGCAATACCTCCTTATGTTGATAATCAAACAGGAGTATTTTGTGCCGATCGGTTTGATGAGACAGCATAAATTGCCGAGGTTGAATTTTCGGGAGTATCTGTCCCAGCGCCACCTCGATTTGACGATAGAGCGTTGGAGGTTCTTGATTATCGGGATAAAGGATATAAAGCATTCTGCTGTAATTTGATCTTTTCATGGCCTTGTCGGTGTGCTGATGGAATATCATTCAACATGCCAGAACAGAAAAAACTCTTCTAATTCAATCAATTGTTTATCGTGCAGCGTCTTATACCATTGAAAATATGAAGTCTATCAGTTTTAAAAAAATCGAGTGGCATTAAAAAAGTGATGTGATTTCCAAGACTTTTAAATGAATTGCGATCAGAATTAAGTAAGGTAGTTGAGACCTTTATCAAGCGTGGTATCCTATGCGCTGAATAGATACATCATGAGATGACGGAGCAAAGCATGGCAAGCCGTGGAGTAAACAAAGTTATATTAGTTGGGAACCTGGGAAGTGATCCTGAAGTCCGTTACATGCCAAGTGGCGGTGCAGTTGCGAACATCACGATTGCGACATCAGAAACATGGCGCGATAAAACGACGGGTGAGCAAAGAGAAAAAACCGAATGGCATCGTGTTGCCCTGTTCGGAAAATTGGCAGAAGTCGCCGGAGAATATCTGCGTAAAGGTTCTCAGGTATATATTGAAGGGCAACTGCAAACACGGAAATGGCAAGATCAAAGCGGTCAGGAGCGTTATACAACTGAAGTGGTTGTTCAAGGGTTTAACGGTGTGATGCAAATGCTGGGTGGACGTCAGGGAGCAGGGTCTGGTGGCCAAGCTCAGTCCGGGATGCAGTCTCAACAACAAAATAGTGGTTGGGGACAACCGCAACAGCCTCAGTCCCAAGCGGCTCATCAGCAACCACAGCAACAATCTGCACCGCAACCACAATACAATGAGCCACCAATGGATTTTGACGACGACATTCCGTTCTAGGCTACTGTTGATACCTGATTCATCGGGTACGTTATATTGCAATAAAGCCCCGTAAAACGGGGCTTTATTGCAACTCAGTAAGACAAAAAATTACAACTCGATGAAACAATAAACGGATTAATCCATATTCGGAGCCAGCCATTTTTCGGCTTCTTCCCGCCCCCAGCCTTTTCGTTCAGCATAGCTCAGCAATTGATCTTCCTGAATACCCGCGACAGCAAAATAACGGGAATCCGGATGAGAGAAATACCAGCCGGACACAGATGCACCGGGCCACATGGCATAGCTGGTTGTCAAAGACATCCCGATCTTCTCTTCAACCTGAAGCATTTCCCAGATGGTGGCTTTTTCCGTATGCTCCGGACAAGCCGGATAACCGGGTGCCGGTCTGATTCCCTGATATTTTTCCCGAATAAGTTCATCATTCGTTAAACACTCATCGGCTGCATATCCCCAGATCTCTTTACGAACCCGTTCATGCAAATATTCAGCAAAGGCTTCAGCCAGTCGGTCGGCAACAGCCTGAACCATAATGGCATTGTAATCATCCCCTTGCGCTTTATACGCATCGGCAAGTTCTCGTTCACCAATACCACCAGTGACAGCAAAAGCACCGATCCAATCTTTTTTACCACTACTTTTTGGGGCAATGTAGTCAGACAGACAATAGTTATATCCTTTCGGCTTCTGTGTTTGCTGTCGTAAGTGGTGTAATCGATGGATAACTTCCTGACGAGATTCATCCCGATAAACTTCAATATCATCACCGACACTTGCCGCAGGAAACAACGCACAAATCCCTCGTGCTTTCATCAGACCTTCACTCTCAACACGGTCTAAAAATTCATTGGCATCTTTAAACAGACGACGCGCTTCTTCACCTACCTCTTCATGATCCAAAATCGCTGGGTATTTCCCCATCAGTGACCAAGTCATAAAAAATGGTGTCCAGTCGATATATCGACGCAATGTAGAAATATCAAAATCATCAAAGACATGAACCCCACTTTGCAGGGGAACAGGCGGGGTGTAATTATCCCAATCAATCGCAACACGGTTTGCTTGCGCTTCTTCTAATGTAATTGGTCGAGTCCGGGGCGTTTTCCGTGCATGTTGTTCCCGGGTCCGTTCATAATCAATATTCAGCTTGTCAACAAATGCCGGCCGCAAGTCATCTGAAAGCAGAGAGGAACAAACACCAACCGCCCGGGATGCATTGTTTACATAAACCACCGGCTGATGGTAGTTTTGCTCAATCTTCACCGCAGTATGCGCCTTCGATGTCGTTGCACCGCCAATCAGCAACGGCAGTTCAAATCCCTGACGTTCCATCTCTTTGGCGACATGAACCATTTCATCTAAAGACGGGGTAATTAATCCCGATAAACCGATAATATCGACCTGTTTTTCTTTGGCAACTTTAAGTATCTGTTCACAAGGAACCATCACCCCAAGATCAATGATCTCGTAGTTATTACATTGCAGCACAACCCCGACAATATTCTTGCCGATATCGTGTACGTCACCCTTCACTGTCGCCAGTAAAATTTTGCCGTTGGTCCTTCCACCCTGTTTTTCTGCATTAATGTACGGTTCAAGATAGGCAACCGCCTGTTTCATCACCCGAGCCGATTTAACCACCTGGGGAAGAAACATTTTGCCCTCACCAAATAAATCACCGACCACATTCATCCCATCCATGAGCGGGCCTTCGATCACTTCTAATGGTTTCGCTGCCTGCTGTCTCGCTTCTTCAGTATCTTCAGTAATGAATTCGGTAATTCCTTTGACTAATGCATGTTCAAGACGCTTAGACACCGGCCATGTCCGCCATTCCAATGCCGCTGTATCATCCGCTTTGCCCACCGCATTTTCACGATACTCATCTGCAATTTCCAGCAAACGCTCGGTGCCATCATCGCGACGGTTGAGAATGACATCTTCAACGGCATTCCTCAGCTTTTCAGGAACATTATCATAGATCTCAAGCTGCCCGGCATTAACGATCCCCATATCCATCCCATTCTTAAAACAGTGGTAAAGGAATACAGCATGAATCGCTTCCCGCACATAGTTGTTACCGCGGAATGAGAAAGAGACATTCGACACGCCCCCCGAGACCATCGCATAAGGCAAATCTCTTTTAATATCACCGACAGCATTAATAAAATCGAGGGCATAATTGTTATGCTCATCTATCCCCGTGGCGACAGCAAAAATATTGGGATCGAAAATAATATCTTCCGGAGGGAAACCAACTTCATCGACCAGTATGCGATAAGCTTGGGTACAAATTTCTATTTTCCGTTCACGGGTATCGGCTTGTCCGACTTCATCAAATGCCATGACCACAACGGCAGCGCCATAACGACGGATCAATTTAGCCTGATGAACAAATTTCTCTTTGCCTTCTTTCAAAGAGATTGAATTGACAATTCCTTTGCCCTGAATACATTTTAATCCGGCTTCGATAACTTCCCATTTAGAGGAGTCCACCATTACCGGAACTTTGGAAATTTCTGGCTCAGATGCACACAAATTTAAGAAACGAACCATGCAGGCTTCTGCATCGAGCATCCCTTCATCCATGTTGATATCGATAATCTGAGCACCATTCTCGACTTGTTGTCTGGCAACATCTAAAGCTTCATCGTACAACTCTTCTTTGATGAGACGTTTAAACCGGGCAGACCCCGTAACGTTGGTTCGCTCCCCCACGTTGACAAACAGCGTTTCTTTCTCAATCAGGAGGGGCTCTAGTCCGGATAACCGACATGCCACGGGAATCTTCGGTAAGGAACGGGGCTGCACACCTTCAACGGCTAAAGCGATTTGACGGATATGCTCAGGCGTCGTTCCACAACATCCACCGACTAAATTGAGAAAACCGGCTCTGGCCCACTCACCAATATGCTCCGCCATTTCTTCAGGAGACAAGTCATATTCACCGAAAGCATTCGGTAATCCGGCGTTGGGGTGAGCAGAGACAAAAGATTCAGAAATTCGGGATAGTTCTTCAACGTAAGGACGCAATTCATCAGGGCCTAGTGCACAATTTAATCCAAACGATATGGGCTGAACATGGCGTAGTGAGTTATAAAATGCCTCCGTTGTCTGGCCGGATAAGGTTCGTCCGGACGCATCGGTGATAGTTCCTGAAATCATGACAGGCAATGTCACATTTAATTCTTCAAACACGCTATCAACAGCAAAAGCACAAGCTTTAGCATTTAAGGTATCAAAGATCGTCTCTAGCATAATCAGATCAACACCGCCTTTAATCAATGCGCGTGTTGATTCAGAATAAGCTTTAACCAAGCCATCAAAGGTCACGTTACGAAAGCCCGGATCATTCACATCGGGAGAAATAGAACATGTTCGATTGGTCGGCCCCAGTACACCGGCAACATAGCGAGGTCGATCCGGTGTTTTAGCAGTCCACTGATCCGCCACTTCCCGGGCCAACTGAGCAGCAGCAAAGTTTATCTCTTCGCTGTATGACTGCATATCATAGTCAGCCATGGCAATAGCAGTTGCATTGAATGTATTGGTCTCAAGAATATCAGCACCCGCTTCAAGATAACTCGAATGAATTTCTTTGATTAAATCGGGTTGAGTCAACACAAGCAGATCATTATTACCCTTTACATCGCAGTGCCAGTCAGCAAAACGTTCTCCGCGATAATCATCTTCTTGTAAGTTGTATCCCTGAATCATGGTGCCCATGCCACCATCAATCAATAAAATACGTTTTTGAAGCTGCTCTGCTATCTGATGCTTTACACGACTCACTTTATCGCCCTATCCATTGCTTTTTGTCCATCCTACCACACAAACACTAGAAATCTAGACGTCTATACGGTTATATAATAGATCAATTTAACACGAAAGGAGATCCTCTCACCACCAGAAAAAGTGATTGCTATTTATCCGACATCAAAGGAAAATTTCAACCTCCGTTTTCAAGATGTGAAGATAAAAAAAATGTCGGTCTACCACACACTATGCTTTCTTGCTGCTGCTGCAATGCTCATTGCTTTTTTAAACAGTAAAATAAGCAAGATGCAAACCACTATAGCAATTACCGCTGGTTCAATGATGCTTTCTTTACTGATCTTAATTGCCGGTCAGAATAATTGGTTTCATTTGACACAAATTGCAGCCACAACCATGAGTAGTATCAACTTTGAAAATTTTCTCCTCAAAGGAATTTTAGGCTTTCTTCTTTTTGCCGGTGGCCTTGGGATCAAATTACCTAACTTAAGAGATCAAAAGTGGGAGATCACGGTACTTGCTCTTGGTGCTACGCTTTTCTCGACTTTCTTTATCGGTTTTTCTCTATATGGCATCTGTCAACTAATCGGGATTCAATTTGATCTCGTGTACTGCTTATTATTCGGGGCACTGATTTCTCCGACTGACCCAATCGCTGTTCTCGCAATTGTGAAAAAACTGAATGCTCCCAAAAGAATATCGACTCAAATCGAGGGGGAATCTCTCTTCAATGATGGCTTTGGCTTAGTAATTTTCGTCACCATATTTACAATTGCTTTCGGTTCAGAACCACCAACTGTCATCAGTGTTTCTCAACTGTTTATCCAAGAAGCAATTGGCGGGATTGCCTATGGTTTCGTTTTGGGGATGATATTTCACTATCTTATTAGCGCAACGGATGACCATTCGATGGAGTTATTACTCACGATAGGTATTCCAACGGCCGGCTACGCATTTGCTGAAATTATTCATGTTTCCGGCCCTCTGGCAATGGTTGTTTCCGGAATTATGATTGGTAACTGGACACGGTTCATCGGCTTTTCCAAAGAAAGTGAAGAGCATTTGGATCATTTCTGGGAACTCGTCGACGAATTCCTCAATGGTGTGCTTTTCCTTTTAATCGGGATGTCGATGCTACTGTTCGAATTCCACGAGGAAGATTGGATCATGATGGCGATTGCCGTCCCATTGGTACTGCTAGCACGCTATTTGAGTGTTTATGTGTCCTATATCGGATTCAAACGCTATCGCCAATACAATCAATGGTCGATCAGAATATTAACTTGGGGCGGACTCCGCGGTGGATTAGCGCTGGCTATGGCACTATCCATTCCATCCGGCGTACTTATCATTCCAGAAAAGCTGATTGATGTGAAAGAGATCATTCTGGTAATGACCTATGCAGTCGTTGTATTCTCAATTTTAGTCCAAGGCTCTACCATCACCCCAATGGTTGAGAAAGCCAAAAAGGCAGAACTCGATAAAGAAATAGAAGAAGCCGCTCAAGCCAAAGAGAATCAGGCTTAATCGATATAAAAAGATGGTTCACTCTCGTGAACCATCTAAACATAAAGTAGATATTGATAAGTACGATTCATCACAACAAATCATTAAGTGCAATACCAATCCCGATTCTCTGAGTATGGACATTATAATCGACTAAACTTTCACCATAACCATTAAAATATTGCATATAAAATCTTAAATTATTCGCTTCTTTTAATATTGGATAGCTCCAGCTCAAACGTAATGCCCCGCGGTTATTTTTCTCCAAGTTATCTCGTAGGAGTAAGGTAAACCGATGCTGACCAACACCATACAGAGAAACAAACTCAAAGTTCCCCATATAATGTCGGATATCAGGGTTATCGTCGCCTGATGTGTCCATTGGAGATGTTTTATCTCGCTCAGGAATTCGCCACCACGCTTTCAAGCTCAAAGCTAGAGGGCCGCCATTATCAAACACCATCTGGCCATAAACCCGATTCCAACTTCTGGATAATGATCCTGATTGCCCATTCGATTGATGGTTAATCCCGAATAGCCATAAAGAGTTAGTCAAATCACCAATCTTCCAGTCATTATCAAACTGCATAAATAGTTCAGGCTCATGAACAATCTCACGAAATGGTGATGAACTGCCTCGATTGTAGACTTGCCACCAAGATTGATTGGTATAGGCAAAATAAAGGTCTCCCGTATCACCGATCAAGTGACTGGATATAGGCATCTTAAAACTAATCTGAAATTTAGCCTCATATTTATCCAGAGGCTGATGATTAAAGGTATCGACATCTGAAAAAGGGGCACTATTCGGATGTGGGTTATATGTGATAGGGAGTATGTAATTCTCTTTATGTGGAATAATGACAAACTCTTTATTCTCTACGGATTTTTCTTCAGCTACCCTTTGCTCGATTAAAGACTCATCACTCACATTATCTTGCTCTTCCGCAGCTTGAAGGGCGTGACAATAACCACCAAGCCCTAAAGACATCAGAAATAAATATTTAAAATACCCATACATTCTTGTCATAAATTATTATCTCTCCAGCCAAATCAACAAATAAACTAACATTATTTAACAATAAAACAATACCGCCAATCTCAATGCGTTTTCAAAAGCTGAAGAAACATCTGCATAACAATCCGCGGGTTTTGGTTTAAAAAAGAAAGGCTAACCCACTGAACGACCGCGCCACTTTCGCCAACCGCTAAAATGACAGGAATGAATCTCTCCGCCAGATACGAAAAAACCCAGCATTACTGCTGAGATCTTCAAATCAGTGGCCATTCTTTATACGGATAAGCGGACGGGAGTCGAGCCCGCGATTACCTCACGGCAGCGTGACAGGCCGCGGGGTTTAAAAAAGAAAGGCGAACCGACTGAACCGACCGCACCACTTTCAGCTGCCGGTGAAACTGACAGGCATTTATCTCACCGTCAGATACGAAAAAACCCCAGCATTGCTGCTGAGGTCTTCAAATCAGTGGCGGAGCGGACGGGACTCGAACCCGCGACCCCCGGCGTGACAGGCCGGTATTCTAACCAACTGAACTACCGCTCCACTGGTATAGCGCTCTAAATAAAGTCTTACCAATAACTGCTTTATTTAGAAGTTTGTCGCTGTGCGATGAGGACTTTGAAGCGAGAAGCGCAGTGTGCAAACGCACATGAGCATCGCAGCTATCAAAAGCATCAAGCTTCAGTAGACAAACTGTAAATTAAAGCCTGGCGATGTCCTACTCTCACATGAGGAGACCCCACACTACCATCGGCGCTGTTTCGTTTCACGACTGAGTTCGGCATGGAGTCAGGTGGGTCCAAAACGCTATGGTCGCCAAGCAAATTCTTTAATTCGGAAAGCTGTTTTCTTTGTTCTCTACACAATCAAATTGTTCTTAATGAGCCACAAAACCCCTTCGGTGTTGTATGGTTAAGTCTCACGGGCAATTAGTACAGGTTAGCTCAACGCCTCACAGCGCTTACACACCCTGCCTATCAACGTTCTAGTCTCGAACAACCCTTCAGGACGCTTCAAGCGCCAGGGAGAACTCATCTCAAGGCTCGCTTCCCGCTTAGATGCTTTCAGCGGTTATCGATTCCGAACTTAGCTACCGGGCAATGCGATTGGCATCACAACCCGAACACCAGAGGTTCGTCCACTCCGGTCCTCTCGTACTAGGAGCAGCCCCTTTCAATTCTCCAACGCCCACGGCAGATAGGGACCGAACTGTCTCACGACGTTCTAAACCCAGCTCGCGTACCACTTT
>NZ_FULE01000089.1 GCF_900163965.1 Vibrio ruber DSM 16370
ACAATGTCAGGAAAAAACTATGGGGACTTTGAACTTCCGTCTTGTCAGTGGTGTCGGTGAAGCCTTGGTCGTCCGTGATTATCAGGGACATGAATCTATCTCTGATTCATTGGATGCACAGGGAAACCCGGTGTATGGCTTTCGCTATCACATCGAGCTGGCCAGCCGCGATTCCGGCATCAGTGCCGGGCAACTGGTTGATACCGCAGCCGTGCTGGAAGTCATCCGCAATGGCGAAGTGGTGCAGCAAGTCCACGGCATTGTGCGCAGCTTCAGCCGCGGTGATACCGGCCATCATCACACTTATTATTCCCTGACACTGGTGCCCGCGCTTGAGCGGTTGTCACTGCGCCACAACAGCCGGATTTTCCAACAAAAAACCGTCCCTGAGATTCTGGCGATGCTCCTCTCGGAAATGAACATCACCGACTACGCCTTCTCCGTCAAACGCGAATGTGCACCGCGGGAGTTCTGTGTTCAGTATCGGGAGACCGATTTAGAATTCTTCCACCGGCTGGCGGCAGAAGAAGGCTTAATGTACACCTTCAGCCACGAGGCCGAAAAACATACCTTAGTCGTCACCGATAACAGTGCCGGATTTACTCAGCTGGGCGGCAGTGTGCCGTATAACGTGCTGTCCGGTGGTGTGGCTGACACCCCGTATGTCTCCGCCATGCGTGAGACCAAACAGTCCGAAGTTACCGAAGTGACGCAGCGTGACTATAGTTTTAAAAAGCCCTCTTACAGCTTTAAACAGTCGGCACTTGGCAGTGACATGGCCTATCAGTTGCCGGACTACCAACACTACGATGCACCGGGGCGCTATAAAGACGATGCCAGCGGCAAAGCCTTCAGTCAGATTAAGCTCGAACATCTGCGCCGCACCAGTCATACCGCAAGCGGTAAAAGTAACGAAGCCA
>NZ_FULE01000068.1 GCF_900163965.1 Vibrio ruber DSM 16370
CTCAATGATTTGGTTCGCTCGGATGTTGGCACCGCGAAATCAGAACGACATCGCGTTTTAACCGAAGCTGAGTTAAGGTCTTTTGTTGATTTCATCACGCATTCCAACCGGATGATGGACTATTACCAACGGCTTGCATTGCTGTTGACTATCTTTGGTGCACGAACGCAAGAGGTTCGGCTTTCAACGTGGGATGAATGGGATTTTACATCCCGACGATGGACAGTCCCCAAGCAGAACAGTAAAACCGGAGAAATCATTGTTCGTCCTATTCCTCAAGATGTGATCCCTTATTTACAAACCATCAAGCAGGAAACTGAAAAGACGGGTTATGTATTGGGTGGGATTAAAGCCTCTTCCTCGGTCAGTAACAGAGGGCGCTCTTTCTGGAAAACATTAGGACATCAAAGCTTGTGGACATTTCATGACTTGCGTCGAACGATGGCAACACGAATGAATGACTTACGGGTTCCGCCCCATGTGGTTGACCATCTGTTAGGTCATGCTATCGGTGGGGTCAGCGGTGTATATAACCGAAGTCAATACATCCCAGAGAAGGAAGAAGCGTTAGAAAAATGGCTGGATTATTTGAAAATTCGGGAATTTCTATTGTCTGATGGAATTATTTCTGACTGATCTATCACTCAACCTCTCAGTTAATGTATCTTCATTCAACTGAGAGGTTGAGTGATTTATTTTTTATTAAGTACATCATGTATTAATTGTAATTCTAGATTGATTTCTTTTTTATTGTCATCCATATAAGTGATACTTCCTATCATTGCTCCCTGTTCATTTTCAACAAAAGTTAAGATTCCTTTATCTTTTGAATTGCTAAATATATTATCAAACTCTGAATAGGCTATATTCCTATCAGAATATCGACCAGAATTAAATGCCAGTCTTGATTCATTGGAATAAAATTCAAGTGTTAGATCAAATTCCTTTATGCTGACTCTTTCATTATTTGTAAGTATTATTTTTGGATCTGTATCTTTTATAAAGGAAATCTCTATAGATTTACATGATGGGGGCAGTTTACGATAATTTTTCATTACCCATCTTGTAACGCCCATTTCTTGAGCTGCTTTCATTAGATAGTCAACCAATTGATATTGTTTACCAGATTCTTCTATGATCGAACGATAGCTAAAGGCAAGCTTTGTAGGCTCTTTCACCTCACCCCCATTAACTTGAATCCCAAATTTTGTCGGCCTAAAATTTACGTGAACTACAGTTCCATTATTGATTTTTGTGATGAAATCTATCCAACGTGTATCTATTGCTTCTTCGAGTGTTAATAGCTCGACATTATCTATTCTAGCTTTTTTGTAAACATCTTCCGTGAAGCCGGATTCTGAAACCAATACTGTCTTCGATATAGGCAAGTCTTCATGTTTTTTTACAAGCTGCCGATACCATACCAAATCCGCAGGTCTCGATTTTGATGTACATTCGATACCGATAATAATTGGAACTAAACCTACATGACTTTCAATGACTATATCTACTTCAACAAGACTACCAGTGTCTTTATCTACAAGCATCTTTGATTCAGTTACGATTGCGCTTCCAGAAAGTTGCTTATATATTTGTGTGATTAATTTTTGGAAAAAATTTGTTCGTTTAGGCACTGCCACCCTCTCAAAAACACTGTATATTTAATTTTTGGATATGATATCGCAATTTTTTTGCAATAACATGATCTATATTTTAGTTGATTTAGTTAGATAAATCCTCCCACAAGAAATAAGACGGTTGAATTAGAGTAGCTATCTATCACTCACAAACCCTATCGGATAAGGTTGCCAACACTAACCGATACCATATCCGATAGCCTTGATATACCCAATATAATGCTGTTGTTCTATACAGTATCAAGTGGTTAAAATACCGTTTGCGATTCTAAATCGGTTTACAATCACAAACGGTTTCGGTTGCATTATATAGGGAACGAGGATTCACAATCTTTGTAAACCGGATTGTGGTTCCGGTTGCCAGCCACAAATGCAATGATTGGGAATGTTTTCCGAATCTATCTACATCAATGACATGATGTGATGTTACATAAGGCGATCTTGGTTCCTATGTAACATAACGTTATGTTATATAAGAGCATCATATTCAGAGTATGGGTTGTACATATGTTGGTAAACAAGCGTCGGTTTATCCGCTTGGATGAGATTTCAGAGAAAACACCGTTAACCAAAGGGGATGTGTTGGCGTTGATTGAAAACGGAGATTTAGCCTTTTGTGCAATGGTTGACCTGCATCGGATGGCAGCATTCAATCCTAAAACTAATACGGTTTTAGGTGTGTTCAATTATCGCGGTATGGTTCGTTTGTACAAAAAGGATTCACAAGCGTTCACATTAAAGAATAAAGCTCAGACATTGAAACAGGTGTTTATCCTGCAACCGGATAAAATCAACCAGTGGGGCAGTGTTGCGGAGTATTTCGGGGAAGTGGCACACAGCCGTTACCGAATTGTACCAAAGCGAATGCCTCAACCTGATTTTGCATTTCCGGCTTTGGCACAGGTTGAAATAGGTCAGTCGTTTACTCAGATAGGAAAAAACCTCCTTGCTGATTGGGGAAAGACGCTTGATGTTCCGAATCAATTGCAGGCTGACAACAACCACTATTTTCAATCTACATGGGTGGTTATCCAACCGGAATCACTCCGACTGGATATAGAGGCCATTGAGCGGCTATGTGGTCAGCATCAGTCCTCTATGGCAGAAAATAGTGTTCAGAGTCCCGCAATTTCTCAGTTGGAAGCACTTACCCATCCCATTGAGCAAATCGTTTACCGGATACTCAAACAAGACCCTGACGCCCGAGCCGATAAAATCTGGAATATGATGCGCACTGAGTTCCGGCAAGGCGGAGCGCGTCAGTATGATGTCGATGGTGTGATTGAATCGATGAGCGCTGATGATATTTGCTGGTTCGGTAAAGGGCTGGAGACAGAAAACGAAATGGGCTATGAAGCCTTTCGCAAGAATACCGTATACAAGGTGCGCAAGCTGGTCAAACGAACCTGAAAAACATAACGTCATTGTCAGCGTCATTGATAGCGTCATATGACGTTTGCGACGCTTATGGTTTGAGTCTCAATCAACCAAGGAGACTCACCGATGACAACCATAAACCTATCAATTGAAAAACGTGCTTATACCGAGCAGGAAACCGCAGCTTATATCGGTATGAGCCGTTCATTCCTCAGACAGTCCCGTATGGAAGGGCTACGCACCAACCGCACCGATGCGCCACCGTTTATTAAAATCGGACGTTCGGTTCGTTACCTCAAAGAAGATTTAGACCGGTGGCTGGACAATCACACCAAGCTTGAGCATCTGGCTCAGGAAGGGGGTTGTCGTGTCTGAATCAATCCCTCAACTGACTCAAGAGCAACACACTTTACTCAAATGGATGAAGAGCGGGCGGACGTTTAAAGTCTGCTCGGACTACGGGCCGATGAAAGGCGACATTCAACCGAAAACCCGGTTACCTGTACGAGTCTTTCAAGGCACGGTTGAAAAGCTCTATCAGGCCGGACTGATTAGTTTCACTCCGGTCAACTTCTTTGGTCAGCGTTGGGATGAGTTTTCCCTGACGCCAAAAGGGAAAGCCAGCCAATGACAAAAACAGATACCATGATTCAGACCGAGATTGACCTTTCATCAATCGCGTGGGATGACAGAGCCTTTGTTCAGCAAAGGCTTTTTTGCTTTCCGGTAGAAATACAAAAACTACTGCTGAAATCGTATCTCAGCAAGCCAACCAAGTTTGAGCGCAATACCTATTTAAGAACGACCACGGAACAAATCGCGGCTAAGCTGTCCGTTCCTGTCAGCCAACTGGAACTGAATCTCAGTGAGGATGACTTACGCGAGAAAGCCAAGCATCTGGCTCAATCCGTGTTTGCTTTGCGTCGTCAATTTCTCAATGATGAACTCGCTCTTGAGACCGTCCGCGGCTTTATCCGTCAGCAAGGGATTACTCCCACAGAAAGCTATTCCCTCCATGGTGAAATGGGACGCTACAGTGATGCAAAGTGGTGGTTACGTAAACTGAGAAAATCGCTCAGACGCAATATTGAAACGGTGCTGCATCATCTCAATCAGGTGAACAAGAAAACCAGTCTGTATTGCTCTCGTCTGACGCTGAAAGCCCGAATCAGACAAAAAGCCTATCAACATGAATACTTGTCGAATACCTTTGCGGTCAATGAGCAAGGCCAGCGCTTCTCATTACTGGAATTGTCACAAAAAGGTGTATCAGACCCGAAAATCAGAAAAGGCGAGCTGATGGTCAGAGCCAGAGGCTTTGAAGAGTTGGCGCAAGACTTAGGGCATGAAGCGACCTTTTTAACCATCACCTGTCCGTCAAAGTATCACCGCAGTTATTCCAAATCAGGCGATATCAATCCCAAGTGGGAAGGATTGACCCCATTAGACGGGCAAGCCTATCTCAATAAACAGTGGCAACTCATCCGAGCCAAATTGAATCGGTTAGACATCCGCTTTTATGGCTTTCGGGTGGCTGAGCCGCAACACGACGGCACCCCACACTGGCATTTACTGTTATTTGTCGAAAAGCACCAATATCAAAAGATGGTTGATATCATGCGTGACTATGCCCTGAGAGAAGACGGTGACGAGACCGGAGCGGACAAACACCGCTTTACCGAAGTGAAAATCGACCCGAACAAAGGCTCAGCGACCGGCTACATTGCCAAATACATATCCAAGAATATCGACGGGGAAAACCTTGAATGTGGCATCTATGGCGAAGACCCGTTAGAAGCTGCGGCCAGAGTGGACGCATGGGCGGCCTGTTGGGGCATTCGTCAGTTTCAGCAACTTGGCGGCTGTTCGGTCACGGTCTGGCGTGAATTGCGCAGATTAAAAGACATTATGAATTTACCGGAAAGAGCCAAAGCAATCATCGAAGCTGCCGACAAAGGCGACTGGAAGACTTACACGCAGCAAATGGGCGGTGTGTTCTGTGAGCGCCAAGCACAGGTATTTAAGCCCTACTATGAGCTTTCAGTTGACCAAACCACCGGAGCGGTGAAAACCAGCCAATATTGTGATAATGAACTGGTCAGGGCTTTAAAAGGGGTGATGACTGCCGGACGTGAATTCATCACCCGTGTCTTTGCATGGCGGATAGAGTCCGGCTTAGCGCCTTCTTTTAACTTGGAGTTCTGTGAATAAGTGTATTTTGCGTAAATTAATAATAGAGTTTAGTGAAAACATATATTGAACAGATGATGTAAAATTAATTATCCATAGATATTGTGAGCAAAAATGACACACAAACAAGATTGACATATCTGAAAAAATTAATAACCTTTACATCTATGTAATTAATGGAATATCAATTTTTAACAGTTGGATTAAGTATATATGGCTGAATATGGAAATAAGAAGGTTTTAGTAGTATCTGAGCAAGAGATTGCTCATTTAAATGAAGTAATGAAAAGTTTCAATTCTAATATTTCAGTAGCAATGTCTTATGTGAGGCATACTCAAAAATTAACATTTAGAGAATTGGAAAAAAGATTTTCAGGCATTAACGGGAACACGTTAAAACGTTACATGCAACAAAGTTATCAGTCGATGCGCCCTATTCATATTGTTGCTGCATACTCATGGGTAACGATGGTTCCGATGACTGCATTTTATTATGGTTTTAAAATTAAAGAGTTTTATCGAGGTATGGACGATAACGCTGTTGAAGCATTAATCTGTCTGGGGCGTTTACCTACCGAAATGCTCAATCAATTTCTAAATATGATTTTTAGCATGTTAAGTGATACGTCTAAATCAGAGTTTCTAGAATTCAGACAAAAGTTAGAATCAGAATATGGGGTGATTGAAGATCATAGTGACCTCTTACCACCTGAGAAATTAGATATCGAAGAGTTTGCAATAGACTACTATCGTTCTGTTGCGGTGACAGCAAGACAGTTCAGGAAAGAGTACAATATCTCAGTAGAGACAGCTTCTCGTTTGATTGGTTTATCAGAGTACCAATATCATGTGTTAGAAGACATTAATAGAATTGTTCCTATGCCTGCATCTATAGGATTTAGAGCAAAACTTGGTTTCAAACTCGATTCTCATGCCAATTTTACCAGTGCAATGAAAACTTTTCCTGAATTTCATAAACTTAGACAGGTTCAACATGTACGAGATTCTTTATTAGTTGAAGCCTTGAGAAGACTGAAACACCACGAACGGGGTCCGATGACAAAGGTTTTGATTAGCTTATCAGAACTATATAAGTAAAATGATATGTTTACCATTGAGTGGGCATGGACAACTCAAAATGCACAAAATTTTGGGTTGACCATACCTCATATAAATTTAAAAATATAAACTCTTAGTTAGTAAGATTTTGCAATGATTTTTCGATAGAAACATATGATGATGCTAGCGCGATCATTGCAGAATAAATTTTATCTGGGTGCTGTAAATGGACAAGATGATCTGCATTTTTAATTATCACGAAGTTACTATTTTTCAATTGATTTGAAAAATCCCTGACAATTTCAACGGTTGCGTATGGGTCATATTCTCCGACACAGACTGTACAGGGTATTTTTATATTTTCTACATGAGATGGATTGTGAACCAATAATCGAATTGAATTCTCAAAAAATATATCAATTTGATCTGGTGATAAATTATATATACTCCTTTTTGTTGCTTTGATGATGGTTTTATTTCTGGGAATATTAGGATTATTCACAGTCACTGAATGGGTAAATGTATGGGCGAATTCTTCTTGACTTTGCATTGCAGCAGCAATCATTTTTTTTGTGGCTTGCCTACCGGACTTTGGTATGCCCGGAACACCACCACAAATAGACAAACTGCAAACATGAGGCCATAGGTCACATAACTCTACAGCAATGGCCGTTGAATATGATATAGCAATGAGGTGAGCACTTTTTATACCCATATAGTGAATGAACTCTAATAGCATTAATGTCTGTTCTCTGATGCTAATGTTTGAATCCAATGGGGTGGTTTTTCCCGTTCCCGGAATCTCAATAGTTAAACAATCCAGATGTTCAGAAAATTTACGAGAGAATGAATCAACAGATTCGATGTCCTGTAAAGCACCAAGCAGGAAAATGACCACATGTTCTGATTCAGATTGATGATTCTTATACAAAGAAAATCTGAACAGGTTGTTATTAAGAATAATTTGATTGATTTCCATTGTGTTTCTCCTTTTAGAAATGGAGAGCAAAATATAAATCATTCATATAGATAAGAATAAACAGAAGCGATTGCATCGCGTCATCGCTCATTGGGTACAAACGATGTTGGTAGGCTTATGAAACAAGATAAATCATCTCACTCTCTGCTTGATGCTGATCAACCTGTCAGAGAGTTTATTGCATCCCTTTATGAAACCTTCAGCGCTCAGCTAAAACAGCAAGATGACCCACGAGTCAAAATTGAATACTTTGGTGGGGTAATCGAAGTTCAGCTTGTCTCTTTCGACGGGATTTATGAACGATCAAAAGCTGAGAAATAGCATCAACGTGATTACTATTCATCAATAAGGCAGTAAATCCCCCTATTTATGGAATGTAAACCACATTAACAATCTGATTCTATTGATAATGGATCATCTGTTATTGTGCTGTTGTACAATGCTCCTCCTATATCGATATGAACTGAATTCATACATAAACAACGTCAAATGAACTATCAAACCATCCAAATCTACAACCTGATGAGTTATGAATTTGCTCAGGTTGAAGGGGATTTTTCATCCCTGAACGAATCGGATATAAAATCCGTGACGCCTGCCGGAATGCGCTGTTCTGATTTTCTTGAGCAGCTTCGCAGCGGTCATCAAGTCTTACTCACTGATACACCATCCATCCCCTTATTGATTCGGGATCGGGATGAATGGGGCAATCAATACTGGCGAGTCAATCCCGAGGTTGAGCCTCAGCTCGACTGGCTGGCATACAAGGCCTATACCGCACGGGTTGAGCTGGTCAATCATGGCATTGGCTCATCTTACGTCGGCAATGTTAACGCCTCGGTGTATACCGAGCCTTATGTTGAACGCAATCAAGTGAAACTCACTTTAGCGCAGCGGCTGGCAAAACAGCGTCAGGAACGATTACAGGAATCAGAGAACATTCAACTGCCCCCGTCATCATGGCAAGACACGTTTAACAAGCCGCCAATCAAACCCTCTCGTTTTGCAAAATCTGCCCTTGTGCCGAGAGGAACGTGTAATATCGGTACGCAAAGAGAGCAACTCTCATCTCTGGGTGAGTATGCGGCCTATACGCTGGCGATTGGTCAGGGGGTTGGGACGGCAGCGACTGAAGACGCTTTTTTAACGCGTATTGGCGGTGCAGCACTGGCAGAGCTACCAAACCTGACGATGAAAATTGTCGGTCGCGCTGGCATTCTGGCCGCATTTATGCCCAGCCAGCTTGGTGACGGCACGCTGTACAATGAAAATGACCTGATGGATAAAACCACGGTTGAAACCAATATCCGCTTAGGGTTCAATGCTGATAATCGGATTTACGGTTATCATGTCAATGGGGTGAATATTCCCAAACGTGAAGTGACTCGGGTCGGTGATAAATTTGTCGTTGAGTTAGAGCCGGATGTCACTATTGAATGGATACCGATGAGTGGCGATTTTGGTGGTAAACCAATCCTTGTCAATCCCATTCCTGACCTGAAAACTTACAATATCTGGGTGTATCCGGAGGCTGAGCAAGGCCAAGAATTTGATAACACCTACATCACGCCAATCGCTGATGCAGATTTACAAGACTACATTCTGACCTTTCCGGCAGATACCGGACTCCCACCACTGTATGTGGTATATAGTCATCAAGTGCGTCAACCGAATGGTCAGTTCGGGGCGAGTAAATACCCCAAACCGGAGCTAAACCGAACATCTCTTCGGGCTGAGACCAAAAGACAGATTGAAGCCAATGCAAGAAAACTGAATGGTCGGTTTGTGGATAATAGCGGTCGTGAGATCACTGACTGGCACTATGGACATAGGAAAGGCTTAGAAAATCGACGGATACTCAGAGCCGCTGATGAGATGGAAATGACACAGGAAGAATTGAATGATTTTGTGAATTCACACCCTGACTATTTTCAGATTGAAGACGCCAGAACTAACCTTAGTCATGCAAACGAAAAACCGGGCAGTGATGACCTAGAAAAAATTCTTGAAGATATGGACAAATTTTTAGAGAAGAGACGATTAAAATGAAATATACCGAAAGACCGGAGTATAAGCTTTTTAAGGCCTTGAGGAATGGGCAAATACAACAAGCTGAAACATTGATTAAAGACGGTGCAGACATTCACAGAATATCAGAATCGGAGCAATGGAGTTACTTGCATAAAATCCTGATGTCAACGTCTACAGACCCAGAGGAAAGTCCTCCGATTGAGTCTGTCCAATACCTCATTGACCAAGGGCTGGATATCAACGCAATTGATAGCTATGGCTATACGCCACTGATTTATGCTGTACGACAACAAAATATTGAAGGAATGCGGCTGTTACTGGAAAATGGAGCTGATGAGTTAATTGAACACCGAGCAAGTGATGATGCAACACCTTTGAATATGGTGTTTGATAGCAAACCCTATCGGTATGAAATTATGAAACTATTGCTTGATTTCGGTGCTGATCCTGATGCTAAAACAGAAAAGGGAAAATCAGTCCGAGAGCTTGTTAACTTACTCGATGATATGGATCCTAAGATTATTGAATTAGTCAGTCATTACTAAATAAAGCCCAATCATAAGTAAAGCTATTGTTTAAAACGGAACCGATTCAGAGTCGCATGATGTCGTGGCTCTTTTTGTATCAGCCCTTTTCCTGCAAAATCAGGGCTTGCAAAGATAGTCAATATGTTTAAAAATCAAGCAAACCTTAAATTAGGCACTTCATTGTTGTTCATGTAAGTATATGATTATTCAAAACAATTGCGTGTAGCAATGTGTGTATAAAATTGGTTTTTTTAATAAGCAAAACTTCAATTAATTTCAATAAAATCATTTGGTTATAATTGGCGTTAAATAATCCACGGATGATTTTTCAGGATTGCTTGAGCAGGATGCGAATCAATCCGACCCTGATGACGCGCGCTGAACTTAAACCTAGGCCTTTTGGGGTACTTTTTCGGCCTTGAAAAAGTACCTGGGGCGCGTTCGAGAATGCTAATGAAATCGAAGAACGGGATTGCGCACCAAACCAGCAGATTTACTATTGAACACACCAAACCACAATTTAATCACCTCAAGAGGGCCTCCCTGTTATTCCCATCCCGGAGATGGAAAAGTACGATATCTGGATCCATCCGAAAGCGGAGCAAGGGCAAGAATTTGACAACACCTACATCACGCCAATTGCTGATGCGAATTTACAAGACTATATTCTGACCTTTCCGGCAGAGACTGGGTTACCACCGTTGTATGTGGTGTATAGTCACCAAATCCGCAAGCCGAATGGTCAGTTTGGTGCGAGTCAGTATCCCAAGCCAGAACTGAATCGCACATCCCTTCGGGCTGACACCAAAAGACAGATTGAAGCCAATGCAAGAAAACTCAATGGTCAGTTTGTTGATAAGAGTGGTCGAGTGATCACTGACTGGCATTATGGACATAAATATGGTCTGGAAAACAGGCGGCTACTCAGAGCCGCTGACCAGATGGGAATGACTCAGGAAGAATTGAATGATTTTGTGAATTCACATCCTGACTATTTTCTTATTGAGGATGCTAAGACCAATCTGAGTCATGTGAATGAGAAGCCGGGCAGTGATGATTTAAGAAAAATTCTCAGAGATATGAGAAAATTTTTGAAAAACAGGAAGACATAATGAGTTACGAATACGAATTATACGATGCTGTACTGGATGGTGATATTAATGAAGTCAAAGCGCTTATTGATAAAGGTGCTGATATTCATGAAGTCACGGAATCAGAGCACTGGACATACCTACATCACGTATTTATGTCTCCCTCTACAAAACTAGAGGAAAGAACACCACTCGAATCAATTCAGTATCTGATTGACCAAGGCTTGGATGTCAACGCAATTGATAGTTATGGCTATACACCACTGATTTATGCTGTACGACAACAAAATATTGAAGGGATGCGGTTACTGCTGGAAAACGGGGCGGATGAGTTAATTGAACATCAAGCAAGTGATGATGCAACACCTTTGAATATGGTATTTGATAACAAACCTTATCAGTATGAAGTTATGAAACTATTGCTTGATTTCGGTGCTGACCCTGATGCTAAAACAGAAAAAGGCAAATCAGTCCGAGAGTTGGTAAGTCTACTTGATGATATGGATCCTAAGATGATTGAGTTGGTTCGTCATTACTAAATATAATCCTGTTATCAATATGCATCGGTATCATAAATTGACCCACAATTGCAGAGACTGTTCAACATTCTGTGTCAGCCCCCATGTCTCAGAATTCAGAGAAGGGCATTGTGTCATGACTCGAAGCCGGGTGCGGAGACAATCATAAAGGCAAAAAATAAAAAAGAACCGCGTCGCATTTTACCTTTGAGCCGTGCTAAAACGATGATAAACGGTGTTTTTTGTTGAATGCTTCTTTTATGCTAGCGCTATTCATCCACAACCACCCAATGCTGCTATTATGAAAACATCCCTCGACCATCTGCCGGAATACAAACAGCGTGAGCTTGCTACGATTTCAACGATTCTGCGTGACACGCTGGAAGACTACCTTCAGGGCAAAACGGCGAGTAAGAGTGAATTTCGTATTCTGAAAATCATTCTGTTCGGTAGCCATGCGAAAGGTAACTGGGTCAAAGATCCGGTCAATGGTTATATCAGCGATTACGATATTCTGGTGATTGTGAATAAAGCTGCTTTGGTCGAGGAAGACGTGGTTTGGCAGCGGGCCGAAGAGCAAATTGACCGGAGAGTAAAATCCGCACCGCTCGGGTTGATTGTGCATGATTTGCAGGAAGTGAATGAGCGATTGCAACAGGGTCACTATTTTTTTAAGGATATCCGTGAAGAGGGTATCGAACTGTTTGCCGCAACGCCGAAGCCGTTGGCGATGCCGGGAGATTTAAGCGAAACCGAGTTGCGGGAGATTGCCCGTAAGCATTATGAGCAGTGGTTTGAAAGTGCTTCTGATTTTCTGGTGACTTATCGATTTGATAAAAATCGCGGCAAGTTAAAACAGGCGGCTTTTCTCTTGCATCAAGCGACGGAACGGTTTTTCGCTTGCACGTTGCTGACCTGCACCAATTACTTACCCAAATCCCACAATATCGAAAAGTTGGGGAAATTTTGTTCACAAATCGATCTGGCCTTTGCTGAGATTTTCCCGATGGACAACAAATTCCACCGCCGCAGCTTCCGGCGTCTGCAACGAGCCTATATTGATGCGCGTTATTCGGAGCATTATGAAATTACCGAAGAAGAGTTGAATTATCTGGAGACAGAAGTGCAGCGCTTACAGGTGTTAACCGAACAGGTTTGTCGGGGGAGAATCGGGGATTGAGTGATCGTTGTATTTTGATTCTCTCAGTATCCGGCTCCTATATTTGACGCACAGTTGCGTTCCTCAATTTCAGAGGCATCGGTGCTCAGTGCGCCAGTTCATCTTTCAGAGATGAAAGACGAACCAGAAAATCTTTTTTGTTGGGCTTGGTCACACGTTGTCCAGAACCAGCTTTTACGGGCGTCCTGCCCGGAAAAGCCTAACCATTCTTCCTTGAATGGTTTTCTTCGTTTGGTGGCTGTTTTGAGTTGGGTGAAACTCTGAATCAATAAAGCCAACTTGATCGATGTTCTCAGGGTAAAATTCATGGATGAATTTTAAGCTTTTCGTGAGCAGGAGCGAATAAAAGCGACCCTGATTACGCGCACTGAACCCAAAAAGATGCTTTTGGTTCCTTTTGACATCCATCAAAAGGAACTGGGGCGCTTTCGAAGAAGCTAATGAAATCGAAGAAAGTCATTGCGTCCCAAACTCAGCATCACCCTTTTACTTTTCCAGCCTCCGGCGTTGCAGTTTTACGCACAATTACGTTCCTCAATTTCAGAGGCATCGGTGCTCAGTGCGCCAGTTCATCTTTCAGAGATGAAAGACGAACCAGAAAATCTTTTTTTGTTTGGCTTGGTCGCACGTTGTCCAGAACCAGCTTTTACGGGCGTCCTGCCCGGAAAAGCCTAACCATTCATCCTTGAATGGTTTTCTTCGTTTGGTGGCTGTTTTGAGTTGGGTGAAACTCTGAATCAATAAAGCTAAATTGATCGATGAATTCAGGGGAAAATTCACGGATGAATTTTAAGCTTTTCGTGAGCAGGAGCGAATCAATCCGACCCTGATTAGCGCACTGAACTTAAAAAGATGCTTTGGTTCCTTTTGACATCCTTACCACAGAGCCACCATTTCTCCCCCCATCATCACTTTTACTGACTGTTTAAACGTTGCAGTTTCCTGCAAACCCTACCTACATCAAAGAATGTCATGTTTGTGTCAATTTTTTCTGGATATTCTCTGTAACTTATTAAATCCTATGTAGGGTGTTTAGATGCTTATTCACGAACCAATGGCGCTTATCCGTAATGAGTTCGAATGGCGGTAGCGTGGGCGAATCAGTTGTACGTAGGTTAGACGGCACAGAGCTGTAATTTCTGTTTGATAATGGTGTTTCATTGATGTTTTGATTCGATCACGTGAAGTATTTTATCGAATAGCGATAAGTTATACAGAAGTATTCTCATAGAGTGGTTCTGTATAATAAACTGTTAAGTTACCGGAAGGTTAAATGCAACACGTAAAAATATATCCTCATAATGATTTATTAAATTTAGCTTATCATCAAATATCAACGATTCGCACTAAAGTTGCGAGTCGAGAGCATGATGGCCTTGGCTTGGATTGCCTTGCATGTTTAATATCACTTTCTTTTTCTGTTGAAGCAATTATTAATTTCGTAGGTTCAAAACGAATTGATGAATGGAAAGAACGAGATTCATATAAAAATAAAATAAAGAGAGTATGTGCTTTTGCGGGACAAGAATTTGATTCAAGTGTAGGCATATATAACGTTTTATGGCAGTTGAAAGAACTCAGGGATTCTATTGCTCATGGTAAACCTAGCGAACAAATTACGACTGATGCACAAACGAGAGAACAACTTTTTGAGCAGATGGAATGCCCTTGGGATAAAGCGTTAAATCCTGAAAATGTTGAGGCTACTTATAAAGCGGTACAGCAATTTAAGAGAGTCTTATTTAAAGGCTGCGAAATTCATCTGATTGATACCATTACGTATTCAAGGCCGGTGGCTGAGTAACTTAACAATACGCACCAGTAGACACTAATAATTTGGACATATGTGGTTTAAAGTTATCAGTTTGCTGAGGCAGCAAGCAAAGTGCTGCTGTGCTTGGCGTTATAACTTAGGAGAAGGCAATGGCATTGCCACCATATTCTAGTAATGTGAGATGGGCTGAGTATAAAATTGATACTCCGACTTTTCGGCTCAGTCCTGTCGAAAAACCTGACATGTCGCCATTCTTATTTCACATGACTGGTCGAAAAGAAATATTGTCTATTTTATCTCCTGACATGGATGCTTTTCCAGAAAATAGCGGTTTTCTAAAGTCAGCTATCCCAGAAGCACAAGGAGAGGACAGAAATTATACTGCAGAAGTTGTTTGCTTAACTGAGTCACCTACTTTTTGTTTAGACTTCTTTCGTTATCGTAGCTTCAACAGGTGGCGACAAAATCAGTTGTTTGGAATTGGGCTAGATAAAAGTGAGCTAGCAGAGCTTGGTGCTAGGCCTTGTATTTATGCCGATGAGCAGCTAAAAAATGACCTTATTGTCATAAAACATCGGCTTGAAGAAATTGAATTGCAAGACCCTGTTCTTAGAGAACGCCTCCCTTCACTCATTAATAGAGCATATCCACTGATGATGCCTCTTTTAGAAAACAAAGCAAGCCAAGGCTTTATGTGGGAGAGAGAGTGGCGATATGAAAATGCACAAGATAGAGGTTTAGTATTCCCTTATTCAGCGATTAAAATTATATGTTGCCCAGAAAACGAGGAAGAAGGAATCAGACATGTTTTGGGGATATACTCAAATAACATTAAATTTGTGAGATCTTGGCGAGAATACAATGAAGTTACTAGTTATCTAAAAAATAGAAAGCGTGAGATGCATGTTCCCAGCAAGCTTTCATATAGTAATGACCAAGAATATTTAAGCGCATTAAAAGAGCAGTTGGTCAATTATCGATCTGTTTTTAATCGAATAGAAGCATTCAAGAATTTCATCGAAATAATTGAAAGTAAAGGAGCTTCCACAAGTGATGCTTTGCATGAACTGCAGCAGACGATGGATTCAATGATTCAGCAGATACGAAACATTCAGGATAAGTTATGACAAAGCATTGCAGCGGACAAGCCGCTGAATGCGGGTTATTAATCAAAAGGAAGTATAGATGCCAAGTGGTCAACAAATACCTGCATCACAAGTTTTATCTTCTTAGCCTTTTTAGCCTTTGGCTCCTAAATTTGACGCACAGTTGCGTTCCTCAATATCAGAGGCATCAGTGCTCAGTGCGCCAGTTCATCTTTCAGAGATGAAAGACGAACCAGAAAATCTTTTTTGTTGGGCTTGGCCGCACGTTGTCCAGAACCAGCTTTTACGGGCGTCCTGCCCGGAAAAGCCTAACCATTCTTCCTTGAATGGTTTTCTTTGTTGGGTGGTTTGTTTGAATTGGGTGAAATCTCTTTAAGGCGAAGCCAAATTGATCGACGCTCTCAGGGTAAAATTCATGGATGAATTTTAAGCTTTTCGTGAGCAGGATGCGAATCAATCCGACCCTGATTACGTGCGCTGAACTCAAAAAAGATGCTTTTGGTTCCTTTTGACATCTATCAAAAGGAACTGGGGCGCTTTCGAAGAAGCTAATGAAATCGAAGAAAGTCATTGCGCACCAAACCACAGCATTACCAATCCAAACCACAACATGACCAATCTTATTCCCCCGCCTTGGCTGAGGGAGATGCTTTTGGTTCCTTTTGACATCCATCAAAAGGAACTGGGGCGCTTTCGAAAATGCCAATGAGATCGAAGAAAGTCATTGCGCACCAAACCACAGCATTACCAATCCAAACCTCCACGCCATACCCAAAAAACACCTTCCAAAAACACCCCAAAAAACCAACTAATCTATCAAACAATGATTCTCATCGAAAAACGGATAAGGCCCCTCAACCGCATCGATATAACTGATATGGCTGCAAATTCCCTCCGGTTCGAGACGGAACAACTGAATGGCTCCCGGCTCCAGTGAGAAACAAGCGGGCGCTTGGGGATCTAAATCAAGCGTCACGGCATGGCTGTGAGACGGGCCGACCCAGACGGGGATTCGATGCCACGTCGCTACAATCGGGCGATGTATGTGGCCGACAACAATCCCGGCCACATGCGGGTGAGATTGCAATACTTGATATAATTCATCACTGTTCTGGAGGTTTTGCACATCCATATGTTGTAACCCGACCGTCATCGGCGGGTGGTGCATAAATAGCAATGCCGGATGATGTTGCGTTGCCGAGAGTTGTTCATCAAGCCATCGGAGTGTCGCTTGACTCAACATGCCATAAGGCTGACCGGGTACGGAACTATCCAGCCCAATCAGTTGATAGCCGCCGACATGCTCACTGAAGTTACAAAATACCGGTGTGTCAAACGCGAGCCAGCCTTGCAATGCATCACGCAAATGCGTTCTGTTGTCATGATTGCCCGGAATGACGCGCACTACCGGTTTTAAGCGTTGCAGCTCGGCAACCAGCAGTTGATATTCGTCAGGGGTGCCGAAGTCTGCCAAGTCACCGGTGATGATCACCCGGTCAGGCATTGGCTTGAGCCGGTTGATATGATGAATCGCATGACGCAGACAACCTAATGTATCGACCTTTTTATACGCCAGTTTGCCTGACTGCTTAATATGTAAATCGGTTAACTGTGCGATTAGCATTCACGGTCTCCAATAAAAACCAAGCGCTCAGGCGCAATGGATAAGTAAACAGATTGCTGCGGCTGATAATGACGGCGGGCAAAACAGTCGATCATCAGCAGTTCATCAAGGCTGGGGATTGTGACTTGCACACGGGTGCGATCCCCTAAAAAAGTACTGCTTTGCACTTGTGCGAGGAGGGTATTGTCTGTTGCTGCATCAAGGATTTGGATATCCTCCGGGCGTACCATCGCGGTGGCCGGTTGCCCCTCATCGAGTTGCGCGCAGTGCGATTCGCTCAGGCGTAGCTGTTGTGTTTGCCCTTGGCCGGAGACATCGCCGAGGATGAATGCATTGTCCTCACGCTTGCCATGAAAACAGTTGATCTGACCGATAAAGTCTGCCACGAAGTGATTGTTCGGTGTCAGGTAAATCTCTTCCGCACTGCCGATCTGAGCAATTTCACCGTGATCGAGGACGGCAATCCGATCGCCCATTACCATCGCTTCTTCCTGATCATGGGTGACATAAATCGCCGTGATACCTAACCGTTTAAGCATCTGGTGAATGTCAATCCGCAGCCGCTGTTTGAGACGGGCGTCTAAGGCGGAAAGGGGTTCATCAAGCAATAACACCTCCGGCTCGGTGATAATCGCCCGTGCCAGAGCTACGCGCTGGCGTTGTCCGCCGGAGAGCTGGCTGATATCACGCTCTGCATACGGTTCGAGATCGAACATGGTCAGCATTTCCGCGACTTTGGCCTGTCGCTGCGCTTTGTTTTCACCGCGGACCCGCAAGCCATAGCCGATGTTGTCGCGGACATTCATATTGGGAAACAGCGCATAAGACTGAAACACCATCCCGACTTGGCGGTGCTCGATGGGTTGGTGGGTGACATCCCGCTCGCCAAAATGAATGGTGCCGCCGGGGTCGGCAAACTCTAACCCGGCAATCAGGCGCAGGGTGGTGGTTTTACCGCAGCCGGAGGGGCCGAGCAGCACTAAAATTTCACCGGCTTCGACCTGTAAATCAAGAGGCTTGAGAGCCAATGTGCCATCAGCAAAGGTCTTCTGAACCTGCTTCAGAGTCATCGCAACACTGGATTTCGCTATATTCATATCAATATCACTTTCATGCAGCTGTCGGTTAACGACGCTGAGTTTTTCGGTTAAACAGTTGAGCCAGAATCAGCAGCGGCAGAATCAGACCCAAAAATATCAGGGTATAGGCAGAACTCACTTCAAGACGCATCGACGCGTAGGCATCGGCCAGTCCGACCGGCAGCGTTTTGGTGAGTGGGGTGTGCAGCATCCAAGTCAGATTAAACTCACCGACAGAGAGGGTCAGCGTCATCAGCACGCCACTGATAATGCCGGTCATGCAGTTGGGCACGATGATATGCATAAACCGTTGCGTGAAGCTGGCACCGAGGCTGGCTGCACCTTCTTCCAGTACGCGAAAGTTGATGCTGGTGAGAATCGCCAGTACCGCCTTGACCATGAACGGCAAAGTAAAAATGACATGGCCGACTAAAATGAACAGCCAACTGGCGCGAAAGTCGTGAAAGCCGCCATAGACTGAAATCAGCCCCAGTGCGATCGCCATACCCGGTATGGCAATGGGTAAGGTCAGGCATTCTTCGAACCACAGCGAAAAACGGGTGCGGTAGCGCGCCAGATAGTAGGCACACGGCACACCGACCATCACGTTAATCGCGGTGGTGACTAACGCGATTTTCAATGTCAGCCAGACCGTATCGGCATACATTGACCAGACTTGTTCAACCCACTGTAAGGTGAGCCCGCTTTTCAGGCCGACGAAATAGTTCTGGGTTAAACCGGCCATGACCGACATCACTACGGGGATAATCAAAAATGCACACACCAGCAGGGTGAAGATCAATTGTGCGTAGAAATAACGATTTTTGTCCATGGGTTAGCCTCCCATATTCAGGGATGTTGCCCCTTTGAGCCGCGCCAGTGCAAGGCATAGCCAGGTCACGGCACCCAAGATCAGACTTAATGCTGCGGCCATGGCAAAATTGGCGTTCAGGGTAAACTCGGTATAAATGGTCATCGGCAGGACATTGATGTCGGTTGCCAGTGAAAATGCAGTACCGAATGCGCCCATCGAGGTGGCAAAACAGACCGAACCGGAAGAAATCAGGCCGGGCGTTAACGCCGGCAAGGTGACATCCCGCAGGATTTGCCAGCGGTTGGCACCCAGTGAGCGTCCGGCCTCGACTAAGTTGTGATCGAGTTTTTCGGCAGCGCCCATCACGGTCAGCACGACACGCGGGATTGAGAAATAGAGATAACCGAGAAACAGCCCGGCCATGGTATAAGCAAACACCCAACGCTCACCAACCAGCGCGAGACTCGCCTGAGCAACCATACCTTGGCGACCGGCCAGCATGATGACGAAGAAACCAATCACCACCCCCGGAAACGCCAGCGGGAAACTCAGCATCGCAATCAGGAGCGACTTCCCCCGGAACTGATAACGGGTGAGAAACAGCCCGGAAATTGTGGCAATCACCAGACTGACCAAGGTCACGAGAACTGACAGCACCACAGTTGACAGCAGGCTTCGGTAGTACGTCGGTTGGGTAAAGATGGACCAGTAAGATTGGCCGGTCCCATCGGCAAGCGACAGCCAGATCAGTTTGCCGACGGGCAGCAGAAAGAAGGTCAGACTGATCATCAATGCCGGAAGCAGCAATATCAGCCGTGAAAAATTGTGTTTCATCATAAAGTGAAGGGTGGCGTTACCACCACCCGGCCTGTGATTATTTAACTTCATTCAGATAACGCTGTGCAAAAGCGTTTTGTGCCTGTGACATCTTGGCAAAATCGACTGCTTTTGCCCGTTTATAGTCAGCATCCGGCAGGAACTTCGCACGCGTTTTAGCGCTCATCGCCGAAGGGATGATCGGGCGCAGATAGGCATCGGCCCACAAGCGCTGACCGGCATCAGAGAGGACGAAGTCGAGTACTTTGCGGCCATTTTCAGGATGGGGTGAGTTTTTCACTTGGCTCATCACGTAAGGCACTACAATGGTTCCCTCTTTGGGAATCACGAACTCAACCGGGGCTTTATCGTTATATTTGGCCCGATAGGCGTTAAAGTCATAGTCCAGCAAAATGGGGATCTCGCCTGATATTACGCGGGCATAAGAGGTTTGCTTCGGCACAATCGGGTGGTTTTTGCGCAGTGCCTGAAAATAGTGAATCGCCGGGGTGAAATTATCCATTGTGCCACCCATCGCCTGATTGACCGCCACGGCACCGGCATAACCGACAAACGCACTGGTTGGATCTAAATAGCCGACCATGCCACGGTATTCCGGTTTCAGTAAATCCTGCCAGGATTGCGGTACCGGCGCGCCGTCAAGGGCGGCTTTGTTGACGAAAAAGCCCAAGGTGCCGGAATGAATCGCAAACCAGTTGCCTTGTGGATCTTTCAGACCTGCCGGAATTTTATCCCAGTTGTGTGGTTTATAAGGTTGCACCACGCCTTTTTGCGCCGCGAGAATGCCGAACGAGACCCCGTAGTAGACGACGTCAGCCACCGGGTTATCTTTTTCGGCTACTAGCTGAGACAAAGATTGCCCTGAGTTTTTGTTGTCGATGGGAATATTAATGCCTAATTTATCTTTAATCTGTTTTAACTGACCGCCCCAATTGGCCCATTCCGGGGGGCAGTTATAACAAATAGCATCGGCAGCCTGCGCTGTACCGGTAACCAAGCCGGTTGCCATCAGCGCTAAGGTGGCAATATGTTTTAATTTCATAACAATCATCCTATTGATTGAATTTGATTCAAGTGAGGTTTATGAACCGGAGCAACTGTCCCTGTAAGACTGAGCTCATAGGGCAGTTCTCGCTGGCGTGGTAAAGCGGTGTGGTGTTTCGAGTTTAAAAGTAAATCCACGGCGAGGTGACCCATCTGTAAGTGGGGAACCTTCACCGTTGCTAAAGCGGGGTAGGTAATTTGTCCGAGTGACATGCCGTCAAATCCCACCACCGAAGTCTCTTCCGGTACGCGGATACCGGTGTGGCGCAGGTGACGGATCAGTTTCAGCGCAATAAGGTCGTTGCTGCAAAACCAAGCACTCGGAGCCTGATGTGACAATGACTGCTCAAGGTCGGTGAACGGCGCGTTCGCCATCGGGTCGACTTCCAGTAATGTGAGTAATCGAGCCTGCTGATCCTCAGCAATGCGAGCTTTGAAGCCTTCGTAACGGAGTTGGGCACGGTCAGAACGGTTGAACTGGCCGGCGACCATGCCGAGTTCCCGGTGGCCGAGCTTGAGTAAGTGATCAGCGACATCCCAGCCGGCCTGAAAATTATTGACGTAAACCGTGGCATCATCGGCAGTGAACTGGTTGTGAACCAAACTCAGCGGAAAGTGAAATTCTTTTAACAGCGACAGGGCTTGATTATTGTGCATACTGGCGACGGTCAGAATGACGCCACTGACGCGTTGCCGGATGAAATCGACCACGGCTTGCTGTTCCCGCGTTTGCTGATATTCGGTATCGATAATGATGGTTGAGTAGCCGAAGTGGCGCGCTCTTTCTTGAATCCCGGCGACGATCTCTGCAAACACCGGATTGAGCAAGCTGGGGATCAAAACTCCAATGGTCGGGTTATGGTTGAGAGCAACCCGGGTGGATTTCTGTTTCGGATGGTAGCCGGTTAAGTGCACCACTTTCTTAATCCGTTCACGAGTCTGATGACAGATCAGCCCATTACCGTTGAAGTAACGCGATATGGTTGCCGGCGATACATTGGCCAGTGCTGCAATATCTTTAATGTTCATCATTTCCCTCCCGAGTACAGCAGCAAGGTTAGGAATTGCAGGTGACGTATTTATGACAAAAAATCTACGGGATATGCCATTTTGTCAGAGTATTTTTGTTTTTTCGCGACAATTTCGCTCAAGAATGCGAATGAAATATTCTCGTTTCATCGATAATTGAGGACAGATAGAGAAATTTGCTATTGAGATAAATGTTATTAATTATGTGATATAAATCACGAATTGGGTGGAAGGATTGAAGTGGGCAGGATACGGGGTCGGTGATAAGCGCATCTCAACCTGACAGTTCCTGAATCGGTGGAAACTGTCAGATCGATGTTGCGCTGTACATACAATGATCACCCTTGATTAAGATGACGATCCTTGTTGTGCTTTTTTGGGTTGTGCTGTTTTAGACGGTGCAGTTAAACTTTCAGTTGTTTTTGCTTCCTGAAAATCAACGATTTGCTGCTCCGGAGCCGGTTTTGTCACGCCATTGAAGCGCCCGCCTTGTTCAATACTGATATCGTCAGTATAGAGTGTGCCATCGACACGACCTTTACTTAAGATTTCAATGCGAGTGGCATAGCAGGTGCCTTTGAAACAACCGTTGATAATGATGTGCTCGGCATAAATTTCACCACTGGCAGAGCCTGATTCACTGATGATGAGCGTTTTGTCCGTTTGGATCTGGCCTTCAACCTTACCATCAACTTGCATGTTGCTTTCTACTCGGAACTGGCCATTAATGGCGCAGCCTTCAGCGATGAGAGTTGTAACTGAGCACTGACTCTTTGCTCGACGTTGTTTATCAAAGATTCCCATCTTACTCCTCCAACTTTAGTAAAGATCGTATCAAAATTATTGATTCCCCAGAACACAAAGGGCTTGGGATCTAATGAGCGGCCGACAAAGCGAATTTCATAATGTAGATGTGGCCCGGTACTCAATCCTGAATTTCCCACGTAACCGATGATATCGCCTTTATTGACGAACTCGCCCATTTTGACAGCAAATTTATTCATATGAGAATAAGAACTGGAAAAGCCGAATGAATGTCTCAATCTTAGGTAATTTCCGGAGCCTTTGACCAAGCTGGGGCGCACCACTTCAACCACACCGTCTGCGGGTGCATAAATCGCCGAGCCTTTCGGGGCTGAAAAATCCTGACCGCGATGGTATTCACTCTTGCCGGTGACCGGATTAATCCGGCGGCCATAATCGGAAGACATTCTGGCTTCTTTGACCGGAAAACCATTGGGAATCTGATTCAGCAGCACCATGCGTACAGAAGATGTAATCGCTGCGGTATCCAGCCGGGATTCAAGCGTTGCATCATCTGAATCTTCCACACCGAGCACTTTTTCCAGATCACTCAGCCGGTCTGAAACCGTCTGCATTTTTTCTTCACGATCAAGCAGCTCGCTTTGTAAGCCGACCTTGAGTTTTTTGAGTGATGCGACATCTTCAGAGAGTGACATCGACTGACTTTCCAGCTCTCTTTGCTTCGATTTCGCAAAATCAACTTCGTTCATCAGGTAATAGATGATACCGGCAGTAGCAATAATGGCTGCCATCAGGATATAACCAGCACTCTTAAGAAACTTCTGGTACCAGCGCCCGATATAGAAATGATGGGTTCCATTGATAGAAGATACTGATATAACGAGGTTTTCTTTCATACATCATCAGCATTGGTAAATACAATGTCAGGATTCTATCAGTTTTCTGTCAGCGATTGAATTTTCATCAGTGATCTTGAGTGAAAAACTGTAATATTGTCTGCCTTTTGCTTAAATAATATGCACAAGCACCGACATGTATATGGCCTGTCGGTGCTGGAGCTTAAACAGAAGCGTTATGATTGCGGCGTTGTGTCACTGTGATAACTGGTGAATCGCCTGACTCAGGGCAGTATCCTGATGATGGCTGAGATCGTCCAGTGTCAGGGCTGTGGTGGGGATATCCGGGTGGATGCCGATGCCTTCATAGGATTGATATTGTGTGTCGATGTAAACTTCATTGGACAAACTGATTTGCCAGCCATTGGGCAGGGTTTTCACCAAAGCATCCGATAATGCGCCGCTACTGGTCTCGCCCATAAATGTGACTTGTGGCAGCGCTTTCATCATCATGAGAAAGACTTCTCCGGCACTGACGGTTGTACCGCTGACCAGAATCGTGACGGGACGCGTGTAAGCGGGCGTATTGACTGGCGCTGGCAAGTCGAGCCAGTGAATTTCGCCGTCACCGGCAATAGTTCGGGTAAATTTACCAATAACGCGCTGAGTGACCGGATTAAAACGGCTGGCAAGAGCCAGTGACACGCCATCGGCACCGCCGCCATTGAACCGCATATCAATGATCATGGTCTCTGTATTGCGCATATCCTGCATTGCCTGATCAATCACCTGCGCCATATTACTGACCCATTGATCGGGGTCATCCGGGTTTTCACCCGTATCCAGCAGCATCATATTCGGACGAAGATAACCAATTTTTCCCTGATTGAACGTTCCCCAGACAACACGTTCCGCGCCATATAATGTATCGGCTGAGCTGCCGTTGATGATCCGGACACTACCGGCATCCATCGTTTGTTGTTGCATCAGGGAAATTTGTGCCAGGCGGTCAGCGACGTAGGTGTCAAAATCACTGATTTCGCTTTGATTGAGAAAGCCCTGTTTCAGTACCCGTAAGACACCTTTGGGTGGGGCGGGGGCGTACTCATCGTCGCCGTAAGTCAGGACGACATGATCATCGGAAAAACCGCTGAGTGATGCTGTGATGGCATTGAGTAGTTCACTTTCGCTCATGTCATCGCTCAAATCCGGTGCCACTTGTTGATAGACCTGCGCCCAGTCGATGCCGCGCTCCTGAAAGAAAGCGTAATAGTCATGCATCGTCGTCCAGAAGAAATGATAAATCTCAACAGGGGATGCATTTGCATCCAGTCGTTGCCCCGGCTGACACTGTGTTGGTAAGGCGGACAGGCGTTCAAATTGCTGTGCAAAAGGGCGGGCAATCTGGCGGGATGTCAGCGTCATGCCGTCATGAGATAATGTCGCGTTGGGAAAGTAGGTTGTTTGCATGTCGGTTTTGGTCATGGTTTCCGCCAGCACACACCCTTCGCTGTTGAATTGATATATTTTACTTTCTGTATCATCTAACTGATAAATGTCACCGTATCCCTGATGTTTCCAGAGCCCGTCAAAATTCACTGAAGCCTGACAGGCAGCAGCTAAGGTGATGGGAGCAATGCAAATGAACCGGGAAGTATATTTTATCCATGAAGCCGAAATCATTAGTGAGTCCTGTTTTATAGTAAATATTCGATATTGAAAGATTGGTATAAAAGTTCCTGAGTAGGTTAAACCAATATTCAACCTGAAAATGTGAAAAAATGATAAAAGGGACAATCAGACACAATTTGATATATTTCAGTTACTTTACTCGGAAGAATATCAGTTGATAAATAATCGACAGATTGGATTTGTAGTGATGTCTAAGTTGCGATAGGGATGGTGAGTGCTTTAAAGCTCTTGTGCTTGATGTCTTAATCTGTAGTTGAGAGATGTCAAAAACGAATCGTATGAGAAGCTATCGACTTTGGTAGGGTTCGATTATGATGAACGATAATTTGTGGATACATATATTGAGAGGCGTCATCGATGGGGCGGAATAAAATTCCTCGTGTGATTTGTGGTAAGCCGGCGGACAGTTGCTTCAAACCGAACGGCATTCCGATGAGCCAGCTTGAGCATATTGATTTAGCTGCGGATGAATTTGAAGCGTTGCGTCTGGTTGATTTACAAGGTATGCATCAGCAGGATGCGGCTGTTGCAATGGGGGTTTCCCGACAGACGCTGGCCAATTTGGTCAAGGCTGCCCGTTTGAAAGTGGCAGACTGTTTAGTCAATGGTAAAGCATTGATGATGTGTCACTAAACTATCTTTTCTATTGCTTTTTCCCTGACAGACCGCTTTTGTGACAAACCCGCTATAACAAGCAACCCGACAGACAGCCTCAACGGTATGTCGGGTTCGTTATATCTGTGATTGATAAATGATTCGAATGCTATTCGCTACCTTTTCAGATTCTCATTACCTTGGTGTTTAATTTTGTATTTTTAATTTGCATATGCCAAAAATTAAGACTATAAATAGCATATGCTAATTAATCGAATGCGAAATGCAGATGTTGTTGATAACAGTATCGGGCAGATGCGCATCGTTGTTTTGTTCGGTCAAACTCAGTGTTGTCGATTGAGTTTGGTTTATACTCAGTACAGGAGTTATTTCAGATGATTATTGCTATCCCGGTCAAAGAGGAACGAATTGCCAATCATTTTACCAAGGCTGACCATTTCATTTTTATGGATGAATCCGGTGAGGTGGTGGGAAACCAACAAAACCCTGCCCGGGATGCCGGTTGTGCAGGGAAGTCGGCATTACTTGCATTACTCAAGCGCGAGCAGGTTGAGCGAGTGATTGTTCGTCATATTGGTCAGCGAATGCTGGGTCGGTTACTCGACAATCAGTTTGCTGTGTTTCAAGCACAAACCAGTCGTCAGAATCTTCAGCAGATCATTCAGACCGAGGATGAATGGCTGCCGCTGACCGATGCAGCGCAGGGGCGTTTATCCGTGAATTATCAAGCTAAGCAACATAAGCAACAACAGGGCGGTTGTTGCGAGCATCAGCATGGAGAGGGCGACCATGCGCATGAGCGCTGCCAGGGACATCGTTGCTGTGAAACCGGTGTTCAAGAGGGATATAAGGCTAATAAAGATGAACATCAGCATCGACATGGAAAAGGACGTTGCTGTCGCCACTGAAATACAGCCTTTATTAATTGGTCAGCGAACGAGAGCGGTTGCTCTCGTTCAGGGCTGAGATGAATTGATTGAAGTGACGCTGTCACACTTGCGGTCACAGTTACTGGGCAGCCTGAGCGACTCGTTTTTCCTGCTGCTGTAATTGATACATAGCACGATATCGGCCTTGTGTTATGGCCATGAGCTGATGATGGTCGCCTTGTTCAGTTAAATGGCCGTGATCCAATACCAGAATCTGATCGGCATGGCGAATGGTGGACAGACGGTGAGCAACGACAATCAGCGTGACCTGACCTTGCAGATCAGACAGCGCTCGCTGGACAACCTGCTCAGTTTCGCTATCGACATTGGCTGTCGCTTCATCAAGTAACAATACTTTGGGCGAGCCGGCCAGAGCACGGGCGATAATCAGTTGTTGGCGCTGCCCGGTTGAGAGCCGCAAGCCACCTTCACCGAGCTGGGTCTGATAACCATCATTCATCGCCATAATCACATTATGTAAATGTGCCTGACGAGCAGCAAGACGGACGGCGGCCTCGCTTAAGTTTCGCCCCATATCGATGTTATCAAATATGGTTGTGGCAAGAATAAACGGATCCTGTGGAATAAAACTGACCCCCTGACGTAAGGCGTCATGACTGAAGTCATCGAGAGAATGTCCATCAATGCAGATTGTGCCTGACTGAGGCTGGTAAAAATTGAGTAACAAACTCATTAAGGTACTCTTACCACTACCGGTGTGTCCGACGATGGCAAAGAATTGTCCGGCCTCAATTTCGACATTGATATCCTGCAAAACCGGATGATTGTTCTGGTACGCAAAACTCAGGTCTTTGATCGTCAGTCTCCCGGCCTCAATCCGGGTACAGGTGCCTTTTTCGGGTTTAGCCGAAGATTCTTGCAACAGTTCATAGACACGGTTACCGGCAACAATGGCCTGCTGATACAAACCGAAACGTTGGGTAATTTCAATTAACGGCTCTGAGAACCGACCCAGATAGTTAAGGTAAGCGTATAACACCCCGATTTCAGCAACCCCTTGTACCACTTGCAGACCAAAAAACCACACCACACACCCGAGCACAATAATACTGAATAAATTAATTGCCGGACGAAGCAACAAGGATGAGATCGTCACGGTTTTCAGGCGGGTATCGTAGTAATGCGCATTGATCTGATCAAACTGAGACAGTTTTGCCTGTTGTTGGTTGGTTGCCTGAATCACAGTCATACCACTGATGGATTCGTTCATTGTGGCGTTAATGTCTGACCGCAAACGACGGCTGTCGGTGACATTCTTGACACTAAAGCGTTGATACAAATAAATTAATGCAATGACCGTCGGAAGCAGTAACAGGGCGACCAGCATCAATTGGGTATCCAAAATCGCCATAGCAATCAAGATACCGATCAGCAGAATGACATTGGTCAGCACATTGGATAAAAACTGCACGTAAATATCTTTAATTGACTCGGTATCATTGGTAATCCGGCTGACCAGTTGCCCGGTACGGGCATAATCGAAATACGACATCGGTAAAGACAAGACGTGCTTAAATACGCGTTTACGAATATCAAGCACTGCATACAATGCCATGTCCAGAAAACGCAACGTTTGGCGGTATTTGAGGTAGGTTCCGATGATCGTTGACCCAATAAACAAGGTGATAATGCCGGCAATCGGCCAGAACGGATAATGATCCGGCATAATAAAGTCATCGATAAATACTTTGCTCAAGAGTGGGCCCAGTACCTCGAACCCCGTCGCAATCACAACCAGAACCAAGGTTTTCACCAATAAAGTTTTGTCAGCGAAAACATAGCTCATCAATAAGCGTAATGAACCGGCGTGTTGATTATCCCGCTTGGAATTTTTTATATTCATGAGGATGCACTCTCCATCGCCTGTTCCATCTGTTGGTATGCTGCCATACGTGAATACCAGCCATCGCCAGCGATTAATTGTTGGTGTTTTCCTCTTTCAATCACTTCACCGTGTGCTACGACAATAATCTCATCTGCGTGTTCAACGGCTGATAATCGGTGACTGACAATAATAAGAGTCTGAGCTTTGCGTTGCCGCAAATGTTGGATAATGATTTTTTCCGTCCGGATATCAACGGCCGAGAGCGCGTCATCGAGAATGAGGATCGGGGCATTACTGATCAATGCACGCGCGATGGAAATCCGCTGGCGTTGTCCGCCTGATAATGTCACACCTCGCTCTCCGACGGTGGTCTGATAGCTGTCGGGGAACTGGCGGATATCCTCGTCAATCGCAGCTAGCCGGGCGGCTTGATAGACGGCTTCATCGCTGGCATCGGGGCGACCCATGCGGATATTTTCCATAATACTGGTACTGAACAGAAATGCGTCCTGAGGGACGTAAGCATAAAGCGCACGCAATTGAGACAGCGGAATCTGACGGATCGGCGTCCCACCGATTTGAATTGCGCCCTCACCGGATTCCCAGTAGCGCATCAGAAGCTGGAGCAGGGTTGATTTTCCTGCCCCTGTTGCACCGACGATGCCGAAAACGCGCTTTTCCCGCAAACGAAAGGAGACATTCTTCAGGCTGGGTTGAGCCGTCTCCGGATAATGAAACGTCAGATGACTGACCGTCACACGATAACCTTTGGGGGTAAACTGACCGTGGTCCTCAATCGTATCAGGTAGATCAAGTAACTCATCGAGACGTTCGATGGCTGCATTGCCGCGTTGCAAAATATTCATTAACCAGCCAAAAGCATACATTGGCCAGATTAACTCGGATAAGTACAGGGTGAAGCTGGTCAGTTGCCCGACCGTTAACTGACCTTCGTGAATTTGCCAGCCACCGGCAAGTAAGACAATCAGTAATGCCGCGCCCAGGCTGAGCTGAATGATGGGATCGAACAAGGCTTCTGAACGCTGCACTTTATAGGTGCTGCTGGCGGCTTGTTCGGCAATCTGGTTAAATTGTTTGGCTTCGATAGACTCTCTGCCCATCGATTTAATCATGCGAATGCCAGTCATGGCTTGTTGAGTCTGCTCATTCAACGAAGAAAAGCGATCTAGAGTGGTTTTGAATTGGTGATGAATCTGACTGGAGAGACGATAAAACCCGATCCCCATCAGCGGGAAGGGCAGAATCGCTAAGGCTGCGAGTTGCCAGTCAATAAATATAAACATCATCACGAGCACTAAAATAAAGGTCAGCAATCCATCAAAACCCGATAAAATCCCTTCACCGGCAGCAATTTCAACCGCATCAATATCGTTAGTGGCACGTGCCATCAAATCACCGGTTGAGTGATGGTTATAGAATGCCTGTCCTTGCCGGGTCAGACGTTGATAAAACTGTTGTCGTAAGAGGTTGCCCAGCTTATAGGATGTACCGAATAACATCCGTCGCCAGCCATAACGGAGGAGATAGACGATAATACTGGCGAGCAATAAACCGAGTAGGTCGTATTTTGCTTGTGCCATGCTTCGGGTTGCCAGCAGATGATCAATGGTCTGACCGATAAACCACGGAATGGCCATATTAATGAGCGCGACAATGAAGAGCATGAGTAACGCTAATGTGTAAGTCAGCCAATAGCGGCGAAAGAACCATCCCAGGTGTTGAAATAATTGCATGTAATTTTTATCCGGATAAGGGTGTGAGCGTTTATCTTCACTAGGCAGCTCATCTTGAGAATGTTGCATTTTCGTAAGCGATATTCTTACGTAAACCAAGTCACCTTGTCTAGTCGGGCTTACGGAAGTTGCTATACATTACTGTTTTGTGGCCGCTGTTGTGACGACGATGTAACTTTAAATCACGCAGACCTGATCGCATTTTGGCTGTGAAGCCAATGTTTTTGGGGCGTATTCCCAATACTTTGGGTATAGTAATCTTTTCTGCCTGCCGTTAAACTTTGTCCAATTTTTTTATCAATCAGGTTGTTTTATGTTTAGCCAAAGAATGTTATTGAACGTTTTTCGTGGTGCTGTTGCGCTCTTGTCTATTGTCATGGTTGCAGCATGTAGCCGGACTCCGGAGTTACAAAAACTGGAAGGCTATGCTCAGGGGACAACTTACCATATCAGTTGGTGGTCTGAGCCGGGCGTGTCGAGTGATGAGATTCGTCCGTTGTTTGAGCAGCGACTTGCTCAGATTGATAAAGAGTTATCGACTTATCGCGATGATTCTTATATTTCTGAATTTAACCGGAGTGCCTCGACCGAGTGGCAGCCAGCATCGGATGACTTCTTAGAACTTTTGAAAATCGCACGTCAGGTCAATCAGAAAACTCAAGGTTGTTATGATCCGACGGTGGGGCCCCTGTTTAATTTGTGGGGATTTAGAAAAAGTGATTTTAAAGTGCCGGATAGTCAGCAAATTGCAGCGGTAAAAGCCGAGTTAGGGCTGGATAAAATTGAGGTGGATGAACAAGGTAAACACATCCGTAAAACATTGCCGCAGGTGCAGCTCGATTTTTCTTCTATGGGTGAGGGGTATACCATCGGAAAACTCAGTGCGATCTTAGAATCTCACGGGGTTGCCAATTATCTGGTTGAGTTTGGCGGTGACATGAAAATCAAAGGCCACAAACCGGATGGCTCGAAATGGCGGATTGCCATTGAACGTCCGGTTCATCAAGACGACGATATTCAGCCCTACAAGATTGTGACAATTCAGGATGAACAAGGCGTGACATTAGATACATCGGGGACTTATCGCCGCTCTTTTGATGCCAATGGTCAGTCATATTCTCATATTCTGGATCCGCGTACCGGTTCGTCTGTGACGCACGATCTGGTGTCTGCTTCAGTATTTGGCCGTAATCCTGCGGAAAGTGATGCGTGGGCTACTGCAATGTTGTGTCTTGGTCCGAAAGCAGGTTATCAGGTCGCCCAGCAGGAGAACCTGGAAGTGTTCTTTATTCGTGCGGAACAAGGAAAATTCATTGATCAGCAGAGTACGGCTTTAGCGCACTCAAAACGAGTTCTGTTCCATCAGGAATAATGTCTGAGCATGATGTGCGAAAGGCAGTTTTAGATTAGATATCGCAAGTTGGTCGCGGCAAATACAGGATAACCTGACGGAAGAGGTGAAGGATGGCACATTTTACAGTGATTGGTTTAGGGCGGTTTGGTATCGCAGCAAGTCTGGAGTTGATCCATCTCGGGCATACTGTAACCGGTGTTGACCGTAATCCCAAAATCGCTGAGTTATATGTTGAAGACCTGACGCAGTCGATTATTTGTGATGTCACGGATGAACATGCACTCAGAGAGCTGGAGCTGGCAGCAAGTAATGCCGTGTTGGTTGCGATTGGTGAAGATCTGGAATCCAGCTTACTCTGTATTCTGGCGTTAAAGAACCTGGGAGTAAAAGAGATCTGGGTGAAAGCCAGCTCCAAAGCCCACCATACGATTGTGTCAAAACTTGGTGTTGCCCGAATTATTCACCCAGAGGAAGAGATGGGCGTGCGAATTGCACAAGCCCTGAATTACCCGATGGTGAATAATTATCTGTCGATCGGTCATGGGTTATATGTGGTGGATATTGAGGTTAAGTCAGCGCTCCATGACCAGCCCATTTCGACCTTGCTCAGTAAAACTCAGGGTGATGTGGATGCGATTCTGGTGAAACGCGGCCGGGAAACATTTATCCGCCTGAGCGATGATTTTCTCTTACAGGAACACGATACCTTTTTGTTGTGCGGGACTCGGGAAGCGTTGGAACAGATTGCACCAAGGTTGGTGTGATATGGCTGCATGGCATCCCTCTACATCACCGATCGTCAGAAAACCAAAAGCCGGGCGAAAAATCGCCGCCGCGCCGCCGATAATCTTATGTGCCAGCTTTCTGTTGCTGGTTTTACTGGGCACATGTTTACTGAAACTGCCGCAGGCGACGGTCGCGCCCATCAGTTGGGCGCACAGTCTGTTTACTGCCACCTCAGCGGTGACGGTGACCGGCCTCTCCGTTCTGGATACGGGGACTGCTTTTACCAGCTTCGGGCAGATTATCATTGCGCTGCTTATCCAGTTAGGCGGGTTGGGGTTGATGACATTCGCTGTCGTGACGTTAATCGCATTAGGCGGCAAGATTAATTTCCTACAGCGGACGGTTATCAGAGAAGCGTTCAATCAGACCGATGCGTCAACATTAGTCTCTACCGCAAAATCGGTTTTGTATTTTTCTTTGCTCGTCGAATCATTCGGCATGGTCATTCTGTCGCTTTACTGGTTGCCGGAGCTGGGGTGGAAAACCAGTTTATTTCATGGCTTCTTCTATACCATCAGTGCATTTAATAACGCCGGTTTTGCGCTGGATAGCCGTAGCCTGATGCCGTATGTCTCCGACCCGGTGGTGAATCTGACGATTACCGGATTGTTTATTATCGGGGGGCTGGGGTTCTCTGTCTGGCTGGATTTAATCCGCAACCGACGCTGGGTTTTACTGACCCCCTACAGCAAGTTGATGATTTCCGGAACCGTCATCATTAACGCGGTGGCCGTGATTTTGATCTATTGTATTGAGTACGATAACCCGCATACGCTGGCACCGCTGACTCAAGGAGGGAAGTGGCTGGCTTCATGGTTTCAGGCCGTCACACCGAGAACTGCCGGGTTCAATACGTTAGCGATCGATCAGCTTAAAGATGCAACCACATCCGTGATGCTGGTTCTGATGTTTATTGGTGGCGGGTCGATGAGTACCGCCAGTGGTATTAAAGTCGTGACATTCATTGTGCTGATTCTGGCAACCTACGGTTATTTACGGCGTGATGCTGCGATTCAGGTCTTTAAACGGGAGATTCCCAAAGAAACGATTAATAAAGCATTGGCGCTGACGGTGATTTCTATTGGGATTACATGGTTGGCGATTTTTGGTCTGCTGTTGAGTGAAAATGCCCCGATGATCGATATTATCTTTGAAGCGATTTCGGCATTGGGAACAGTCGGACTTTCAAGAGGCCTGACGGCGTCGCTGTCTGAAACGGGTGAGGTGATTATCATGCTGATGATGTTTATCGGCCGGTTAGGGCCGCTGACAATCGCTTATTTTCTTGCCAGTCCGAGAACACATCGGTTGCGTTATCCGGAAACAAAACTCGTCATTGGATAGCCAGCTTACCAGCTCAGCAATGTGTGTCGGCGCCGTTTTGTCAACGCAATTTTGCTGCATGATGTCTGTATGGGGGCAGATCGGCATATTTGCGTTGGTATCTGGCCTGCATACTGACATTGCCCAGTAATCCTCCTTGATGGAGATAGATCAGTGGTCTGTCAGGGTGTTCTGCCAACCAACCTTGCAGACACCGCCACATCAGCGGGTCATAGAGTAAATCAAATTCGACTTGAGTTTCACGGCAAAGATTCAGCCACAGCACGTAGTTTTCACGATACAATTTGCCGAAATGGTGTTTCTGCGTCAGAGACAAAATGGTCGGATAGCTGGTGGCTGATAACATATCCCACTGTTTTTTGAGATAAGAGTCACCACCAACACAGGCACAGGTCAAGACTTGAATCTGATGAGAGGCTAGGTGTTGATGTAAATATAGCGCTGTGGTGCCGGTGCCTGAGGGAAGCGCAACAACAGGGTGCTTAATCCGGTGTTGGTTGCACCAAGTGATGATCTCATCCCCAAGAGCTGCGATACCCGGTTGAGCAATATCGCTCCGTCCGCCTTCGGGCAAGACCAGACAATGATCATCAGGGCAGCGAACTTGTTGAATATAATCGTAAGGATGCATCTGCATCACTGCTTCCGGGGATTGTCCTGTGGGATAGATTTTTGCACCGAGTGCCAATGCTGCTTTGTAATTCCCCTGCGGATGTTCACTTACCCACTGCGGGATATGATCAACATAGTATTCAAACTGCCAGCCTCGGAGTTGCGCCAGTGCGGCAAATGAATAAAGAGAATTAGCTTGCGGAGAACCATAGCTGATCAACGTGGTAATTTGAGGCAGGGGGGCATCAAGCAGTGTCATCAGCTTGCGGGCTTTGTTGCCGGAAAACTGAGGATGAAGCAAATCATCTCGTTTAAGATAGAAATGTTTGCCGTTAAAGGTGTGCTCAGTCGTCGGACTATGGGTCAATATATTCATGCAGGCAAGCATAGCTTGAGTTGAGTGCTATCACAAGGCGTACTCAAGGCAAAAAAGCCAGACAAAAAAAAGCCAGTACAAACTGTACTGGCTGCTATAAATAGGAGTTAACAAGAAAAAGCAGTATTGACAAAAAAGTCATTCAACGTTTCTGTCAATCTTGTTAAATCAGACTGGTGATATCCCGGATAGTTCCTCATTTTTTCAGTTTTTTCTTTTGAACCGGTGACTCAGTTCAGGGTGAGGATGAGGAAATTATATTGATTTCAGTAAGATAAAGAGATTTTTGAGCGTGTTTTTGGTGAAAAGAGATCCAACCACTCGCTTTTTCAGGGGAAATATTAAGAAATAGGGTGAGATTTCGAGGCGAACCTTTTATTCTTACGGGGTTTTTTAAAGGAAGTTGAATATGATCATCAAACCTAAAATTCGTGGATTTATTTGTACGACAACACATCCGGTCGGGTGTGAAGCGAATGTCAGAGAGCAGATCGCTTATACGAAATCACAAGGGAGCATCGACAACGCGCCTAAGCGTGTTCTGGTTGTCGGTTCTTCCAGTGGCTATGGACTTTCATCACGTATTGCTGCGGCATTTGGTGGTGGTGCAGCGACGATCGGTGTTTTCTTCGAAAAGCCGGGAACCGAGAAAAAACCGGGTACCGCAGGTTTTTATAATGCTGCTGCGTTTGATAAATGTGCGCATGAAGCCGGTCTGTATGCGAAAAGCATTAATGGCGATGCTTTTTCCCATGAAGCAAAGCAGAAAGCAATTGAGTTGATTCAGCAAGATCTGGGACAGATTGATCTGGTTGTTTATTCTTTGGCATCACCTGTCAGAAAAATGCCTGATAGTGGCGAACTGGTGCGTTCAGCCCTGAAGCCGATTGGCGAGACTTATACTTCAACTGCTGTTGATACCAATCGTGATATGATTATTGAAGCCAGCATTGAACCGGCAACTGAACAGGAAATTGAAGATACTGTCACAGTTATGGGCGGACAAGACTGGGAACTTTGGATCAAGGCGCTCAATGATGCCGGTGTCCTTGCTGATGGCTGCAAGACCGTTGCGTATAGCTATATCGGGACCGAGCTGACATGGCCAATCTATTGGGACGGTGCGCTGGGTCGTGCGAAGATGGACTTAGACCGTGCTGCCACAGCGTTAAACCAACAACTGAGCGCAAAACAGGGTTCTGCCAATGTTGCGGTTCTGAAATCCGTTGTGACGCAGGCGAGTTCGGCAATTCCGGTCATGCCGCTTTACATCTCTATGGTGTTCAAGAAAATGCGTGAAGAAGGCGTTCATGAAGGCTGTATGGAGCAGATCTATCGTCTGTTCCATGATCGGCTGTATCGCCCGGATGGTCAGGCTCCGGCAGTGGATGACAAAAACCGTCTGCGTCTTGATGACTGGGAACTGAGAGAAGATATTCAGCAGCATTGCCGTAGGTTATGGCCACAAATCACCACGGAAAATCTGAAAGAGCTGACCGATTATGAAGCCTATAAAGAAGAGTTTTTGAAACTGTTCGGCTTTGGGATCGATGGCGTAGACTATGATGCAGATGTGAATCCGGACGTTAAGTTTGACGTGATTGATATCTGATTTGTCTTCGGCCAGAGACTAAATTAAAAAGCGCCATCATGGCGCTTTTTTTGATCGAACTGTTCGTTTGCTGTGTTGAGCGGTTCGGTGGAGCAATGAATCGACTCATTGGAATCATCAGACCTTAACTCAGCAGAATAATGACGGTTCCGGTCAGGGTCATCAGAATATTAGCAATGGTATAAGTGCCGGCATATCCGAGTGCAGGGATGGTCGATTTCGCATAGTCATTGACGATATCCATTGCCGGTGCGCAGGTTCTGGCACCGATAATGGCACCGAACAACAGAGCCCGGTTCATTTTCAGGATGTAAGCGCCGATGAGATAAGCAAAAAATACCGGAACAACACTGACCAGAAAAGCCAGACCAATCACTTTGATACCGATTTCTGACAGGTGTTCAAACATACTGCCACCGGCACTGAGGCCAATGCCGACCATGAAAATCATCAACCCGAGATCTTTGGTCATATTCAGAGCCCCCTGTGGAACATAGCCAAAGGTAGGGTGATTGGCGCGTAAAAATCCTAAAGTAATCCCGGAGAGCAGTAACCCGACAGCATTGCCTAAACCAAAAGAGACTTGACCGAAGGTCATGGTAATCAGGCCGAGTGTAATCCCGAAAATGAAAAAGGCACAGAAAGCCAGCAAGTCGGCCATTTGGCTGTGGATTGAGATAAAACCGATTTTATCCGCGAGCCCCTGCACCCGGCTTTTTTCACCACTGACCTGAAGGAGGTCACCTTTGGTGAGCACAATATCTGAGTCCATTGGCATTTCAATCTGTGCCCGGACAACACGGTTGAGAAAACAGCCATATTCGGAAAGATTAAGGTCAGACAGCCGTTTGCCGACCATGCTGTCACTTTTAACCACGATTTCTTCTTCTGAAATACGCAGGTCAAGCAAGTTGCGGTCAAAGACCTCTTTACCGTTTCTGAAGCTTGGGTCCAGCCTGGCGTGGCTGTCAGGGAAACCGACCAGCGCAATTTCATCGCCTTCTTGCAAAATCGCGTCACCATCCGGATGGGCCAGAATGCCATTTCGCCGGATGCGCTCGATATAACAGCCCGTTTGACGATAGATCCCCAATTCACGAAGATTACGGCCATCAATCCAGTCTGTCAGCTCTTTTCCGACCCGATAAGCGCGAATAATCGGTAAGTAGACTTTCCGTTGGCCGTTATGGCCTAAACCGCGTTCCCGGGCGATTTGCTGGGCTGAATCTGAGAGGTTTTGCTTTTGCAGCCTCGGCAGCAGTTTAGCAAACATAATCATACTGATGAGGCCGATGAGATAAGCGATCGCATAGCCGACTGAGACATTCTCCAGAACGCGGGACATCTCCATATTGCGAGGAATTTCTGCCAGCCCTGAGCTTAAGGCATCCTGAGCCCCGACAAGTATCGGAGTTGAAGTCAGCGCTCCGGCCATCATCCCCGCAGACAGACCATAATCGAGATGAAGAGCTTTACCGCCAAAATAAGTGATTAGGTTGGCAATGATGAGGACGGTTAAGCTTAAGATCAGGTAGTGTTTTCCGTCTCGGAAAAAGATACCGAAAAAGTTTGGGCCTGCCTCGATACCGACACAATAAATGAACAGCATGAAACCGATGGTGAGCGCTTCTGAATTCAGAGAAAATCCGAGGTGCCCCATGAGGAGCGAGGTGACGAGAACACCAATGGAGTTGCCGACTTGGAGGCTACCGAAACGAATTTTTCCCAGCGCCAGACCACTCGCAAGGACAACAAAAATAAGCAGAATAGGGTTTTCTTTTAACAGCAAAACAACGTTTATATTCACAACTCAACTCAGGGACGTGGAAAAGATGGCCGGTAAATTGTATCTGAAATATAAGAAAAAATAAGGGGATTTTTCAGGCTTTTTGGCACAAAGAAGAATTTTCATCTTCATGAAGTGGCTGGGGGAGAGAAACTGAATTGCAGAGCGTCAGAAAAGCAAAACCTGCCAGATAATTGGCAGGTTAGTCCGGTCTCGATTATTCGTCGAAAAGACCCAGATTTTCTTTGGCATAAGCTTCGAATTCAGTACAGCCACCAATATGAGTCTGGTCAATGAAGATCTGCGGTACAGTTTCAACGGGCTTGCCTACGGTTTTTTCCAAATCGGCTTTGCTGATGCCTTCTGCTTGGATATCAACGTAGCGGAAATTAAAATCGTCACGCTTTGCTTTTAACGTTTCTGCATGTTCTTTTGCCCGAACACAGAATGGGCAGCCGGGACGACCAAAGATCACTACAAACATAACTTTCTCCTTCATGTGTTGTTGGCGTAACTATGCCTGAAGTCACTTCGGAAATAAAGTTACATCTGCCTCTTGTTTTAATAGATGAAAACAATGTAATCAATGATCTTTTATGGAAACAAATGTGGGCCACGATGGCCCACATAAGATGAAGTTTTGAGAAGACGTTTTCATATCAGAACTGAGGCAACTTATCGTAGCGAGAGTCTTTTAGGGCATCTTTGACGCGTTTGAGGTTTTCCCTGAATCCTGAACCGCGGCGTAATGTAAACCCGGTGGCGAGCACGTCAATCACCGTCATTTGGACCACTCTGCTCGCCATTGGCATATAGACATCGGTATCTTCCGGGACGTCCAGACAGATGGAGAGGGAACTGACCTGATCGAGCGGTGAGTCTTTGGCGGTGATGGCAATGACAGTGGCGCCATTCTGTTTTGCGAGGTGCGCGATCTCAACCTGACTTTTGGTTCGGCCTGTGTGAGAGATCAAGACAACCACATCATTATCGGTGCAATTAATACAACTCATCCGCTGCATGACAATATCTTCAAAACAGGAGATTGGGATATTAAAGCGGATAAACTTATTCTGTGCATCACGAGCAACCGCAGAGGACGCGCCTAAACCAAAAAACGAAATCCTCTTGGCTTGGGTCAGTAAATCAACCGCACGGTTGATTTGTGCTGAATCGATGCTGTTTTTGGCAACATCAAGGCAAGCCATGGTTGATTCGAAAATTTTATGCGTATACGCATCGGGGCCATCATCTTCTTCGACATTACGGTTCACATACGGTGTCCCATTTGCCAGACTTTGAGCGAGATGAAGTTTAAAGTCGGGAAAACCCTTGGTATCTAAACGACGACAGAAGCGGTTCACCGTGGGCTCACTCACATCAGCCATTTTGGCAAGGGTTGCAATACTGGAATGAATTGCAGTTTGTGGTGACGCCATGATGACTTCTGCGACTTTGCGTTCAGACTTGCTAAAATTTTCCAGGTTTTTTTGAATTTTTTCTAATGTATTCATAGTGTTCACACGGGGCAAGAACATTTCAGGAATTCGACCTGATCACTGGCGATATCGAATCATGATACCCAAAGCATTCAACATTCATCACGAAGTGGGCATGGGAAATGAGTATAAACGTATGCACCGGTAATTCTGTAACATTTCAGGTTATCAGATGATAAGAATATGACAGGCCTCAAACTAAATTTCAGATGATCCTTCAATTTTACCGCTAAATCTGAAAAAACAGTATTTCTCTAAGACAAAATGATGCATTTCTTACATCAGTCAGAAATAAAATTTCAGCGGATGTGATCGAGTGATCGTTAATAAGTGATGCGTATCATATTTTATCTGACAGAATGCTTGCTGCTGAGCGTTGGATCTCACGCAGTAATGCAGGCGCTAGTGCAGCAATATGTCGCTGCTCTTCCAAAACTGAATGTAAGATATCTTTGGTGGTTAACGGGTTGGCAAGCACGACACGGAAAACGATGGTATTGAGATACTGCCAACGTTTCGGTGTCAGTTGTGTCCGGGAAACAAATGATTTGCCGGATTCTCTTTGTTTTTTCTGAATAAATTTGGTCAGTTCATTTAATTGTTGATTGAGTTGGTCGAGCGCATCACCGGTGCAGTGTTGCAAGGCGAGACGTGCTTGTTCGGGGACGTAGCGATACGTCAGCAAACACAACTCAGGCTCTGAAACGAGTTCGAAGTCATTCTGTTGACGGATAAGGTCGGCAAAATAAGCCGCTTTTTGAATGCTTTCATTGATCAGCAATTCGTAACCCGCCCGGCTAATAATGTGCATCGATGCATAGACCAGCATTGCCATTCCGGAACGGGAGCCTTCCAGCGTCCGGCTGCCCAGATCTTTAGAGCCCTCACGGAGAATATATTGAGCATGATGTTCAATTGCGTGGCTTGATGTCGGTGACTTAAATAGTACCATCCCGGCGCCCATTGGCAGGTAAAGCTGTTTATGGGCATCGATGGTTACCGAATCAGCCTGTTCGATACCATTGAGCAGATGACGATATTGATTCGACATCAGTGTTGCGCCGCCCCAAGCCGCATCGACATGGAAATGACACTGTTCCTGCTGACAGATTGCCGCTATTTCAGCGAGTGGGTCGATATTACCGGTCTCTGTTGTCCCGGCAACGCCCACGACTGCAAATGGTAAAATCTGTTGCTGCTTCAGTTGTCGTATCGTGGTTTGGAGTGCGTCGGGTTTGATTTTATTATGTTCATCAGTCGGAATGACCACTAACCCTTGTTGGCCGATTCCCAGTAAATCCGCTGCTTTCTTTAACGAATAATGGCCACGTTCTGAGACAAGAATTGCGAGTCCTTCATAGCCGTAATGTTTCATCGCCCGAAACAGACCCTCTTTCTCAACCCCCTGAAATGAGCCCTGAGCCTTGAGCGCATTATTGCGGGCAACCCATAACGCTGTGATGTTGGCGATAGTACCGCCTGAGCAAAATGCCCCCAGTGAATGGTTGGCACTATGCATCCACTGGGTATAAAAGTCTTCGCTACCTGTATAGATCAGTCGGTGTAACATCCCGATGACCTGACGTTCGAGTGGTGTAAAGGCTTTCGATGTTTCAATTTTGACGAGATTTTGGTTCAGCGCGATCATGATTTTTGACAGCGGCATCAGAAAGTAAGGCAATGCAGATGTCATATGACCGATAAAGCTGGGAGCCGATGTATGAACGGATTGAGCAACAACCTTATCCAGTAAATGCTGGGTATGCTCAGAAACAAACACCGGCTGCTCCGGTATTTGAGAGGAGAGAAAATCTTGCTCAATTGCTTTCAGCGGCTTTTCTTCGGAGACGATATGTTCTCTTAAGAACTGATTGAGATTTTGAGAAATCTTGTCTTCGATTTGGGTCAGCGTGGACCCCGGACCTTCCGGTACGGTAAATATTCGAAGCAGGCTGTCAAAATTGGCTTTCGCTGTTTTGCTTTTTAAAACCATAAAGCTATCAAATCGTGTCGTGGCCTATTCTGGCGGGACAATCTAAACGAAAATGTCGCGAATGTCCCGTATTAATTGACGGGCTGCTAACAGCCATCGTCTCAAATATGGCTGTTTTGAGGCGTCTCAAAATCAGGGGGTCAGAATCCAGATGAATGGATGATCGAACGTATCTGAGATTTAAAGTCGTTATCCGATAAGTTACTTAACTCATATAAAACTTCAGCACCGGTTGCGTTGATTTCTATCTCATGATCATCAATGCTTTCGTCTTGCTCGCGAAACAGCAGTAAGTGGTAAGCAATCTTCGCCACATCAAGATAAGAGACTTCTCTTGGCTTATGTGGTCTCTCTTTATTCGATGCCACAGAAAGGAAGTCCTGATCAAATCCCCATGTCTTGAGAACATGATAGCTGGTTCGGTTACAGCGAGATTCAAAAATACGCATGGCCAAATCATGATCAAGGTAGTTACCTTGTTCAAGATAGAGATGATATTCATTGAGTAAGCAGAAGAGACCGATATCTGCCAACAGGCCGACAAGCAAGGCTTTATCTGATTCCAGATAGGCATATTCCTGTGGATCCAGATGTTTAAATGCGTTGGTCACCAGAACCATCGTCGCACATAGCTTTCTCGAATTGGTTGCACTCTCGCGCAGGATTTGATTGCAGTCATCCCGAAGGTTCACTGAGTATTTCAGCTGTTTGACGGCTTGAGCCGTGACAATGTCTCTGACCCGAAAAATCCCCAATCTGGATACAGCAGTATTGATGTCGCTATAGGCAATATTTCTTGAATTAAAAATGACGGAATTCGCAATACGCAGGACAACCGCTGTCAAGCCCGGATCATCGATCAAACACTCTGCGACATCAGTGACCGTCGTGGCTTCATCCAGACAGAGTTTCTGGATTTCCAATACGACTTGAGGGATCGGAGGGAGTTCTATCTTTCCGCTTCGTATAGACAATTCAACCATTTGGGCGAATTCGGTTTCAATTGCCTGAAATAAGGCTTGTTGATCACTCGGAAGCCAAAAAAAAGAGACGTGATTCATATTCATCAGATTCGTTGCTGTTTACGTTATTTTAGCGTTGCACTGACAGCACCGCAATGAATTATCGGAGCGTTATAGAAAATATTGGCCTTTCGTACAAATTGAGAATACACACGCATATTTATTATTCCTGTGTAATTGCACTAGTTTTGATGGGACTCATTTCACACCCCGAGCCGAGATTTTAGAAATCAATTCGTTATATCTTTTAAACCGACAATAAAGCGATAGCTCGGGTGTTCCCGCAATGAATCTCCGAGTTATCGCTTCTATGAAGTCAGCCTGAAATAGACATATAACGACTACCGAGGCTAGGTAAATGATAGCAACAAAATTTTTTGATTACTTAATGGAAAGAGAAAACTTTGACACCAAGTCAATATTTGGAGATATCGGGCTGTTTTGGCAAGACGCTATGTTTGCTTTAATCAGCACCAATCATATTTATATTCGAGGAGGTGGTGTATTAGATGAAAAATTAAATGCTTTAAATTGTGCAAAATATGTTTTTGTTAAAAAACAAAGTATTTCTAAAGTGAACTATTATGATATTACTGAATTATTTCAAGCGAATTATCCATATTTAGGTGAGTTGATTAGTCGCTCAAAAGCTTTGGCTATTTTTCAAAAAAAGCAAAAATATGCATTATCAAACAGACGCTTGAGAGATTTACCCAATCTGCATTTAACCATCGAGCGAATGTTGAAAAAATCCGGGATTCCGGATGTAGCCACATTCTTTCAACTTGGAGCCTTGAAAGCTTTTATCAAAGTCAGGAAGTTGTATGGAACATCGACGGATATCAAGCTGTTATGGAAATTTGTCGGTGCGGTTGAAGAAATTCACTGGAAGCTGATTCCGGAAAAGCGTAGACAACAGTTGCTCAATGAATGCTGTAAATTGATAGAAATAGAGGAGGGATAATATGGAACAGCCAAGTCGCTTAACTTGGCTGTGCTAGTTATGAGTGATCAGACTAAGCGTTCAAATTAGTATTTGAAACGGGCACTTAAGATAACTTGGTCATCATATGTGTCATTAAAGCGAGCTTCGGCAGCAACAGAGAACAATTCTGTAGAGTGAAAGCGCGCGTAGGCTGCACCCAACCAATCGTCATCATCATAAATGCTCAGATAACCCACTTTACCACCGACTTCAAGTTGTGGCCCCAACCACTGGCGAACCCCCAGATTCAATTCCATACCGGTGTCACTACCGCGGGAGTCATCGTGATCAACCATGCGGACTAACATTTCACCGGTAAAATCGGCCCAGTTGTTAATCGGGGCGTGGAAACCTAAGCCACCGGTCAGATCGTAATCACCTTCAAGTTCTGAATCAACGCGTCCTATTACGTGCGCATTGGGATGTACTGACATACTGAAACCCGCGCCATAAGTATTGGGACTAATACCTATCCGTGCTTCATAATAGTCATAACTGAAATTGCTCATCACCGATGGACTGTTTGGGTCTACCGCTGCAAATGTATAACCAGAGGCTAGTAACAACACTGTTGCACCAATAATTTTACGCATAACTGAACCTATCTTGTTTAGAATCCCTGTAAAATGGCAGTAATTCTGCCTTCAATCAACCCTTTAACACATCATAAACCGGATGAGAGGCATAATGCTACCTTAAGAGTGTCATGCTTTTGTCGTGTGAGTAAATCGTTTGCAAATACAATGCCATAAATGCGAGCCAAAACACATGTATCACGGGCTGGCTGGGATAGTTTTTTGGTGGCGAATGACGGTCGTAAGTGCACAACCCGTTTTATCCGTGGCTCGAATTACTCGCCAAACTCACGACGGCGCTGTGATAGTGCCGCAAGTATTTCCGCTGTGTCCAGTATTTTCATCCAAGGTGACAGATCTGCTTCATTCTGAATCATGTACTGAGTCAGTTGGTGTTTAATCGTCTGACGCAGCTCATCTCCCTGCCAAGGCTTACTGATATAAAAATCCAAACCGGCATGATTAATTGCTTTGACCGTATCATCAAGACCAGCCTGACCGGTCAGGAGAACTTTGCGTGCCGTTGCTGTTTGCGGATCGTCATTGAGTTCTATCAGGAATTGAATACCCGTCTGTTCAGGCATGATGTGATCACATAGAATCAGTGCCAGAGGAATGTCTTGTTGTTGACAGTCAGACAGCACTTCTTTTGCCTCGGCTACCGATTGGGCGGCTTCAACGACGAAATCCTCCTCAAAGCAGTCCAGATCTTGTACCACGCTGTCTAAAATTTCCCGTTCGTCATCAACACAGAGAATCAAATAACGTTGCTTCATCGTGTGCTCCTTCATCATTGTTCATGATTGCATGTGTTTATCAATGCCTGACTGGGCGAGGGGCAGATAGACATCAATCGTTGTTCCTTCGCCGACTTGTGAGTTGAGTTGAATCCAGCCTTGGTGCTGTTGAATAATTTGCTGACAGACGGACAGGCCAATTCCGAGACCGAAGTTTCCTTCTTTTTTGGTCGTAAAGTTTAGTTCAAAAATTCTGTCTTGAAGTTCTGCCGGAATCCCTGTTCCGTTATCGCTCACAGTGACACACAGGTAAGCGCGCTGCTGATATTCGACCTGACGGGTGTGGATTTCAATTTTGCCATTTTGCTCGGGCAGGGCATCGAGCGCATTGGACAGTAGGTTGACCCAGACTTGCTGTAATGCAGTCGGTTGGCCGTCAACCATTGCGGTTGCAGCATATTCTTTAATCACTTGGTGTCTTTTGAGCCGGTTTTCAAAAATAACCAGTGTATCTTCCAGTCCCTCATGAATATTGACCGGAAGGTAGTGTTCATCGTCTGCACGCGCATAACTTTTCAGACCTTTGACCATGTCGGTAATCCGGTTGGCGCAGACCAGTACTGAGCGCAGCGCATTCCCGGTTTTCATATAGTGCTCGAGTTGATCAACGTAGGTTCTAGCCGCTGTTTTTTCTAGTTTGAGTTGTTCGATCAAATCATGGTCATGATCGAGTTGTAATTTGACCAGTTTTTTGGTGAGGCTGCGATCCGGCAGCTGATGTTCCAGCATTTTTACCCGTTGCCGTTCTTCTGATGTTGAAAGGGGAGAGACGGTCATGGCGCGGTGCAGTAATGTGGTTGCCTGCTCGCTCAATGCCGGGGTGTGTGCCTTGAATACCCACTCAATTTGCTCCGTCAGTGTTTCGGCCCCGCGCAGAATCGCTGCGACAGGATTATTCAATTCGTGAGCGACGCCTGCCACGAGTTGACCGAGCACGGCAAGTCTTTCCCGTTCCACTAACTGTTGTTGAGTGGCCTCCAGTGATTCGAGCGTCTTCTGTAATTCCAGTTTGGTGGTAATACTACGTTGTAAGCGTCGGTTAAAATGACGTAAAAGCAAGTTGGTGAACAGCGGCAGCAGTTGACTGTCTGAATGCATTACTTGGGTAAAAACTTCCCGATCCAGTTTAATCACATGGGTTTTAGTGAGTGTCACTGCGGTTGAAAAGGAAGGCTCGCCCGTCACAAACGACATTCCACCGACCAGATTCCCTTTTTGATGCCGGACAACTTCACGTTTATGGCCGAGTTCATCTTGCTTAAACAGCGCCACTTCTCCTTGAGTGATAAACCAGAGAAACTGATTTTCTTCGCCTTCCCGGGTGAGCAGGTGATTGGGGGAGTATGTTCGGCAGGCGTGGGTTTCATCTTTTTGCTTAAAGAAAGCATACAAGAGAATGATCACCTTTTCGGCCAGTTCGGTATCACTCATCTGATGATAGTCATCAATAAACCCCTGTCGAAAATGTCGCATCGAGTTATCGACATGAGCCCGTAAGAGTCGTTTTTGGTCGAGCACTTGACTGTAGTCTAATAAATTGTCAGATTCGGCATCGAGAATAAAATGAGTCAGCTCTTTGTAGGCCGTCTGGTACAAGATTTGGTCAGGTAGTGGTTTGGTGAGTGCGTAATCCAGCCGTCCTTCGTTGACGGCAGATAAAATAACCTGAATATCTTTTCCTGCGCTAATCAGCACTTTTCTGGCGTTTTGGGTGTGGGGTTGCTTGTCAAGCTGAATTAAGAAATCGGCACCATCGAGCGCATCATGGTGGCAGGCGATCACTAAAGCAACAATTTGTGAACGTTCATGAATAAAATCCAGTGTATACTGCGCGTCGCTGATAGAATCTACACAGTAGAGATCAAACAGGCCGGTAAACGGGGTCAGTTCATGCTGATACTGTTCCACACTAATCGGATTGTTATCTAAGCAGATAATCGCGTAGTTGTTCACAATGCTCTCACGGATAAGAATGCTTTTCTGAAACTTTACCAAGGTTTTACTGATAGGGATGAGAGCTAAGTTCTATAATGAGTTGTTTGTCGGTGGAAAGACGTGAAACGGTCTGAATTGAATGGACTGATTTAAAATATCATCGATGAATAGCATTAAAAATATAAGGATAAATATTCAAATAACTTTGCTTTTTCTCTGTTTCAACGCGCTTCCGCTTTGAATCGATGTGTATTAGTTTGAAGGTTATTTGAGTATCTATGATAGACAATAAACCAAAGAGATCCTGTGTTATGAATCAACTTAAAAAAGTAGCAGCGGTTGGCGGTGCGGTCTGCTTGATGGCTTCTTGGCCATTAGTCGTCGGACAGATAGCCGAGAGAGTATTTAAAGACAATATTGCCAATATTGATAATCAGTTGGTGAGCGCAAAGGTTCTGACTTATGACCGTGGCTATCTTTCGTCACATGTTCAAACCGAGATTCAGGTGACTGATCCGGGCTTAAAAGCACAGATGCAAAATGATGATTTACCCACGTCATGGGTATTGAACAGTGACGTGAAACACGGGCTTTTTTCCATTGATGCCATCACTCAGTTAGACAATCAGCCGGAGAAGTCGATCAAAATCGTCACTCAAACCCAGCTCAACGGCAATACCCATTTTGAAGTGGATAGCCAAGTAACCCATTATCAGGGGAATACATGGTCAATGACATTCACACCGATATCATTGTCCGGTGATGTCACCACATTGGGGGAAATTGATTATCGGTTGGATATTCCGTCGATGCAGTTTAGCAATAACGAGCTTCAGATCCAGTTGAATAATCTCTATGGCAACGGTCAGGGTAAAAAAGAGAAGGGGTTCTGGATTGGCTCTCAGACACTCCAAGTGGATAAAATGGTTATGTCTGATGATTCCGGGCTGGGTGATTTCACTTTAGAGAATGTCGGGTATCAGAACACATCTTCTATGGATGCGGATCGGATCCGGTACGATACACGTCAGCAGTTTAACATTGCTAAAATCGCGGCTCAGGATGGTGTGGTCGAACACTTGAATGTGATTTTCTCGATGGGGCAGCTTGATGTCGATAGTCTGGCGCAGATTGCTGAAATACTAGAGCATTATGCCGATATCACCCCGGCGGATGCACAAAATTTACAACAAGCATTTGATCGGTTGGTTGCCAAAGGATTTTCAGTGGCATTAGAACAGCTGGATATCGGTTTAGCCCAAGGACAAATCGAGTCTAAAGTTGATCTGAAGTTGCCGCAAGATACACAAGAGACAGTGCAAGACCCACTGGAGGTTGTCAAAAAACTGACAGGACATGTGGAAAGCCAAGTGCCGAAAGCGGTTGCTGATGCTTTCCCGGTATTGCGCCAAAGTGTTGATGAGCTCGTCACCATGCAGATGATGCAGGAACAGGGAGATGCTTATCGGATGGATGCAACCGTGCAAGACGGTGAGCTTGTTTTTGCCAGTGGGAAGAAAGTGCCGCTGATGGTGCTCCTGATGTCAGCAATGATGCAAATGTAACCACTTTTTAGCATTGAATTGATTTATGGCGGGTTATTTCAGGCTCGCAATCCGAAAAGAGGCAATTCGCCTCTTTTCTGCTTTTTTTGTCACAGAAAAAGTGATATTAATCAAAGCCTCTATTATAAATGCATGATTGACCGTAGGAGCAACAAACCCATGAAGTTAAAGTCTGACACCGTGTATAACTTCAGTGCAGGCCCTGCAGCTTTACCAAAAGCCGTGATGGAACAGGCGCAAGCCGAGTTTATCAACTGGAATCAACTGGGCACATCGGTGATGGAAATCAGCCATCGCAGTAAAGAGTTTATTCAGATCGCCCAAGAGGCGGAGCAGGATCTTCGGGAGCTGTTGAATATTCCTGACAACTATAAAGTTCTGTTTTGTCAGGGAGGTGCCAGAGCACAATTTGCTGCTGTGCCGCTGAACTTGTTGGGTCAGTCAACCAAAGCAACTTATATTGATGCCGGATATTGGGCAGAGAGTGCAGTTGATGAAGCAAGTAAATACTGTGATATCGATTTGTTTGATGCCAAAACCGAAATTGACGGGAAAATGGCCGTAAAACCAGCCAGTGAATGGCAGATTGCACCAGACTCAGCGTATGTTCACTTCTGTCCGAATGAAACCATTGATGGGATTGAGATTAATGATTTGCCGGTTACGGATAAACCGATTGTGGCAGATATGTCTTCTAATATTCTGTCACGGGAGATTGATGTCAGTCAGTACGGTGTGATTTATGCCGGTGCGCAGAAAAATATCGGACCGGCCGGGATTACGATTGTCATTGTTCGGGATGATCTGCTGGAACTGGCTCATAAGGTGTTACCGACGGTTCTCAACTATAAAGAACTGGCGGAAAAAGATTCCATGTTCAATACGCCACCAACGTATGCTTGGTACTTGTCCGGTCTGGTCTTTAAATGGCTGAAAAATCAGGGTGGGGTTAAAGCAATCGAGCAGGTTAATCGCGAGAAGGCCGACGTGCTTTATGACTACATTGATCAATCGCCATTCTATCGTAACACGATTCATCCGAATAACCGTTCACGAATGAATGTTCCGTTTCAGTTGGCCAAACCTGAACTCGACGGCAAGTTTCTTGAACAGGCAAAAGAGAGAGGTTTAGTTGCGTTAAAAGGTCATCGTGTCGTCGGGGGGATGCGGGCGTCAATTTATAATGCAATGACATTGGAAGGTGTTCAGGCATTGGTTGCATTTATGCAAGAGTTTGAAACAGAAGAGTTTGAAACAGAAAACGCATAATCCCAATTCATATCCTATTGATTGAAAAACGCAGCAAATGCTGCGTTTTTTTATGAGTGATGGAAGAGTTGTTAGCTTACCTGTTTCGATTTGGCAGCGTTTTTACCACGTTGCTGTGACTTCGTTGGCTGAGCGGCCGTTGCCTGAGGTTGATTGCGGCCTTTGCGCAACGGCGTAAACCCCGGCTGAGATTTGGTATGTTTGGTCGCAAAACGGTTTGCCCCATGTCTGCCGGATTTTCGACGTTGGGCCGGTGTTTGTTTTTGTTGATCGTCTGCCGGGATCAGGCAGTGTGGCCCGTCACCAATCAGATGCTTTTTGCCCATATCAACCAGAGCCTGACGGATTAACGGCCAGTTATTCGGATCATGATAGCGCAGCAACGCTTTATGCAGGCGGCGCTGACGTTCTCCTTTCGCTACCGGCACAACATCGCGCTTTTTATATTTAACGCGTTTGAGCGGGTTCGTTTCGGCGTGATACATAGCGGTCGCATTACACATCGGGGACGGGTAAAAATTTTGCACCTGATCGCATTCGAAATTATTTTTCTTCAGCCATAGTGCCAGATTCAACATATCCTCATCTTCGGTGCCGGGGTGCGCGGAGATGAAGTAGGGGATCAAATACTGTTTTTTTCCGGCTTCAGCACTGTATTGTTCGAACATCGCTTTGAATTGCTCGTAAGCGCCCATACCGGGTTTCATCATCAGATCTAATGGCCCTTTTTCGGTATGTTCCGGAGCAATTTTCAGGTAGCCGCCGACGTGATGCGTCACCAGCTCTTTGACATACTCAGGGGACTCAATGGCTAAATCGTAGCGCACACCAGACGCAATCAATACTTTTTTAATCCCTTCCACTTCACGGGCTGAACGGTACAGATCGATAGTATGTTTATGATCAGTATTGAGTTTGTGACAGATTCCCGGGAATACACAGGAAGGTCGCCGACAATTGGCTTCCGCTTTCGGGTCTGAGCAACCTAAACGATACATGTTGGCCGTCGGGCCTCCGAGATCAGAGATAGTGCCGGTAAAACCGGGGACTTTATCGCGAATCTCTTGTAACTCTTCCAAAATCGACTCTTTGGAACGATTCTGGATAATCCGGCCTTCGTGTTCGGTGATGGAGCAGAAAGAGCAGCCCCCGAAGCATCCGCGCATAATATTGACTGATGTTTTGATCATATCGTAGGCCGGAATTTTTGCTTTGCCGTAACGCGGATGCGGTACCCGGGCGTAAGGCAGGCCAAATAC
>NZ_FULE01000070.1 GCF_900163965.1 Vibrio ruber DSM 16370
CAGAAAATTCTTATATTGAGCGTTTTAATCGAACCTACCGAACGGAAATTCTGGATATGTATGTTTTTAAAACGCTGAATGAAGTCCGGGATTTGACAGAAAACTGGATGAGGGAATACAACGAAGAAAGGCCACATGACTCACTAAATGATCTCACGCCTTGGGAGTATTTGGAAAGACACGACAGCAGGAAAAACTCTAACTTATCGTGCCATTAAAACTGGGATGGTTACATCTGCATCGAAATTTGGGCACCAATCACAACCTAAATCAACCGCTTTTGCTTGAATTTGATCTTCTATACAAGCTGGATGATCTTGTTGAAACCCAAATCGATGATATAAGTGCTGACAGGGGAACACATACCTATCAACTTCTATTTCTTGTGTGATAGTTGGCTCGTCTATAATTCTAATTGACAAGGATAGACCACCAATTTTTTCGATTTCAGCGTTAAACGGATCATCGATAACCGTTTGACAATAAGCCTTTGAATCTCGACAAGACTGAGATTTAAGGTAACAGTTAAGAACATCTACAATATGATAACTAGAAGGAACTAAATAACTGATCCTAATTATGCTCCACTCTCATCAAACCATAACCGCTACCGGGAAATGGTGAAACGTTATCCATAAAGTAACGTACCCGCTGCAATAATTGCCACATCGTTTTACACTGATGGTTCCGGGTCACTGTTTCATGCAAAGCGTGCCAAAGCTTCTCTATCTTGTTCACCCACGGAGAATAAACCGGCTGAAACAGTAGAATAAACTTGGGATTTAACTTCAG
>NZ_FULE01000066.1 GCF_900163965.1 Vibrio ruber DSM 16370
GCCATCGTTTCCAATGGTTATCCCCCACATCAGGGCAATTTCCCAGACTTTACTCACCCGTCCGCCGCTCGACGCCGAGAAAGCAAGCTTTCTCTCGTTTCCGCTCGACTTGCATGTGTTAGGCCTGCCGCCAGCGTTCAATCTGAGCCATGATCAAACTCTTCAATTAAAGTTTTTGTGACACCAAAGTGTCGGCTCAATGAATACTGCTTTTTGTCTCTGCTTAAAAGCAGACGCAAAAAGTGACATTACATAAGTAATGTTGAATTGACTGTGCTCTTATTGAATCACAGTTGCCTGTATCCAACTTGATTTGGTCACTCGATTCACTGATAAAATCTTTTTGGATATTTATCGACGAGTGCCCACACAGATTGATTGGTCTATATTGTTAAAGAGCTGAGCCTCAAAGCATTTGTTTAGCACTTGAAGCGGACGGACATTTTAGCGAGATAAATCTTGGTGTCAAACACTTTTTTATTCTCTTTTTTCGAGCCTTTAAAACTCAAAATCCGTCGTTGAATCGTGACTCAGTCCCGAGACAACGAGGCGCATTATATGGGGTTAATTAAACTTGGCAATAGCAAAAACGATAAATTCTTTCTTTTTTCGTCCAACAGATTAAATATCAATCGAAGCGATTAAATTTTTAGCATTTTTATTCGAATGATCACTTATTTTTAGTGCTCACTCACGAGAAGAGGCGCCATTTGGCACCTCTTGTTTTTTATTATGTCAATCCGGCCTACTGTGACATCACGATCTGGCTATCTTCTACTGAAAGACGGATCGGTACCCCCGGTAGTAATTCTCCGCTGAGAATAGATTTCGCCAGTGGATTTTCTACCGATTGCTGTATGGCTCGTTTTAGTGGCCTTGCACCATAAACAGGGTCATAACCAACTTGGGCAATTAATTCTAATGCAGCATCTTCAACTTTCAGATCATAGTCTTTTTCCTGCATTCGCCGACGCAAATGCTCAATTTGAATCGATGCAATCGACTTAATCTGCCCTTTACCCAGTGGGTGGAATACAACGCATTCATCAATCCGGTTTAGGAATTCAGGCCGGAAATGTTTACTGACCACATCCATAACTTGTGCTTTCATACTGTCATAATTCAGTTCTTTAAAATGTTCCTGAATCTGTGATGAACCTAAATTAGAAGTCATGATCACAACGGTATTACGAAAATCAACAGTTCGTCCCTGACCATCAGTTAAACGCCCATCATCGAGTACCTGAAGCAAAATGTTGAACACGTCTGCATGTGCTTTTTCAACCTCATCCAACAAAATGACAGAGTAAGGTTTTCTACGCACCGCTTCGGTCAGGTAACCACCTTCTTCATATCCGACATAGCCGGGAGGCGCCCCGACCAAGCGTGCGACCGAGTGTTTCTCCATAAATTCGGACATATCGATCCGAACCATGGCATCATCACTGTCAAACATAAAGTTGGCGAGTGTTTTACACAGTTCGGTTTTCCCGACCCCAGTTGGTCCCAAGAATAGGAATGAACCAATTGGTCGGTTCGGATCCGACAAACCAGCCCGACTACGGCGTATCGCATTGGATACCACCTCAACGGCTTCTCCTTGTCCGATAACCCGTTTATGCAGCGCATCTTCCATACGCAGCAGTTTTTCTTTTTCAGCTTCAAGCATTTTTGAAACAGGGATACCCGTCTGGCGTGACAAAACCTCTGCAATTTCAGTATCCGTGACTTTATTTTTCAGTAATGTCATTTCCTGCATTTCAGCCTGAGCAGCAAGATCCAGTTGTTTCTCCAATTCGGGAATCCGACCATACTGAAGTTCCGACATACGATTCAGATCCGTCGCTCTGCGAGCAACTTCGAGATCCAAACGAGCCTGTTCCAGTTCAGATTTAATATGCTGAGTCCCTGAAAGTGCTGCTTTTTCAGCGTTCCAGATCTCTTCTAACTCGGCATATTCTCGCTCTTTCTCTTGCAGTTCATCATTGAGAATATTGAGCCGTTTTTCACTGGCATCATCGTGTTCGTTACTGAGAGCCTGTTGCTCGATTTTCAACTGCACAATTCTGCGTTCTAACTTATCCAGTGCTTCTGGTTTTGAATCGATTTGCAAACGAATGCTTGAAGCCGCTTCATCAATTAAATCAATCGCCTTATCAGGCAGCTGTCGATCTGAGATGTAACGGTGAGAGAGGCTTGCTGCCGATACAATCGCCGGATCCGTAATTTCAACGTGGTGATGGAGCTCATAACGTTCCTTCAAACCACGCAAGATCGCGACTGTATCTTCAACAGTCGGTTCAGAGACCAATACCTTCTGGAAACGACGTTCAAGTGCCGCATCCTTTTCAATATACTGGCGGTATTCATCCAAGGTTGTGGCACCAACACAGTGAAGTTCTCCTCTGGCTAGTGCCGGCTTCAACATGTTCCCGGCATCCATAGATCCTTCACCCTTACCGGCACCGACCATCGTATGCAGTTCATCAATGAACAGAATCACATTCCCTTCTTCTTTAGCAAGCTCATTCAGAACTGATTTCAAACGTTCTTCAAACTCACCCCGATATTTCGCTCCGGCCACCAGAGCTCCCATATCGAGGGAAAGTACCCGACGACCACGAAGCCCTTCTGGCACCTCACTATTGATAATCCGCTGTGCTAACCCTTCAACAATCGCGGTTTTACCCACACCGGGTTCACCAATAATCACCGGGTTATTCTTGGTCCGACGTTGAAGAACCTGAATCGTCCGTCTGATCTCATCATCGCGGCCAATGACGGGATCCAGTTTGCCCTGTTCCGCACGCTCGGTGAGATCAATAGTATATTTCTCAAGTGCCTGACGTAGCTCTTCCGCATTCGGGTCATTAATTTTCTGCCCGCCACGAATTTTTTCG
>NZ_FULE01000073.1 GCF_900163965.1 Vibrio ruber DSM 16370
GGTTCAAATTGTCTGAGTTGATCGAGCAAGTCGTTTCGTCTAACTTTTTTGTTCAAAAGAACCAGACGTTTGTCATCTAATGCACAGATTTGGAAAACGTTTTTTGCCAAGTCGATACTGATTACGCTACATTTCATGGTGGTCACTCCTGATTTCGATTGTTGATATCACTTCAATCATGGCACATCACGATGCCGAGTGATGGAGTGACCATCCCATCAGAAGATCTTTTTTTGTTTGGCGGCGTCACACGCTTTCCAGAACCGGCTTTTACGGGCGTTCTGCCCGGAAAAGCCTAACCATTCTTCCATGAATGGTTTTCTTTGATTGGTGGTTTGTTTGAATTGGGTGAAATCTCTTTAAGGCGGAGCCAACTTGATCGATGCTCTCAGGGTGAAAAATCATGGAAGATTTTTCAGGATTGCCTGAGCAGGATGCGAATCAATCCGACCCTGATTACGCGTGATGGACTCAACCCCGAGGCCTTTTGGGGTACTTTTTCGGCCGTGAAAAAGTACCTGGGGCGCAGTCGGAGATGGTAATGAAGCCAAGGAAAGTGATTGCGTCCCAAACACTAGCATTACAATTTATCTTCCTAGCCTCCGGCTCCCAGATTTGACGCACAATTGCGTTTTTCAATTTCAGTGACATCGGTGCTCTGTGCGCCAGTTACTCTTGCAGAGACAAGCGTAACCAGAAGATCTTTTTTGTTTGGCGGCGTCGCACGTTGTCCAGAACCGGCTTTTACGGGCGTCCTGCCCGGAAAAGCCTAACCATTCTTCCATGAATGGTTTTCTTCGTTTGATGGTTTGTTTGAATTGGGTGAAATCTCTTTAAGGCGAAGCCAACTTGAACGATGCTCTCAGGGTAAAATTCACGGATGAATTTTAAGCTTTTCGTGAGCAGGAGCGAATAAAAGCGTCCCTGATAACAGGCACTGAGCTCAACCCCTAGGCCTTTTTGGGTACTTTTTCGGCCTTAAAAAGTACCTGGGGCGCAGTTGGGGATGCGAATAAAATCGAAGAAAGTCATTGCGCACCAAACACCTGCATCACAAGTTTTATCTTCCTAGCCTCCGGCTCCCAAATTTGACGCACAATTTCGTTCCTCAATTTCAGAAGCACCGGTGCTCTGTGCGCCAGTTCATCTTTCAGAGATGAAAGACGAACCAGAAAATCTTTTTTGTTTGGCTTGGTCGCGCGTTGTCCAGAACCAGCTTTTACGGGCGTCCTGCCCGGAAAAGCCTAACCATTCTTCCATGAATGGTTTTCTTGGTTGGGTGGTTGATTTGAATAAAGTGAAACATTGAATCAACGAAGCTCAACTGATCGATGTGCTCAGGGTAAAATTCATGGATGAATTTTAAGCTTTTCGTGAGCAGGAGCGAATAAAAGCGACCCTGATTACGCGCACCGAACTCAAAAAGATGCTTTTGGTTCCTTTTGACATCCATCAAAAGGAACTGGGGCGCAGTCAGAGATGTCGATGAAATCGAAGAAAGTCATTGCGTCCCAAACCACAACCTAATGATAATAAGCAGAATTTACCCCGTCTTCCCTGTTACCCCCATTCCAAAAATAACCACTCCCCATCAAAACCCCAAATTTAAACATGTTTTATAAATCCATTTGAGTATAATTATGAATTCATATGAAAATAACTTTATCAATAAGCATCCATCGATAAAATAATCACGGCTCAGCCAACAACGTCAATGAACTATCAAACCACTCAAATCGATAACCTGATGCGTTATGAATTTACTCAAGTTGAAGGGGATTTTGCTTCTTTACGTGAGTCAGATGTGAAATCCGTTATCCCTGCCGGAATACGCTTTGCGGATTTTCTCGAACAGCTTCGCAGCGGCCATCAGGTGTTACTGACGGATGTGCCATCGATTCCGTTGTTGATCCGGGATCGGGATGAATGGGGCAATCAATATTGGCGAGTCAATCCTGCGGTTGAGCCTCATCTCGACTTGCTGGCTAACAAGGCTTATACCGCCAGAGTTGAATGGATCAATCATGGCATTGGTTCAACTTATTCCGGCAGTGTGAATGCCTCTGTTTCTACCGAGCCTTATGTCGAACGCGAACCTGTGAAACTCACTTTAGCAGAACGTCTGAACAAGCAGCGTCAGGAGCGGTTACGGGAGCTGGATAAAATTCAACTGCCTTCATCCGCATGGCAAAACGCATTTAACAAACCGCCCGTCAAACGCTCCCGTTTCGCCAAATCTGCGCTGGTGCCGAGCGGTACGTGTGACATCGGTACACAAAGAGAGTCGCTTTCTGCGCTGGGGGATTATGCAGCTTATACACTGGCCATCGGGCAAGGGGTAAGTGCAGCATCTGGAGAAGCTTTTTTAACGCGTATTGGCGGCGCTGCGCTGGCAGAACTGCCGGGAATGGCGATGAAGATCGTCGGGCGGGCTGGCATTCTGGCGGCATTTGTGCCTAACAAATTAGCGGACAGTACGCTCTACAGTGCAGCCGATATGCGCAATAAAACCACGGTTGAAACCAATATTCGCTTGGGTTTCAATACGGAAGGGCGAATTTACGGCTATCACGTCAATGGGGCGAATATTCCTAAGCGTGAGGTAAAACGGGTCGGTGAGCGGTTTGCTGTTGAGTTAGAGCCGGATATCACCATTGAATGGGTGCCGATCAGCGGCGATTTTGGCGGTAAACCGATTCTGGTTAATCCCATCCCGGATATGGAAAAGTTCGATATCTGGATCCATCCGCAAGCGGAGCAAGGCCAAGAATTTGATAACACCTACATTACGCCAATTGCTGATGCAGAGCTGCAAGACTATATTCTGACCTTTCCGGCAGAGACTGGGTTACCGCCGTTGTATGTGGTGTATAATTTGACACCTAAAACGCGATTACCACGAACGAATGGACGGTGGATTCAAGGTGTGCCCGGTAATGGGCTATGGCAGTCTGATTTAGATGTAGTCAACAGAGTAACCAACGGTGAGGCAATCCCCTTTAAAAATGGGAGACCGATTTTTGATAAATGGTCAAAAGGTCGTCTTATCTTTGAAAATGGCGTGTTAGACGGGACGAAAGACGATTTCACGAGAGTTTATGATGAAATAGCAAACGCTAAAAATCTTTCTAGTAGTCATGCAGCAAAGAACCTTTTGAGAGATAAAGGATTAACTCCTCACCATCATACTTTAACTGAAATACAGCTTATTCCGACTGACTTACATAGTAATATTCCACATATTGGTTCAGCATCAGACATGAGGTCACATAACAAATGATCAACATAGAGAAAAAACTTGAAGAACTCAATGTGATACTAGCTATTGAAGAGGTAAATACCGCGCTTCCACCTATGCCATCTAGTGCGAGCCATATTGTTCGCCACTACAAGAGATCAGTTCTTTTTTCTGAAAATGTCATTTTTAAACCGCAGTACAAAACGAGTTTAGAAGGCAGGAATGGAGATCTGTCATTAGAGGTTCTGTGGGGAATAGAGGATAGTCCTTTTAACATCGAGAAAGCCAACCAAAGTTTGAAAAATTTAGAAGCAGAGAGTGACCTTTACTCAATTGGCGGTAGTTCAGGAAGTAATCATATTTGTGTATCAACGGATGACAATGCTATTTATTTGTTCACGAATGGTATTGATATGACAAGGTTTAAATTATTTGATCATGCTGATGATTTTTTTAATGCCCTGACAATTGAAAAAAGCAGTGGTTCGGACGACTCTCAAGCGGTATCTGTTCAATTGGATTTCTAGACTTAGTCAGCTTGCGGAGGCTGTTCATTCTTGGTGTCATAGCTCGAAGCCGAAGCCTGAGAAAATCATTGGGGAAAGAAATAAAAAAGAACCGCGTCGCATTTTACCTTTGAGTCGTGCTAAAACGATGATAAACGGTGTTTTTTGCTGAGTGCTTCTTTTATGCTAGCGCTATTCATCCACAACGAGTTTCAATACTGCGATTATGAAAACATCCCTCGACCATCTGCCCGAATATAAACAGCGTGAGCTGGCGGACATCTCAACGATTCTGCGCGATACACTGGAAGATTACCTGCAAGGCAAACAGGGCAGTAAGAGTGAGTTTCGCATTCTGAAAATTATTCTGTTCGGCAGCCATGCTAAAGGCAGTTGGGTCAAGGATCCGGTCAATGGTTATATTAGTGATTACGATATTCTGGTGATCGTTAATAAAGCGGCTTTGGTGGAGGATTATGTAGTCTGGCAGCGGGCCGAAGAGCAAATTGATCGTAAAGTGAAATCGGCCCCGTTAGGTTTGATTGTCCACGATTTAAAGGAAGTGAACGAGCGCTTGCAACAGGGTCACTATTTCTTTAAAGATATTCGCGAAGAGGGCATTGAACTATTTGCCGCGACGCCGAAACCACTGGCAATGCCGGGGGATTTGACTGAGGAAGAGCTGCGAGAGATAGCCCGTAAGCATTATGAACAGTGGATAGAGAATGCCGCTGATAGTATTAAAGTTTTCCATTATACTTTTCATGAATCCATGCTTAATGCAGCAGCATTCAACCTGCATCAGGCAACGGAGCGTCTTTTTGCCTGTACATTGCTGACTTGTACTAACTATCTCCCGAAATCCCACAATATCGAGAAACTTGGCAACCTGTGCGCGCAGATTGATCCGGCCTTTGCTGAGATTTTCCCGATGGACAACAAATTTCACCGCCGTAGTTTCCGGCGTCTGCAACGGGCGTATATTGATGCGCGTTATTCAGCGCACTACGAAATCACTGAAGAAGAGTTGAATTATTTGGTGGCAGAGGTGCAGCGGTTGCAGGCGTTAACCGAACAGGTTTGTCGGGGGAGGATAGGGGATTGAGTGTTGTATTTTGGTTCTCTTAGCCATCGGCTCCCAAATTTGACGCACAATCAGCGTCAGTGATTTCAGAGGCATTGGTGTTCTGTGCGCCAGTTACTCTTGCAGAGGTGCAAGCGTAACCAGAAGATCTTTTTTGTTTGACGGAGTCACACGCGTTCCAGAACCAGCTTTTACGGGCGTCCTGCCCGGAAAAGCCTAATCATTCATCCTTGAATGATTTTCTTTGATTGGTGGTTTGTTTGAATTGGGTGAAATCTCTTTAAGGCGAAGCCAACTTGTTCTTTTTATGTGGATACTTTCTGGGTTTTGGCTTTACCCACCTTGGGTAAGTTCTGTCTTCCCGCCTTGGTGGAAGCTTAAAGTAGCTCATTTGTTCCAATAAGGATTCATAATGTTTTGGGATATTACCTGGACTTGTCAGCGGTAAAGTTGCAAAAAACTGAGTGATTGCCATGGAACAACTGGTAAAACTGAGTTGATTTGGCCAAACACTATCCAGTTTTTTAGCTGCGGCTGTCATCCCTAATCGTATCAGATTGTAACAGAGCAAATGACTTGTCAACTCCATATGACAGACCATTCTAATTTGAGGGTAAGTATTCTCGCGATGTTGATTACTTTGAGTTTCAAAGACTTGATGATTTTCTAACGTGTCTGCGGCTCGCCATACTACCCCATCAACAGCGAATAAATTAAGTCCCGCCCATTGTTCAAACGAATTCGTTTCATATCCGTGTTGAGCGACGGCTTTAAATACTTCTTTTACTGCATCAGCCCCCAAACGTTGCCTTGCTTGGACCAACGCACTTGGTGCGACCAACGGTTTTTTATCTGGCAACATGATATCCATCTGAGTCGCAATATCCCAAACAGACTTCTGACGATATAGCGCCATTCCGATGATTGACCATAGCACGGTTTCAAGTGGTAGTCGGCGCTTTCTCAACGTTGCGACTCCAGCTTGTTTGAAGCCTTTTAAAGATCGGTCAAATGATCTCGAAAATTTCTTAACTGATCGGCATTACGCCGTAATGGCGCTGTTTTTTTATGCCTTCCCTTTCTTAAGCTTTTCTTAAGTTTTCTTTTTTATGCTGCTGTTAGGTCTTCAAGAGGGTTGAATGATGCAAGCAGCTCGGTGCGATTCTTCAATGACATTAGAGATGATTGGTGAGGCGCATCCCATGCGTCATCAGGTTGAACAGTATATTACCGCAAGGTATTCATCTGCGTTTGATGCCAGGATAGAACAGTTTATGCCGCAATTTCTGGCTTTGTTGCAGGGGAGAGGAATTCAGTCAATTTGTGGTTATCGAGCCGCATCTGAAGCGCATTTATTTCTGGAGCAATATTTAGATTGTGCGGCTGAACAAGCTGTCTCTGAGGCGTTTGCACAGCATATTGATCGCACGACACTGATTGAGTTCGGGCAACTCGCGTCATTCTCCAAAGGGATATCGCCGTTTCATTTTTATCTGATTGCGCAACGTTTGGTCGAGATGGGATATCAGTGGTGTATCTGTACAGTCACTGATCCGCTCTATGCGTTAATGAAGCGCTTAGGGCTCAAACCTGTCGTAATTGCTCAAGCTGATGCTCAACGCGTCAGTAATGCCAGTCAGTGGGGCAGTTATTATCAGCTTCGTCCGCGTATTGTGGCCGGTGATTTGCAACAAAGCCTGACTCATCTGAAGCGCTATTGGCTGACCAAAGGCATCTGTACAGAGTGAGATACTGTCAATGAGTGAAACCATTTTATCTGCGTTATTTTCCCATGCGAGTCAGCGTCCGAATGCAATTGCATTTATTGGCCAGAATGCCCTTGGTGAAACAGAGACTCTGACGTTCCGACAACTGTCTGAACAAGTTTGTCATTATGCCGGTGTGTTCAGCGCATTCCAGTCACATTGTGTTGCCATCTATGCCGAGAATAGTTTGTCTTGGTTGATTGCTGATTTAGCGGCCATGTATGCACAGATTCCTTGTGTACCACTACCTAAATTTTTTAGTTCTGCTCAGATTGAGCATGTGTTGTCTCATACAGGGACAGACACTCTTGTCTATGATCAGCCTCTGTCGGGATTTGAGCCCTGTGGTGAACTGAACGACTGTGCTATTGGCCAGCGCTCGGAATTATCTCAGTCGTCTGAACGATCTCGCTGTAACGAGAGTATCTTACCGGGGACAGTCAAAATTACGTTTACCTCGGGTTCAACCGGGCAGCCTAAAGGGGTGTGTCTGAGTCAGCAGAACCTCGATCAGGTGACATTGAGTCTGGCGCAGGCGATGGCAAAACAAAATGGTTTAGAAAAACATTTAGTGATGTTGCCCTTGTCCACATTGCTGGAAAATATTACTGGTGTGTATGTCCCCCTAATGCTTGGTTTGACCTCGGTGGTGGTCGATGGGGCATTGGTCGGGCTTCAGGGATCGAGTCATTTTGTACCGGAGCAATTTGCCGGCGCGCTGATGAAATACCAACCCAATTCTCTGGTACTGACCCCGGCTCTGTTACATGCGTTACTTGCTGTGACTCGCAATCTTCCTCAGCTTGCAGCATCGCTTCAGTTTGTTGCTGTCGGTGGTGCCAGAGTGACTCCGCAAACATTGGTTGAAGCTCACCGTTTGGGATTGCCGGTCTATGAAGGATACGGATTATCTGAATGTGGTTCGGTGGTGAGTCTCAATACACCCCAAGCCAACTGTCCCGGCACTGCGGGTAAGATTTTGCCTCATGCTGAAGTCCGAATCGCTGATGATGGTGAAATTATGGTCAGAGGCGCTGTTGTCCTCGGATATATCAATCAGCCTTTGGTCTGCGAGTGGGTAGCAACCGGTGATCTGGGTGATATTGACGAGCAGGGCTTTTTATCGGTTCGGGGAAGAAAGAAGACCCAGATTATTACTGGATTTGGCCGCAATATTTCTCCGGAATGGATTGAATCTGAAGCTCAGCAATGGGATGTATTGCGAAGTTTAATTGTTGTCGGTGAGGCAAAAAACCGGCTTATGGGCGTTGTTTTGTCTCAGGATGTAGAGCAAGTGATGAATGCGATAGTCGCGTTGAATCATCAGCTACCTGATTATGCTCGTATTTGTCAGGTGATATTGATTTTATCACCGCAACAATACCGGGCTTTGTTGACTGCAAACGGGCGTCCGATACGACATCTGGTCGAAGCGCAGGTGAACTTATGGTGCGACAGTGTTGAGTCTTTTCAGAACGTGATAAAGCGAATTGATATCGAACTTGAACATTGTGAATTTAAAAATTGATTGTGGAGTAGAACAGATGAGTGATTTTTTTAATCAATTGCAACAAGCAACCCGGCCTGCTCGTGAGGTGATGCTCTCTGCACCGATTATTACGGCATGTAGTCGGGGCGACATTAATCTGGCTCAGTATCAGGCATTTCTGACGCAGGCATATCATCATGTGAAACATACCGTGCCACTACTTATGGCATGTGGTGCCCGCCTTGGAGAAGAGAAAGAGTGGTTACGGGTCGCGATTGCAGAATATATTGAGGAAGAGATCGGTCACCACGAGTGGATTTTGAATGATATTCGCGCTTGTGGCGGCTCGGCTGATGATGTGCGCAACAATCAGAATGATGGTGCGGTTTGTTCAGCGATTGAGTTGATGACCGCCTATCTGTATCACCAGATTGACCGTGGTAATCCGCTGGCATTATTCGGTATGGTTTGGGTATTGGAAGGAACGAGTGTTGGTATTGGCGGGCAGGTTGCTCAGCAGGTCAAGCAGACGCTCAATTTGCAGGATGATGCATTGACTTATCTGACTTCTCATAGTGAACTTGATCAGGAGCATATCCAGTTTTTTGCTTGTCTGATGGATCGGATTACCGATCCGGATGAACAGCAAGTGATTATCCGTTCTGCCAATATGGTATTTCAGCTGTACGGACAAATGCTACAGACGCTAACCCAATAAATGATAGATAATCATCGAGGAGCATAAGGTTATGAGAGCGAGTATCAAAAATCGGATAATGACAGCGTGCTGTCTTTTGATCGGGTCATCATCCGTATGGGCAAGTAGTGCTGATCCGCTGACCACGATTCAGAAAAAATGGGCTGAGTGCCAGTATCAATCGAAGGATGAAGATCAGCAAATCTACTGTCTGGAAAACTTGGTAAAACTGAGTGAAAGCTCGCTTCAGAATGCACCGGAGCGCAATGATTTAAAAATATGGCTGGCAATTAGTAAGAGTTCACTGGCAGGCGCGGATGGTGGACTAGGGGGGCTTTCTTTGGCGAAAGAAGCCAAAGCTTTACTCGAAGATGTGGTGAAAACTGCGCCGGAGACATTAGATGGTTCAGCTTATGTCACATTAGGAACGTTGTACTATAAAGTGCCGGGATGGCCGGTTGGGTTTGGCGATGATGATAAAGCTGAAGAGTTGCTCAAAAAGGCTTTGAAATATAATCCGGATGGGATTGATCCCAACTATTTTTATGGTGATTTCCTCGCCGAAGACGGGCGCAAAGCTGAAGCGATTGAATATTTGAAACGTGCTGCCGCAGCACCGCCGAGAGAAACGAGACCACTTGCTGATCAGGGACGAATGGCCGAAGTTCAGCGGCGTTTAAAAGAGTTAGGTGCTCAATGAGACTATTGCTGGTCGAAGATGATGTGTTATTAGGACAGTCGATGGTGACGGCATTAAGTCGTCAGGGTTACACGGTTGACTGGCTTGAACGAGGTGCCGGTGTTGTAACTGCTCTGAAAACAGAGCAGTTTACCGCGATTATTCTTGATCTCATGTTGCCAGATATTGGCGGATTTGAGGTTCTGAAAGCGGTACGGCGCGCCGGATATTCATTACCGATTATGATTTTAACCGCCCGTGATGAAATTCAAGATCGGGTGAAAGGTTTAGATGGTGGTGCTGACGATTATCTGGTGAAGCCATTTGCATTAGAAGAACTACTGGCTCGTTTACGTGTGATGATCCGGCGTCTCTCCGGTGCAACGGATAGTCAGGTGGAAGTCGGAGACTTAGTTTTGTCTCTGGACAGACAGGTGGTATTGTTCCAGGGACAGGCACTGAAGTTGACCAATAATGAATTTAAATTGTTGGCCTCACTGATGAATCATGCCGGACGTGTGATGAGTAAAGAGCAACTCCAACAGTCTCTACACGGCTGGGATGAAGGCAGTAGTGATAATGCGATTGAAGTGCATATCCATAATTTGCGTAAGAAAGTCCCGGGGAATGTGATTAAAAATATTCGTGGTGTAGGATATATCATTGAAAAATAATAAAAAAATGTATTCTATAAAAAAGCGTATTACATTGTCGATGATTGCGCTTTCTTCAGTGTTCATTCTCATTTCTTTATTTTTCAGCTATAGCTCGTCACATCATGAGATTCTGGAAGTTTATGATGCGCGGTTAGGACAGACGGCCAAACTCTTTTTACTCAGTCTGCCAGATTCCGGCACGCTAAAAGTGAGTTCTGAAAATGTCAGGCTGCTAGATGGCTGGATGCAAAATATCCGGGATGCGCATAGCGGTGATGAAGCAACGGCTTATGGCCATCCCTATGAACAGAAATTACTTATTCAGTTGTATCGGGATGGCAAAGTTGTCTGGGGATCGCACCTGCGTAATCATGTGATTGTACATGATCCCACTTATTCCGGATTTGGCTATGTTGAGATAGCAGACAAGGAGTGGCGATATTTTCAACTCCCCTTAACACGAAACAATTCACAGCACTCTGAGTACATTATTGTTGCGGAGCAGCAAGCCGTCCGTAATGAGATGATTACCGAACTGGCGTTTTCTACGTTGGTGCCACAGCTCGTGCTAATCCCCTGTTTAGCGCTGGTGCTGTACTTTTTGATTGACCGCCACTTCGCACCGATTACGGAATTGCAACAGGCTATTTCCCGGCGGAGTGTCAGTAAGCTTGATTCTGTGACGGTCGGGCTTGATACCACCGAATTGTCATCGTTGGTGACCACATTAAACCGATTACTCGCCGAGTTGGACAGCGCATGGAAACGAGAAAAACGCTTTACCGGTATGGCGGCTCATGAGTTGAAAACCCCGTTAGCAGTATTGCGATTGAATGCTGAAAACGCACTAAACAGTGACCGGGAAGAGGATTTACAGACTGACTTACACAATATTTTGCGAGGCATTGAACGTTCAGATCGCCTGATTCAGCAGTTACTCACTTTAGCCCGGGTTGAAAACATTCATAGTATGGAACGGGTTGAAATCGATTTGAAACGTTTAGTTCAATATGTCATGGGAGAACTTGCACCGTTGGCGTTGCGAAATAAACAGGAGATGTCACTGACCGGGGATAACTGTCTGATCCTCGGAGATGAATCGTTACTGGGAATTTTACTCAGTAATTTGATTGATAATGCGATTCGCTATGCTGGCAAGGGGCAGCAGATTACGGTCACACTGAAAGATTTACCGGATCGGGTACAGGTTTATGTTTCCGATACCGGTGAAGATTTAACCGCCGAAGCGCGTGAAAAATTATTTGAAAGTTTTTATCGTTCGAATCGTGAAAGAGGTGATGGCGCTGGGTTGGGGCTGTCGATCACGAGGGATATTGTCAAGTTGCATTATGGGACGGTAGAACTGTTGCCCCGCAAGGATCAGGCAAATACATTTTTAGTGTCATTGATGAAAAATCAATATGAGCTTTAGCCTGCGTTGTTGACAGGCAAGTAGCAAGAAGACGGAAAAACATAAGGAACGTCGGGTATGGATTTGCAGCATAAACGTGTTTTGTTGACGGGAGCCTCTGGCGGTATTGGTCAGGCGATAGCGACTGAGCTGGCAGCTGCGGGCGCAAATTTGTTGCTAGTCGGGCGAAACCACGAGAAATTGGAAGCAGTCAGAGCTACCCTTGCCACACCGGAAAATCATATGGTGTTTTCTGCTGACCTCACTTGTGAAACGGATCTGGAGCGCTTAAATCATAAAAGCAATCAGTTGTATGAATCCGGCGAGAGGATCGACATCGTGATCAATAATGCGGGTGTGAATGAATTCAACTTTCTCGCTAATCGCACTGTTGCATCCATACAACAGGAACTGAATTTGAATCTGTTCGTACCGGTGTTAGTCAGTCGAATGGCATTGAATTGGTTGAATCGTCCGGGGATTATTTTGAATATCGGTTCGGCATTCGGAGGTATCGGTTATCCGGGTTATAGCATTTACTGTGGTGCCAAAGCCGGTATGTATCGCTTTAGTGAAGCTCTGGATCGGGAATTGGATGATTCCGGGATTCGAGTACTGTATGTTGCGCCCCGGGCAACGGATACGGATTTGAACTCACCGCTGGTCAAACAGATGAATCAGGAACTCGGCAATCGCAGTGATTCACCACAAGTGGTTGCAAAACGGGTGCTCAAGTCCTTAAAAGAGGAAACTACATCTTGTTGGATTGGCTGGCCGGAAAAACTGTTTGTACGGGTGAACCAGATTTTCCCCGCTGTTGTTGCCCGGTCTATTCGCCGCCAGCAAGCGAGAATCCATCACTTCATTAATATGATTCATTCAGAGAAAGAGTAAAAATCGTGCGAAAAAACCTTAAATGAATGGATTCAAGTAAATTGGACACAATGTCACAATTGTTTTTTGTTCGGTGGCATATTTTTGATGTGACTCACATATTTTTTGTAAGAAGTCACGTTTAATAGACTGAATGCTTGAGAAAGATTAAAGCTGATGACGTCAGTTGCAAGTATCAGTAATAAGCGCGGTGACTAACAACGCTGGCTGAAACGAAAAAAATATAATAAAGCATAAATAAGGGCCTGTCTGAGACAGGCCCTTATTTATTTTATCACAAATGAATCGAGTCGATTATGTGCGTTATTCTGGCTGTGACCACATTCCCTGATGCTGATGCCAGTAGGCGTGGTGATAATTCTCTCCCGAATCATGCCAAAAACCGAGGGGCTGGTTGGGGAAACTGTTTGTGCAGTGTAGCGTTTGCTCCCCGAGCTGGACATCACAGCCCAATGCCGGTGCCATGATGTATTGTCTGTCCACACAAGCCATGGGGTGGCCGATCAAAAAAGAACCGGCAATATCTTCTTCCTGAGAAGCCGGGATCACACATATATCGGTTTGAATATAGGAATAGATGTATTCAAATAGCTGTGGGTAGTGGACAGAACCACTGACGATTAGCGTTTGTAAATACTCCATGGTATAGAAGTGCCCCGGAGAAAACGCTGCCTCCCGCAGATGATCCAGATAAACAGAAGAAATATGTACGATATTACTCTTTGACTCTTCTGCCAGAGACCATAGGGCATTCATGTTGGGGAAAAAAGGGGCACCATCATAAAATACCAGCGTTGCGCCGCTGGCGAGTGCTGAAGTATGCCAGATCAAGGCTGTGCTGCTGCATGAGCAACGACTGAGCAGGCGAGTTCCCGGCTGAATATTGCAATGGAGTTGATGTTCTTTTAAATGGTTGAGAATTGTTCCCCCGATCCGATGGACAATTCGGTCTATTTTACCTGAAGGCCGCTGGTGGTGATGGATGAAAAGTGGATCATTAAATCCAATGCGTTCGTATTTGATTCCTCTGGGTAAGTAGCCGGCGAGAATTGCCTGCCAATCTGAAAACGTATCGACATAGTTAGATGAAAACTGCAGCGTTTGCAGGTATTCGATCTGGCATGTATTGAGCAAACTTGTCAGGTTATCAACCAGTTTTCGATTATTCTCTTCGGTATTGATGGTTGCCCCGGCTCGGTTATATCCATTGCTACAGAATAATACTTTGGGTTGCAGTGGTTGAAAACACGCGATAGCGGTCTGAATATCGGTATCTTCAGGGGAGAGAGAAGACCAGATCGCTCCCAGACTGGTTACTGCCAGCAAAGAGACAATGGTTTCCGGTATATGGGGGAGATAAGCAACGACAACATCACCCCGCTCGACACCGTTTTGTGTGAGCCATTGCTGAACGAGTGACACCTGATCACACAGTTGTTGCCACGTCAGCGTTTTGGTTTGACCGTTTTCATTTTTAAACCAGAGCGCAATGGTCTCAGGCTCCTGAAATGCATAAGAGAGTAAATTTTCAGCATAATTGAGCTGTGCTTGAGGAAACCAGATTGTATCGCGAGCTGCGACAAATTTCTCCCATTTGGCAATTGCTTCACCGAAGACACAATCTCCCCGAAACCCAATGACGTCGCAGTATTGCCATATTTCCAGCCAGAATTGTTTACTGTTGGTCACCGACCACTGATGAAGTTGCCCAAAATCTTCAAGCGCTTCGCCTCGCATGTTGATGTGCTGAATAAATTGGTAAAGATTTGATGAACGAATAAATTCAGGACTAGGTGTCCATAATTGAGCATCTTTTGCCATAGTTATATCTCATTGTCGTATACAGAACAGTCAATTGGCTGCGCTTACCATTCCGATTGCTGGAGCAACGGCACCTTTCCGACGAGCAGTTCATATCCAGAGACATCATCTGAAGATACATATCTAAAGTCTTGTAAGATTTGGTGAAAACGTCAAATAAGAAATGTTATTGAATGGGCTAAATGGCAAATAAAGTGAGGTGTCTGACAAAGTTTGGGTAAAAAAATAGCCAGCCACAATATTGTGTGACTGGCCGTAATTTATTGTGAACAAGTATTCATTCACTAACAACGTCAGTTGGCTAGGTGACCCTCGGCTTAAGAAGGGTCAGTACAAATACTGCATGAAGCGTGCCAAGTACAAAATACTGTAAATTTGTGCGTTTTTTAGGCAAAATAAGTCATATGAGCTTTGTTTTTTGCATATTGAAAATGCAAAATGCAAAGTAAAAACAAAATGCTAGTGATACCATTGTCATATTAGTGTTAGAGAAAGGTCATATAAATTAAAAATTTTTTTGTTATACATCTAAATATTTGATGTCTTAATTTAAATTACATCTCTCAATATTTTAATTTTTAAAATCAGTAAGTTAATTGTATTTTTTATGTTTTTGTCTAAATTTTGGCTTGAAATAAGCGCAATTCATGTGTTAGTGTTTTAGAAAATTAATTAGAGTTCAAAAGAATTAGGCATTGTCATGATCACCAACATACCATGGTCAGAAATGGCTAGAGCTACACTAGAGCGAAATTATTCGCAGTGGATTTTTAGAACCCCAGTTCGTTCAGATGGTCAGCGGATTCACGAATTAATCAGTTTGTGTCCCCCATTGGATGAAAATTCTGCATATTGTAATTTTTTACAGTCCATTCATTTCCAAAAGACGTGCATTCTTGCTGAACAGCAAGATGAGATTTTGGGATTTATTTCTGCTTATCGTAAACCAGAAAAACCATTAGAGCTGTTTATCTGGCAGGTTGCCGTTCATCCTGATGCGCGAGGGAAAGGTTTAGCGTTTGATATGTTGAAAAAGCTGCTTTCTCAGGAGAATTTGCAGGATATCGAAGCAATTGAGACCACGATTACCAAAGATAATCAAGGCTCTTGGAACCTGTTTAAGAAGTTCGACCGGGAGAATGGCCTGCGAGGACAGGTTTCGACCTTCCTTGATGAGACGCGACATTTCGATGGACAACATGAGACGGAATATCTGTATCGCATTCCGCTTGAGTCAATACCACAGACGTAGTCATGGTTAAACGTAGTCATCACTGAAGTGACAAGTACACTCCAGCGATGACTGTTGTCTGTTTATCTTATTTACCCAATCCACACATAGAAAATTTAAACAAAGGAAATGTATTCAATTATGAATATTTTCAACGAGAAAGAGTCAAACGTACAATCGTATGCCAATCACTTCCCTGTCGTGTTTGCGACGGCAAAAGGGAGCTGTCTGTATTCCGAACGTGGTGACCGCTATCTTGATTTTTTATCCGGTGCCGGTGCATTAAATTACGGTCATAACAATGCCATCTTGAAACAGGCATTGCTGGATTATATTGACCGGGATGGTGTCACGCATGGTCTGGACATGTATTCGCAGGCTAAGGCTGAATTTTTACAAGCATTTGAACACCATATTCTTCGGCCACGGATGCTGGATTATAAACTTCAGTTTACCGGACCAACCGGTACCAATGCGGTTGAAGCAGCATTAAAGCTGGCTCGTAAAGTGACTGGCCGCAGTAATGTGATTGCTTTTACCAATGGTTTCCATGGTTGCTCATATGGTGCGCTTGCCGCAACCGGTAATCAGCATCATCGGGGCGCAGCAGGACTACATTTACATGGCATTCAGCGTCTGCCGTATGACGGATATGCAGGACAAGATGGTCTGAAACTATTTGAAACCATGTTAACTGATGGTTCTTCAGGGATGGATCATCCTGCCGCTGTATTGGTTGAAACCGTGCAGGGAGAAGGTGGGCTCAATGTCGCTTCTGAAAGCTGGTTACAACGCTTGAATAGCCTGTGTAAGCGACACAAAATTTTGTTGATTGTCGATGACATTCAAGCCGGGTGTGGCCGTACCGGAACTTTCTTTAGTTTTGAGCCTGCCGGCATCACACCAGATATTGTGACGTTATCGAAATCGATTGGTGGTTATGGTCTGCCGATGTCACTGGTATTGATGAAACCAGAGCTGGATGTTTGGGAGTCCGGTGAGCATAACGGGACATTCCGTGGTAATAATCATGCGTTTGTTACCGCAACCAAAGCCATTGAAACCTATTGGACCAACCATGACCTTGAACATCACATTGGTGAGTGTGCCCAAGAAGTCACCAATGTTGTCGAGAAAATGATCCGTCGATATCCAGAGCTACTTTCACGACGTAAAGGTCGTGGTTTGATGCAGGGAGTGGAATGTATTTCTGGAGAGGTTGCCGAAAAAATTGCCCGGGAATGTTTCAATCAAGGCATGATCATCGAAACAGCCGGTCCAGACGATGAAGTCCTGAAATTCTTCTGTCCGTTGACTATTAGTTCAGACGAGCTGAAAGAAGGGCTGGATATCTTTGAGCGTGCAACAGAAACCGTGGCACCGCAATACATCAAAAAAGCATCTTAAGTTAAGGGATTATTATGATTGTCAGAACATTAAAGGAATGTATCCAGAGTGAACGACGTGTGGTCTCGGAAAACTGGGAAAGCGTTCGTATGTTACTGAAAGATGACAATATGGGATTCTCATTTCATATTACGACGATCTATCAGGATACCGAGACACATATTCATTATAAAAATCATCTGGAATCTGTGTACTGTGTCTCCGGCAGCGGTGAAATTGAAGTTGTCGGTGGTGAGACATTCCCGATTGAACCGGGAACACTGTACATTTTGGATCAGCATGATGAACACTATCTGCGGGCTTACCCCGGACAGAATATGGTAATGGCCTGTGTCTTTAACCCTCCTTTGAACGGGCAAGAAGTCCACGACGCATCCGGTGTTTACCCGCTGAGTTAAGTCGTCATCAAAGTTATATTGTGATGTTGGAGGAATGTATCTATCCGGGCAGTTTGAATACTGTCCGGCCATAACAAGGAGAAAACATGTCATTTACCGTAGAGAAGATCGGCGGTACATCTATGACTGCATTTGATGCAGTGATGGACAATATCCTGCTTCGGCCGGAAAATCCTTATCAACGTATTTTTGTGGTTTCTGCCTATTCCGGAATAACCGATGCGTTATTGGAATGTAAAAAAACGGGTCAGCCCGGTATTTATCAGTTAATCGCCCAACGAAGTGAGACGTGGCAGGAAAAAATGGAAGAGTTGGAGCAACGAATGATGCTCATCAACCAGAATATTTTTGCTGACCCGATGTCTCGTCTGCGAGCCGATAAGTTTATCCGCTCCCGTTTGTCTGAAGCAAAGAATTGTATTCGTAATATTATGGATACATGCCAGCACGGACAGTTTTCACTGAACCGTTATCTGCCGCAGATTCGAGAATTCCTTTCTTCGTTGGGAGAAGCACACAGTGCTTATAATACCGTTTTGAAACTGAAGCATTCCGGGATTAACTCTCGTTTTATTGACCTATCGGGATGGAATGAAGATCACCACGGCAGTCTGGACGATGTGATTCGTCAGGCATTTGAGAGCGTTGATGTGACATGTGAACTGCCGATTGTAACGGGTTATGCGTATTGTGATGAAGGTTTGATGAAAACGTATGACCGAGGTTACAGCGAGATGACGTTTAGTCGGATTGCTGCCCTAACCGGTGCCGAACAGGCGATTATTCATAAAGAGTACCATCTCAGTACGGCTGATCCGAGTATTGTCGGTGCCGATGTTGTGCGGCCGATGGGAGAGACGAACTTTGATGTCGCAGACCAACTGGCTAACCTCGGCATGGAAGCGATTCACCCTAATGCTGCAACCGGGCTGCGTCAGCAAAATATACCTTTGATCGTAAAAAATACCTTTGAACCGGAACACACCGGGACACGTATTTCATGCGAACATGATCCGGATAACCATCGTGTAGAAATTATTGCCGGTCGCGATAAAGTTTTTGCGCTGCATTTATTTGATCAATCGATGGTTGGATTGGTCGATACCGTGAGTTATGAGATGGCAGAGAGGATCGCAGAAGCGAAAGTCGATCTGATCGGAAAAGAAATGAATGCTAACTCAATGACTTACTATTTACATGGGCAGAGTGACAGCTTGAATCGTCTGCTCGCGAGTGTGGAAAAGCGTTATCCTGCGGCATCTGTCTCCGGCAAAATGGTTGCGTTGATCTCGGCGATTGGTGCTTCTATGGATACATGTGAAGTGCTGGCAAATGGTATGAACGCACTGGGACAGGGCAATATTCAGCCGATGGCCGTGCATTCGTCACTCAGAAATGTCAATGTGCAGTTTTGTGTTGAAGATAAACATTATCATCAGGCGATTTGTTTGCTCCATGAAATGTTGATTGAAGAGAATTGTCCGAAAAGAAATACGAGTAGTTATGCTGCTTGATTGATATTAAATAGTGTATAAAAACATCAAAACCGGATGGCTGAATCAGTCATCCGGTTTTTTATAATGCATCTGTTCAGACAGTTTGTAGAGAAACAATGAAGCAAATGTGAATTAAAGATTAATTATTATTTTTTAGAATGTAAATGTGAGTTGAAAATATATACTTGTTCCGATGTTTCATATGAATTTATTGGAAAAATTGACAAGTGGTGATCTGATAAACTTTATTACAATTATTTAAATTGAGTTTATGAAATAATTATGATAGATGAAATTTATTTTTTATATTAGCGATAATATTTATTCTCTCTTTGACGGTTTTCATCAAATGATATGAATCAAAGGGCTGAAATGAAAATAGAAAATTTTTAACAAAATAATCCTTTTTAAAGATAAAATTTAAAATTGATGAGTCAATTCATAAATGTAATAAAAATAGTTTAATTTTGATGTTTGTCAGGTTTTTTTGGGAGAAAATGTTGCACAATTTGAGTGCAATTGGTCTTGGGACATCATGATAGAGTCCGATGTGTTGTTTACATCGGCTGATACATATGTTTGGCATATATTTTACGGACAATGATGAAAATAAGGACATTACCTTTATCTATATTCTACATATTTTTCGTTTCAGTACGAAACTAATTGCGATAAAGATTATAGACATGAATTAAAAGGTAAATGAAATGAATAAAAAGTATCTATCCAAAACGATGGCTGCGTTGATGCTCTGTACCTCTTTTGCTTCTTTTGCAAACGCGGATAAACCTACCGTCAAGATATACGCAACTGGAGGAACCATTGCGGGAAGTTCTGAATCGAATATGGACACAACAGATTATAAAGCCGGAAAAATCGGTGTTGATCTGCTGATTTCTGCTGTACCTGAGTTAAAAGATTTTGCTCATGTGATTGGTGAGCAAATTGCCAACACAGACAGTAATAATATTAATCAGAATATTTTGTTAAAGCTCAGTAAAGCAATCAATCTGCAACTGGCTGATGCTAAAACCAGTGGTGTAGTGGTAACCCACGGCACTGACACACTTGAGGAAACCGCGTTTTTCCTTGATTTGACAGTGAAAAGCGATAAACCGGTTGTCATTGTCGGTGCGATGCGTCCGGCGACTGCGATCAGTGCTGATGGTGGCATGAACTTGCTGGAAGCGGTCAGACTGGCATCAGATGATGATGCGAAACACCGTGGTGCAATGGTTGTGCTCAATGACCGGATCGGCTCTGCATTTTATACCACTAAAACCAATTCAACGATGCTGGATACATTTAAAGCAACGGAGCAGGGATATTTGGGCGCATTCTTAAGCGGTGAACCTCATTTCTACTATGAGCCAACAAAACCGGTGGATAAGCCTTATTTCGATATCAGCCATGTCAAACAATTGCCAAAAGTGAAAATCCTGTATAGCTATCAGGATCAGGATCCTGCATTGCTCCATGCAGCAATCAAAGACGGCGCGAAAGGGATTGTGATCGCAGGGACCGGCAACGGCTCTTTATCCGATGTGATGCTTGAGGCTGTCAAAGAAACCATGGATAAAGGGATTCCTGTTGTTCGCTCAACTCGTACCGGTAACGGATTCGTGACACCAAAACAAGAAGGTATCGGTTCTGGTGTTTATAATCCTCAGAAAGCGAAGGTGCTTCTGTCTCTGGCACTTGCTCATGGGGATAACCTGAAGACAATCAGAAATTACTTCGAAAATTAATCTCCACTGAGATATATCTTCTAAAGGGTCTGCGGACCCTTTTTTACTTTGTGGCTCCGGGGATTACAGATACTCCTCATGAATTAAGGAATTAAATGGGCAGTCACGCTTAATGTTTTTCCCCACTACCTTTTCCTTAGCGGGACAGTCACTCCAATCCTTATCCTATCTCATCAATTAACCTTGACAGGACAGTCATCTTAACCATTCAGTAATGGATCTCACGAATTGGTTTTTTTCCGTAGGTAATTTGTCTGATTTCTTTATCGTTGGCTATATTGTCCAGTATCTAAACAATAATTGTCATAAGGATTCCGACTATGATGCGTCACCTGTCATCGATGGTTTTTACTGTACTGCTATCGTTCACTTCACTATTACCACTAGCGTCTGTCCACGCTGAAGAAGCACCTGAGAGTTTGAAAGAGCTGATTCCTCAATTGGAAAGTTGGGGGAAAGATCCGGTTCTGGTTGATGCCGTGCAAGCACAAAATGCGCAGAAAGTCTCTCTGGATGAGATAAAAGCAATGGATAAGAAATGGAGAGACACACCGGATGTTGATGATTTCATGTTTTCTCTTATGAACAATAAAGCAGCGAAAAGGTTGCTGGAACTTGAAAACAGTATGCCGTTTCTTGTGGAGTTGTTTCTCATGGACGATCAAGGCGCTAACGTTGCAATGACGAACAAGACATCTGACTATTGGCAGGGTGATGAAGCGAAGTTCATTCAGTCGTTCAATGATGGTCAGGGGAAAGTCCATATTGGTGAAGTTGAGTATGATGACAGTGTTCTGAGTTATCTTGTTCAGGTGTCTGTCCCCGTAATTGATGGGCAGGGAAAGACGATCGGTGCGATCACCATCGGGATTAACCTTGACGTGTATGAAGACCAATAAATGACTAGGGGGAACTCTCCCCCGTCATGAATTACAGACCGATCAAGAATCATAATCATCAGACAAGAAACAGTCCGAGGAATCGCTCCGGTTTGTTATCAAATGGCAGGAGAGACGGACTGTTTAGGGGGGATTGATGAATTATTTTAAAAATTTGGGTATTCGCTGGAAGTTATGTATCCCATTGGTTTTTGTCATGTTACTGGTCTTAACTCTATCGGGCAGGAGTCTGTATTCGGCGGGTCTACAGTCTGAAGCAATCACCATTGTCACTCGTCATGAAATCCCTGCTTTGAGTTTGGTACAGTCAGCAAACCGGGAGCTTTATCAGGCTTGGGTTGCTGAGCGGAGTATGTTGACCTTACCGGTCAAAAGTGATCAGTTTCAACTGATGCAGAAAATGCATGAAGAGAGTATTTCACATGCCAGTCAGAATATGGAAAAACTCAAATCACTTCAGTTGAATACTGAGATGAAGCAACTGATTGAGCAATTTTGGGCGACCTATCCGGAGTGGGTGAAAGTCACGCGGAGAATTGCACAGGAGCGGAGTTCGAATACCCGGGCCGGGCGAAGTACCGCGATAGGTTTATCGTTTAATGACGGGTTTGACTTATTTCAAAACACACAACGTTACCTTGAATTGATTACTGACATTGTGGTTTTCAACGCTGATGAACGGACTGAACAACTGGAAGATATGCATCAGAATTATCGGACGGGTCAGTTATGGTTAGTCGGGTTTTCTCTGTTGATTTGTTTGGGGATTATCTGGTTTTTCCCATTATTGATTACCGGTGATTTGAAAAATATTACCCGACAGATTCAGGCACTGGCAAAAGGCGGCGGCGATTTAACCAAGCGTTTGAAATTAGACCGTCGTGATGAGCTGGGAGAACTTGCGACTTATCTCGATCAATTCATGAGTGAGCTTCATGAACTTGTGAAACAGATTATCAGTAATGCGGAACAGAACAATGTCCATGTTTCATCGTTAGGAGAAATGTCACGGAAAGCTTGTCAGACAGCTGAAAAACAGGTGGTTTCTATGCGGGACGTATCTGTTTCCAGTCAGGAGATGAGTGTCGCGATTCAGGATGTTTCCCTGCGAACTTCTGAAGCTGCGGGGTCTACAGAGAAGGCTGGTCAGTCTGCCAGTGAAGGTCGCCATCAGGTTGGCACAACGCAACAGAGTATCGGGTTACTGAACGAGAGTGTGGAACAGGCTGTAACAGCTATCTCTCGCATTGATGAATTCACCAACAAGATCAGCTCAATTTTAACCATTATCAGTGGGATTGCTGAGCAGACAAATTTATTAGCCCTCAATGCTGCGATTGAAGCAGCAAGAGCCGGAGAATCCGGGCGTGGGTTTGCCGTTGTTGCCGATGAAGTCCGAGGATTGGCGAATAAAACCCAAAACTGTACTGAAGATGTCAATGAAATGATTACCAATCTGGAAAAGAGTGTCCGAGATGCGGTCCAGATTATGAAGCAGGCGACTGAAAGAGCATCCGTGACAAAACAGGCGAGTGAGGAAACTCAGCGAGCGATTGATGACATGATGATGTCGATGGGTCATGTCACGGAAAGAACCACGCAGATTGCAGCTGTGATTGTGGAACAGAGTAAGATGGCAAAACATATTCAGGAAGAAATTAGTGTCATTGAAGCACAGTCTCAGGAGAGTGTTGAAGAATCTTCTGAGGTTGATCAGGCATGTCGTAAGCTGGATGAACTCCATCGGCATCTGTCTCAAGTGCTTGGAAAATTTACCGTATAACTCTGGTTGCTGGTAACTTTGGTTGCTGGTAACTCTGGTGGATGGAGAAGGCAATATATTGCCTAAAATAGGATCAGATTCAAATTTTTTGATGAAGAGGCTCGAATGCGCCTCCTCATCATTGGCGATTGAGTTTTTTAGAATTTGCTTGTCATTTGAACATTAACCGGAGATTAGCTATGTCATCAAACGTACGGCAGATTCATCAGATTATCCCAGCTCAGCCTACTTCTGACGGAGATGGGGTCAAAATTCGTCGTGTCGCCGGTTTTAACCACAAACAATTTTCACCGTTTCTGATGCTTGATGAGCTTAAATCGGATGAACGAGCTGATTATGTCGGAGGTTTCCCACCGCATCCGCATCGTGGTATTGAAACGCTGACTTATATGATGCAAGGCCATTTTCAACATCGGGATCATATGGGGAATGTCGGAGAACTTCGTTCCGGCGGGGCACAATGGATGGCCGCGGGGCGTGGCGTTATTCATAGTGAAATGCCAATGATGGAAGATGGTTCGTTACATGGTTTTCAGATTTGGATCAACCAGCCGGCGAAGAATAAGATGCAACCGGCTCAGTACCATGATTTTCAGCCTGAAGTGATCACCGAATATACACATGATGAGACCGGACTATTGAGAGTGCTTGCAGGCCAAACTGCAATCGCAGACCAAACGTTAAGTGGTCCTTTACTACAAACGGGTGTCCCGTTGCTTGCCGCGGACTGGCGGGCAAACCAAGGACAGTCGCTGGATCTCAAGATACCGCAACAGCATCAGGCAATGATTTACGTTTATCGGGGTGAAGTTCAACTGAGCTCTCGTGTCGTTAAAGCCGGAGAATTTGCTTTGCTGACCGAGGGGGACTGCTTAATCGCGCAGAATAACACGACGACTGACAGTGGTATGTTGATTCTGGCTGGTGAACCGATTCACGAACCTGTGGTACATTATGGCCCGTTTGTAATGAACTCATATGCTGAAATTGAACAAGCGATCAACGATTACAACAGTGGTCAGTTCGAGACCTATTAGTATTGGTCAAACGGTGCGGTGTTCAGGGTGCTGAGCCACATTGAGTTGCGTTGTTACCTGACTGACGGTTGATATCAAAACTGCATGATTCGTTTGGTAGAGGTCAATTTTTGGAGGATATATCATCGTTCCGGATTGTGCCCATGCGCATAATTTGTTCCAATGGGTATGAGCCTGACGATGATTATCTCTGATGATTGGTCGTCCCTGTAGCCGTTAGAAGGAGCACACCATTGAAATCGTTATTGGCAGTGCTGGGTCTATTGCTTATTGGCTGTAGCGCAGTGTTGATTTATATGAGTTATCAAGAGTATACCAGCCCCAAAAAAGTTTATGGTGCTTGGTTGGAAACGCAAGTCATGGATGATCGGCGAGAAGTGATTACATTCAGTAAACGTGGGGTTTATCGTAATAATCACCTGATTACCACGAAATTTGATTTTAATGGTAAGCAGATTCAGTTTAAAAGTGGCGGTCAGGAAAACATTTATCAGATAAGTGGTACTGCTGCCTCACCTCAGTTAAAACGAATTGAACCGAGTCAACCGACCCAGGTTTTGATCAAAAAAGGTTATGAACATACGCTGGAAAAACCCGACAACGCTTGGCGTCGGGTAAATACCAGAAGTTCTTTCGCTGAAGGTTTTACCAGCGGCGATTAGTTTGTTTTGAAGCAATGTGATCTTGCTTCGTCAGAATCGTGTCGATGATGTGGATTGGGGCTGGTGATATGAGATTTTTTTTGCTAGCGTTCAACTCACTGATATGGATAACTTGCCACGACTTATGAATTCATGGATTTCCGACATTCTTTCATCCCCTATTTGGCAAAGAGAAGATACGAATGTACTCTTGATTACGCTCGCCAGTTTTATCGCCTGGATGTTATGGCGTTTCCTCTATCGTCATTTAAACCGAATCACTGAAAAAACCAAAGTCCGTTGGGATGACTTGTTACTCCATGCCTTGCGTTCACCGATCAGTGTATTGCTCTGGCTCTGGCCGGCGAGTATTTCTCTCGGTTTATTGCTCGAAGATCTGAGTGATAGCCGCTTAGACTGGCTAGAAACGCTGAAATTGGTTCTGCTGGTCTGTTGTTTTGTCTGGACGTTGATACGGTTGGTCAACAATATAGAAGATTATGTATTGCAGACGAAAGACAAGGATAAAACCACGGTTCAGGCCATTTCTAAGGTCATTAAGTTGCTTGTGTTTGTGGTCGGTCTATTGTCGGTCATGCAAACATTCGGTCTCAGCCTGTCCGGATTACTGACGTTTGGTGGGGTCGGTGGCTTAGTGGTCGGTTTTGCCGCCAAAGACCTGCTGTCGAATTTTTTCGGTGGCATGATGATTTATTTTGATCGTCCTTTTAAAATGGGGGACTGGATTCGTTCACCGGATCGTGCCATTGAGGGGACTGTGGAACGGATTGGCTGGCGAATGACGGTGATTCGCACCTTTGATAAACGTCCGCTTTATGTGCCGAACTCGGTGTTCAGTAGCATTGTGGTGGAAAACCCGTCTCGGATGCTCAATCGACGTATTTATGAGGTGATTGGTTTACGATACGGGGATTCAGATAAGGTGGCTGTGATTGTCTCCGATGTGAAACAGATGTTAGAGGAGCATTCGGATATTGATGCGAATCAGACATTGATCGTTAATTTTGATTCTTTTGGCGCTTCCTCGTTAGACTTCTTCATCTATACCTTCACCAAAACTGTCAACTGGATGCGTTACCATGAAGTGAAGCAGGATGTGCTGTTAAAAGTGATGGAAATCATCCACCATCACGGTGCTGATATTGCTTACCCGACTCAAACTCTCAAATTAGAGCCTGAAAGTGCAGGGACTGAGCCACTTGAGGCGCGTCTGAGCCGAGGCTGATCTCTGATACACCTCTTCCATTTCATCAAATTCCCCGAGCAGATGAGCATCTGCCCGGGAGCGATACTACCTTGTTTATTGATATGATGTGTTCATTCTTGTATCGCTGTGGCAATTTTTGTCATTGACAGCGCAGATGATCTGTTTGAATTTGATGAAATGAAATTGATTTCATAATATTAAATATTGTTAGTCATGAAAACTTCCTGACAAAGTGATGTGATTTGAGCCGGATAATCAGATCAACTCCATAGACTAAAACATCAATCAAGGAGGAGAAAAGATGCGTGTTGATATCGTTGGTCGGCTTTTGGGCGATTTTTTTCTGGAAGCGAAAGTGGCGATAGCCGATATCGGTTTATATTATGGGCTGGATCTCAGTGACTACCCCCAAGATATGACATTAGAAATGCTCGTTTATCAACAGCTTGGAGATACCCCAGAACAAGGTGACTCGTTTTGCTGGCAAGGGTTAACTTGGGTGGTTGCCCGGGTTCGTGATTGGCAGGTGCAACTCGTCGGATTAAAGTTACCCCGATAAATTGAATGGAACCAACTGCCCATTGGTGGGGGTACCGTCACCTGAATCACACGATGTGATTCAGGCAGCTGCAATATACTTGCGTTGGTTGTGCTTGATTGCCTTGAGGGAAGCAATCAGCTGGTCAATATCGAAATCAATATTGAACTGTTGCTTTAAATTGGCAAGAAAGACTGCATCTTCACACATCGCTTTTTCGGGCTCATCACTGATTTTCGCAACCGGGCGGCCATGACATTCAGCGAGTTTGATTACAATGGACAACGGTGCATAGGTCTGACCATATTTGTTTTTCCAGCCACCAAGATCATTGGTCAGGAATGTCCCGATTCCGAAAGAAATCTGTGCGCGTCCGGCGAAGTACTCACACAATTCCAGTGCCTGACTAAAGTCCAGACTATCAGAGAAAATAAAGAGTTTCGTCCGGGGATCGATCCCCAGTTTTTCGTAATGGGCAATCATCTTTTCGCCCCAAGTAAAGGGACAGCCTGAATCATGCCGGACACCATCATAAGCTTTCGCTAAGTGCATATTAAAATCATTCAGAAAAGCATCGATATTCAGGGTATCGGTGGGTGCGATAGATAGCTGACCATCGAATGCTGTCAGCCACTGTTCAAGGGCGACACGTTGTGAATCTCCCGGATTGACCAGTGCCTGATGACCCATAAACCATTCATGTGCGATTGTACCGATTGGTTTGAGGTCAAATTCGCGGGCAAAATGATAGTTGCTCGTACCGAGTAACAGCTCAGGGATCTCTCGCTTCAACTCAGCCATCACTTGTTCCTGTACTTGTGCTGAGAAACGGCGACGTGTGCCCATTTCCGTCAGCTTAAAGTTAGTGATGCCGCGTTCAGCCAACTCATGCTTGAGGGAAATGAGTTTATCGTGCAGAACCTGACGGGGCAGATCTGCGGGAATTTCTTGCCAGCTATGACGGCTTCTGACTTCTGAAATAATCGCCATAATCATGGTTTCGTACAGAATGGTGTCGCGCCATGTTCCCCGAATGCCAATTCGCAGTTGACGTTTTGATCCTTGCTGGATGATGCCGAATTCAACTTGCTGGGTCGGCTGAAATTGAAAATAACGCAAAGCATGGAGGAATGCAGGTTTCAGATGAGGAGAACTTTTCTTCAGATAGTCGATTTCTGCTTGAGAAAAACGCAACTGAGATAGCTGTTCTACTTCTTTACGGATTTCCGGAAGTAGCCCACTGATATCTTCTTCTGAGCGGACAGTCAGTTCGTAACGGACTTCAATGTTAGGGTAAAACGTATGGATGGCCTGCATCATATTGATTTTATATGCATCTAAATCCAACAGACTTTGGATGATATGTTTAGAAAAAAGATGATTGTTCATGGAGCCATCCTCACTATTCTATTGTTAGTAACATCATCTATGTTAGTAACATTATGTGCCTAACCTAAGGCGGACATTAAATGAGACGTGCGCATTTGTCAATCATTAGTCTATCGAGTTATTGATGTGGTTATCTGGTGAGTGGCGCTTTTAGGAGATAAAATGCTATTTATGCTCAGATTATTTTGTGATGAAAATGATTGATTTAGTTCGTAACATTCTGTGATTAAATTTGACCAATGATGATATCATTTCATAGAATGAGCCAAGCGATGTATGGGAAACAGCATTTATGATTGTAACGATTGATATGATCTGCCTCCGTTTATCTGATGACGGTATACAAGTCTTGTTGGTGAAACGGAATAATCCTGAACGTCCGGATTTTGGGATGTGGGCGATTCCCGGTGGCTGGGTGTATGACGAAGATTTTACCGCTCGCGGTGGTGAACCGGCTGATGAGGATTTTGAAGCCGCACGCCGCCGAATTTGTCGGCAAAAAGTGCATACGTATCCTAATTTCATCAGTGATCCGCTGGTTGACGGCAATCCGAAACGTAATCCGGATGGCTGGAGTGTCAGTATTTCTCATTATGCTTTGCTGAATGCGTCGAATATCAGACAAATTGAAGCTGCCGGTATGGATCGGAATCGGCTCGACTGGTTTGATTTAAATCTCATTCTACAGGGGCAGATGACACTGGCTTTTGACCATGCTGCTCAGATTCAACATGCATGGACTAAATTAAGGGCTGCCGTCGAATATACATCAGTTGTACTCTTTTTTCTGGAGAAGGAATTTCTGGTCGCAGACATTATGGATGCTTATGCGAAGTTCGGGGTTGAAGTGAATCGCATGACGATTAAACGGCGGTTGATTAACTCAGAAGTGATTGTGAGTACCAATAAAATTGTCGCACCGAATAAAGGCCGTGGGCGTGGCGGAAAACCTGCAACAGTCTATCGGCTTGCAAACAATGAAGTCAGCTATTTTCAAACGTGTCTGAGAGGTTAAGTCAGGCAAGAACCTCTTTTTTCGGCTTTGAGTTATTGCTCTTGCACTGTCTGTTTGGGTTCCAGTCCATATGGGAGGTCACTGAATATTTCCGGATTTTGGTCATATTTCGGTGCCGCATGGGGCTGCTGCCATCCCAGAAGCATTATCGCAAGTAGGTTGCGATGTTCACCTAATGCCAAATTGAAATTATCTTTTCCCGATGGGATCATCTGCTTTAATGGCGGAATCGCTTCCTGAATCGCCTGTCTGGTTTGAGTGACGACCGGGTCTTTATCGAGTCCGGCAAGCAAGAAGCTCAGTCCGACTTCTGCAATCACATCCGGTTTTGTCCGTGCAATGATGGTTTCAATATTGGTGCGGAAATAGTGGTAAATCCATTGATAATCTGCTGCTGAAACTGCATGTTGATAATAGCCGGACGCTGCAATGATGATGTGCGTCATGCCATAAATCTTATTTTCGTACTGCTGCTTGGATAGTGCTTTGTCCTGATCATCTGGATATGTTTTCCGAAATGTTTCAATAAACGCGTTCACTACATCCTGTTCGCCCTGACCTGCCCCCAAGAATTAATCCAAAATTTCATTAGTAATGCTTATTAAATCACCATTGTTCGTTACTGTTCTTGTGGTTGCTGCAAACTCAGATGGAGTCAGATAATCCAGTGCTGAGTGAGGACGATTTTCATTGTAATCCATACGCCAGCTACTGATGAGTTCACGAGCATGACTCAGATCCCGAAACCAATGTTCGTTTAAACATTCATCGCGGAACTTTCCGTTAA
>NZ_FULE01000075.1 GCF_900163965.1 Vibrio ruber DSM 16370
TAGCCTCAGGATGGCCTGCCGCGCAGTTGGCATCAGTGATTCCGTGTATCGATACCAGCCAAACCTGCATCGGGATGATGAGGTCGTTGCCAAGTTACAAGAGGCCGTAGAACGTTATCCAGCCTACGGTTTTGGTAAGTTATTTAAGGTGCTCAGACGGTGGGGACATCCATGGAATCATAAACGAGTTTACCGTGTGTACTGTGCTCTGAAACTGAACATGAGACGTAAGGGGAAAAAGCGGTTACCGAAGCGTGAGCCTGCTCCACTTGCGAGCCCGGAGAGGATCAACTGTTGTTGGTCTATCGATTTCATGAGCGATTCATTGGTTTGTGGCAGACGTTTTCGTACCTTTAACGTGGTCGATGATTTCAATCGGGAAGTCTTGGCGATAGAAGTGGACTTAAACCTGCCGACTCCGAGAGTTATTCGTGTGCTGGAGCGGATTATTGCTTGGCGAGGTATGCCGGGCAAATTGAGGATGGATAACGGGCCAGAGTTTATTTCAACCACGCTGTGTGACTGGGCAGAAAGTAACAAGGTAGAGCTGGAATTTATTCGACCGGGTAAGCCAACAGAAAATTCTTATATTGAGCGTTTTAATCGAACCTACCGAACGGAAATTCTGGATATGTATGTTTTTAAAACGCTGAATGAAGTCCGGGATTTGACAGAAAACTGGATGAGGGAATACAACGAAGAAAGGCCACATGACTCACTAAATGATCTCACGCCTTGGGAGTATTTGGAAAGACACGACAGCAGGAA
>NZ_FULE01000076.1 GCF_900163965.1 Vibrio ruber DSM 16370
TACTAATTGCCCGTGAGACTTAACCATACAACACCGAAGGGGTTTTGTGGCTCATTAAGAACAATTTGATTGTGTAGAGAACAAAGAAAACAGCTTTCCGAATTAAAGAATTTGCTTGGCGACCATAGCGTTTTGGACCCACCTGACTCCATGCCGAACTCAGTCGTGAAACGAAACAGCGCCGATGGTAGTGTGGGGTCTCCCCATGTGAGAGTAGGACATCGCCAGGCTTTATTTGTTTATCTTGGTTTTTGTTTGCATCTTTTGATGCCTGCGATACTCACATACTGATGTATGCTGCGTTTCTCAGCTCAAAATCTGCTGCACACTCCCCAAGATAATCTAAATAAAGCGGTTGATTGTAAGACTTTATTTAGAGCGATATACCAGTGGAGCGGTAGTTCAGTTGGTTAGAATACCGGCCTGTCACGCCGGGGGTCGCGGGTTCGAGTCCCGTCCGCTCCGCCACTAATTTTATATCTTCGCTTTTAGCGATTACAGGGGTGTAGCTCCAATTGGCAGAGCAGCGGATTCCAAATCCGCGTGTTGGGGGTTCGAATCCCTCCACCCCTGCCATTACAAATTGCATAATTATGCAAAACGAATCCCACTCAATTGAGTGGGATTTTTGTATCTTGAGTAGAAATTAATTGACACAGATCTGTGTGATGGGTAGTTTTTAATGCCACAGGATTAGAACCCCTGTTTTTTAACTCAACTCATGACACGATTGCTTTTTGATATAGGCTTTGTGTTGATAGCTTCGTCATATCTGAATTATGGTGAGCTGGGTAAGGGCGCTTTATGCGCACCGCTCCCCGAGTTGAGGCGGTAGGTTCTAGCCTTGCTCAGTTCACCACCCTTAAAATTAGAGCCTTTACGGGTGGTGTTTGGTTAATATCTACGGGGAGATGCCTATACATGCCAGAAACAAGCCCTAAAAGACTCGATTTAGCCCATACAGCACGCTTACATCTGATTGATTTGATTGCTTACGCTAAGCAAGATGATTTACATGAAGTGAGAGAAGTGTTGGTTTATCTCAATAATCTGATCACATTTGATGAGCAGGAAAATCCACAGAGATAGAATCTATTAAAAGCTCTCAAAACTGGGAGCTTTTTATATTAAAAATAAGAGTGAGCAACGGATAAAATAAAATAAGTTGCAACAGGAACTCCACCAAGCAACATGTACATGCCAAACCAATACCACAATTTTTTATAGAAAGTATATATAGAACCGAGTACCCACATTAATGGAGTACCTATAAAAAATAATAAAAACCAAATTAGTTCAGGGATGAAATCAACATTAATATTCATGTTGAAAAACGAAATACACCATATGTATATGAACCAAAAAAGAGGGAATGAAATTAATATGTTTATTATAACTTTTCTCATAGTTTAAAGCCTATCTTTGTTATAAACGGTTGGTAACCATATCCTATATAATGTTGTAATAAGTACCATGAACGAAATCCCTCTAGCCATTCAAAAGGCATTTCTCCTGAGCTAATTTTATGGTCTATATCTTTAGAATTTAATCCGAAATGGTCTTGTATATCATACTTGAAAACCCCTCTAACTTGATTTCCTTTATATTCCATTTTTTCCGCATATACTTTCATTGCCCATATACCATGAACAGTTAAAACTGTTCCTTTGATAACATCTAGAGATTTTGTTTGAAATTGAGGAAGAGGAGCCCCTTTACCAGAAGTTTTCATATAACTACTAGATATATTTAAAATATCTCGTGATAGTTCTCCATTTTTAATATTTTCCCCTAGGCATTCTTTTAATGATTTATGGAAGGTTGTTGTTGTTTCATGTTTTTTCATTGCATCATCTAATAATGGATGCATATAATAGCCACCTTCATTACGCTCAAATTTATCTACCATTTTAGAAAATAGGTTTTTAGTTTCTCCTAACATAGAAAAGCTGATCGCTCCTTTACCGAGGTTTCTCATTCTCTTAAAATGTTCCTTAGCAGGTAAAGTAAATTGATCTTCTACAACAATATCATAGCCTCTTGACGGTGAATATCTAGTTTTGTCTTTAAATGGTAGGAAAACCCCATAAGATTCAATAGTTTTTCTTTGTTGTTCACCATATTTCATATCGTTAGGGCATGGCGCATCAGGAACTTTCGGGTTATAGAAGGTATCCATTTTATTTTCTGTTTCATAGATTAATCGAGGAAATGAGCCAGAAACGGGAAGCCAGTCTTTTTGTTTACTACTTTTTGTATTTTTTTCTATTCTTTCTAACGTATCATTGTGCGCTTGTGATCTTTGTTGTAGAAGTTCTAGCTTTCTTTTTTCTCTTTCTTTAATAGCTTTATGGTCGATAGCGCCATAACGAGAGCCATTTACTCCATAAGGTTGAGGGCCTTTACTTGACATTCTAATTTACTCAACTAATACGAATATAATTAAATTTAGACCGTTATATTAAGATGAAGAGATCAGAAGAAGAAGGAAGTAAAATTTGAATTCCTTTTTATGAGATATTCAATCAAAAAAATATTAATTTAAATGATGTTTTTGTCATATAAATCTCTTCAATATAAAACGACTGAAGAGATTTATATTGATTATTTATTTTGTTCTAACTGAGTAATACGAACATCCAATTTTTCCATCATGAGCCGGAGCCACTTCACATCTGTTTTTAGTGTAACACCGACGCCTATTCCGCTGGATAATGCACTGACAGCCGCAATGATCAAAGTCTGATATTCTCCCATTACTTAAATTCATCCCTCAGTGTTTCCCAGATACCAATGAATACAGGGGCAGCGGTACCAATTAAACCACCATAGTGAACCCCGTCCGGTGTGATACTGGCGGTTAACAGTTCAGGATGACCAACAGCCAGTGCAACCCCTGCACCAATTAGCGCGAATCCCTTTTTTGTTGAGGCTTGGTTGATATCAATGCCTAGTTTATCTTTGAAAAAGTCACTCATAGTAATTTACTCTTCTTTAAGTATTTGATGGTATACGCTGCCAGAATCGCACCGGCAACCGACAGGGCGATCCGCTTCATGTCTTGCTTTGTCATGCCATTGCAACCCCTTGTTGTGCCATGCTCAGGCCGTAGTAATTGCCGACCTCTTTACGGCTCATTGCATAAAGCAGGTGGGCGAGTTGGTCGTTATCATTGACATCAATTGTCTGATTCGGAGCAATCCCCGTCCATTGGCTGATTTGCTGCACATAGAGTGCGGTGTCATTTTCATTGTCTGGCGCGAACCGATAAATCATTTGACTGAGTGTTTTATATCCTTGGCGGCTGTAACTTCTGAGTATCCGTGCGCCAGCTCGAAAGCCATAGACCGGATGTTTGAATTCCTCGAATTCTTTATCACGGTTGAGTGCCGATTTCCCTTCCCAGTCATTCGAAGAGTCTCGAATGTTGAGCGGGTTATTGTTACGAACGCCACGCGGCAAAGTTGCCCGATAAAGCATATAGGTGAGTCCTCCTGCTCCGATAAAAATTAAAACTGCTTTCAGTGTCATGGTTATGGCCTTATGCCAGTGGGATTTCTGCATCAAACCGCAGCCCGGTAACACTCGGATCTGCCCCTCTGGCCGTCGCTCTTCCGGTGATATAAACCCGTTTTCCGCTTGACCACGTACCGATATTCGGGGCTGGGTTGAAGTCCTTATAACTGTTATATCCAGCGGTTGGCTTGGTGCGCATCTGTACCGGCAGGGTGATTTCAATATATGCCCAGCGCATGCCGCCAACTTCAGTCAGCGTCGCGTTGACTTTGCTGCCGACATCGTAATAACGTTCCCAGCACCGAAAACGGTTGAGTGCTCTGTCTGGCTCCTGATAGGGAAGCGGTCGCTCTCCCTCATTGAGAACAACTTTTCGGGCATCACTCGGGACATCAATCCGCCAGTGCCCCGATGAGGGGCTGGTCAGTTGTACTGTTGTGACGTTCTCACCGGACAGCGTGTAAATGGTATCCGGTTTGTATTGTCCACTTTCAACCATCTGAGCAATTCCGTTTTCCGTTTTACACCAGCAATCATAACCATACTGACCCGTTTCAAGCGTTGACCACTGGCCGTTGAAATTCCGTTGTTTTTCCTGAAAATTTGGATTGATCAGAATGTTTTTGACACAAAGGAGCTGACTGAAACTTGCCAGATCTGCAATCATGCTTTCCAGCGCTGCATCTTTTGCGGTTAGAGCCTGTGTTTTTTCTGCTAGGGTCTGGTCTGAATTTTTCAGGCTCAGAATATCCATGACAAGCTGCTTATCTTTGTCCGACAGCGTGGTGAGCTTTTCACTCAGACCGATAATGTCATCAATACCGTTTTGAGGTTGATTGAATACAGGATTAATAATATTCATGATTTCACTCCGGTAACGGTCAGGCGTGCATGGGTGGCACTGGCGTTATAGGCGTACAGCTCCCCTGAAAAATCCAATGAGACAGAGCCGACTGCATTGCTGCTTCCCATCACCATCAGGCCGCGATTGCTGGACACATTGAAGTCACCAATACGTAATGTTGTGACTTCATCACTGATGACCTGAATTGTCAGTTGACGATACCCGCCCGTGGTCAGTCTGGCTTTTTCGCCAGCGGCAATTTCAATATCTGGCTGAGTGGTCATAGCCGATGGGGAAATCAGTTCTACTTTTTGCCCGTCAGTGACCGTGACCTTTGCATTAAATTTCAACGGCTCAATGATCCGCTGAACAACCAGCCCCGACGTGGAGGCCGGTTTGTGCTCTAAGTCTGAAATCTGATAGTCAAAATTCACGGTGTCGGGTGAATGATGCGTCAGAAACATATTTTCAAACTCAGTGACCTGAATCCGGTCACCGGATTCAAGCCGCTGCGGTTTCAGACCGTCGGCAGAAATAAAAACCGGTGCCGTCGTTGACCGGACAATCAAATATTTTCCCCGTCCCCCGACAGAGATCGGGGTTTCAGTATTGGGTTGTAAAATCATCATTTTCCCCTTAGTGCAATCACACCCAGAACGCCACCGACCGCACAGGCCGCGATTGCAAACTGAGTCAGGTAACTACTGTTATCCAGTCCGGTTTGCTCGCGCTGTTTGGCGGCATCTGCAACGGCAAGGGCGGTGCGTGTGTTTTCACTGGCCTGATTTGCAACTGTCTTGATTGCATCAATGGCGCTTTTATTGGCTGACAGGGACTTTTCACCAAATGAAAGCGCTTCTTTCAGCGAGTCTTTGCCGAAAGATAAAGCCTCTTTGGTGGTGTCTGCACTGGTCTCAAGGGCTTGTTTGGCGGTCTCTTTTGCTGCATTGACCGCCCCTTGATCGGTGACGGTAATATTACCGACACTGCCTTGAATACCACTCAGAAGCACCCCGAGATTATCGCCCTGTACCGCATTGGTGCCGCTGACGGTAGTTGTATTGGTTGTGTTACTGCTGCTTGTCTTTCCTCCGCCACCCATTAACAGACACCTCCGAATTGCAGACACAAGATCGATTCATCACCATGAGTTTCAGTGATAACAAAACCAAATTGTTTTAAGATCCGTGTCATGCCCTGACGCACCGTGTGATATTTCACGCATTGATACCCCTGAGAGCGAACCGCATCAATGATGACGGGTGCTGCTTGTTTGAGTCCCTTGCCGGTCAGCGCCAGAATCAGATATTCGTTATGCTCGGTCACATAACCGACGAAGCGCACCGCAACCCCTTTACCTTTTAACTGGTAAAAACTGGCGCGTTTACAGGCGACCGAATCACAGCAAAACGCATACTCATATTTGGCATCCGGAACACGATTGAAAGCCGGACGAAGCAACGCCAATTGTGCTTTGATGTCAGCCCGATTCGGGCGGATAAGCGTCAATTTCATTTCTTCACCACCACAAACGTAATCACAGCAATCACAAGGATAAGCGGCAGGTTTTGCATTAAACGCTGTCCTGCACTGCCGCTAAAATTAATCGCTCCGTTGGTGATACCCCCGATTCTATTTCTGGCGGTTGCTGTTGCATCACCGGCAGCACCACCGCCCGCATTAATCGGCATGGTGCCGGAGTTTGTCAGTCCGCCTGTGAGAGTTGGGATCATTTCATCTCCTTAACCAGCCGGTAAGCGAGATAACACCCGCCCCCAATCGCTGACAGTTTGACTAATTTCCCCACACCGGAGCCAGCCCAGAAGCCGCCCCCGAACCCTAACGCCCCTGTCGCAAGGGGGATCAGATAAATCAATGGTAATGGCATTGATACCCCCTATTTTTTAGCCGCCATGACCACAATCCCAATCAGGAGTAAGGCACCCAGACCGCCCCCGATATACAGGAGGGTTTTGTCATTGCCTTGTGGTGCCGGTGTGACTTTGTTGCCGTTATCATCGGCCTGATGGGTTGCCTGTGGTTGCGTGTTGGCGTTGACCGAACTGTTATCACTGGTTGCGGCTCCGACAAGGTTGTCGAAGCCTTCCCCGACACTATCGAGCAA
>NZ_FULE01000078.1 GCF_900163965.1 Vibrio ruber DSM 16370
GAAAATTCTTATATTGAGCGTTTTAATCGAACCTACCGAACGGAAATTCTGGATATGTATGTTTTTAAAACGCTGAATGAAGTCCGGGATTTGACAGAAAACTGGATGAGGGAATACAACGAAGAAAGGCCACATGACTCACTAAATGATCTCACGCCTTGGGAGTATTTGGAAAGACACGACAGCAGGAAAAACTCTAACTTATCGTGCCATTAAAACTGGGATGGTTACAATGCCATCCGAGACTTTCCAACTCATCTCGTACTACTTCATCTCTAAGCGCATTTTGCCGAAACTTTTCAACCCAGAAATCATGATTCGTTTTGGGGATAGTTGCTTTCTTGCAGCCGGGATGTTGATGCTAAAAGCAACCATGAACAAAAATAACCGTTTTATATTTTTTCAGTACGATATCTGGAGAACCCGGTAGCTTTTTGTCATTCAGTCGATAACGAAAACCGTGTCCGAAGAGAAATTTCCTGACGACCAGCTCTATATCGGTCCCTTTGGATTTGACCGAAGCCATAATTTTGCTTCGCTGATCGTCAGTTTCTGATTTCATTAGTCGGTCTTCGTATCTCCAGATGAAATACCTTTCAAGTTGGCAAAGTTAATACCGACGCGGTTGGCAAAACTATAAGTATGATTAGCGATTCGTTGCGTGTAGTTTTCTTTTTGAGTGCATACATATCCAAGTAACTTTTCTTTGCCAGATATTGTTACCCTAGTATCATCTTCAGTATTGATTTGTTCTTTCGGAATATAGATTGTAAAAGGTCGTTGTTTCCATTCAATATTGATCAACTTATTATCGGTATCACGGATAAATGAGTGATAATCAGCATCTCCAGCTTGTAGTCCCTTGGTCAGAGAACGTTTCTGAGCTGATTCAATAAACATATAGTTATGGTTAATGTTATCCGGCCTTAAACAGTCACAGTGAGCAGTGATACATAAATAAAATTTATCCCCACTTTTGAAAATATCGCCAAAATGCAATCGGTCAGAACATTCTGGTTTCAGTCGTAATATAGAATATTTCTTATTCAGAAACGCCAAATCCTGTTCCAAATCTTTTCCTTGATTTTCCTCATGGCGAGATAAGGAATCATCTATATTGATTCTTTGTTTGTATTCATCGAGAACATCCAGCATTTCTGGTCGGAAACTATCCCAGTTTCCTGATAAAGCCGAACGCCAAAATTCTTTTAGAAAAGCCTCGAATTCCTGAGCACCGCCGGGATTTAAAGAGACTGAACGCTGATGCCAGAAGAAAGCATCATCTGTGACTTGATTCAGTTCTTTCCCCAAAGATTTGGCGTTATCCCGATAAAAATTCCGGTATTCCAGAGATAACAAAGACATAAAATTATTCGGTCGGTCATGGACGATTTCGGCAATTTTTCCGAATAACTCATCCGCATAAACGGCAGCCTCTTTCTGAACATCTTTCGATTTGTGCAAAATCATGACCACGGTTGAATCGACCAAAAGACAATGTATATTGTTCTGCGTTTCAAAAATATCCACATCAATCTTTTCAGGTAGAACAGTACTTAACTCTCCTTTCCCGGCAATGTTTAGCCCAAGTAGAAGTTCACACAGCTCTAGAGAAAAAAGTTCTTTCGACGCCGAATTAAGAGCTGGGAATAGTTGCCCTTTGAACTCCTTCTGCTTTTTCCCAATCGCTGTATTAATCTCTTTATGAAGTTGCTTCTGTCTAGATTTATATTTATAAGCATCAAATGCTTTATCAGAAAGGCCGATGAACCAATCTAGCTCTTCTCCTCCAAAATAATATTCCGCCCCCAACAACTCATCTACTTTCTCTGTAAAAGTATCCTTCAGCTCTTCAATATTACCTTGTTCTTCAGCCAGTGGATTACAGAAATAAGCAATCAATTTATCTTCAACATCGCTCAAACTACCGGCATTGGTATAGATACAGACGAAAGGTAAAGTATCGGTTTGAATTGCATCATGAAGAATTTCCAGTGCGGGTTCGTACTTCGGTGCTTCGGTAGATAATTCCCAATCCAGAATCAACAAATCTTTCGTCTTCAAATTTTTCTTCTGCTGAGCCCGCCAATATTCAATCCCTTGAAAACGACCGATATCCAGTGCACAGTTTTTGTTTTGAAATGCCCGATAGAGGTCACGAGTCGTACCTATGTCCGAATTTTCATGCGGTTCGGTAAAGGGTTCGACGAATTCATCATCAATACAATAAGCCGCATTAATCGTATTTGTTATAATTTCTTTTGCGACCTGAGAAAATTGCACCATTCTACATTCCTTCCAGTTCTTCAATGACGAAACAAGCCCCTTTCAACTCGTTATATTTTTTGTCATTGGATGCCGTAATTTGATAACCGATCGTATGAAGGTTCGTCCTAGCCAGATACAAACCGATTCCCTGTAGTGGTACGGTGAATTTGGCCACCTGATTAGAGGTGTTAAAATACACCTCATAGCATGACAGGTGAAACTATGACCAAGCGTACCAGACGCACTTTCAGTGCGGAATTCAAACTCGAAGCAGCGCAACTTGTTCTCGATCAAAACTACACCGTTGTTGAAGCTGCAAAAGCCATGGGTGTTGGTAAATCGACAATGGATAAGTGGGTAAGGCAGCTCAAGCAAGAAAAAA
>NZ_FULE01000082.1 GCF_900163965.1 Vibrio ruber DSM 16370
AACAGTCCGAAGTTACCGAAGTGACGCAGCGTGACTATAGTTTTAAAAAGCCCTCTTACAGCTTTAAACAGTCGGCACTTGGCAGTGACATGGCCTATCAGTTGCCGGACTACCAACACTACGATGCACCGGGGCGCTATAAAGACGATGCCAGCGGCAAAGCCTTCAGTCAGATTAAGCTCGAACATCTGCGCCGCACCAGTCATACCGCAAGCGGTAAAAGTAACGAAGCCAGACTTCAGGCCGGGGTGGTGTTTACACTGGCCGACCATCTTGATAGTGCAATGAACCGCCTCTGGCTGATTGTCGGGATTGACCATCAGGGCAGTCAGCCTCAGGCACTGGAAGAATCCGGTGGCAGCGGTGCCACCACTTACAGCAACCAGTTTGTCGTCATCCCGAATGAAACCCTGTGGCGTATGCAGCCCCAGCCAAAGCCACAAGTTGATGGCCCGATGGTCGCGACCGTTGTCGGCCCCGAAGGCGAAGAAATCTACTGTGATGAACATGGCCGGGTGAAAGTCTCTTTCCCGTGGGACCGTTACAGCAACGAAGACGAGCACAGCTCCTGCTGGGTGCGCGTCGCACAAGGCTGGGCAGGCGCCCAGTACGGCATGATGGCGATCCCTCGTATCGGTCATGAAGTGATTGTCACCTTCCTCAACGGTGACCCGGATCAACCGATGGTGACCGGGCGCACCTATCACGCGACCAACACGCCGCCCTATCCTCTGCCGGATCACAAAACCAAAACCGTGATTCGCACCCAGACCCATCAGGGCACCGGTTTCAACGAATTAAGTTTTGAAGACCAGTCCGGCAGCGAGAAGATTTATCTCCATGCGCAGAAAGACTATGAAGCGCTGGTTGAAAATGACAGCACCACCCAGATTAAGCATGACCGCCATCTCACGGTTGAAAATGACCGTTACAGCCATGTGCAGGTCAACGACCATCTGAGTATTGACGGTGAGCAGCGAACCGCAATCAAACAGAACCTCACCCTCGAAACCGATGCCTCACTGCATCAGAAAGTCGGCCAGAAAACCATTGTCGATTCAGGCAGCGAAGTACACCTCAAGGCCGGAAATGCTGTGGTACTCGATGCCGGTAATGAAATCACCGTCAAAGTCGGCGGCAGTTTTATCAAAGTCGATGCAGGCGGCGTGCATGTGGTCAGCGGTGCGATCAACCTTAACTCCGGCGGCAGTGCCGGCAGCGGCAGCGGTTACGCCGGCCAGCTTGCAACCATGCCGAACCTTCTCACCGTGTTAACAGCTCCGGAGGAGGCGCAGGCTTTAGATATCACTGCAACCCAAACGCCTGCATCCCCGGCGATCTACACGCTTGCTTCGCCGAAAAATATTCAGGCACCGGCATTTGAACAGGTTTCAATGCAGAACACACCGATGTCGAAAATGTGTCAGCGCCAGCCGGACGGAAGCTGTCCGCGTGGTGACTGTCCGTGTACCTCGGAGGCATAAATAATGAGGCTTTTCCCAGAATTACAAGAT
>NZ_FULE01000056.1 GCF_900163965.1 Vibrio ruber DSM 16370
CCATTGCGGATGACTTCCAGCACGGCTGCGGTATCAACCAGTTGCCCGGCACTGATGCCGGAATCGCGGCTGGCCAGCTCGATGTGATAGCGAAAGCCATACACCGGGTTTCCCTGTGCATCCAATGAATCAGAGATAGATTCATGTCCCTGATAATCACGGACGACCAAGGCTTCACCGACACCACTGACAAGACGGAAGTTCAAAGTCCCCATAGTTTTTTCCTGACATTGTTGAGTTGACTGAATTTCATATACCCATTGGTTTGTCACACATGAAGTCAGTGCATCCTTGAGGAGCGCCACAGTCATGCATGACATGGGTTCGGCCCGGTTTTCCGGTTGTTCTTGTTAGAAACATTTACGTTTTTCTATCATGTGCTCTGGCAAAAACAGACGGTACTGTCAAAACAAACGATAGCCAAAACAAACGATAGCGAAACGCAAAATCCGATTATAACCGGATGAATATATGAGTCTTGATGAAAATGAAAAATTGGCGGGGAAATCAACGAGAAAGCAATTTTCCTGAAGGAACCTCTCAGTTTTTGAACCGTCGCCCCAGCCATCTTGCCTCACAACACATATACCTGAATAACCTCATAAACGAATCTCTGCTGCGCGAAGTTGTTCAGGTATATTGTCTTATCGTTTTGTCGAGTCTACTTTTCTAATTAATGTGTGATTGATATAAACAATGTTGCCCACCAATCGGTGAGCAACAGGACAATCAAAGCATTGTCGGACAGACACCCACGGTGCCTGTTCAGCTGACAATTAAGCTTCGATTGGCTTACGCCAGTCGTCAGCACCTGAAGTACCCGCGTTAACGTGGTCCCAAGTGATCTTACGGTAAGACATAGAGACAGTCAGGTTTTGCGTGTAGTCAGAATCTGCTGGGTTTTGGCAGTGTGGCATTTCACACTTGATGTCAACGATAGTTGCGTTTTCAAGTGTTGTGGTGAAGAAGTTTTCTTGTTTACCTTCGATTGAAGTGCGGTACCACTTCAGCGTTACAGAAGACATTTTCTCACCGGAAGCCAGTGCGTTATACAGCAGTGGAACGGCTTTGTTCAGGTTCACAGTGAATTTGAAAGGCTTGTGAACACGTTGGCCTGCCGGCTGACCAGACTGAGGATCAGTTGGAACGCTCACAACGTGATCGAACTGTTGAACCATCATTTCATCTTCGTGACCTTCAACAAAAGAGTCACCGATAGAATCTGCTGTACAAGCGCCTGACGTGATTAGCCCCTGAGTTTCACCTTCGATAGAGATATAACATGGAGTTGGCATTCTGAATTCCTTCAATTATCTATAATAAGTTCATGTTTTTAATGCACATAGAACCTTTAGGCTCTTAAGCAATAAGAGCAAGGGGTGTGCCAACTCACTCACATCAATAAAATCAATGTGTTATATAGATATAAAGGTAAATACAAGCAAGATCTTGCCCGGAGGCGAGCAAGAAGTTGCCCGGCGAGCAAAAAGTTGCCTGCAAGAAGTGGAATAAGTATCACGGAAATGTTTTATTTTTGAGACAGATTTTTTTGAGACAGGTTTTTTGAGACAGATTAGATATCGGTGCCGAATATATGTAAGGCGATCCCGTATGCTGTATCGCGCGCTTGGATTCTGTCAGGAAACAGTGTCTCAACCATTGCTGTTTATTGCCTGAGCGCTTTACTAAAAGTTTCTGTTAATGTGCTGGCTAAAGATGAACGGCAGTTGATATCCCCTCGTGCCAGTGCGTCATCGACTAATCCGTGCATAGCATGAAACATCATCAAAGCCATCATTTTGGCGTCTGTAACCTGCCATGCATTCGCTTTATCACCTTGCTGTAACAGGGAACATAACTGTTCAATGACCGGGTTTTCGCTCATCAGACTTCGCCCTTGCTTTGGATGGATATCCTGAAAGAGCATGTCGTGAAGAATAATTTGATCCAGTAAGCCATCGATTGCGGTTGTGAACCAGTTGTGGAGTCGCGATTGCCAGTCATCGGATTGACATTGTGTCAGTGCCGTCTCAATCCGGGCACAAAAGCTGGTCATAAAACGCTGCTGTAAGGCGTGTAACAGGCTATCGCGCGAATGAAAGTAAATATAAAAGGTCCCTTTGGCAACATGAGCTGCTGCCGTAATATCTTCGATCCGGGTCTCATGAATCCCTTTGGTTAAAAATAAATGTTCAGCTGCATCCATTAAAGCTGTGCGTCTGGTATGTGGTGATCGAGTGCGTCGATGCAACTGAGGTTTTTTTGTATCGGTACGATTATCCATTGTCATGCCTATGATTCGCCAGAAGAACAATGATTACAGGTAGAATACGGGTCTGTAAATCCCGGAACACCATGTTATTCACATATTTCAATCCATAACAGTCTGTTCTGTTGGGGGTATCCTGCCGCACGCCACCATGATTGAATGATGATTCATCTGTTTATCTTATGGTGCAATTATTCCATGACGTAATTGATGATTACATAGTGCTATTGATTACATAGCGCAATGCGGTTCCTACATCTGAGCCGGTTCTGTCAGTGTGATGATTTTGCTCGGCCGCCAAATCGTCGGGTCTCTGTGAGTGACGATAATCAGCGTTACAGGCAGATCACTTAGGGATGCTGCGACATGGCGTTCTGTCTCTTCATCGAGTGCGGCGGTTGCTTCATCAAGGATGAGAACCGAAGCTGTTTTGAGCAGGGCGCGGGCTATCGCAACACGTTGTCTTTCTCCGCCGGAAAGTAAGCTGCCTTGATGGCCGACGGGCTGATCAATCCCTTTCGGTGAGCGGTCGATGACGTGGCTTAACATCGCTTGTCGTGCTGCGCTTTCTACTTCTGAGCGGCTTGCACCGGCATGTCCTAAAAGAATATTTTCAGCCAGAGTCCCGGTAAACACCACTGGCTCTTGCGCAACATAAGCAATATGCGAACTCAGTTCAGCGTAGCGCATCTGATTCAAGGGCACGCCACCGAAGGTAATCTCGCCACTTTGCGGATCATCAAATCGCATGATGAGTTCAACCAAGGTACTTTTGCCGCAACCACTCGGACCAGAAATGATGACATTTGCGCCCGGTTCAATTTCAGCACTCAATTGACTGAGAACAGGTGTCTGGCTGATGCATTTCAGGGAAATATGGTGTCCATCGGGAACCAAAGCTTCGCTTGCATCGGGTTCAGGTAAGGTCGGCACTAAGGTATTTTTGAGGTAGTCGTTCCATGCGGCACGTAAATTATTAATACTCAGGCCAGCCAGCGCCAGTTCACCCAGCGGTGCCGCTGCTCTGGTCACTAAAACCAATAAGGCCAGGGTCATAAGCGGGGAGCTGATTTGAGTGATCGTCAGATAAGCACTGATACAGACTAACGGTAGAGATTTGGCGACTGCTGAGACTAACGTCGCTTTAGCCGCTGCCCGGTTAGTCGTGGCCAGAATACCTTCTTGGGCTTGCCATTGTTGTTCGATGCGTTTGATTGCTTTTGTCGGCCCTGCGGTGGTGCGCAACAGCTCCAGATGGTCAACAAATTCGATGGTAGCGTTTGCGGTTCCGATATTGGCATCATGCCTTGTTTTATCACTTTCCATCAGTGCCATCTGAGCTTTAAATTGCAGATACAGTGACAGCGCCAGTGTGCCAGCGGTGATGACTGCCACTTCTGGCCCTGATAACCATGCAATGCCACAAACCAGAAACAGGGGCAGCAGTGGTGCATGCAGGAAAGTTTGCATCTGATGAGCCGGAACACTCATAAACCCCGGAATGCCTTGAGAAGCCAACATTGCCAGTTGAGCCCGGCGAGTGTCGGTAAACCATGACAGTTTGGCTCGGGCAAGCGCCTGCCCCAGTATTTCAAATAAATCACCGGACAGCCGCACTCCGCAGAAAAAACCGGCCCGGGTTGTGAGTACCATAATGAGTACGGCAATACCGGCTGAGACGATGACCCAAACCGGATCTTGTTGGAGCGTGATAGCCTGTGCCAGCACGGTATAGGCCGTGGCTTCCAGTGCAGCAACGAAACACCAACTGATGCTAATCCAAATCAGCCGACGCTTGGTATGTAATGGCCATATCGGTGGGGTAGAGCCGGATTGGTGGTGAGCCGCGAAAGTCATACCGTGAATTCCTTTTGTTGTTGTGGCGATTTTTCGAGATGCATGTGTTGGTCGGCTTGAGAAGCCAGCGCTGGATCATGGGTTACCATGATCAGGGTTTTATTTTGGGTGTGAGTCACATGTAGCAAGGCCGCCATCAGTTGATTTGCCCGAGAGTGGTCTAAAGCACTGGTTGGCTCATCCAGCAGTAGTATCTTTGCCGGGCTTAAGAACAGGCGTGCAAGCCCGACTCTTTGTTGCTCTCCGCCGGACAGTAATGCTGCATTCGCATCTAAGTCGATGTCAATTTGGGCATGATTCAGTGCATCATGGAGCTGTTCGTCACTGGCCTTCGGCGCTGTCAGCAATAAATTATCCCGCACCGTCGTATTTAGGACGGGTTTTGTTTGTGGTATGAGCTGAATCTGCCGGTGGCGGGTTTGCTCATCGAGCGTTGTTATATTTTGCGCTCCCAGACGAACCTCTCCGCTCTCCGGTTGTTCAAATCCGGCAAGGATACGCAGAAGTGTGGTTTTTCCGCTACCACTTGGCCCCGTGATGACGGTGAGTTTTCCGGGCAAGAATCGATGAGATAAATTCTCAATCAACGTGCCGTTCTCGGTAGTGATGCAGATGTTTTGTATGGTGAGTTCAGCATGAGCAGCCTGAAGTGCAGCGTCACCTCTGGGAAGTGGCGTTTCATGCAGTAACTGAGCGATCCGTTGGCCGGCCGCACGCCCGGCGGCAAGGTAGTCGAGACCGTGTCCGAGGCGTAACGACGGGGTGACGATTGCCAGCCCGAAAAGCATCGTTGCCGCGATCGATACTGGGCTGAGTTGATAAGATGCCCAATAAGCAATCGCAAATGTTGCAACCGCTTGTAATAGTGCGGTGGCAATTGCGGCTGCGGTTGCCACATGACTGACCCATGTGACCATACCTTGAGTGAAGCGGTTGGTTGCTGCATGGTAATCGGCAAGCGCTCCTGACTGCGCATCAAACAGCCGGTTGATTCGGATTCCACGAACATAGTCGTTAATCGCGGTGACGATTGTTTCCATTGCATTCACTCGCTCAGCATTATAACGCACAGAGTAACGCGGCATTAAAATCAGGTAATACATGGCCGCGAGGCATCCGGGGAGTAAGGCGAGTAAAGAGATTGGGCCAGACATTACGAGCAGCATGATCACCGAAGCGACAGGGACAATCATAAAAGTCACGATTTCTGCGGGTAAGTGGGCAACCACATGATGCAGGGCGCTAATATCTTCGGAGACTAACCGTCGCAATGCGTTGTCGTCGTAGCGCGCTAAAGTCCGGGTCGGGAGCTGTGTTAAGTGAGTAGCAACCTGACGGCGTAGCCGTGAGGAAAAATCGGCTTCGGCCTGATGGGAAATCCATGATGCAGCGGATGAACAAACCGCTCCCGCTCCCCAACAGACACACGCATAGAGTACCCAGATAATTGCGAGATCTTCTATCAGGTGAATGAGACACCAGAGTGCTGCTAGATTTGCTAAACCGGCAACGGCCTCAGTGAATATGCCTGCACCGAGCTGTGGTAATACGGGTTTGGCGGATATCATTAAAGGCGTAAAAAGGTGTGCTTGGTGTTGTCCTTTTGGCATGAATTATCCCTCGTTTCTGCGGATGTCTGCGCATTGGAAGTCGTACAACATGGTGTATCCCTTGTATTTATCAAATGATAATGATTATTAATTGCTAATGACTTTGGGTCATTATTGATCGAATCTTCGACAAGATTCAATCGGAAAATAAGCTTAAGGTGCTGAGATTTTCGTTTTTACAGGAAGGGTGTTTGAGGAGGATGCCAGATGCAGGCAGTAGGTCATTAGGATTAGGATTAGGATTTTGGGAGCGTTATCGAGCGGGGGGACGACGCGAGTAGCCCTCACTCAATGTCAGGGCTACCGTGCGATATTCCGGTTCTGCAAAGCCGGGTTATGTATTCATTTCTGACTGGAGAGTTAACGATGGTGCCGAGAATGCATAAATACCAATGAGTGCCGGTATGGTTGTCAATGCGGCATATGCACCGACATAACTGGCATCATACTCAGACAGGAAACTCACAATTAACGGGCTCATGCCGCCAAAAACTGAGAGAGCAACGTTATAGCCAAGCCCCAGAGAGGTGGTGTTGTTGCGGGCAATGGAAAATAGCACCGTCGCCAGATTGGCTAAAATCAGTGCTGAAATCAGGCTGATCGTGATAAATGCGATCCATTGTTGCCACCCATCATGACCATGAATCAACAGATAATAAGCCGGATAAGAAACCACCAAACCGGCCAATAATCCGCCCGAAAAGCTTTTCTTTGGTGATGACAGGTATTTGTCCGTGATCCATCCGACCAGCAAGATCATCACAAGTAAGGTCACCGAATTAACCAAGGCAAACGGCTGAATGGGGAAATCTTTGGCTAAAATGGTGCTGGAAATATTCTGGACGTAGAAAACTACCGCTCCTGTTACAGACACCAAACCGATCCTGACTGTGGTTCTTACATCGTTGGTTAAGCGAGTCGGCTGTGGGGTCGGAAGCGCAGCGGGCAAGCGCAGGCGGAACCAAAAACTCATGGCAATGTTCACTGCGCCAATAATTAAAGGGATACGCCATCCATAAGCTTGCATCTGGCTTTCAGATAAGGTGCCTTTCAGCCCCATTACGATTAAGACGGATGCAATCACCCCAACAATTGAACTGGCAACAATCAGACTGCTGATACGAGCATGTTGTTCACGTTGGCTCCCTTGGTGCAGGTATTGAATGATGGTTGGGTACTCTCCGCCAAAACTGAAGGCCTGAACCATTTGCAGGCATAACAGGAGTATCACAAGACTTTCTCCCAAGATGTTGACGGGTAAAGCTGCCATCAGCAGCGTTGCACTGCCTGTCAGGCTGCTGGTGATGATCAGGGCTTTTTTTCTTCCTTGTGTGTCCGCAATTTTACCAATGGCCAACCCACCGAGTGGCCGGATTAAGAATCTGAGCGCGAAAATTCCCCATACCATCCATTCTGAATGGACGATGCCATGACTGGATAGCAAATGAGATAAATAAGGAGAGATTGCAGCATAGACTGCAATATCGTAAAACTCGAATGCATTGCCTGAGACAATCCCCAATCGTTGTAGCCAACTTAACATGTTAATTCTCCATAATAATTTCAATCTGGTTCCCATCGGGATCATGGGTGAAAAAATAAACAAAGCCCCCCATTCGAGCCGGTTTAATCTCTGTACACGGGGTAAACTGAGCGAGTTGCTGACGTGTTGCTGCAATGTCATCAACCTGAATGGCGATATGCGTGATGCCAATGGTTTGAATATTGGGGACTGATTTAATATCTGAGAGCAGTGAGGCTGTGTGCTGCCCAGCGGTAAAACAGAACAGCTCAATCGCTGAACCCGCCTCTGTGGTCATCATGACAATCGAGACTTGTTCATCGGTGTAACTTTTGTGTGTCGTATAGCCGAATTGCGCATAGAATCTCTGGCTTTCATCGAGATCCCGACAGGTTAAAGAGATGTGGTGTAAACATCCAGACATGCATCAAGTATCCCGTGTTTTTGGAGTAACTGAAAAAAGTTGGCACGATTGCCGGTACAACGAATCTTTCTCTTGATGGTTTCAATGCGTTTTCGTTCCGCGGATTCACTGCAATGATGTTGCCAGGCGATTTCTTTGGGGGAATGAAAAGATAACAGAAGGCGGATGGTGCTCATCTCTTTCGCGGTCAGGACAATATCACCAAACCGGAAATGGTTTTGCTCATTCATATGAGCATTTGTTGTGTCGGATAGGGCGGCCATCGACTGATAGGGGAGCGTTGCAACCTGATGTTTCAGCCATAATTTGTGAGCATGATAAGCCAGATAAGGACGCAGGACTGCCAGTTGATGACTTTCCTGACTGGTGAGTTGACGGCGACAGGCTAAAGAGACGATTTCAGTACGTTGTGAGCATAACCAAGTATAATCTACTTTATCCGGGATACGAAATTTACTTAATAAATGATGATATTCTTCATCTTTGTCCCGCCATGATGAAAGCCCCGGTGACATGCGCGTTCCCACTGTTCTGTTTAATCCTTGCTCCCAGTAGCTCAGGTGCCAGTCATAATCTGTTGATAAGGTATAGATTTCTTGCGTGTCCAGTGAGACCACTGAATAGCTGATATGTATGGCATCGTCATATATTTTGGAAATCAGTCGGCTGAACTGAGTGCAAGCCTTTGCCATTTCTATTGAACTAACATCCATTTTGGGCGGATTCCTATGTTGCTTATCATGCATATAAAAGAACTGGCGCGATTATACTACTCGTTGCTATTCCATTTGCAACCTGTCAAAAAATACCACCTGTTTTTTATATTTTTTTGCGGCATGATCAGACGATAACAATCAAAAATTGGTTAGAGATGTGGCTTATGAATAGTACCCAACATAAACTTGATGAGATCTTTTTTTGGTGCAATGTCGTCATGGAGTGCCGTAAACACCAAGAAGCATACCCGACTCAAAAGCAGGAAAGGGCGGCTTTGCTACGTTCTATCGAAGCATTACAGACAACAATCAGTCTGAATATGGAATCACTGATGATCGGTGACTCCAAGGGGCAAGCTTGAGGTAGTCATGATTGACCATCCCCAAGCCTATTGATCACGCATGGGTGTGCGTTTTGTATCAACGATTCACCTTCTGGATAAACGCCCGTCGAACCGGGTCAGAAAAATTAGCATTCCATAATAATCCCACCGACCATTTCGCATGATCACCATTGAGTGGAATAAAGCGAATCTGGGGCTGGCTGATACGGGCTACGCTCGCAGGAATAATGGTGTATCCCAAACGGGCAGAGACTAAAGCGAGTAAGGTGATGATGTCATCAGCCTCTTCAACGACAGTTGGCCTCTGTTGTGTTTCCCACAAATAAGTCGTGATGTGTTTGTTCATCGTCGGGTTTTTATCCCGGCTTAGCGCAAGATAATGATGGTGACTCAATGACTGCCATAAATGTTGTTCATCGATGTTTTCTTCTTGATGAATGGCAATCGCGAGTCGGTCGGAGAAGAGGGGGATAGCGGTTAATGGCGGTTCGACAGGGAGACGATCAAACCCTAGTTGCAAATTACCGATCAGGAGTTCCTCGACCAGTTTGTGGGATGGGTAATCATTCAGTGTGACATGAACATCCGGATAGTCCTGCTTAAAGCGGGCAATGTAATTGGGGGCTTCATGAAATGAAGAGATGCCATAACCAATGTTCAGATGTCCTGATGTTCCTTCTGCAACAAATGCGGCTAAGGTTTGGAATGACTCAAATCCTTTCAGCACTCGTTTGGCTTCTGGCAGAAGGACGCTTCCCATCGGGGTCAATGCAGCCCCGTGGCGACCGCGATCAAATAATACGACATTGAGTTGTTCTTCTAGCCGTTTGATCTTCTTGGTGAGTGCCGATTGCGTAATGTAAAGATGTTCCGAGGCGACCCGATAATTTTTATCATCTGCAAGTTGGCAAAAAGTGCGAAGTAAGTCTACATCCATTCCATTTCGGACTCAAAAACTGAATTTTTTTCATTATAACTAATCGATTCGGTTTTTTATAGTTGAGAGTGTGGGAACGAAGATAAGAGTATAGGTGTTTGCTGCTGGATTTTATTTTTCATTACTTTATTTGATTTGGTGCCCTCGTTGTCGGTTTGAACCTGTTTGTCGCGATATTTTATGCAACAAGATTAATTGCTCGAACTGTATATGTTATTCACGGCAGTACACTAATTATGTATTGAAGCGCATATATTTTTGAGTTGTCTTTATGGTACGCATTAAGACTAATTATTTGGAGTGAGATACAGATCGCTATTATTTCATTGTGAATTGTGAATTGTGAATTGTGAATTAGATTCTATGTTCATCATGATAATTGATCACGAAATAAGCGCATCGCCTCATATAACTCCAGTGAGTTATCTAAAAATTATACAAACTGCTCTTCGACTGAATAAAGCAATAATAAGAAGAGTCGGAATCAATAATCCAATAATGTAAAAGGGAAATTATATGAAAAAGACATTACTAAGTCTGGCAATGGCCTCACTTGCACTTGCCGGAGCTGCTCACGCTGAAACATACAAGTTAACGGTACCTCATGTGACATCTACCGATGGTTATAACCACCAATCGTTATTGGTGTTTAAAAACTATGTTGAGTCACGTTCAAACGGTCAGATCAAAGTTGATATCTATCCTTCAGGTCAGTTGTGCTCCAATGTAAAAGAGTGTATTGCCGGTGTACAGGCCGGGATGTTTGACTACTTTCAAACCACGATTCCAGAGTTGGGTAATTTTTGGCAGCCAATTGGGGCGTTCGACCTGCCTTATCTTTTACCAAATGACCGTGTGGCAGAGTGTGTTTATGACAATGAACAGCTCATTGGCGATGTCCGCAAAGAGATTCTTAAACACGCGCCGAATGTCCGTTTGATGGCCGTGTCAAACTCTGGTGGCTGGCGTAACATCGCCACTACGAAAAAACAGGTGAAAAAACCTGAAGATGTTCAAGGGCTGAAGCTACGTACCGTTCCGGCCAAAACTCAACAGGATTTAGTGAAAGCTCTCGGCGGGGCACCAACACCGATTGCGTGGCCTGAAGTGTATACGGCACTGTCGACCGGGATGGTAGACGGAACGAAGAACGGTATCGTTGATATCATCATGAACAAATTCCATGAGAGTCTCCGTTATATGATTCTGGACGGGCATGGTTATATGGGCGGAGCCTGGGTCTTTAACGACAAGAAGTTCAATTCATTCCCGGATGATTTGAAACAGGTCGTTGTTGATGGTATCGCGGCTCAGAATCAATACCTACGCGCTTATCCAAAACATAAAGAATACTCAGCTTACGAAGAATTTAAGAAAGCCGGCGGTGTTATTTATAACCCGACAGCAAAAGAAAAAGAGGCTTTTAAAGTCGCTGCTGAACCTGTGAAAACTGAATTTTTGAAAGAAAATGGTGCTGAAGGTAAAAAATGGCTACAGCGTTTCGAGCAGGAAATAAATACATGCGAAATGAAAATTAAAGCAAACTACAAACTTCAGCTAAATTAATTCGATAGTTATATCCTGAAAATATTAACAACAATCAGGTGCACTTTTATTCCGGGTGCACCTTTATTTTCTCAAAATTTTGGAAGCCGCCATTATGGAACTGACCTACGATAATACTGGTTTTAAAATTACCCATAAGGGTCGAGTTGTTTTAAAACATTCAGAAACAAATCCTGCATTATATTTAGGTGTGGGTCAAAGTACCTTTGATATGTATCGTGGAAACTTTGATATTAAAGATTATCTCACCGAGCGTTTGCCATTGAAACAATTTACCGTGACAGAAAACGCTGAAGATTATGTCATTACCTTGAGCCTGAATGGTCAGGGTGCGTTGATAGCCCGTGTGTTTGAAACCGCAGAACAGCGATTGAAAATAGAATTTACCTCACTGGATGAAACTTATAATCGTTTTTGGATTCGAATCGCTGCGACTGAAGATGAATTGGTTTATGGCTGTGGTGAGCAGTTAAGTTATTTTAATCTGCGCGGTAAAAATTTCCCGTTGTGGAGTTCAGAACCCGGGGTCGGTCGCAATAAAAATACTTACACCACATGGCAAGCGGATGTGAAAGATAAAGCCGGTGGCGATTATTACAATACCAACTACCCACAACCTACTTTTGTGTCGGATAAAAAATATTTCTGTCATTTAGAAACGACCGCTTATGCTGATTTTGATTTTACTCATGCGCTGTATCATGAATTGCAGTGCTGGAGTATTCCCGAGTATTTGTTGTTTGATGCTGAAGCATCATTTCCCGAATTAATGACCAATATGACAGATGTATTTGGTCGCCAGCCTGCATTACCGGAATGGGTGTATAACGGTGTGATTCTGGGCATTCAGGGCGGGACGGAAATAACCTTGAATAAAATCGCTGCGGCAAAAGAAGCCGGTATTGAGGTCGCGGGGGTCTGGTGTCAGGACTGGCAAGGGATCAAAATGACATCATTTGGAAAGCGGCTGCAATGGGACTGGCAATGGAATGCAGCGCTCTACCCGGAGCTGGACACCAAAATTCATCAGCTGAAAGAACAAGGCATACGTTTCCTTGGCTATATTAATCCCTATGTGTTGCAAGATTTTCCGCTCTACAATGAAGCGCAGCGTCAAGGCTATCTGGCAACGCAGAGCGATGGTTCAAAATATCTGGTTGATTTTGGTGAGTTTTATTGTGGTGTGGTTGATTTTACCAATCCGGATGCCTGTGCATGGTACAAAGATATTATCCGCCACAACATGATTGATTTTGGCCTGGATGGGTGGATGGGGGACTTCGGTGAATATTTGCCAACGGATTGTACTTTATTCAACGGTGAGAGTGCGGAAATAGAGCATAACAAATGGCCTTATCGTTGGGCAAAAGTACAGCATGAAGCAATTGCCGAAGCCGGTAAAACGAATGATATCCTATTCTTTATGCGTGCCGGTGGCACGGGGATTCAAGGTTATTGTCATGCTTTATGGGCGGGTGACCAGTCGGTTATCTGGGAAAAAGATGATGGTTTGGCTTCAGTCATCCCGGCGGCGTTATCTGCCGGACTGATGGGGAACGGAATCAGTCACAGTGATATTGGGGGTTATACGACCTTACATGGCAACCGACGTTCAAAAGAACTGTTCCAGCGCTGGGCTGAAATGGCGGCCTTTACGCCCATTATGCGTAGTCATGAAGGGAACCGGCCTGATGACAACCATCAATATGACACAGATGCAGAAACGATGGCCCATTTAGCGCGCATGACAAAGATCTACAAACATCTTAAGCCATATATCCGGTCAGCGGTTATTGAGAATGCGACAAAAGGGATGCCGGTTCAGCGTCCGCTGTTTATGCATTATGAGCAAGACAGCGAAGCTTATCATATCCAGTATCAGTATCTGTTCGGGCGTGATTTGCTGGTTGCGCCAGTGTACAACCAAGGTGAAACGGTGAAACAGCTGTATCTGCCAGAAGATGAGTGGGTCCACGTCTGGAGCGGTAAAGTCTTTATGGGCGGTTGGGTTGAAGTGGATGCACCTGTCGGACAACCGCCGGTGTTTTACCGTAAACAGTCAAAAGATGCCCGGTTGCTGGCGGAGATCAGCCGCTACTAGCGACTAATATTAAATATCGGTCTGCGACTGACCATCGTCAGTACACGGATTAATTTTCAACCTGATGTGAAATTCATAGGTCCCTTCGGATTCGGAGGGACAACCCCAATTCATTTGAAGAAAAGTGGAACGCTATGTCTGACCTAATATTTAATCATAAAGAATCTTTTGTGATGGATTCGATCCGAGGCACGTTGTACACCGCTTGCCACGATAATTTAACACTGCTCGACTTTAATAACGGTATTAAAGTCGTTGCGCGCAATGACTGGCACAAAGATAAAGTTGCCCTGATTTGTGGCGGTGGTTCCGGTCATGAACCGGCACACGCTGGTTTTGTCGGTAAAGGAATGCTCACTGCTGCGGTTTGTGGGGATTTATTTGCTGCCCCGAGTGTCGATGCGGTGTTGAGTGCCATTCTGCACGTGACGGGAGATGCGGGCTGTTTGGTGATTATCAAGAATTACACCGGGGATCGTCTCAACTTCGGGCTGGCTGTCGAAAAAGCCAAGGAGATGGGACGTCACGTTGATCTGGTTGTGGTTGGTGATGATATCTCCATTCCCGGTAATCCGCAGCCCCGTGGTATTGCAGGAACCCTGTTGGTTCAGAAAGTTGCAGGATATGTCGCTGAACATGGTGGCACACTTGAACAAGTCAAACAGGCTGCTCAGGATGCACATGAAAAGATTGCTTCCATCGGCGTCGCTTTAACCAGTTGTTCTTTACCGGGAGAAACACAACGAGAAGAGCGTATTGCATCAGGCAAAGCGGAACTCGGTTTAGGAATTCACGGAGAATCAGGTATTGAAACTATCGACTTACCGAAAGCCAAGGCTCTCGTTGCGACAATGGTGAGCAAGCTCATTGAAGCGAAACCAATCACCGAGAATGCGATTTTACTGAATAACCTTGGTGGCTTATCACCGATTGAGATGAACATTGTTGCCAATGAAGTCATGGCTTCAGAGCTTGGCCAACAGGCGAAACTGATCATCACCGGTGCATTGATGACTGCCGTTGATATGAAAGGGTTCTCTCTCTCAACCATTCAGCTGACAGAGAATATTGTTAAAGCACTTTCATTTGAGGTAGAGACGGCTGGCTGGCCGGGTGTCGCACAGTGTCGTGATCTGCCGGTAACCCAGTGCGATAGCCTGATTGACAAGAAAACGTATGAGCCATCTCATGATGAAGATACCGCAGCGGTTGTGCACAGTGTCTGTCGGGCGATCATTGATATTGAAGCGGAGCTGAATCATCTGGATGCGATTGTCGGGGATGGTGATACCGGCTCAACATTTGCTGCCGGTGCCCGTCAGGTATTGGCGCAGTTGGAAGCTAAACAGCTCCCGTTACAAGATAAAGCCAAACTGATGACGACCATCGCAGACTGTCTGACGTCAGTGATGGGCGGCTCATCCGGAGTGCTGCTTTCTATCATGTTTACAGCGGCAGGTCGCGATTATGAACGCCATGGTTCTCTTCCTCAGGCGCTGCAAGCCGGCTTGCAGCAGATGATGGCTTATGGCGGGGCGAAACCGGGAGATCGCACGATGATCGATGCGCTTTCTCCGGCTCTGAATGCCTGGCAACAACATGGTTTTGCTGCGGCGATTGATGCCGCCAAAGCGGGCGCTGAAGCGACAGTGGCGATGACACACGCAAAAGCCGGCCGCTCATCTTATCTGAACAGTGACAACCTGTCTGGCAACAAAGATCCCGGTGCTTTTGCCGTTGAGGTTGTCTTTCGTCAGTTCACATCCAAATAGGCAATAGCCGGGTTGGCCGAATGAGCCTATCAGTTCAAGTACAATAGAAGGATTCAGTTATGGACACGATTATTATTTCTCCAAGTAAATATATTCAGGGAAACGGTGCACTAGATAATATTGGTAAATATGTTTCGGTGTTTGGTCAGAGACCTTTGGCTATCGCGGATGATTTCGTGATGGGACTAACGCGGGAGCGCGTTGCAGCGAGCAGTGAGCAGGAAAACCTCAAAATAGGTTTTGATATATTTGGCGGAGAATGTTCCCGGGTTGAAATTGAACGCCTTATCGATGTGTGCCGCACACAGGAGAACGATGTGATCATCGGGATTGGTGGCGGAAAAACGCTGGATACAGCAAAGTCGGTTGCGTATTACTCGAAAATTCCGGTTGTGATTGTACCGACGATTGCATCAACCGATGCCCCGACTTCTGCACTGGCGGTCATCTACACGCCAGAGGGCGAATTTAGTGAATACCTGATGTTTCCGTCGAATCCGAATATGGTGATTATGGATACCGGTATTATCGCTGCTGCACCGGTTCGCACATTGGTTGCCGGTATGGGAGATGCGATGTCGACCTACTTTGAAGCTCGTGCCAATGGGTTATCTGGAAAAGCAACTATGGCTGGTGGCGTGCCGACCCGGGCAGCTCAGGCGCTGGCAAAATTATGCTATGAAACATTAATTGCCGACGGTGAAAAAGCCAAAGTTGCGGTTGAAAATGGTGTTGTAACCAAAGCGGTAGAAAACATTATTGAAGCGAATACGTACCTTTCAGGCATCGGGTTTGAAAGTTCAGGGCTAGCTGCTGCTCATGCGATTCATAACGGTTTGACGAAGCTGGAAGAGTGTCATCATCTGCTCCATGGTGAGAAAGTTGCTTTTGGTACGCTGACTCAGTTGGTACTTGAGAATGCGCCACAATCAGAGATCGATGAGGTGCTGAACTTCTGTCGCACCGTCGGTTTACCGACAAATCTACATGAGATGGGGGTCAAAGCGCTGAATCATGACAAACTGAGGGAGGTTGCGAAAGCATCCTGTGCCGAGGGTGAAACGATTCATAACATGCCATTCCCCGTCACAGCCGATTCTGTCTATGCCGCCATTCTGACGGCGCATCAACTCGGTTTATAACATTACATTTCGGTTTATAACATTACATTGATTCGAATGACGAAGCGGCTTTCATTGGAAAGCCGCTTTTTACTTGTCTAAACATGGATTGCTTTTCTGAAACGGATTGATTGTCTAAAAACTGACATTTTTAAACACGAGGGCGCAACCAATCACCAGCAGGAAAATGTGCACAATTCGGTGATAATTAATTTTATATTTCTGCAGTAGGTGATACCCCACCATCCCGCCGGTTAGTCCGATGATAAACGCTGGCATTGCTGAGAGTACATGTGAGAGTACGGTTTCGGTGATCAGGCCTTCCCGCCAGAAACCGATGTTTGCACCAATCATTTGTAACATAAAGAAAAAAGCCAGTGTTGATTTGGTCTGATCCGCTGTCCACGGCTGCATTGAAGTGTATGCAATGACCGGTGGGCCGGATTCGCCGACACTGGCACCCAACACGCCAGATGTAAAACCGGCCCCGATAGTGATAGGGACGGAAGTCTTTTTAAACAATGGTTTCTTCGATGTCATTGAGTGGATACTTGACACAATGAGTACCACCCCCATGGTGATCAGAATGTACTGGGATGGCATATTTGCGAGTAACTTCGCACCAACGAATGATGCCGGGATCGAGCCGGCAAAGAGAATGAGGCCTGTTTGTCGCTGGATGGAATGACGCATTTTCCAGACGACGGGCAGGGTGACTAACCAGCCGAAAATCGCGGCAATCGGTACTGCTGTCTGAGCTGTCACAAGGAGTGAGAGTAATGGTACGGAGACTAAAGCTGCTCCGAATCCGGTCAGCCCCTGAGTAAAACCTGCCAGCGCGATAATCATCGAAATGAGTAGTATTGTGGTGTCCATATGTCCTGAGTTTGAACTGAGTGAATGTCAATACACTATAAATTTATCAAAAAAAATTACCATCGAATTTGTCACATTTTGTCTGAATGTGATCACTTGTTTTCGGTTTGTGACAACTATCTCAGATGGTGAAGGGCGGTTTTGTATAATGAAATTGACTTATTTTCCGGTCTTTCAGTTTGGTCAAAGTGGTCAGACTGATATCTGTGTTGTTGTACCGGGAAACGCATCACCCAATGACGAATATGAATAAACCAATAAGAGATAATCGCGTGAAATTGAATATTGAAAACTGGGGGCAGATTGAGGGGCAACATGTTCCGGTGAAGTTAATCACACTGCAAAACAGTCAGGGAATGATTCTGTGTGTGACCAATTATGGGTGTATTGTGACCACCATTGAAGCACCGGATCGTGATGGCAATAACGCTAATATTGTACTGGGATATGAATGTTTAGATAAGTATGTCCAAGGGCATCCCTTTTTTGGTGCTCTGGCAGGACGGTATGCCAATCGAATCAAAGACGGGCGCTACGAAATCGACGGCCATGTGTTCCAACTAGAAAAAAATGAACCGGCAACGCAGCAGCATTTGCATGGTGGTCGGCAAGGATTTGATAAATATGTTTGGGATTTTGCAGTAGAAACACAAAGTGATGCGATCTATATCCATTTGAGCCGGATTTCTCCGGATGGTGAATCGGGGTATGGGGGGACATTACAGGTTCGACATACCATCGGGTTGGATGAACAGAATCAAGTCCATTTCAACTTTCAAGCCACAACGGACAGGCCGACGGTGGTCAACTTAACGAACCATAGCTATTACAATCTCGCGGGGCACGATTCAGGCACGGTGAATCATCATGAGCTAAAACTGTTTTCCCGTTTCTACACTCCGGTGACGGAGCAGATGGTTCCAACCGGGGAGATTCGTGCCGTCGCAGGTACAGGGTTGGATTTTATGATCGCAACTCGTATCGGTGATAATCAGGCTCGGATGGATGAGGCTGGGTTTGATCACAATTTTGTTTTAGACGGAAAAGAGAAGGAGGGAGCATATCATTATGCTGCCGAGTTGTATGAGCCGACAAGCGGCCGGCTGATGACGGTGCTGACCACACAACCTGCTGTCCAGTTCTATAATGGATTCAAACTCTCGAATAAGCATTGGGTTGGCCGTCATGGTCAGCGTTATCAGTCAACTCATGGCTTGTGTCTCGAAACCCAGCATTATCCTGATAGCCCGAATCACGCCCATTTCCCGACCACACGCTTAAATCCGGGAGATGTATTTGAAGAGAAAACCATTTATCGTTTCTCCGTCAAGTAATTGGGCTTTTCCGCTCCGATAAGCATATTACGATGCTTATCGGACTATGAGCAGATCACCAGCTCGGTATCATTTTGCTTTGCAACAGCTTCGATGGCAGGGCTCGGCTGCGTATCGGTAAAGAAGTAACCCACATCTTTGATGTTGGCTAAAGTGATAGACCCGCGGGGGATAAACTTACTTGAATCCATCGCAACCAAGACATGTCGTGCTGATTTCATCACCATTTGAGTAATCATCGTTTCATTGAGATCGTACTCAAGTAATGTGCCGTCAACATCAATTGATGCTGCGCTGGTAATCAGATAATCGAACCGGAAGTTAGAAATAAAATCAATGGCTTCCGTACCGACAATGCCACCATTAAATGCTTTAATCTTGCCGCTCGGGATCAGCACATCGATCGAGGCGTTGGTATGCAGCACATTGGCAACACGAAGACTATTGGTAATGACCTGCAAATTGTTTTTCTGTGCCAAATAGCTGGCGATCACTTCTGCGGTTGTACCAATCGTAATGAAGACAGTTGAATGATCGGGAATCAGATCTGCAATCGCCTTGCCGATGGCGTGTTTTTGCGCGGTGCCGGAGACCTTACGTACTTCATAATCAAGGTTATTTTTGGTTGCCGGAGAACTGGCTCCCCCGTGGTGGCGAATCACCAATCGCTCATGACTGAGCTTTTTGATGTCACGACGAATCGTCTGCGTTGAAACATCCAACAGCTCGGCGAGTTCTTCGACCCCGTAATACCCTTTTTCATTGACTAACTGAATTAACTTATCTTGTCTGGGATTAGTCACATTAACCCTTCGCTTTGTTTATTTTTGTAGTTTTTGATCCACTTCAACTCGAGTCGGGATTCCTTCTCGACCGCCTCTTTTGGTACATTTTAACGCTGCTACGGTATTTGAGAATACAATACTTTCGCGACTTTGTTTAGCCTCGGCAACGGCAACTGCTAACGCACCATGGAATACATCCCCTGCACCCGTCGTATCAACCACATCGACTTTGATGACGGATTCATGGCATACATCCTGATTCTCTAACCAGTAACATCCTTTTGAGCCTACTGTAACATAGACTTTTCCCGATGTTTGTTTTTGAGCTATTTTGAGCCCTTCTATCGGGTCTGTGCAACCAGTAAATTTTTCTAATCCGGGTTCAGAAAATGCGACGTGATCTGCAAGTTTGACTAGCCGGTCAATGGGATCCGGAGACATATCGGCATCAAGAACCGAAGGAATACCATAGTTTTTTGCCTGTTGCAGCGCATATTCTGCGCCTTCAGGCCAGCGAACATCAGTGAGTATGGTGGTGTAGCGGGAAAAGTCGATGGCTTCAAGCGGGGTCGGATTCCGGCTGAGTGACGGGTCCTGATAGTTGACGATGATTCGCTCACCTTGGTCATCGACCAGTACCATTGAAAATGCGGATGATGCACCGTGAATGTGTACCGTTTTGTCAGTATTGACGCCATATTCCTGTAATTCTGCCAGCATCGTTTCGGCGACACTGTCTTGACCTACACGACCAATAAAATCAACAGTATGGCCTAATTTTGCGACAGCAACTGCTGCTGTCGCAGCCGGGCCACCACCCACTTCAAAGTAATCCGTGGCAACATATTTCCCACCTGTAGTCGGCAGGCTTGCTACCCGCTGGATCCGGTCGAGCACCGTAATACCTACACATGCTATCGTCATTGTTCTTCTCTTGGTTCGTTGTTATCGGCTGATACAGCCACAGTGATGATAGCGGAGTATAATTATTTTTTGACATGGGGCTGGGATTTTTATCACAAAATAACCAAAACAAACAAAAATGGACAAAATGTGACATTTGTTGTGGTGGTTCCCGCTATGAATGTTTTATATTGTTCTTCACTCATCTACTCAGTGAAGGAATAACAATATGTCAGCAATCGGTTTTATTGGTTTAGGTCAGATGGGAATGCCCATGGCGCTGAATCTGCTCAAAGGGGGACATTCCCTGAAAGTCTTCGATATCAATGAGGCTGCTATTCAGCAATTGGTTACACAAGGGGCGACAGCTGCGGTATCACCCGCTGATGCTGCTTTGGACGCTGAGTTTGTGGTGACGATGTTGCCTAACGGAACTCTGGTAAAAAATGTTCTTTTTGGTGAAAACAGTGTGGTATCGGCCTTAAATAAGGATGCTCTCGTCATTGATATGTCGACAATTCATCCCCATGAAACGGATGCTCTGATTCAAGCAATGAGCGATAAAGGGTTTGCCATGATGGAAGCCCCCGTCGGCCGAACTTCAGAACATGCTGTTCGTGGTGAATTGTTGATTATGGCCGGGGGAACAAAATCACAGATCGAGCGGGCTCAGCCACTGTTCGACTGCATGGGCTCTGAAACCATTGATGCTGGTGGCGCGGGAAAAGGTATTCGCGTGAAAATCATTAATAACTACATGAGTATTGCGCTCAATGCCCTCTCTGCTGAAGCTGCGACACTTGCTGAAGCGATTGGTCTGGATTGGGATACCGCGATGAAAGTCATGAGCGGAACGCCCGCAGGTAAGGGGCACTTTACGACAACATGGCCGGGTAAAGTGCTTGCCGGTGACCTGTCGCCGGTGTTTATGATTGATTTGGCTCACAAAGATTTAGGGATAGCTTTGGAGCTTGCCAATCAGGTTCATGTGCCAATGCCGTGTGGTGCCGCCTCTCGTGAGTTGTACAGTGCTGCGCGTGCCTCTGGACGCGGACGTCAGGACTGGACCGCAATTCTTGAACAGCTGCGTGTGACTTCCGGCTTAACGGCTAAGGTGAAGTAACGCCTGAAGCATCAGTTTGGCGCTGGTTGGGTTTTTGGTAAAAATATCGAGTTTTTGTGGCAACTATCTGACATTTTTTGACATTGTAACACGCTTGTCTGAGCGCTGTTCATTGATAGATCGATGTCGGTTCCCATCTGTTAAAAGCCTTTCTTTATTAATCAAGTAAAGAAAGGCTTTTCTTATTTTGCGATTCTGTTCACTTTTTGTCTCAATAAACTGTTGGTTATTTATCAATACCGCAGTAATAGATTCGTTTAAATCCCTACTTAATTGCATGATATAAAAAGAAGATAATGTATTTTTCTATAGTTTTCTAACCCATAGTGTGATTGGCCATTGGATACCCGTTTTGAACGGTGTGTGAAACTCAATTATGAGCATTATGATTCATTTGTTTGTGATTGCGTGTAAATTTTTGATGCTAAATGTCACTTTGTGGACATAATTGTTATGTCGGTAACAGAAATTGACAGATTCGATTGGTAAATTGTATTCCACGAACCACAGTCTTATAAGACTAATTTGATGATAAAGGAACACGATAAATGTCGTATGTATCTGGTAAAACAATGATTCAGGAAGCGTGGAAAAATGGTTATGCCATCGGCGCTTTCACCGCGCACAATCTGGAAACGATAAAAGCTGTCCTGCTTGCTGCTGAAGAAGAGCAGGCACCAATCATGATTCAGATTGGTCAGAAAGCTATTAATGAAATGGGGATGAAGCCGCTCCGGGACGCGATTGACTCTCTGATCGAACATCATCGCATCACTGTCCCTGTCTGTGTTCATTTAGATCATAGCCGTCAGTTTGAACAGTGCATGGAAGCTGCGACTCGTCATTTTCAATCACTGATGTTTGATGGATCTGCATTACCTTTTGAAGAAAACATTCGCATTACCAAAGCCGTTGTTGAGGTTGCAAATGCTTTAGGACTCGGTGCTGAAGGTGAAATCGGTAAGATCGGTGGCACAGAAGATGACATCACCGTTGATGAGAAAGACGCAATGATCACCACGGTCGCAGAGGCGCTGGATTTCTCTGAACGTACCGGTGTGGATTATCTCGCTGTTTCCATCGGTACTGCACATGGCGTGTATAAAACAACGCCTGAGCTGAAATTTGACCGGCTCTCTGAAATTAAACAGGCAGTACAGAAACCGATTGTATTACACGGCGGTTCCGGGGTGCCGGACGATCAGATCGTGGAAGCGGTTAAACGCGGGGTCGCGAAGATCAATGTCGATACCGAGTTGCGTCAGGCGTTTATTCTCGGTGTGCAAGAGCATTGGAAAGCCAATGAGAAAGACTACATTCTGGCTGATGTGATGAATAAAGGCATTACAAGTATGAAAGAAGTCGTGCAGCACAAAATCCGTCTGTTTGGCTCAAATGGTAAAGCAAAATAATAACAATACGACTGTCTATTTCGGGGGCTGAATCCTCAGCACCCGATGGTTTTATAATTCAATAATGGTGATTCTATGTTAAGAGCCATCGAAAAAGTATTAAACACTGCCACAACACCTCTGTCGAAAATACTCCGCCATTTAGGCGGGATTTTGCTCCTTGTCATGACGGCCATTGTGGTTGTACAAGTGCTGTTCCGTTACGTACTCAATATCCCATTAAGCTGGACGGATGAATCTTCCCGCTTCTTGATGATTTACATGACGTATTTGTGTTTGCCGTTTGTTTATCTGACCGATAAAAACATCGCAATGACGTTTGTGACTGAAATCCTTGAAAAGAAAACACCACGGCTGTTCGCCTTCCTCGCTTTAATCGCTCATATCTCGGCAATCTTAGTCTTTGTCGTGTGGATTAAATTTGGCTGGAACTTTTTCCAGACGGGAGCGGTTATGGCAGATAGCTTACCCATTCCCATGTATTACATCTATGTCATTCCTCCGGTGATGATGGGGGTCACGATCTTATTCGCCCTGCAAAAATGTGTTGCGTCATTGCGGAACCTGTTCGGTGATTTTGAAGATATCTCTCAAACTGCCCAGACGGCCGCCCTGTTTGAAAGGACAGAAGACGACGAAGACGAAGACTTACCTCATGATCAACAACAAACACAGCCGCTTGGCTCGAAAACGGCTTAAGAGGGTGTACGACAATGGTTTCTCCAATTTTTTTACTCTATTTTTTGATTCTTTTAGTGATTGGTGTACCGGTGCTATTCACTTTGGGGTTATCCCCAGTGATTACACTATTCCAGAATGATCAGATGCTGTTTGCAAATATGCTTTATCAGCGTTTGTATTCTGGGCTCGATAGCTTTCTGCTGCTTGCACTTCCGTTTTTTATGTTGGCAGGAGAGTGTATGACCGCAGGGGGGATTACCCCGCGGATTATTGCTTTTGCGCAGACCATGGTACAACACCTGCGCGGGGGGCTTGGTCATGTTGTTATCCTTGCTGCGACCATCTTTGGTGCGCTGACCGGTTCTGCCGTTGCGGCAACCTCTGCAATTGGCGGTATGTTGATCCCGGAAATGAAAAAGTACAAGTACGACACGGGTTATTCTGCTGCTTTGACTGCTGCCGCTACTGTTCTGGGGAATATTATTCCGCCTTCCGGGATCATGCTGCTTTATGCATTTGTGATGAATACCTCGGTTGCGGCAATGTTTTTGGCTGGGGTGACCCCGGGGCTTATTTTCTGTATCGGTCTGATGATCATGAACCGTATTCAAATCAGAAAATACCCGGATGTTAAGCCGATGGAGCGAGCCCCCGCAATGGAACGCAAACAAGCATTCCGGCTCGCGATTGTTCCGTTATTAACACCTGTCATTATTTTGGGTGGTATTTACGGGGGGATCTTTACCCCGACAGAAGCTGCTGCGGTTGCGGTTGCTTATGCCATTGCTGTCTCTCTGTTTATTATTAAAGTCACCAATGTGAAAGCAACTTACGCCTTGTTTGCCAAGGTCGCGGTCAATGCTGCATCGATTTTAATTATTGTGGCTGCGGCCAGCGGTTTTGCATCATTGATCAGTCTGTCGGGTGTGTCGAATATGGTGGCCGACTTTATGAATGGCATTACCGAAGACCCATATTTGTTGTTTGCAATTATTAACGTGCTGCTGTTCATCATCGGGATGTTCCTTGATGCCGGACCTGCGATCCTCATTTTTGCACCGATTTTTGCGCCCATCATGATTAATGCCGGTATCGATCCTGTTCATTTCGGGGTGGTGATGTGTGCCAACCTGTCCATCGGTCTGGCAACCCCTCCGATGGGGCTCGTTCTGTTTGTCGCATCCGGGGTGTCGAAGGTCTCGGTCTCTGAAATCTCCAGAAAGATTATCCCGTTCCTTTTCGTGGAAGTGGTGCTGATTTTTGTCATCTCTTGCTTCCCTCAATTGGTGATTGGTCTGCCGAAACTGGTCGGCATTATGTAGCGGGATACGCAACTGAGGTACAGGCTTATTTCCAGCAGGAGACAAGAAATGATTAATGATAAAGGTAATTTGCAGGCAAAAGCGCAGAAGATTCTGACTGCATTGGGTGGGATCGCCAATATTGAGGCAAAAAATATTGATAACTGTGCGACCCGTTTACGGATTCAGGTCAAAGATATGGGAGCCGTAGATGAAAAGCTGCTCCGCCGACAAGGGGCATTAGGGTTTATCCACTTGCCGGACAATCAAATTCAGGTGGTGTTTTTTGATGTGCATACATTAGCGGATGAATTGAGAAAACAGATCGCTGAACGCGGGTAAAACGTCACGAAACAGGTTTGCGATATAAATTATTTAACTGAAAGGTAATGTTGACATGAAATGGATTAATACGCGGTCTCATCATTCGTGGCTGGAGACTGAGACCGATCGGATTTTCGAATTTGGTCGTCATGCGATTGTGCCAAATGGTTTCGGCTGGATTGGCAATAACGGGAAAGTGCGTGAAGAGATGGGGACATGTCTTTGGATCACCGCACGGATGTTGCATTGTTATGCGCTGGCTGCCCATATGGGGCGTCCGGGAGCTTACGAGTTGGTTGAGCACGGTATCAAAGCACTTGAAGGCCCGCTGAAAGATCCGCAATACGGTGGTTGGTATGCAACGATTGCCAATCAAGGCCAAGATATTCTTGATGCTTCGAAACAAGGCTACCAACATGCGTTTGTATTGCTTGGGGCGGCGAGTGCTGTCACCACAGGGCACCCGCGCGCTCAAGCACTGCTAGATGAAGCGATTGCGGTGTACGAAAAGCATTTTTGGGTCGAAGCAAAACAGATGTGCTATGAGTCTTGGGATCAAGCATTTACCGAGACGGAAGATTACCGCGGTGGCAACATGGCGATGCATTCAGTGGAAGCATTTTTGATTGTTTACGATGTCACCCAAGATCGTAAATGGTTGGAACGTGCGCTGAATATCACTGAGTTTATGATTCACAAAACCGCGAAAGGGTTGAATTATCGGGTCAATGAGCATTTTGATGCCAACTGGAATCCGTTGCCGGATTACAACAAAGAAACACCCGCCAGTCATTTCCGAGCCTATGGCGGGACTCCGGGCCACTGGATCGAATGGGGACGTCTGATTTGTCACCTGCGTGCCACTCTCCTGAAGATTGGCGCTGATTGCCCTAATTGGTTATTAGAAGATGCGATTGGCTTGTTTGATGCGACCGTCCGTGATGCGTGGGCAGCCGATGGCGCTCCCGGATTTGTTTATTCGGTTGATTGGGAAGGAAAACCTGTTGTGCGCGAACGAATCCGCTGGGCACCGGTGGAAGCGATCGGAACCGCTTATGCACTGTACACCGTGACGGGGGATAATAAGTATGAAACATGGTATCGCACTTGGTGGGATTATTGCCGTACATATTTTATCGATTATGAAGGGTGTTCATGGTGGCAGGAACTGGATGCCAATAACCACGCAGGTGGCAGTAAAGTGTGGGATGGTAAACAAGATATCTATCACTTAATGCATTGTTTGGTGATTCCGCGTCTGCCTTTAACACCGGGGCTTGCTCCTGCATTGGCTCAGGGACTGCTGGATTCAAATTTAAAATAATGAGTCGCTCAGGCAACCTTGTGCTGAGAAATTGACACCGGGTTGCCGATGGGGAAATAAATCTGTCGGCAGTTTGTTCAAGATGCATATAGTGAATCATCTGAAATACTAAACTTTATTAATTGTTGTTCGAATTATGTTGAAGGAATCATTATTTCATTATACGACGTACATCGGAGGTATTATATTTATATAAAATGACTCACTGAAATAATCAGTTACTGAATTTAGACAATATAAAATTAATAGCTATTTGTTTCCTTACTTGTATTAATTAAGGCTGAGTAGTTATGTCCTAAATTTCTAATAATATGATAAACCCTACACTTAGGATGAATTCAATGAAAAAGATAATTCCTGTAAATATCGCACATGTAATGTGTGCGGGCTTAGTCGTCATGTCGGTCAATACCAACGCAGAAGATTTAAGCCAGAAAAATGCAGCGGCTATTGCAAAAATGCAAGAACAGCTTGATACACAGAAAGAAGAAGCGGTGCAATGGAATGGTTATTTCCGTGCCGGTTTTACTTCTAATGACAATGGTTCAGGATCCGGCAATACAACCATAAAGGCACCCAATGCCGGGGGATTTTATCGGCTGGGTGGTGGCGAGAGTAACTATGCTGCAACGGCTTTTAGCCGGAAATTTAATACCAGCAGTGGGGCTTGGGCAAAAGCATACTTCGGCTTGGTATACGAAGACCGGGATGCCAGACGCTGGGTTTTTGATACACAAGATAAAACTATTTTTATGGACAAAGCCTATGTCGAAATGGGTAATCTATCGTTCGCTCCAGACGCCACATTTTGGGCTGGTCGTGTCAACTGGTCTGATGATATTCATATTCTTGACCGCAAATATTATGAGATTCGTTCACCCGGTATTGGTGTAAAAGGTCTCGATCTCGGTGATGGGAAAATGGATCTATTTGTGACCTCACATGATAGCGACAGCGATAAAACCTATACCGATGAAAATGGTACAACTGTAACTTACGATGACGGAGCCAGACCCAGAACGCATACCTTAGGGGTTGAATATCGTACAGGGCAGTGGTGGTTTACCGGTAGTTTACAGACGAACAGTGACGACAGTCGCTATTCGGTGACTAAAACAATTAATGGTGTCACTGGTTCTTATACGGGTAAAGCCGCGACTGCTGGTGCACATGTTATGGCCCGTTACACACAACCATCTTATTTTGGTTTGACCGACGGACGGGTAAAATACGTTGCACAATATGCGACAGGGACTTCGGCTGCCTTCTTAGGGCGTCATGGCGATACGAACCAGTCGAATGATGACGGGCAAAATTACCGTGTATTTGTTGACGGCTTAGCCACATTTGAGCAGTGGGAGATTAATACCATCGCTTTATACCAACATAAGGAAGATGTCGATTTCGACGGCAGCGAAAATACATGGTGGACGCTTGGTGCACGTAGTGCCTATTACCTTAACGACAATGTTGCATTACAGTTTGAAGCGGGTTACAACGGCAGCAGTTACTCAAGTGCAATGGTCAAAGAAGAAGGCGGCTTAGCAACCTTTACATTTGCACCCACTCTTAAGCTGAAAAAGGCCTTCTTTAGCCGACCTGAAATTCGTTTTTATGCAACGTATGCAAAATTTACGGGTGACTATAATGCTTCTAGCCTAGATGGCTATAACAAAAACGATGATGATACATTTACTTTTGGTGCTCAGGCTGAGATATGGTTCTAGCCAGATGAATATCAAGGTATAAGTATTTATTCATTGTTAATAAGAGATATTTTAAGCGTTTAATTGATCTCTCTGACCAAAGTAAGGAGGTACTCTCCTTACTTTATTGATGCATTGTTGATTCATGTTTAATTTTATTTTTCATTATTTATGTAGTCATGGAATATATTCGTGGTGATGAATATATAATGATGATTACTAATGTCGTAAAATTTATTTATTCAATATTCGTCTCCGGTCTGATTCTTTAATGACTTTAATCTGGGAGGGCAATTGATTCCCGAAAAATTAACTGTATCTGTGTTGTAATCATTGAGGCAGCCCAATGAAATTAGATAATGATCAAATACAAGATAAGCTAATCCATGCAAAAGCAAATTATTGGATTTTGACTTTGATTTGTGGGGGCATTCTTTCGTTGTTCGTCAATAAAGTTAGTCAACTAGAATTCGATGGTGTAGCGGTATGTTATGCACTTCTGTTTGTCGGGGTGAGCACGGCCTGCATAAAATTGTCAGCCTATATAAAAAATTTGAAGCAGCTAATGCTGAAATAGGGTGCCACCGGTTTACTCAATTGCACCCTATCATCGTAGTGAAAATGTATCGGAATTAAATTCGCTCTAGTAGTACACCTGCTTCATCGGCGTTACTGAATGAAGATGAGGCAAAAGCCGATATTTTTATATTTTTTATTACATTGAATGGTCTCATAATCCGAGAATGCGACGTAGACTAGCGAATCGAGATTGTCAGTTTACATCTTTACAAAACCATCCGTGAAAACGGGTTAGAATCCGTGAGGAAATCGTCATTTATCTACCTATCTCCGTTGCCATTATGGAGAAATATATTATCCGTGTGCGGTTTCCTGAAAGTGCGCACTTTTACCCATAGTCACCGGCTCTTATATCATCATTTGATGGAGTGATTTTCATGCAGTAATGGTCTGAGCCTCATTCTATCCACTGGACATAAAAGACATAGCGTGGTGGGTTACTTAAATCTGTTCCACCACTAAACCACCACCTGTCCCATCACGTTCGAAGCCTTGTTATATAAGGGATATATCCATAAATGGTGGGATAGAGGATTAGATTGTTAGTAAACGTTGAGAGTCGATAGATTGGCTAATCAGCCACCCGCTTGAAGTGATTTGTTTATGTCCCCAAGTCATTTGGCCATAAGTTTTGATGCATTTCCCTTGTCATTGGTTGATCTATTCTTACTAGTGGTGGACGATGTATTTAGTTTGGTATGGTGTGTCAGATAGAAACTGTCTGTAATTGTCACTTTTCTATACAGCTTTATGAGATAAAACAAATTGATATGAATAGATAATCTGCATTTTCTACCCGAGTTATATGGATAAACTCTGGTTAAAAGGTGCTTTAGGCATACGGAGATTCGGGCTTGGTAAGTAATGTTCCCAATTCGGTAATAGGTGCTGTTTCTTCGGTGATAGCAGCTCACTACTACAGTCATTCGACACTAAATATACTTTTTATGGAGTCAGGAGCGCCTGGTGATGTGCCTGATGGAAATTGCGAGACAAAATGTAGTAGCTGGTTAAAGCGTTGTAATGATGACCCGTCTGTAAATGCTCTAGAAGTATTGGGTGCGGTGTTGCAAAAATACATGGATAAAGAGCCTGATCCATTCGGTTACGGAAACGATGTTTTAATACAGGGTCAAGAACGTATCAAAAATGTTCTTGCAAAAAACCAGCTTGAGTACCGAACAAACGGCTATATCGTGTTGGCTGGCTCAAACCCTACAAGCAAGACACTTGAAGACTACTTAAAATCTGGTGATTTTGCGTCCGTTGAAAAAGAATTTGCACGTGCTCTTGAACATATAAATACTGATCCCCATGCGGCGATTACGGCAGCAAGCTCAATTATTGAGGCAGTTTGCAAAACATATATCGAAACGTGCGGCTTAGCTATGCCTAGCAAGCAAAATATTGTACCCCTTTGGAAATCAGTCCAGCAGCACCTAGGGCTCAATATAGACAGGAATCTAGAAGAAGATCAGAGAAAAATTCTGCAAGGATTATCATCAATTGTCGATGGTGTCGGGGCGTTTCGCACTCACATAGGGTCTGCACACGGCCGAGGAATATCTCCGCCTAAAATTGTGAGCGCAGAAGCTCGATTGGCGGTCAATTCTGCGCACACCTTAGTTGTGTTTATTATGGAGTGCTGGCATGCAAAAAGTGCCTAACAAAGTGCTGCTAGGGACAAACCTACGCTGCGCTCCGGTTTGCCCCAGAGCACGGCGTTAGAAAATAGGAGAAATAAGTGGCTTCTGAGATTAAAAAACTAGAAAGAAGAAACAAAGCTCGAAAGAAACTTAATGAATTAGCTGAAAACGAAGAGCATGTTCTAGTCATCCATTATTCATGTGAAAGTTTTTATGACCGACCTGAGGGGCAAACTCCGCGTGTAACGTCAATTGCAGTTAGAAATTATGCTAGCGGACAGACAGCATCATTTTCAATTCACAAAGTGGCTGAGTTGAAGCATGTTGAGTTTTCTGAAATAGATAAAAATTATGACATGCTCGAAAAAGAAATGCTGCATGAGTTCTACGAGTTTATGAAACAACACAAAGCTTATTTGTGGGTGCATTGGAACATGCGGGATATTAACTATGGTTTCCCTGCTTTGGAGCATCGATTTAAAATTCTAGGTGGTGAGCCTTACATTTTGGATGACTCAAAAAAAGTCGATCTATCAAGGTTACTAGTTGCGCTTTATACCAATGGTTATGCACCACATCCAAGAATTATCAAACTAATGGAAATGAATCATATAACCGCGAAAGACTTACTAAATGGTCAAGGTGAAGCTGATGCATTTGAAAATAAAGAGTTTGTAAAATTACATCAATCGACCTTGCGTAAAGTCGACGTATTTTGCAATTTTCTCGGGCGTACATTAGATGGTAGCTTGCTTACCAAAGCTACGTGGTGGGAAATGAATGGTGGATCTGTCAAAGTCCTTGGTGAGGTGATCTCTAAAAACTGGGTTTTTACTTTGGTTGTGGGTATTGTAGGAATTGCTGCTGGCATTTATACTTTTTTTAACCCGCTACGATTGGTTTGATGCATAGTCCTAAATCACTTTTGTTGAGAATTGTACCAAAGCCATTTGAATCGGCCAGCTTCCCCAGAAGTGAAACCTACATTTTAATCCACCTGATCCACCAAATAGGTCTTCAAGCCTTGATTCATCAGGGATGTGGCGTGGTGGATTACGCAGAAGTTGTTCCACCACTTTTTACTATCCCACCACCGAACTACAGTTTCATTGTAGTGCAGTGGTTATTAATCATGGTCTTAATGCAGGATTACACGCAGCAACGAATCTTCATTCAGCAATTGAAGGTTGCTTACAGTTTGGTGTCGTCAGCGAAGATAGACAGGCTTTTGAGAATTATTACCGTCCCCGTACCCCAAGCCGTACCCGGTGGTGATTTTTGAATGATGAAGATCTCTTAAATCCTTTATTTAATGCGCTCTAGAAGTACACCTGCTTCCATATGGTGGGTGTAGGGGAATTGGTCGAACAGCGCGAAGCGCGTAACGCGGTGTGTTTCACTCAGAACCGTCAGGTTTTCTTTCAGGGTTTCCGGGTTGCAAGAAATATAAAGAATCCGCGGGTATTTCTGCACCATTTTGCAAGTATCGATATCCATGCCGGAACGTGGCGGATCGACAAAAATCGTTTCACATTGGTAGCTGCTGAGATCAACACCGGCATCTTTCAGGCGACGGAACTCACGTTTTCCTTCCATTGCTTGGGTAAATTCTTCTGCGGACATCCGGATGATTTGCACATTATCGATGTGGTTGGCGGCAATGTTATATTGCGCTGAATCGACGGAAGGCTTCGCTAGTTCTGTCGCTAATACGCGATTGAAATTTTGTGCCAGCGCCAGCGAAAAATTCCCATTGCCACAGTAGAGTTCCAACAGATCCCCCCGACTGTCCCGGGTACAGTCAACGGCCCATTCCAGCATTTTCTCGGCAATCCGACCGTTGGGCTGCGTAAAACTGTTTTCAACTTGCTGATATGTATAGGTTTGATTGTGGACTGATAGTTTTTCGAGCACGTAGTCGCGGTCTAAGACCATTTTTATTTTTCGCGCCCGGCCGATTAAGTTCAGATTAAAACCTTGTTGGCGTAGGGTGTCTTTTAAGGTTTGCGCAGCTTGTTGCCACTGTTCATCAATCTGGCGGTGGTAGAGCAGTGAGACCAGAACTTCTCCGCTGAGCGACGATAAGAAATCAACCTGAAACAGTTTGTGACGCAGGATGTCGTTGTCGCGAATCTGTTCGAGTAAAGCGGGCATCAATTGATTGATCAGTTGGCTTGCTGCCGGGAACTGATCAACCCGGTATTTCTGACGGGTTTGCTGATCGAACATGATGTAGTAGAGATCATTGCCTTCATGCCAGACGCGAAACTCAGCACGCATCCGATAATGCTGTTCTGGTGATTCAAAAACGTCGAGTGCCGGCATGTGAAATTCAGAAAACATCTCAGTAAGCCGAGTGACTTTCTCTTGCAATTGATTCTGGTAGCGTTCGGGATTTACATCAAGAGTAGCCATCGTATTACCTTTATCTTTAATAGAGCGAATATTTTACAGAGCGAACAATGCAAGAGCGCAGATTTTATTCAATTCCATCATGATGTCCAGTCTGTTCGTGGATCCACAGCGGATTTTCTTCATGAGTCAGATGAAGATCATCTGGACAAGCTTTATGTAGGTCAATACTATCGTGCCAGTTGGTACCCCCCAAATGACAGCGTCTATTTGTCAAATGGGGTGTTGAAAAGGGAATCTGGTGAAAATCCAGAACTGACGCGCAGCGGTAAATAGAAGACAAGATCTCAAGAGACACTGCATCGGATGTGGGAAGTCGGGATTTTGGCGGTTATCTCAGGGTAATCATATTCTTAAGTCCGAAGACCTGCCAGCAACCGGGAGATAACAGGAGCTCCGGTCAGATTAACGCGAATTCAGGATATAAAAATGAAAAAAACAGTTTTAGCGATCGCAGTGGTATCGCAGCTTTCTTGCGCTTTTTATTCTTATGCAGACAGTTCAAACGCAGACACCAATACAATGGTTGTGACTGCGAATCGGTTTGAGCAAAAAATAAAAGAGACTATTGAACCAGTAGAAGTCATTACTAAACAAGATATTAATGCCATTCAAGCAACATCGTTGGTAGATGTACTAAAACATCTACCAGGTGTCCAGGTTGCAAATCAAGGAGGGCTTGGGCAAAGTGCTGAACTTTATTTACAAGGACGTTCATCTAGTAATACCTTGTTCCTTTTAAACGGTATTAGGATAGGTAGCGCCACCTCTGGATCAACAGATCTATCTGCAATTCCACTGAAAGGTATTGAGAGGATAGAGGTACTTCGAGGCCCTCGAGCTGCCGTTTATGGCTCCGATGCAGTCAGTGGTGTCGTTAATCTTATTACAACTGCATCGCCGAGCAACCGTTCAGGCGTATCAGCATCGATAGGAAGTAATAAATACTTTGATACAAATGCTTATTTTTCTGTGGCGGATGATGTTAGTTGGTTAAACATGTCTGTAACTCATCAACAGAATGATGGTTTTGATGTAAAGGCGAATAGTCCAAATATTCATGATTCAGATAATGATGGGGTTCTCTCACAATATATATTGGCTGATGTGGGGAGAAAAGTATCAGACTCATTAACCCTAAAATTGAATGGGTATTACCAGCGTAAAAACTCAGATTATGATTACGGCCAATCATCGAATGGAGCTGATCAGACAGATAGTGATTTATATAATGTCGGCTTGATTACAGAGTATAAAGTAGATCCTAGCTATCAAAGTCATTTTACGGTAGCAACGAATCAGGATTCGGCTGAATTCCATGGGCAAGGAGCAACACCAAATACGATTAGTACCAATCGAGACTCATTTTCATGGGATAATCGATATAAGTTAAATCAAGTGCTTGTCGTTACTGGTGGTTTTGACTGGTATCGTGATCGTGTTGACAATGGTTCGATTGAGTACCTCAGTGATAAACGAAGAAATACTGCTGGCTATCTTGGCGGATATTTATCTTTAGGAGACTTTTCTGCTGAAGGAAATATTAGACGGGATAAAAATAGTGCTTACGGTTATGTAACGACTCATCAAATTGCCTCGGCATATCGTTTATCGGATGATCTGCGTATTACGATGAGTTATGGAGAGTCCTTTAAAGCGCCAACTTTTAATCAACTTTATTGGCCGACCCAATGTTTTGGATCCGGTGGTTGTTACTCCGGGAATCCATCTCTTGTTCCTGAAAAAACAAAGACGAGTGAATTAGCATTTGAAGGGACTTATTATGGGGCGGAGTTTCGTCTGGCAGCCTATCGAAGCCGCGTGAAAGATATGATCGATAGTTTCTCAAATGAAAATGTGGATAGAGTCGATATACAAGGGATGGAGTTTGTCTCAAAATTTGAAACAGGGAGTTTGTATCACACCGTCGTATACGATTTTCTGGATGCTAAAAATAGTTCAACAGATAAGCAGCTCAGACGTAGAGCAAGACATAGTGTCAAATGGGATACTGAATATCTATATGGAGCATGGCAAGTTAAGTTGAGTTATTTATTTCAAGGGAAAAGATACGAAGATACAAGAAACCAAAAAGTCCTAGGAGGATATGGTTTAGTTGATTTGGCGACTTCTTATACGTTCGATAATGGTGTTAAAGTCGGTGGTAGAGTTGCTAATTTACTTGATAGGGAATATCAGACCGCACTTGGCTACAATACGGCAGATAGAGAGTACTATCTAAACATCTCATATGATTTGTAATGCATCAGAGCCGCCGTTTGGCGGCTCTCCCATTGATTCAATGCTATTGCTAAAAAGCATTGAAAGCGTATGATGCAGTTTATTTTCACCTTTCTGACGTACCATATTTTTATCGTGTCCTCACAAGTTTCTAATATCTTAATTTTTGACTCCGGTGTCGGTGGCCTCTCGGTTTATCGCGAGATTCAGCAGTTGCTCCCTGAGCAAAACTATTTCTATTTGTTCGATAATGAAGGCTATCCATACGGAGAGTTGCCACAGCAAAAATTACTCAACCGAGTTGAAAACTTAGTCTCGTCGCTCGTAACAAAAATGGCGATAGATATTGTGGTGATTGCCTGTAATACTGCCAGTACAATTGTTCTGCCTAGCTTACGTAAGATATTAGATATTCCGGTTGTTGGTGTGGTTCCCGCGATTAAACCTGCCTGTAATTTGGCGCAGCGATGTGTTGGCCTTATTGCAACACCTGCAACCATTCAACGGCCTTACACCCATGAGCTGATTCGGGATTTTTCATCTGACAAAGAGATCTGTCTGCTCGGGTCAACCGCATTAGTCGATATGGCTGAACGCAAGTTACGTGGTGTACCGGTCAATCTATCTGAGTTGGCCAATATTCTTCAACCGATTCAAGGGCGAATTGATGTGGCTGTACTTGGTTGTACACACTTCCCACTATTGAAAGATGAGATTCAGCAGGTATTGGGAGTGCATGTCATGTTGGTAGATTCAGGAAAAGCCATTGCGCGAAGGGTAGCGAGTCTTATTTCTCCGGGAATGTGCAGACATGTATCACAGACGGCCCGGATATTTGCCAGTACCTCACCATATGATGGAGAGGCACTGACTCGGGTATTATCTGATTGGGGATTTAATCATATTGAGAATTTTCCGATTCAGGGTTCTTCGGATCATTCGCAACCCGGACTTTAAGAGTTCGATCCATATAACTGGATTCATTAAGCTTTGAAATTGCTTTTTGTGCGTCAGCCTCTGGCATTACCACAAAGCCAAATCCGCGTCGCTTCCCAGTACGTTTGTCCTTCATTAAACGTACTGCGAAAACTTCACCATAATCTGAAAAGAGGCTCTTTACATTTGATTCATTCGCTTTGTAGGGGAGATTGCCGACATATAATGTTGTTGTCGCCATCTGTGACTGAGGTTGAGAAGACGAAGTTTGTGAAGTGAGAATAAAAACAAGAGTTGCCCCTGCCAATCCAACCAGAAAAGCGACAACCGAGGGAATTGCGAGCTGAGAAAGTGCAATAACACCTAACACAGCAAACGTGGCAAGCCACAAAAGAGATTTAGTTAAATTCATATTGGAATACTACTTATCAATTAATAAGAAAGATGAATACATAATTAAAATAGAACAGATAAATGAATCTTACGTTTATGTATAGGGTTTTTCCAACCCATTGCTGTGATAATCCTCAAAGGTTATAACATTATTTATAACCTTTCTGATTTCTTTTTGAGCAAACAGAAAAAAAAGTAAAGAAATCACTTGCTACAAGTTATTTGTTCCCTATAATGCCGCCTCACCGACAGAGAGTGTCTGAAGACGGCAAACTCAAGGTAAAAGAAAATCCTAAAATTGTTAGCAAATATCTGTTGACTTGATTTTCGAAAAGCGTAAGATACGCACCCCTAGCCGAGGCGAGAAGCCAACAGCTAGACGCTCTTTAACAATATAGACCAATCAATCTGTGTGGGCACTCGTCGATAAATATCCAAAAAGATTTTATCAATGAATCGAGTGACCAAATCAAGTTGGATGCAGGCAACTGTTATTCAATAAGAGCACAGTCAATTCAACATTACTTATGTAATGTCACTTTTTGCTTCTGCTTTTAAGCAGAGACAAAAAGCAGTATTCATTGAGCCGACACTTCGGTGTCACAAAAACTTTA
>NZ_FULE01000083.1 GCF_900163965.1 Vibrio ruber DSM 16370
TTGCGTGCCTTTCCAGACACTTCACCTAACGCTGTAAAAGCTTAAGGGCTAGTCCGATTTCGCTCGCCGCTACTTTCGGAATCTCGGTTGATTTCTTTTCCTCGGGGTACTTAGATGTTTCAGTTCTCCCGGTTCGCCTCATTAACCTATGTATTCAGTTAATGATAACTGCTGCTGCAGTTGGGTTTCCCCATTCGGAAATCGCAGACTCAAGTGGCTCTTACTGCCTCATCTACGCTTATCGCAAGTTAGTACGTCCTTCATCGCCTCTGACTGCCAAGGCATCCACCGTGTACGCTTAATTACTTAACCATACAACCCGAAGAAGTCTTTTTTGCTTGGTCTTTTTCCCTGAATACGGCGTTAGCATCGAAGGCTGCTTGGTTGCTATCAGACGATAGCGCCCTGCGACATCCTTCTTGCTGCCTTGTCTCAGGCAAAAATCCTCAGCGCAAAAACCTAAGGGTTGATATCATCAACTAATTAGGTGTCACACAATATTTTATACATGAGTGTGTGACTTGGTTTTGCCGGACTCAATTTGAATACACAGTTGCCTGTGTATTCCCAAGAACACTTGATTGTGTTGGTCTTTCTCTTTCGAGAAAGGATTGAGAACTTTTACAAATAATCATCTGTTTCCAAAGAAACAAACATTATTTTGTCAGCTTTCCAAATTGTTAAAGAGCAATGTGTACGCTTGAGCATTCAAGCCACACTTTCTAATGACTTTCAGCGCCACAACATCGAACCACATCGGTTAAACCGCTGGTCTGAATTGTTGAGCCAAAAATAGTTAGAAAGTGGTGGGCGATACCGGGTTCGAACCAGTGACCCCCTGCTTGTAAGGCAGGTGCTCTCCCAACTGAGCTAATCGCCCACTTTCAGGCGTTCCCCAAAAGAGGAAAATGGTGGGTCGTACAGGATTCGAACCTGTGACCAATTGGTTAAAAGCCAACTGCTCTACCAGCTGAGCTAACGACCCGAACTTCTCAAAAGAAGTGGTATCCCGTAGGGGAGTCGAACCCCTGTTACCGCCGTGAAAGGGCGGTGTCCTAGGCCTCTAGACGAACGGGACATTGTCTGCCTTGTAACTTCCAAAAAACAGAAAATTACAACGCTATACGCTCTGTTATAAACCAAATCAATCTGTGTGGACACTCATCCAAAATATCTTCACGTAAGGAGGTGATCCAGCGCCAGGTTCCCCTAGCGCTACCTTGTTACGACTTCACCCCAGTCATGAACCACAAAGTGGCAAGCGTCCTCCCGAAGGTTAAACTACCTGCTTCTTTTGCAGCCCACTCCCATGGTGTGACGGGCGGTGTGTACAAGGCCCGGGAACGTATTCACCGTAGCATTCTGATCTACGATTA
>NZ_FULE01000086.1 GCF_900163965.1 Vibrio ruber DSM 16370
TTCCTGCTGTCGTGTCTTTCCAAATACTCCCAAGGCGTGAGATCATTTAGTGAGTCATGTGGCCTTTCTTCGTTGTATTCCCTCATCCAGTTTTCTGTCAAATCCCGGACTTCATTCAGCGTTTTAAAAACATACATATCCAGAATTTCCGTTCGGTAGGTTCGATTAAAACGCTCAATATAAGAATTTTCTGTTGGCTTACCCGGTCGAATAAATTCCAGCTCTACCTTGTTATTTTCTGCCCAGTCACACAGCGCGGTTGAAATAAACTCTGGCCCGTTATCCATCCTCAATTTGCCCGGCATACCTCGCCAAGCAATAATCCGCTCCAGCACACGAATAACTCTCGGGGTCGGCAGGTTTAAGTCCACTTCTATCGCCAAGACTTCCCGATTGAAATCATCGACCACGTTAAAGGTACGAAAACGTCTGCCACAAACCAATGAATCGCTCATGAAATCGATAGACCAACAACAATTGATCCTCTCCGGGCTCGCAAGTGGAGCAGGCTCACGCTTCGGTAACCGCTTTTTTCCCTTACGTCTCATGTTCAGTTTCAGAGCACAGTACACACGGTAAACTCGTTTATGATTCCATGGATGTCCCCACCGTCTGAGCACCTTAAATAACTTACCAAAACCGTAGGCTGGATAACGTTCTACGGCCTCTTGTAACTTGGCAACGACCTCATCATCCCGATGCAGGTTTGGCTGGTATCGATACACGGAATCACTGATGCCAACTGCGCGGCAGGCCATCCTGAGGCTA
>NZ_FULE01000091.1 GCF_900163965.1 Vibrio ruber DSM 16370
GGATATAGAGGCCATTGAGCGGCTATGTGGTCAGCATCAGTCCTCTATGGCAGAAAATAGTGTTCAGAGTCCCGCAATTTCTCAGTTGGAAGCACTTACCCATCCCATTGAGCAAATCGTTTACCGGATACTCAAACAAGACCCTGACGCCCGAGCCGATAAAATCTGGAATATGATGCGCACTGAGTTCCGGCAAGGCGGAGCGCGTCAGTATGATGTCGATGGTGTGATTGAGTCGATGAGCGCTGATGATATTTGCTGGTTCGGTAAAGGGCTGGAGACAGAAAACGAAATGGGCTATGAAGCCTTTCGCAAGAATACCGTATACAAGGTGCGCAAGCTGGTCAAACGAACCTGAAAAACATAACGTCATTGTCAGCGTCATTGATAGCGTCATATGACGTTTGCGACGCTTATGGTTTGAGTCTCAATCAACCAAGGAGACTCACCGATGACAACCATAAACCTATCGATTGAAAAACGCGCTTATACCGAGCAGGAAACCGCAGCTTACATCGGTATGAGCCGTTCATTCCTCAGGCAGTCCCGTATGGAGGGGCTACGCACCAACCGCACCGATGCGCCACCGTTTATTAAAATCGGGCGTTCGGTTCGTTACCTTAAAGAAGATTTAGACCGGTGGCTGGACAATCACACCAAGCTTGAGCATCTGGCTCAGGAAGGGGGTTGTCGTGTCTGAATCAATCCCTGAACTGACTCAAGAGCAACACACTTTACTCAAATGGATGAAGAGCGGGCGGACGTTTAAAGTCTGCTCGGACTACGGGCCGATGAAAGGCGACATTCAACCGAAAACCCGGTTACCTGTACGAGTCTTTCAAGGCACGGTTGAAAAGCTCTATCAGGCCGGACTGATTCGTTTCACTCCGGTCAATTTCTTTGGTCAGCGTTGGGATGAGTTTTCCCTGACGCCAAAAGGGAAAGCCAGCCAATGACAAAAACAGATACCATGATTCAGACCGAGATTGACCTTTCATTAATCGCGTGGGATGACAGAGCCTTTGTTCAGCAAAGGCTTTTTTGCTTTCCGGTAGAAATACAAAAACTACTGCTGAAAGCGTATCTCCGCAAGCCAACCAAGTTTGAGCGCAATACCTATTTAAGAACGACCACTGAACAAATCGCGGCTAAGCTGTCCGTTCCTGTCAGCCAACTGGAATTGAATCTCAGTGAGGATGACTTACGCGAGAAAGCCAAGCATCTGGCTCAATCCGTGTTTGCTTTGCGTCGTCAATTTCTCAATGATGAACTCGCCCTTGAGACTGTTCGCGGCTTTATCCGTCAGCAAGTGATTACTCCCACAGAAAACTATTCCCTCCATGGTGAAATGGGACGCTACAGTGATGCAAAGTGGTGGTTACGTAAACTGAGAAAATCGCTCAGACGCAATATTGAAACGGTGCTGCATCATCTCAATCAGGTCAATAAGAAAACCAGTTTGTATTGCTCCCGTCTGACGCTGAAAGCCCGAATCAGACAAAAAGCCTATCAACATGAATACTTATCGAATACCTTTGCGGTCAATGAGCAAGGCCAGCGCTTCTCATTACTGGAATTGTCACAAAAAGGGGTATCAGACCCGAAAATCAGAAAAGGCGAGCTGATGGTCAGAGCCAGAGGCTTTGAAGAGTTGGCGCAAGACTTAGGGCATGAAGCGACCTTTTTAACCATCACCTGTCCGTCAAAGTATCACCGCAGTTATTCCAAATCAGGCGATATCAATCCCAAGTGGGAAGGATTGACCCCGTTAGACGGGCAAGCCTATCTCAATAAACAGTGGCAGCTTATTCGAGCCAAATTGAATCGGTTAGACATCCGCTTTTATGGTTTTCGGGTGGCTGAGCCGCAACACGACGGCACCCCACACTGGCATTTACTGTTATTTGTCGAAAAGCACCAATATCAGAAGATGGTTGATATCATGCGTGACTATGCCCTGAGAGAAGACGGTGACGAAACCGGAGCGGATAAGCACCGCTTTACCGAAGTGAAAATCGACCCGAACAAAGGCTCAGCGACCGGCTACATTGCCAAATACATTTCCAAGAATATCGACGGAGAAAACCTTGAATGTGGTATCTATGGTGAAGACCCGTTAGAAGCAGCGGCCAGAGTGGATGCATGGGCGGCCTGTTGGGGCATTCGTCAGTTTCAGCAACTGGGCGGCTGTTCGGTCACGGTATGGCGTGAATTGCGCAGATTAAAGGACATCATGAATTTACCGGAAAGAGCCAAAGCAATCATCGAAGCTGCCGACAAAGGCGACTGGAAGACTTACACGCAGCAAATGGGCGGTGTTTTCTGTGAGCGCCAAGCACAGGTATTTAAGCCCTACTATGAGCTTTCTGTTGACCAAACCACCGGAGCGGTGAAAACCAGCCAATATTGTGATAACGAATTGGTCAGGGCTTTAAAAGGGGTGATGACTGCCGGACGTGAATTCATCACCCGTATTTTTGCGTGGCGGATAGAGTCCGGCTTCGCGCCTTCTTTTAACTTGGAGTTCTGTGAATAAGTGTATTTTGCGTAAATTAATAATAGACTTTAGTGAAAACATATATTGAACAGATGATGTAAAATTAATTATCCATAGATATTGTGAGCAAAAATGACACACAAACAAGATTGACATGTCTGAAAAAATTAATAACCTTTATCGCTATATAATTAATGGAATATCGATTCTTTAACAGTTGGGTTAAGTATATATGGCTGAATATGGAAATAAGAAGGTTTTAGTAGTATCTGAGCAAGAGATTACTCATTTAAATGAAGTGATGAAAAGTTTTAATTCTAATATTTCGGCTGCAATGTCTTATGTAAGACGAGTCCAAAAATTAACATTCAGTCAACTAAATAACTGTTCCTAAATGTAGATCACCGGAGAATAAAAAAGAAAGGAACTCGGTAGCGTTTGTGCGATCTGATTAGTCGCCAAACCCACAAATCAACAACCACTACCGAGAGCCATGATTCTAACATTACCTGACCGTGCAGAGCGACGCCGAATTATCAAAAAAATGCACAAGACAAAGGATAAAGACCATTATCGCCGTTTGAATGCCATATTACTTTTGGCTAGCGG
>NZ_FULE01000094.1 GCF_900163965.1 Vibrio ruber DSM 16370
CTAAATAACTGATCCTAATTATGCTCCACTCTCATCAAACCATAACCGCTACCGGGAAATGGTGAAACGTTATCCATAAAGTAACGTACCCGCTGCAATAATTGCCACATCGTTTTACACTGATGGTTCCGGGTCACTGTTTCATGCAAAGCGTGCCAAAGCTTCTCTATCTTGTTCACCCACGGAGAATAAACCGGCTGAAACAGTAGAATAAACTTGGGATTTAACTTCAGCCAGCTCTGAGTCTTTTTACTTTTATGAATGATGTAATTATCGACAATCAGCGTGATGGTTTTTGCTCGTCGATATTGGCGTTTCAAGCATTCCAGCATCGCAATAAATAGCTCTGAACTCTTGCTGGTACTGGCAATATAGGTAACTTTCCCTGTTGTCGCATGCAGCGCTCCGGCCAGATAATGCTTAGCATTTTGTCCCGGTGTGATCACTTTCTTTTGCTGGCCTTTTCCCTGATGCATCCAGTCTGCTCCTATTTTCGGGTTCAGATGAATATCCACTTCATCTTCGTAAAAGACCGGGTGGTCAACATTACATTGTTCTAAAGCTTGCCTGATACGGGCAAGTTTCTCTTCTTTTTCAGGATCTTTGATATGGAGTGTTGGTGCAGCTCTGCGCCAGACTATCCCAAGTTTTGGCAACCAGCGGCGAATCGTTGATGCATGAACCTTCAGGTCAAAGATCCGGTTCACTTCCATTGCCATCAACTCTGTACTCCAGCGGGAGCGCTGGTAACCAAGGTGCTGTGGGCTCATTGCAATCAATGTCTTCAAGATTGCGGCTATCTGAACAAAAGGTAATTTCTGCGCCCTGCCACGAGTGGTACTTTCTAATCCTTCGAGTCCGTATTCGGTGTACCAGTGAATCCAGCGGTTTACCGATGAACGGGCGGCTGCCAATAACAAAGAAACCTTGGTGACAGTTTGTCCGCTAGCCAAAAGTAATATGGCATTCAAACGGCGATAATGGTCTTTATCCTTTGTCTTGTGCATTTTTTTGATAATTCGGCGTCGCTCTGCACGGTCAGGTAATGTTAGAATCATGGCTCTCGGTAGTGGTTGTTGATTTGTGGGTTTGGCGACTAATCAGATCGCACAAACGCTACCGAGTTCCTTTCTTTTTTATTCTCCGGTGATCTACATTTAGGAACAGTTATTTAG
>NZ_FULE01000061.1 GCF_900163965.1 Vibrio ruber DSM 16370
CCTCTGACTGCCAAGGCATCCACCGTGTACGCTTAATTACTTAACCATACAACCCGAAGAAGTCTTTTTTGCTTGGTCTTTTTCCCTGAATACGGCGTTAGCATCGAAGGCTGCTTGGTTGCTATCAGACGATAGCGCCCTGCGACATCCTTCTTGCTGCCTTGTCTCAGGCAAAAATCCTCAGCGCAAAAACCTAAGGGTTGATATCATCAACTAATTAGGTGTCACACAATAATTTTATACATGAGTGTGTGACTTGGTTTTGCCGGACTCAATTTGAATACACAGTTGCCTGTGCATTCCCAAGAACACTTGATTGTGTTGGTCTTTCTCTTTCGAGAAAGAATTGAGAACTTTTACAAATAATCATCTGTTTCCAAAGAAACACATATTATTTTGTCAGCTTTCCAAATTGTTAAAGAGCAAAGATTTTGTATCTACAAAACCATGTTTAAAGATTCTTTATCAAAAACCCTTAAAGATGGTGGAGCTATGCGGGATCGAACCGCAGACCTCCTGCGTGCAAGGCAGGCGCTCTCCCAGCTGAGCTATAGCCCCATCTTTAGATATTTCTTCAAATCGTTTTATTCAAGGCAGATTGTGAGGCCGCATATATCAATATGCAACGAACAATCTAACGCAGAAGAAAATGATTTTGGTGGGTCTGAGTGGACTTGAACCACCGACCTCTCGCTTATCAGGCGAACGCTCTAACCACCTGAGCTACAGACCCATCTCTTGCTGTGTGCTTTCCCTGATTTCTGCGTCAGGCTGCTTATCCTCGGTCAGTTATTTACTGATGTAAACGCCTTCCCTCGTCAATTGCCTTCCTTGAACTCAGAAAAACCACGGTGCAATTTCTCTTTGCTTATAAACCGAATCAATCTGTGTGGACACTCATCCAAAATATCTTTACGTAAGGAGGTGATCCAGCGCCAGGTTCCCCTAGCGCTACCTTGTTACGACTTCACCCCAGTCATGAACCACAAAGTGGCAAGCGTCCTCCCGAAGGTTAAACTACCTGCTTCTTTTGCAGCCCACTCCCATGGTGTGACGGGCGGTGTGTACAAGGCCCGGGAACGTATTCACCGTAGCATTCTGATCTACGATTA
>NZ_FULE01000096.1 GCF_900163965.1 Vibrio ruber DSM 16370
TCACCCCTAGCCACAAGTCATCCGCTAATTTTTCAACATTAGTCGGTTCGGTCCTCCAGTTGATGTTACTCAACCTTCAACCTGCCCATGGCTAGATCACTCGGTTTCGGGTCTATATCCAGAGACTAAACGCGCAGTTAACACTCGCTTTCGCTACGGCTCCCCTAATCGGTTAACCTTGCCACTGAATATAAGTCGCTGACCCATTATACAAAAGGTACGCAGTCACCCCATAAAGAGGCTCCTACTGCTTGTACGTACACGGTTTCAGGTTCTATTTCACTCCCCTCACAGGGGTTCTTTTCGCCTTTCCCTCACGGTACTGGTTCACTATCGGTCAGTCAGGAGTATTTAGCCTTGGAGGATGGTCCCCCCATATTCAGACAGGATATCACGTGTCCCGCCTTACTCGATTTCACTTAAACAACGCCGTCGGTTACGGGGCTATCACCCTTTATTGCGTGCCTTTCCAGACACTTCACCTAACGCTCTAAAAGCTTAAGGGCTAGTCCGATTTCGCTCGCCGCTACTTTCGGAATCTCGGTTGATTTCTTTTCCTCGGGGTACTTAGATGTTTCAGTTCTCCCGGTTCGCCTCATTAAGCTATGGATTCACTTAATGATAACTGCTGCTGCAGCTGGGTTTCCCCATTCGGAAATCGCAGACTCAAGTGGCTCTTACTGCCTCATCTGCGCTTATCGCAAGTTAGTACGTCCTTCATCGCCTCTGACTGCCAAGGCATCCACCGTGTACGCTTAGTCACTTAACCATACAACCCGAAGAAGTTTCGAGCTGCATTATTAGTAACCTAGGTGTCACACAATATTTTATACATGAGTGTGTGACTTGGTTTTGCCGGACTCAATTTGAATACACAGTTACCTGTGCATTCCCAAGAACACTTGATTGTGTTGGTCTTTCTCTTTCGAGAAAGGATTGAGAACTTTTACAAATAATCATCTGTTTCCAAAGAAACAAACATTATTTTGTCAGCTTTCCAAATTGTTAAAGAGCAAGGATTTTGTATCTACAAAACCATGTTTAAAGATTCTTTATCAAAAACCCTTAAAGATGGTGGAGCTATGCGGGATCGAACCGCAGACCTCTTGCATGCCATGCAAGCGCTCTCCCAGCTGAGCTATAGCCCCAGACTCTCTTTGCTATAAACCGAATCAATCTGTGTGGACACTCATCCAAAATATCTTCACGTAAGGAGGTGATCCAGCGCCAGGTTCCCCTAGCGCTACCTTGTTACGACTTCACCCCAGTCATGAACCACAAAGTGGCAAGCGTCCTCCCGAAGGTTAAACTACCTGCTTCTTTTGCAGCCCACTCCCATGGTGTGACGGGCGGTGTGTACAAGGCCCGGGAACGTATTCACCGTAGCATTCTGATCTACGATTA